>NZ_JH601087.1:0-1163 GCF_000245715.1 Paenibacillus sp. Aloe-11 | reverse complement strand
CCGCACAGACGTATTTTTAGAGCTTAAAGAGCGTGTATCTATCGCGAACAAAGCTGGCGCAGATGCCTTTGTATCCATCCACGCGAACAGCAGCAGTAATCCAGATGCAACAGGTACAGAAACGTACTATATGCGGCCGACAAGTAAAAACCTTGCCAACACTGTACACAAGCATATGGTAACAGCTACAGGGCTTAGAGACCGCGGTGTGGCTTATGGCAACTTCCAAGTTATTAGGTCTACCACAATGGATGCAGTCCTGGTTGAAGTAGGATTTATCAGCAACGCAGTGGAAGAGGCTACGCTCTTTGACAACGACTTTCAAAACAATGTCGCTCTTGCCATCGCCAAAGGCCTGTGTGCTCACGTAGGCGTACCATTTACGGGACCCGATGTGCAACCTACACCAACGCCAGTAATCCCTAAACCATCCGATAAGCCAGCGCCGTACCCGACAATGGAGGTCATTGTAGGTAGTCAGGAGTTCACGGGATATAGCATTAAGAATGTAACCTTTGTACCTTCCCGGCCGATCGGTGAAATGCTTGGCGGTAAGATCGGATACACGAACGGCAAGGTTACCATCAACGGCGAAGCGGTGGAGACAGTTAATATTAATGGTGTCGGTTATGTACCAACTCGCATACTGGGTGCATCCTTAGGAGCACGCGTTTACTGGGACAAAGAAAATCCAAAGCGTGTAGACATTTTCCCTAAACTATAATAAGGAGTGAAATATAATGAAGGAACAAATTATAGAAGCAGCTCAACCCTACGTGTTAACCATCGTAACTGCGTTAATTGGTCTATTGGCTACAATTGCTACAAGTGCCCTTAAAAAGGCTCAGCAGAAGGCAACTGAATATTATGTATCCAATACATCTGTGAAAGACCGGGAGTTTCTTCACAAAGTTGGAGTTGAGGCAGTAGCATACGCAGAATCAGTGTTTAAGGGATTTGAAGGAGATAAGAAGCTGCAGGAAGCCATTGACTATGTGATCGGTAGACTGCGGGTAATGGGATTGAATGTAACTGAACAGGAAATCCGCGCTGTAATCGAAAAGGCTGTACAAGATTACAATGCAAATACGAAAAAGTCTGCCTGAGCCCTTCGGAGCTCTTTTTTATTAAAACTCTGTACCTATGTACCACTTGGTTTGCCA
>NZ_JH601086.1:0-4162 GCF_000245715.1 Paenibacillus sp. Aloe-11 | reverse complement strand
ATTACAGCAGAAGGCGAACCGGAAGCGGAAGAGCTGCGGGAACAGCTTATGCAGGAGCTGCCTGATTACATGGTGCCGTCCAGCTTTATGCAGCTGGAACACATGCCGATGACTCCGAGCGGAAAGATTGACCGAAAGGCGTTGCCTGAGCCCGATCTGAGTGTGAGTGCAGTGGAGGAATATGAGGCACCGAGAAACAAGATAGAGAAGATATTGGCTGAAATATGGGGAAAAGTCCTGAAAGTCGAACGGGTCGGCATTAAGGATCACTTTCTCAATCTGGGGGGAGATTCCATTAAAGCCATCCAGGTCGTGTCCAAACTTCACGATTACAAGCTAAAGCTGCAGTTGAAGGATCTTTTTGACCATCCTGTAATTGAGCAATTGAGTGCTTATGTACAATCTGTCGAGCATACTGCTTTTCAAGGAATGGTAACAGGGGAAATGATGCTCACGCCTATCCAAAGCTGGTTTTTCGAGCAGCCTTTTGCAGCAACACATCACTTCAACCAGTCAGTTCTGTTACATCGGAAACAGGGTTTTGACGAAAAGAGGTTAAGAAAAGTGTTCGACCGCTTGGTGGAGCACCATGATGCGCTGCGTATTGTAGTGCGTGAGAAGGCGGGACAGGTGGCTTTGTTCAACCGGGACATGGAAGGCGAGCTATATTCACTGGAGGTAAAGGATTTTACAAAGGATGATATAAATGCCAATGCGGTAAAGGAGGAAGCCATCCGGCTTCAGTCAGGCATGGATTTAGAGCGTGGACCTCTGATGCATGCAGGCTTGTTCAAAACGGGAGACGGTGACTATCTGTGCATAAGTATTCACCACCTGGTGGTTGACGGGATTTCTTGGCGGATTCTTTTTGAGGATCTTTCTACGGGATACCGGCAGGCGGAAAAGGGAGAAAAAATTACATTCAGAGGGAAAACGGACTCTTTCCGCGCATGGTCTGAACAACTTTATACGTATGCCGGCAGCGGGGAGCTTCTGCAGGAAATCACATATTGGCGCGAGCTGGAGCAGAATGAAATCAAGCCTATTCCCAAGGATCATTCCGTTCATAGCAGAAAATATATGGATAGCGACCATATCGAAATCGAGTTGGATGAAGTCCAAACCGCCAAGCTGCTAAGAGAAGTGAACAAGGCTTACAATACGGAAATCAACGATGTTCTTTTGATGGCACTGGGAGAGGCGATTCGAGAATGGACAGGAGAAGACAAGGTACTTGTTAACCTGGAGGGGCATGGGCGCGAAGAAATCATTCAGGATGTGGATATCAGCAGAACCGTTGGCTGGTTTACCGCCCAATACCCTGTGATTTTGGATATGTCAGGTGTCAAAGACGTGTCTTCCCGTCTGAAATCCGTCAAAGAAAGCCTCCGGCGTATTCCGCATAAAGGCATCGGCTATGGCATTTTAAAATACCAAACGATTGTTCAGGACGAAGAAATCTTAAAATTAAAATTGCGGCCTGAGATCAGCTTCAACTACCTGGGGCAATTTGACCAGGATATCGATACCGAAATATTTACCCTCTCTGATGTTCTTGCCGAAGAGACCATTTCACCCGATATGCAGAGACCTTATTGCCTGGACATTAACGGAAGGGTGGCTGATGGAAAGCTGCGACTGAGCTTTGCCTATCACAAGCACGAATATGAAAAGGCCACGCTGATCAGAGTAGGGGAAAGCTTTAAGCGTAATCTGGAGCAAATTATTGAGCATTGCGCATCACGGGAATATACGGAACTGACAGCCAGTGATGTGAGTTCCAGACACATTATGATGGAGGAGGTAGAAGAGGTATACCGCGCGATGGGGGATTCCAGGTCCAATATCACGGATATTTATACACTGACCCCTATGCAGTCGGGAATGCTATACCACTTCCTCAGGGAGCAAAACTCACATGCGTATTTTGAGCAGGCCGTGATCAGTCTGCAGGGTGAGATCGATAGAAGTTTGTTTGAGCGAGCTTTCCAGCAGGTAATTCAAAGGCACGATATTTTGCGGACCGCCTTTGTTTATGAAAAGGTGGAAAAACCGCTTCAGGTCGTTTTAAAGGACAGACCGGCTGAAATGTTTTTCGAGTATATTTCCTTCTTGACAGAGAGAGAAAAAGAAAACTATGTTGAAGCCTATTTGGACAAGGACAGAGAAAAGGGCTTTGATCTCACCCGGGAGCCGCTAATCAGATTCGCTTTGATTAGAATGAGTGCCGACAGCTACCGTTTGATTTGGAGTTTTCATCATATCATTATGGATGGTTGGTGTCTTGGCATTGTATTTAAAGAGCTGCTGGAAGTTTACAGTGCGCTTCATCAAGGAAGCATACCGCAATTAGGTACGGTGCATCCTTATCGTCAATATATCCAGTGGCTAGAACAAAGGGATGATCGGGAAACGGCGGCTTACTGGGAGAATTATCTTACGGAGTACGAACAGCCGGCGCTGCTGCCCAAAACCAAAAATAGCAGGGCTAATTCGGGATACATTCAGGAGGAATACGATTTTACGATAAATAGAGACATGAAGGAAAGCTTGGAGGGGATTGCAAGAGAAAGCGGCGCTACGTTAAGTACGGTGATTCAGGCCGTATGGGGGATTTTGCTGCAACGGTACAACAATACCCGGGATGTGGTGTTCGGGACGGTTGTCTCGGGAAGGCCGGCGGAAATCCAAGGTGTTGAACGGATGGTAGGGCTATTTATCAATACGATTCCTGTCAGAGTCCGGGCAGAAAAGGAAGAAAGCTTCTCGGCCCTGGTTGCCAAACTGCAGCGGGAGGCATGGCTATCTGAGCAGCATCACTATTATCCGCTGGCAGAAATTCAGTCGCGGACCGCTCATGGAAGCGGATTGGTGCAAAACCTGCTGGCCTTTGAAAATTATCCGATGGAGGAAGCCGTCAAAGGACAGGGCGACCACGGACCGGATTTGAGGGTTCTGTCCGCAAAGGTCTCCGAACAGACGAGTTTTGATTTTAATTTCATTGTTATGCCTGAACATGATTTGCAGATCAAATTCCGCTACAATAGCTTGGCCTATGACAGAAACTTTATGGAGCGGGTAGCCGGGCAGATTCAAATGATCATCCGTGAAATCGTCCGTTGTCCAAAGATGCGAATCGAAGATATCGAAATCGTACCGGAGGAAGAGGGCAGCCTGCTGCTCCGCGATTTTAATCGCACGGAGGCGGAGTATCCGAAGGATCAAACGATTAACGCGTTGTTTGAGGAACGAGCGGAGCAAAGAGCAGATCATCCGGCTTTAGTCTGGGGAGAGCAAACACTGACCTACCGGGAACTGAACGAGCAGGCGAATCGGCTGGCCATCGTCTTGAGAGAGCGCGGAGTGAAGGCGGACGATATCGTCGCCATCATGACGGAGCGTTCCATGGAAATGGTCATCGGCATCCTGGGCACGCTCAAAGCGGGCGGAGCCTACCTGCCGATCGATCCGAACTATCCGGAGGAACGGATTCACTACATGCTGGAGGACAGCGGCGCGTCCATGCTGCTGACGCAAAAGCATCTCCGGGACAAGCTCACTTATCACGGCCCGATCATGGATGTGGCTGGCGAAGAGTTGAAGCATTTAGAACTGGATGGCCATGCCAATCTGCAACCTGTTAACAAGCCGGAGGATTTGGCCTATATCATCTATACCTCAGGTTCTACTGGGAAGCCCAAAGGGGTCATGGTAGAACACCGGGGAATCATCAACCTTTGGCATTTCTTCCAGGAACAATGGGGGGTGAACGGATCGGATCGGATGCTGCAGTTTGCCAGCAGTTCGTTTGACGCTTCGGTCTGGGAAATGTTCACGATTTTACTGGGAGGCGGAACGCTTTATCTGGTTTCGCGAGATATTATTAATAACCTGAATGAGTTTGCGCGCTTTGTCAACGAAAACCAAATTACGATTGCGTTGCTACCGCCTACCTATCTGGCGGGGATAGAACCCGACAAGCTGCCGGCACTGAAAAAACTGGTGACAGGTGGATCAGCGATCACGAAAGAACTGGTGACGCGGTGGAAGGACAGCGTGGAGTATATGAACGCCTATGGTCCGAGTGAATCGAGTGTCATAGCAACGGCGTGGACGTACCGGGAAGAGGATATGGGGTATTCATCGGTACCGATTGGCAAAC
>NZ_JH601084.1:0-3072 GCF_000245715.1 Paenibacillus sp. Aloe-11 | reverse complement strand
AATCCTTACATTTGAAGTAAGTGAGTATTCAACTAAATAAACCACAATAAGGACTCTATCCGGCTACAGCCGGTGAAGTCCTTTTTACATTTACTAGACTAAGGTTTGCAAACTGTTTGCATTCGCTGCATTTGAGTTGGGTAATTGTAGAGTATCCGTAGTAGCTTTCGTTCGTTATTCAAGACACAAAAATGAGCAACGAAGAAATCTAACTGCCCCTCGTATGTAGGTAACAAAGACAATTTTGCTCATTCGATACGTTATTAGCATACACTAATGCTCCTTTTGGAATATGAATTGTGTACAACATGTTATCCGAAAGTAGTTCATTAGGTATAATCTTTAATTTTGAATCATAGATACTGTAAGTTGCATTGACAACATTCGTTCCGGCAGTAACTTTAATGTCTTTGATATTGTTGCCTGCTCCATAGTATTTTAAATCTTCTCAATACTATATCGGTAGACATGTCGAAGTATCGTGCTTGCTGTCGCAAAACAAAAAAAGACTCATACCATAATAGTTGTATGAGTCTCACACGATATTGGAATAATGATGAAAAGAGTATCTACAGTTCTATATCCACGGCCTTAAAGCAGTTTCATTGAAATGTTATTTTTACAGATCCTGCTTTAGACCAAGTATCTTCACCTGCCAGTTGAACCCACCCATATATAATACCATCTTTTTTATTAAATTTTTCTTTTATACGATCAAGACGCTCAGAGGTTTTAGCTTCATGCAAAGTTCCTGTTTTTGGTGCAACTTTAGTACTCAATACATTATCTACATTAGGCTCGTTCTCATCCTTTGTCCAAGATACTCTTTTATAGTTTTCAAGTTTAAAAGGATGTTCTAAACCACCAATTGAAAACTTCACCGATTTCTGTAAAATATATGCATCAGTGTATAATGAGTCCTCTTTAAAAATTACTAAATTAGATAAAGCTATAGTTCGACTTAGAGATTGGTTGTAAGTATCAGATGTGACAGTTGTTCCATCTGCAAAAGCGGACAAAGGTGCCAAGGCCGAAAATAAAAGAGCGGCTGCGGAAAAACATAAGATAGATTTCCTTCCTGGTTTCATCTTCATTTTTTAGTCCTCCTTTATAGTACCTTCATCTATAAATATACACTTAATGAATGTCTAAGTAAGGGGAGTTTTGTCTGACATAAAAAATACACATTTAGATTAGGGATCCTTATTCAAAATAATTAGTTTTTTCTTCATTAATTTTCCTTTTTTGTATGTTATAATATCATTATTAAGCAATTGCATAAATAAAACAACCCTTTCTGGAGGAAAAATAATGAAGAAATTATTAATTTTTATCTGGTTTATGGTATTTGTAATATTTTTGAAATTAATTAATCTATTTGATGAATATTCCCAAAATCAAATGTCTATTACTTTTAAATATCAACCGTATTTAACATATCAGTGGATTTTATACTTTTTACTAGGGATATACTTTTCATTAATTTTCACTGGAAGTTTGAAATTTGTATTCAAAAAAAATAATTTTATCTTTGCCTTCATCCCCTCCCTTTTAGTCATAATTTATTATTTAGCAGTAAGTTATCTATCTTCAAATCTTAACTTAATATTTGTGTTGTCTGGCTTCTTATTATCGTACAGCTTGTTAGGAGAAAAGAAATAACTTTCAAAAAAAGGACTCATACCAGTTCAAGAAGCTGGTATGAGTTCTTATTATTATTTCACTATAAATCTTACCTTTGTTCCATCAGCGTATTTATCTAACTGATGACTTACCCATGATCCTGCTCCCTGATGATTGCTGCCGATTTAGCATAGACGCCTTGCACAGAAAAAATAGCCGTCAGTAAAAATACAATTAATCCTCTTGCGATTCCTTTTATCTAATGACACTTCCATAATAATTTATATCTTCTCAATACTATATTGGGAGACATGTCAAAGTATCGCGTACGTTGTCATAAAACAAAAACTTGGAGCCTAATAACCAGAAAAAATACTTTGCTATGTTAAATAAAAATCCTCATTTCAAATTTATTTGAATACAGACATTTACCTTTGGACAAATATTGGAATATACTGTATTGTTTTTATGGGTTTAATTTCTAAGGAGGGAAAAACATGAAAAAATAGTTATACCTACATTGTTGTCTTTACTATTATTATTTTGTTTTGCCTCAAACACCTCTGCAGCTACTATAAAAGGGACTTTACTTCCAAACCCTGAGAAAGGTTGGCAAAGAATCAAACCAAATAATGAGAATTTCACGTATACGGGACAATATCAGCACCTGGACCAAAATTACTATCAATCAAAATGGCAAACATCAGGCTCTGCAATCAAGTTTAATTTCATTGGTAGCAAAATGCGCTATATTATGAACACTTGGTGGTCAAATTCAGCAAATATAACAATAAAAATAGACGGAAAACCTGTTGTAACTAACCTTGATACAAGAGGAAAAGATGAAGGATTAGCAAAGATAGGTTTTGAAGTGCTTAACCTTGAATTTAAAGAACATTATGTAGAGATCATTAATAACAGAAGTGAGTATTTAATTAACAGGGGAATCGATTTTGATGATACGGGCGAAATTAAACCGTACAACCCAGTTATCACACCACCGGTTAAACCCGTTCCCTCAGTGCCACTTGATCTAAAAGCAACTCCAGAAAATTTAAAAATAATACTTAATTGGACAGCTGATTCTGGAGCAATCAGCTACAATGTAAAACGTTCAACAACAAAGAGTGGACCTTACACCACTATAGCTACTAGCGTCACTGAATCTACTTACTCTGATATTAATGTAGTAAATGGAACTACCTACTACTATGTCGTAAGTGCCCTTAATTCTGCTGGAGAAAGCAACAATTCATATGAGGTTTCAGCTACTCCTGTTCCTAGCAGCGATCCTACTCCCTCCCCTGGTCCATCAGGTGATAGAGCAATCTTGGTTGTGACTATGGACACAGGACTTGATAAAGAATTCGATCTAAGTAAGAAAGAACTGGAGGCTTTCATCGCTTGGTATGACGCTAAAGATGCTGGTAGAGGCGCTTCATTCTTTGC
>NZ_JH601083.1:0-597 GCF_000245715.1 Paenibacillus sp. Aloe-11 | reverse complement strand
GCCCTCCAGGCAGGAAGCGTGAACAGTGAGAAGCTTGCGCTTCGGGCGGTGCATGCTTCGAATCTGGCGGAAGCTAGTGTAAGCTCCGTACATCTGACGGAGCATGTCGTACACCCTCAGCATCTGGCCGATGGGGCGGTCCAAGGATCTGCGCTGGCAGAAGGCGCAGTGCAGTCAAAACATATCGCTTTGGATTCCGTCCAGTCGGAGCATTTGCAAGCAGGGGCCATCCAGCAACAGCATGTAGGAGGGCAGGCGGTGTCGGAGGATGCCTTGCAGGAAGGAGCGGTTACGTCCAGCAAGATCGCGAATGGAGCGGTGCAGTCCTGGCATGTGGCTAAGGAGTCCATTCAAGACCAACACATGGCCCCGGACAGTATATCGGGTCGTGCGCTTCAAGCAGAAAGTATCACCTCGGAAAAGCTGGCGGCACGCTCAGTGCAAGCGACGAATCTGGCGGAAGGAAGCGTAGGTCCTTCACATTTGTCTGAGCAGGCCGTACACACTCGGCATTTAGCAGCAGGAGCAGTACAGGACAAAGCGCTGGCAGAAGGAGCAGTGAAGTCTGTGCATATTGCATCGGAGTCGATCCAGCCG
>NZ_JH601082.1:109362-203212 GCF_000245715.1 Paenibacillus sp. Aloe-11 | reverse complement strand
GAACAAAATCATTACTCACTCGTTGTTCAGTTTTCAAAGATCAAACACTTCATGTTAGCCTCAGGCCTTAACCCCTCAGCAACTTTTATAGTGTATCATATTTCTCAGAGTTATGTCAACACTTTTTTTCGAAAGTGTTTTTACTCTTTTTCGACAACACTTGAAGCGACAAGAAAGAATATATCATACTTTTATTATAATTTGCAACTCTTTTTTTTCAAAAAAAGAATTAAGTCTCAATACATTCAATATAAAGCTCTCTGTGAAGCATCAAGTTAACGATTTCCCCATTTACTTGAACCAACGGACGAGTCGGATGATCTCGATCAGCAAATATGATTTCCCCTATGCGATTATCATTAAGACGTACTTTGGTCCCGTTGTTAAATTGGGTGAGCTTGTGAATGAAAACCTGTACTACACTTGGGTCCAGCTTGCCAAACGATTCTGATTTGATTTGCTCCAAAACCAGGTATGGTGATTGGGCAGGTCGATATGTCTTCTCCAGCGTCATGGCATGAAATACATCAGCCACTCCGACAATTTTAGCGTATATGTGGATTTGTTCCCCCTTGAGACGCAATGGGTATCCGGTACCATCCACTTTTTCATGATGCTGAAGAGCAGCCAGACGCACGCCTTCGTTAATGGCCTTCACATTTTTGAGCAACTGATATCCCAGTGAAGTATGACGACGGATCTCCTCTTGCTCCTCCCCTGTTAATGCAGAAGGCTTGTAGAGGATGACCGGGTCCATTTTGGCATTGCCAATATCATGAAGCAATCCGGCAAAGGCAACCTGCATCCAGTCCTTTTGGGGCAAACCAATCCATTGCGCAATGGAATACGAAGTAAGTGAGGTCAATACAGCATTGTGAAAAATATAATCAACTTCGATCATGGATCGCGGAATAAATGTCATTACGTTATAGCGCTGTATGTGCGCCAATAAGGACTCCAGCTGACTTCGTAGCTCAAATATAGATAAACTAGAGACAAGCACTGATTGGAATGCACTCTTAACAAGCATCACCATTTTGTCATACTCATCCTGGAATTGTGTAAACTCATCCCGCTCATCTAAGGGGGCTTGTGACTCAGCTGCTCCCGATCGAACAGTAGCATGATCACCGCCGGAAGTTGCATCATCCTCCATCCCTACCTCCACTTGCTGGATCAGGAACGCCTGTAAAATTTCCAGGTCCCGGGGCAGTAGAATGCGCCCTTTCGGCAGCAGCAAGCTGCCCATTTCAGTAAATACATCGCTTTGCAGTTTAAGCCCTGCTTTTAATTCGGATACGGGTACAGTTGTCATGGTCAACCTCTCTGTTCTCACAACAGCTGCTCCAGCTGCCAGTTTATGATGTCATTATATTACTTGGAAATGATCCTGTACATTCATTTTATACCATTTAAAGCTTGGCCTTCTGAATTCAAACCAGAATAAGAAAAAGACTCCCTGACCACAATAGTCAAGGAGTCTTCCTCATCACTTAAAAATCCAGTAACCACTTGTGTAGTATGGGTGGCTTCTTATTCGTTCTCAGAAGACTCTGAATCGCTGCCTTCCGTACCTTCTGTATCCATATCAAGAACAGGCTCAGCACCTGATGGAGATGCACCTTCGCTGGCTTCCCCGCCCTCTAATAGCTCTTCAAGCAGTTCTTCCTGCTCCTCATTCTTGTTCGCACGACATACAGTAGCAACCGAATCATCCTCGCGGATGTTAATCAGCCTTACCCCTTGTGTATTACGGCCCATTGTAGAGATTTCATCCATACTGGTCCGAATCACGGTACCACTGGCCGTAATGATCATCAAATCCTCTTCAGTTTTTACAACCTTAAGGCCGACAACCGGACCGTTTTTATCCGTAACATTAATTGTCTTAATTCCCTTACCTCCGCGGCTTTGGATACGATAATCCGCTACAGGGGTACGTTTGCCATAGCCTTTGGCCGTTACAATCAGGATATCCAGGTCGGTATCAACAACATCCATACCTATTACAGCATCACTCTCATCGAGACTGATCCCTTTAACCCCCGTAGCGCTACGGCCCATAGACCGTACATCGCTCTCAGGGAAACGAATAGACATGCCCTCTGCCGTACCAATAATCATTTCCTGCTGTCCGTCCGTCAGTTTTACTTCGATCAGGGCATCATCTTCACGCAGGTTAATGGCGATCAGGCCACCTTTGCGAATATTAGCATAGTCGTCGAGCGGCGTCTTCTTGATAATCCCTTGTTGGGTCGCAAAGAACAGATAGCTATCCTCAACAAACTCCTCAATTGGAATAACCGCATTGATCGACTCGCCCTGCTCAATCTGAATTAGATTAATAATCGGTGTCCCCCGGGCTGTCCGACTGAGATCTGGAATCTCATAAGCCTTAATCCGATATACTTTGCCCTTGTCGGTGAAGAATAACAAGTGATGATGTGAATTCGTAATAAACAGATGCTCTACAAAATCTTCATCCTTGGTATCCATACCCACTACACCACGACCACCGCGTTTTTGACTGCGATAGGTAGTAACGGGAAGGCGTTTAATATACCCGGTATGGGTTACGGTAATAATAACATCTTCACGAGGAATAAGATCCTCATCCAAAATGCTCTCTTCACCTACTGTAATTTCAGTACGACGCTCATCAGCAAAGCGTTCCTTAAGCTCATTCAGCTCTTCGCTAATGATGTTAAGCACCAAATGCTCGTTGGCCAAAATTTCGCGGTATTCGGCAATCCTTTGTAGTAATTCGTTATATTCATTCTCGATCTTTTCACGTTCCAAACCGGTTAAGCGTTGCAGACGCATATCGAGAATAGCTTGAGCCTGCTCAAGAGTAAGTGAGAAACGCTCAATCAGTCCTTCACGAGCTGCTTCTGCAGTTTGAGAGGAACGGATCAAGGCAATAACTTCGTCCAGATGATCAAGAGCAATGCGCAAGCCTTCCAAAATGTGTGCTCTAGCTTCAGCTTTTTTCAGGTCGAATTCTGTCCGACGACGAATAACTTCAACCTGATGTTTGAGATAATGATACAAGACATCCTTCAGATTCAATATCTTCGGCTCGTTGTTCACAATGGCAAGCATATTGATACCGAAATTAGACTGCATAGCCGTATGTTTGAACAAATTATTCAGAACGACGTTCGGGTTCACATCTCTACGCAACTCGATAACGACACGCATACCTGTACGGTCCGATTCATCCCGCAGATCTGTAATGCCCTCAATGCGTTTGTCACGCACCAATTCAGCAATCTTCTCGACCAGACGAGCCTTATTCACTTGGTAAGGCAGCTCATGCACGATAATCCGTGCTTTATTGCCAATTTCCTCTATGGTGGTCTTTGCACGCATGGTCACAGAACCGCGGCCCGTTTGGTACGCCTGGCGAATACCAGAACGACCTAAGATATAGCCTGCTGTCGGGAAATCCGGCCCTTGGATATAATCCATAAGTTCCATTGGCGTAATGTCAGGGTTTTCGATTAGTGCTTGTACACCGTCGATAACCTCTCCCAAGTTATGCGGAGGAATATTGGTAGCCATTCCGACTGCAATTCCCCCGACACCATTGACCAGCAAGTTAGGATAACGTGCAGGCAACACGACAGGCTCATTCTCTTCACCGTCGTAGTTCGGCATGAAATCAACGGTCTCTTTGTTCAAATCACGCAGCATTTCCATTGCAATCTTCGACAACCGTGCTTCGGTGTAACGCATCGCAGCCGCCATATCTCCATCTACGGAGCCAAAGTTGCCGTGTCCGTCCACCAGCATATAACGCAAGGAAAAATCCTGCGCCATCCGCACCATCGTATCATATACAGCCGTATCACCATGAGGGTGATATTTACCGATAACTTCGCCGACGATTCTTGCTGATTTCTTGTAAGGTTTGTCTGGCGACATGCCTAGCTCGGACATCGCGTACAAAATACGACGGTGTACCGGCTTTAGTCCGTCCCGCACATCAGGCAAGGCACGGCTAACAATAATACTCATGGCATAATCCATAAAGGATTCGCGCATTTCCACTCCGATATCCCTGTTAATGATCTGCGGGTTATTTTGATCGGCCATGCTGGTCCTCCTTCTCGTCCTTCAATACATTGCTCTCTATGTGAAAAGCCTAACAAGACACTGCCTATATACTCCGCTCTCTGCGCAGGATTTTGGCTAAAAACCCATCTGTATAATTATATTACTTTCACAAAAAGAGCACAATTAAACGCCTCTGTCCCCTTTACAGCGTAAATCCCTCGTCTTACCCCTTCTGGTAGAAGCAGATAGCTGTTCCCTTACACCACTAACAAGCCCTGATTATAACAAATTCCCCTGAGTTGGGGATTAGCCCCCACCCTAAGGGCCTTTTCCACATACAATACGTATACGGTCAGGGCTAATGTAGCAAGATTCCGAAAAACGCCGTATTTCTCTATTATATCATTGTTTTCCGCGCTTGTCCTTTAGTTTCCCTTGTTTTATTAAAGTGTTGTGAATTCCATGGACGCGACTCATATTACGAAAAGAAAGGAATGAGAATACTTGTCTATTCAGCGAGTAGCCAGTAAGTGGACCAAAACAAATGCCATTCTCCCCAATCCGACGTTGGCCCCTTATATACCGGAGACACGTTTGTACACATTCGAGCACTTGAACGAAATGTTAGCGGTGTATGGAACTGTCTATATTAAGCCGGACAACGGTACTTATGGAAAAGGGGTTATGCGTGCAGAAAGGCTCACAGAGCCGCTTCCTCCAACAGAAGAAGGAATCATCGGAGAGAGAATCTGGTACGTCCTTCGTTATGAAGTAGATACCCTTACTTTTGACAGTCTGGAAGAACTGAACAAGGTGGTTTCTAACCGCATAAAGAAGCGTCCATATCTGATCCAACGCGGGATTGACCTTCTTCAACATGAGACGCGTCCCTTTGACCTGCGGGTATTAACCCAGATGAACCTGAGGAAACATTGGGAAACGACGCTTATCATAGGACGCATAGCTGCTCCTGACAAAGTCGTCACCAATCACCATAGCGGTGGTACAGTACGCTTTTTCAATGAACTTGTAGCACCCTATCTGGATGAAAAGGAAGCAGTACACCTAGAGCAAAAACTATCAAAATTAGGCGAGCGAGTAGCCTGGCAGCTGCAAAAAAGATACCCTCGGCTAAAGGAAATTGGATTGGATGTGGGATTGGATCAGCAGATCTATCCGTGGATTTTGGAGGTTAATACGAGACCAGCCATTAAAGTCTTTTCTTTCCTTCCCAACAAAAGCCTTTATCATAAAATATTCAGGTATGCTGTAGGCTATGGCCGTTATTCAGCGTCCACGGGCAAGCCTGCACACTCTAAGAGAAAGACCTAGGGCAATGACGTTAACTATTCAAATTCACCCTAGCTGGTTAATGAACAAGAAAAGGGACGCCGTTTGGGCGCCCCTTGGTGTTGAACTCAAATCATAGCGAGCAAATAGTACATTAGCTAAGATGAAAATATCACACATTAAAAATCGAGATTTTTCACATACTTAGCATGTTCCTGAATAAAGTCGCGGCGAGGTTCTACATTATCCCCCATTAGGGTGTTGAACAGTGTATCTGCCAGCATCGCATCATTAATGGTTACCTGAAGCATAGTACGGCTTTCAGGGTCCATCGTCGTTTCCCATAGCTGTGCCGCGTTCATCTCACCCAAACCTTTATAGCGCTGTACATTGTACTTCGCATTTTCCCCAAATTCCCTGATGATCTCATCACGCTCTGCTTCCGAATTCGCATAACGTATGACCTTGTTGCGCTCTACCTTGAACAGCGGTGGCTGAGCAATGTAAACATAGCCTGCATCTAAAATTTTACGCATATACCGATAGAAGAACGTCAGCAGCAGCGTGCGAATGTGAGCACCGTCGACATCTGCATCCGTCATGATAATGACCTTGTGGTAACGTGCTTTGGAGATGTCAAAATCGTCTCCGATCCCTGTACCCATTGCAGTTACCATCGAGCGGATTTCATCACTGGACAAAATACGATCCAGACGTGCCTTCTCTACATTCAGGATTTTACCGCGAATCGGCAAAATAGCTTGGAAGTGACGATCACGGCCCTGTTTGGCCGATCCACCCGCTGAATCACCTTCGACGATGTACAGCTCACTAATCGAAGCATCCTTGGAGGAGCAGTCCGCTAGCTTGCCGGGAAGAGAGCTGATTTCCAGCGCACTTTTACGACGCGTCAGCTCACGCGCTTTGCGCGCTGCTTCGCGGGCACGTGCTGCTTGTAAGGATTTATCAACTACGCGGCGAGAGACAGATGGATTTTCCTCCAGAAATTCCTGAAGTTTCTCCGCGAACAGGGATTCGACAATCCCTCGCACCTCGCTGTTACCGAGCTTTGTTTTGGTCTGACCCTCAAATTGCGGTTCCGGAATTTTGACGGAGATAATCGCCGTCAGACCTTCACGCACATCATCGCCAGTCAGGTTGGCATTGCTATCCTTAATCAGGCCGTTTTTGCGTGCATAATCGTTAATAATCCGGGTTAATGCACTCTTGAAGCCAGATTCGTGCGTTCCGCCCTCGTGCGTGTTGATATTGTTGGCGAAAGAATAAATATTTTCGGTGTAGCTGTCGTTATATTGCAGCGCAACCTCGACTTGGATCATATCGCGTGAGCCTTCGACATAAATCGGCTGCTCATGAAGTGCTTCTCTTTGCTGATTCAAAAATTGTACGTATTCACTGATTCCGCCCTCGTAGTGGAATGTATCGCTGGCACCTGTCCGCTCATCAGTCAGGCTGATGGCAATCCCTTTATTCAGAAAAGCCAGCTCACGAATCCGCGTTTGCAGCGTATCATAGTCATATACGGTTGTTTCTGTAAAAATTTGCTCATCCGGATAAAATGTCGTTTGGGTCCCCGTCTCATCTGTGTCACCGATAACTCTCACATCATATTGCGGTACACCGCGATGATATTCCTGTTCATACACATGTCCGTCCCGTTTG
The DNA here is from genome assembly GCF_000245715.1 of Paenibacillus sp. Aloe-11. Taxonomy (NCBI): domain Bacteria; kingdom Bacillati; phylum Bacillota; class Bacilli; order Caryophanales; family Paenibacillaceae; genus Paenibacillus; species Paenibacillus sp. Aloe-11. The sequence goes on along the minus strand of NZ_JH601082.1, from coordinate 196,180 downwards.
ACATGAACGATCACTTTGCTGGATAGAGCATTCACTACGGATACACCAACCCCGTGCAGACCGCCGGAGACTTTGTACCCTCCGCCTCCGAATTTACCACCTGCATGAAGTACAGTCATAACGACTTCCAGCGCTGATTTTTTCATTTTGGCATGCTCACTTACCGGAATGCCGCGACCGTTGTCTGTAACGGTAATGCTATTATCCGTGTGAACGATAACCTGAATGCTGTTACAATAACCTGCCAGCGCTTCGTCAATGCTGTTGTCCACAACTTCCCAGACCAAATGATGGAGACCTTTGACACTCGTGGAGCCAATATACATCCCGGGACGTTTCCGAACCGCTTCCAGGCCCTCCAGGACCTGAATCTCGCTCGCATCATAAGACGGTTGATTCATAGACATGCCTTTCACCTACTTCTATAGATTTCTATGGTTAAGCATTGGCAACAAACTGGTTTGCCCGCTTTTTGAGTGTTGTTGAGGAGATGGGGGAATAATACACCGTATTCTGAGTCACTACGATGGACTTGGCTTCCTCTTCGCCAATCATCTCGACATGCTTTTGCTGCTGGGCATGGTTCACGTATTGCTTGGAGATTTTAGAGGATTTTTCAATCGAGATATCGAAAATAGCCACAAGCTCTGACGAGCGGATGATTTTTTCTCCACCCAAATGAATATACATATCGGTTACTCACTCCTTAGTGATCCACATGCCCGTCATGGACGTGATAAATACTCGCATCCTTGAGTCGCTCCGCGTTCAAACTCTCAATCCCGGTTGCGGTGATAAAGGTCTGTACCTTGCTCTGGAAAGTTTCGATCAGTTGAGTCTGACGATAGGGATCCAGCTCAGACAAAACATCATCCAGGAGCAGGACCGGATATTCACCGATTTCCTCATGAATTAATTCAATTTCAGCCAGCTTCAAGGACAGGGCCGTCGTCCGCTGCTGCCCCTGAGAGCCATACGTATGCACTTCTCTGCCATTAATGGCAAAGGCCAAATCATCACGATGGGGTCCCGCCAAAGTCATGCCACGGCGGATTTCCTGTTCCCTCATTTGGGATAACTTTATCATAAATCGCTCCAATAAGACAGCTTCATCTTCTTCCTCTGGCTCACTGAAGGAGGGAACATAGGTTAATTTTAGCTCTTCAGCCCCCCCCGCGATCCCTTCATGAATGGCCTGAGCCCACTTTTGCAGCTTCGTTATAAATTGTTTCCGCTTTTTAACAATTTTAACACCATGCTCAACAAGTTGCTCGTTCCATACCTCCAGCATTAGCTGCACCGAGGCTATATCTTTCCCCCAAGCTTGCTTGAGCAGGTTGTTTCGCTGAACCAGCACCTTTTGATATTGCTGCAAATGATACAGATAGCCCGGAGCTACCTGTCCAATTTCCATGTCAAGAAACCGGCGGCGGACCCCCGGTGTTCCTTTGACAATTTCCAGATCCTCGGGGGCAAACATGACCACGTTTAACGAACCGATAAAATCACTCAGCTTTCGCTGCTCCAGTCCGTTGATCTTCGCTTTTTTGCCTTGTGTGGATAACGACAGATCCAGCCTGATTTTTCCGTATTTTTTATCCACATCCGCAGCCAGATGAGTAGAAGCAGCTCCGAAAGAGATTAACTCCTTATCGCGCGACGTTCGGTGGCTTTTGGTCAAAGCCAGTACAAAAATCGCCTCTACAAGGTTCGTTTTGCCCTGGGCATTTTGTCCAATCAGCAAATTAACGGGCCCAAATTCATTCAGCTCCAGCTGTTCATAGTTCCGGTACTGCTGCAAAGCAATGTTGTTCACAAACACATAGGGTCCCCCTTGCTACTCCGTACCTAAAAGGAGTCCTTGCCGACTAGGCGATTATGCTCCTGCCGTAACTTCGAAACTTCCGTTGTCCTCTACTTCTACAGTATCGCCAGGGTACAGCTTTCTTCCCCGTCTTTCTTCCGGCTCGCCGTTGACGCGGACTTGTCCCTCCTGTAGGAGGGCTTTGGCCATTCCACCTGTTGATACACAGTCAGCCAGTTTTAAAAATTGATCGAGCTTGATGTACTCGGTCTGTATCGATATCCGTTTCAAGGGCTGTTCATCCTTTCGCTTGTTCTCAGGCAGGTAACGCTACATGTTAGTTGGTTGTGCGATACGGCAGGATGATGTACAGCGCATTGCTGGAATCTGCCGGTTTTAAAATAATCGGGCTCATGATGCCGGTGAAAGCGATCGTCAGCTGCTCACTGTCAATTACCTTCAGCACGTCGAGCATATATTTGGAGTTGAATGAGATTTTGAGTGGCTCTCCCTCAAATTTGGACACATTCACTTCCTCACGCACCTTACCAAGCTCAGAGGAACTGGAGGAGATCTCCAGACCGCCATTTTCCAACGATTGCATTCTTACAATATTCGTTTTTTCCTCACGGGACAGCAAATAAGCACGGTCGATAGACTCGCTCAAACTTTTTGTATCCACAATCAGTTCTGTTTTGTAGGAGGTTGGAATAATTCTAGAAGTATCAGGATAGGTTCCATCCAGGATGCGGGAATAAAATAGTACCCGGTCAACCTTGAAAAGCACCTGATTGTCCGCCACGACGATATCCACAAGCATATTTTGATCCGGAATAATTCTGCTTAACTCATTCAACGTTTTGCCTGCAATGACAACATTGCTAAAACGCAAGCCTTCAGACGATTCCAAACGAGCGCTGCGGGTGGCCAGGCGGTGGCGGTCCGTTGCTACAAACTTTAATTCTCCCTCAGCCAAATTCCATAATACCCCGGTTAAAATGGGTGTTGTTTCGTGGGTGGAAATGGAGAAAACCGTCTGTTTGATCATATTTTTGAGCAAATCACCTGGCACAGAGATAACCTGATTTTCTTCAATGTTGGGGAGCACAGGGAATTCCTCAGGATCCAGGCCAACGATTTGAATTTCAGTGGCACCGGACGAGATGAAAGTTTGAAATTGATCCTTTACCTCCATACGGATCTCCTGAGACGGCAGTTTTTTGATAATTTCGACAAAGAATTTGGCTGGCAGGACTACACTTCCGGGTTGTTCAACCTGAACGACAGTCTGGTCTCCATCCTCCATTGGAATAAAGGATTGAATAGAGATGTCTGTATCGCTGGCAGTCAGCGTTACACCCTGATGATTCACATCCAGTTTAATACCACTAAGAATTGGAATTGTAGTACGACTTGATATCGCTTTGGATACATGTTGTATAGCCTCGTTCAAAACGTTTTTCAGAATGCTGATCTTCATAAGTTCCTCCTACGGCTTTTAGTCCTTCAAGCACGCGTTGACGCGGGCCTTATTTAGGTGATGAATATCTTTAAAATATAGTAGTAATAGTAATAGGCGCACTGAATATGTGGATAAGTAGCTGTAAACCTAATAAAATCAAGCCTATCCACATGTGTATAAATTGTGTATAGGCTCCGAACTTGTTCAGGTTGGATTTTTGATTTTCTCTATTAGGTTGTTGATAACTTTGAACAGATCTTGATCCACTTGAATGGATTTGGAGATTTTTTCGTGCGCATGGATGACTGTTGTATGATCGCGCCCACCGAAGGCCTCGCCAATTTTAGGCAGAGAATAGTCGGTTAACTCACGCGACAGGTACATGGCAATCTGTCGTGGGAAGGCCACAGCCTTTGTCCGCTTGCGCGCCTTAAAATCCTCCAGACGCAGATTGTAAAATTCCCCGACTTGATGCTGTATATCCTGAATGGTGATCATTTTGGGGCGGCTGGACGGGATAATATCCTTCAACGCCTCGGCAGCAAGATGGCTTGATACATCCTGATTGGTTAAGGAAGAATAGGCGACAACGCGAATCAGCGCCCCCTCCAGCTCACGGATGTTGGTATCAATCTGGTTGGCGATATACATCATGGCCTCATTGGGAATGTCCAGGTTTTCCGCACGGGCCTTTTTCCGAAGAATAGCGATTCTGGTCTCCAGATCCGGCGGCTGAATGTCCGTAATGAGTCCCCACTCGAAGCGGGAGCGCAGTCGTTCTTCCAGCGTCGGAATTTCTTTGGGAGGCCGGTCACTGGAAATGATAATCTGCTTGCGTTCCTCATGAAGCGCGTTAAACGTATGGAAAAATTCCTCCTGTGTCGATTCCTTGCCGGCAATGAATTGAATATCGTCAATGAGCAAAATATCAATGTTGCGATATTTGTTGCGGAAGCTCTCCCCGCGGTTGTCCCGGATGGCATTAATGAATTCGTTCGTAAACTTCTCCGACGATAAATATACGACCTTGCTGGTCGGATTGTGCTCCAAAATATAGTGCCCGATGGCATGCATCAGATGCGTTTTGCCCAGACCTACGCCGCCGTAAAGAAACAGCGGATTGTACGCTTTGGCCGGCGCCTCGGCGACGGCCAGCGATGCTGCGTGAGCAAAACGGTTCCCCGATCCGATGACGAATGTATCGAATGTATATTTGGGATTTAGCATATGGGACACGGCTTCTTCATGTACGACCGGCTGCTGCTGAGGTTGCTGCTGAAGATCGACCTCGGGGGGCTTGTTCTCCTCGATGACGAACTTGACCTCCAGTTGCTTACCCCAAATTTCATAAACCGTTGCTCCGACTAGCTTGGTATAGCGGCTTTCAAGCCATTCCACAGCAAAGGTTGTCGGAGCAGAAATCACAATGGAGTGGTCATTCAGTTTCGCTGCCTTGGTAGCCTTAAACCAAGTGTCGTAACTCGGCTTACTCAGCTTGGTTTGTATAATGGATAAAATTTGCTGCCATAGTTCAGAGATATGGCTGTCCACAGACGTCACTCCTTTTAAATCCTGACATTTTGCCGATGAACTGAGAGCTGCTCCCGGCGCTTCGGCAAAACGCCTAAAATCCCAAAAATATTTGTTGAAGGCCATAAAAAGACATACCGCCGCCTAAATCATGCGGCAGTGTGATGAGAGAACGCAGCACAAAATGACCCTGAAAAATAACTGATGGAAAATTCCACTGCCGCTGGGCAGAAGAAAGGCGATATTTCTCAGGAGGGAATGTGCGGCACGATCCGTTCTCTTTATCCCGCAGGCCAAAACGGGACTGCAATATGTCGAAATCAAATGAAAAATGTAGAATATATCCCCAGAATCCCGAATCCGCACAAAAATAAAAAGATGGATAAATTGAACTTGTTCACAACTTTATCCACAGGGTGTTGATAATATGGAGGGCAAAACAACATATTCACATTCAAAAGTAATATCATCATAGCAAAAGAAGCCTTGTATTTCAATGACTCGTGGTTATTTATCCACAAATTCAATCTGTTGTGTACAATTTTTATTCACAACACAAGATATTGTTTATAATTTGTTCAGTTTTCGACAATAACTCTTTTTTGCTCTAAAATGTTATGCACAGGTTATGACCATTTAAATCACAATACCGTTCTTTTTGTGAATCTGTGTATAACGGACGTTGCCTTTTGGTCACAGGGGCTTATTTTTCTGTTGAAAATTTCCGGTAACGTTTCCGACATTATTTTTGAATGAATTGGCGACGACGATCTGAGAAAGAGCGGATTGAAGTGGCAGAATGGATAGAAGGTGGATACGAGCGGTCTTGGCTGGGAGGGAATACAGCTGGGATGCTGGATAAGAGGAAGGAGAAACCAAAAAATTGTCGTTAAATCAGGGTGAACGAGAATGAAGTAGTGAATGAGAAGGGTTGAATCCTGAACACGAAAAAGAGGGAGAGGATTCATAATCACATTGACTTTGACCGCTATTTGTGGTTAAATGTACAAAGGTGTTTTTTGTGGAGATTGCTACGTTAGGTATATTCCATATAAAACGTATCCCTTGTAAGGAGGTGCAGCACAATGAGACCGACTTTCAGACCGAATGTCAGCAAACGTAAAAAAGTTCACGGCTTCCGTAAAAGAATGAGCACAAAGAATGGCCGTAAAGTTTTGGCGGCTCGTCGCCAAAAAGGTAGAAAAGTATTGAGTGCGTAATGCGTGCATAAAGACCACTACGGTGGTCTTTTTTTTCATAATTAAGGTATTAACGGACCGGATTACTTCCTCTAATCTGTAGAAATGCAGTGAAAAAGAGGGTGAAGTGCCGATTCCTACCCTATATTAGATGAAGCTTTTTGAAAATGGATGTAAAATAAGCGAGATTACCATGACGGAATGTTGTCCATACTTCTTACTATATAAGAGGTAAGGATTGGCTTGCCGAAGTGTGTAAAAGAGATGAGCAAGGAGAAGCGCCGTGCGAAAAAAATTGCGTCTTCGAAACCGGGCGGACTTTGGGCGCGTATACCGCCATGGCAAATCTTTTGCCAACCATCAGTTTGTGGTGTACTGGTTCCGCCGTAGAGAGGTAGAGCAGTTCCGTGTCGGAATTTCGGCCAGCAAGAAGATCGGCAACGCAGTTGTGCGTAACCGGATGCGCAGAATCGTCAAGGAAATTGTGCGTCATCATGAGCATGAATTGGTGGAGCAGATTGATCTGATTTTTATCGTCCGTAAGGGTGCGGTTGCGATGTCGTATCAAGAGCTGGAGAAAAGCGTGCTGCACGTTCTGCGCAAAGCCTCGCTGCTCAAGTCTTCACGCCGATAGTCAGTATCTTTGTCCTACAGGATATGGTATGATTTACGTTGGAATGGATTGGTTAAGAAAGGGGTTATGAAGTGTCGCGTTTGAAGACTCAACGAGGGAAATGGTTCCTTCTAATTGCCTTATTGGCACTTGTTGCCGTGCTGTCCGGATGTGCCCCGACGGCCCACAATTCTTACACGACGGCAGACTTGGCCAACGGATCGTGGTGGCAGAGATATGTCGTTTACTGGTTTTCGTATGCGCTGGATACATTTGCCCAATGGTTCTCTGGAGAGTATGGCCTGGCCGTATTGATTCTGGTGATCATCGTGCGGACGATTATTTTGCCGCTTACACTTAAGCAAGTACGCAGTTCCAAAGCTATGCAGGCTATTCAGCCACAATTAAAAGAAATTCAAGCGAAATACAAGGATACACCTGAGAGAGTTCAGCAAGAGACGATGAAATTGTTTCAGGAAAACAAGGTCAACCCGATGGCGGGCTGTCTGCCTTTGCTCGTACAAATGCCGATTTTTATCGCGCTTTATAATGCCATTTACTATAACTCGGCATTACGGGATCATGACTTTTTATGGCTCCAGTTAGGTAAACCGGATCACTTCTTCATCCTGCCGATTCTGGCAGCAATTACGACATTTGTCCAAACCTGGATGATGATGAAATTGAATCCGACACCGCAGCAGGGACCGATGCAGTTTTTGCTGTACGTTTATCCGGTGCTGATTCTGTTCATGTCGTATAACTTCCCATCTGCTTTGCCGTTGTACTGGTTCTACAGTAATATTTACACGATTATCCAAAACTATTTCCTTTATCGCAATAATGATAAAGAAGCTGCACTGGCGAATGTGAAAACAGCCAGTCATACGAAGACGGGCTCACCCAATAACAAGAAAAAAAGTAACAGAAACACGAAGGGGGCTAAAAAGTCGAGATGACCAAGGTCGTGACATCAGGAAAAACCGTTGAAGATGCTGTAAAACAAGGACTCTCCCAACTGGGAGTAAGCCGTGAACGGGTAACCGTAAACGTGTTGGAACAGCCGTCAAAAGGATTCCTGGGATGGCTAGGGGTCAAGAAGGCGAAGGTGGAGCTTACGCTGCTGTCTGAGCCGTCTCCCGAAACCATACACACGGCTGAACCTCATGTATCGGCTCAAGCGCCTTTTCGTGCAGGACAGGCTGTTACGGAAGCTGAATCTGTCACGCGGGAAGCACACATAAACCCGACCTCTACGGGACAAGCTGATCCCTATGAAGAGGCGGTGCGTTTTATCCGCGAAACAGCAGCAGGAATGGGATTGGACGTTGAAGTTGATGTCCACCACCGCAAGGATGAAAGTATACTGGATATCTCCGGTCCGTCGCTCGGGATGCTGATCGGTCGTCGGGGACAGACCTTGGATGCATTGCAGTATCTGACGAATATTGTTGCCAACCGTCATTCTGACAAATTCATCCGAATTGTTCTGGATGCCGAGCAATTTCGCGCACGTCGGCAAAAAACGCTGGAGGATTTGGCGGATCGGTTGGCCAACCAGGCTATTCGTTATGGCAAGGAAGTCGTGTTGGAGCCAATGCCGTCACAGGAGCGAAAGCTGATTCACGCCAAGCTTCAACAGCATGCGCAGGTTAGAACATACAGCAAGGGGGACGAGCCGAATCGGCGCGTCGTCATTGCCAAAAAATAATCCGACGCAATGGCTCTCTGCATGGTGCAGAAGCCATTGCTTTTTTTCTTATATTTCTGACTGAAACGGATGCCGTCCTTAATCAAGGACGGCAAAGCCGTTTCTACTTGATAGGAGGTAGAAACGATATGCTGAGCGATACCATAGCTGCCATTGCAACGGCAGTCGGCGAAGGCGGCATTGCGGTCATACGGGTCAGCGGCCCTGAAGCTGTCACGGAAGTGGAGGCTTTGTTTCACAGCAAAACGCCTCTAAGCAAGGCTCCATCTCACACAGTACACTATGGACATATTATAGATCCTCACAACCAGGAAAAGGTGGAGGAGGTTTTAGTTACGGTGATGCGGGCGCCACGCTCTTTTACAACAGAAGATGTAGTAGAGATCAGTACTCATGGCGGAGTAGTAGCCGTCAAACGGGTTATGGATCTATTGCTGCTGCAAAATATACGCTTGGCCGAGCCGGGCGAATTCACGAAGCGCGCCTTTTTGAATGGTCGTATTGATCTGAGTCAGGCTGAGGGGGTCATTGATCTCATTCGTTCGAAGTCGGATAAAGCTTTTTCGGTAGCTCTGAAGCAGGTGGATGGACAGCTGTCACAGAATATTCGTCGCTTGCGTAATGTTTTGGTAGAGACACTCGCTCACATTGAAGTGAACATTGATTATCCCGAGCATGACGTGGAATCTTTTACGTCTGAGTTAATTAAGGATAAGAGCAGTCAGGTTATGGCGGAGATTGATCGGCTGCTGCATACGGCGGAGCAGGGGAAAATTTTGCGTGAGGGTCTAACCACGGCGATTGTCGGCAGACCGAATGTGGGCAAATCCTCGCTGTTGAATACACTGGCCCAGGGTGAACGGGCGATTGTGACCGATATTCCGGGCACTACCCGTGATGTGATTGAGGAATATGTGACGGTGAATAACATCCCGCTCAAGCTGCTGGACACAGCCGGCATTCGTGAAACGATGGATGTGGTGGAACGGATCGGAGTAGAGCGTTCAAGAACGGCGGTCAGTGAAGCGGATCTATTGCTCGTTGTGATTAATGCCAACGAACCATTACATGAGGATGAAATGGCATTACTGGAACAAATCCGCGGTAGACAAGCGATTGTCATTATGAATAAAATGGACTTACCGGCCCAAGTTGACCGGGATTTGCTGCTGCGCTATGTACCTGAGGAGCTCATCGTACCGATGTCCGTCAAGGAGCATGAGGGCGCAGACCGACTGGAGCAGGCGATATCGAATTTATTCTTCAGCGGCAAGCTGGAATCAGCCGATATGACATATGTCAGCAATGTACGGCATATTGCTTTGTTGAAGAAGGCGCGCCAATCACTGGTGGATGCCTATGAAGCGGCTGATCAATTTGTACCGATCGACATGATTCAGATTGATGTAAGGCTGGCGTGGGAGCATTTGGGCGAGATCGTGGGCGATACCGCGCATGATGCGTTAATTGATCAAATATTTTCACAATTTTGTCTGGGCAAATAGGACATTCAAGCATGGCTGGTATAAGCCCTGCTATCGTTATAGATATACAAGAGCATATTCGGCGGAAGACCGGAGTGTATAAGGAGGTAAGAGAGGTATGGGATACCAAGGAGGCGACTATGATGTCATTGTCGTAGGCGCGGGCCATGCGGGCGTAGAATCCGCTTTGGCAGCAGCCCGGATGGGCTGTCGTACGTTGATGATTACAATTAACCTGGATATGGTCGCGTTTATGCCCTGCAACCCGTCGATTGGCGGTCCTGCAAAAGGTCATGTGGTGCGGGAAATCGATGCTTTGGGCGGTGAAATGGGTCGCAACATCGACAAGACCTTTATCCAAATGCGTATGCTGAATACAGGTAAAGGACCTGCGGTTCACGCCTTGCGTGCACAGGCTGACAAGTTCTCTTATCAGCATACGATGAAGGAAACGATGGAGAAGGAACCCAATCTGACCCTGCGTCAAGGCATGGTAGAAGAACTGATTATAGAAGACGGCCATTGCGTGGGTGTGATTACGAAGACGGGCACAGAGTATCGGAGTAAAGCAGTTGTGCTGACGACTGGCACATATTTGCGTGGAAAAATCATTATGGGTGAGCTGATGTATGAGAGTGGTCCAAACAATCAGCAGCCTTCAGTGAGATTGGCTGAGCATTTGAAAGAACTGGGCTTCGATCTCGTTCGATTCAAAACAGGAACACCACCGCGGGTGCATAAGGATACGATTGATTTTAGCAAAACGGAAATTCAGCCGGGTGATGACCAGCCGAAGTTTTTTTCCTATGAGACGAAGTCTTCGGATAATGAGCAACTTCCTTGCTGGCTGACATATACTTCTGTAGAAACACATCAGATTATTAATGACAATTTGCATCGTGCGCCGATGTTTTCGGGTCTGATCGAAGGAACAGGGCCACGCTATTGTCCATCTATTGAAGATAAAGTAGTACGTTTCAGCGATAAGCCAAAGCACCAAATCTTCTTGGAGCCTGAGGGTAAAAACACATCTGAATACTATGTTCAAGGCTTGTCAACCAGCCTGCCGGAGGATGTGCAACTAGCTGTGCTGCGCACCATTCCAGGGATGGAAAAGGTAGAAATGATGCGTAACGGTTACGCTATTGAGTATGATGCGATGGTGCCTACCCAGTTGTGGCCTACTTTGGAAACGAAAAAGGTTCCTGGCTTGTTCACAGCAGGTCAGATTAATGGTACCTCCGGTTACGAGGAAGCTGCGGGCCAAGGCATTATGGCAGGGATTAATGCAGCTCGCAAGGTTCAGGGTAAAGAGCCTGTTGTATTGGACCGTTCTCAAGGCTACATCGGGGTTCTGATCGACGATCTGGTGACCAAAGGTACAAATGAGCCTTACCGTTTGCTGACGTCACGTGCAGAATACCGTCTGTTGCTGCGTCATGATAATGCAGATTTGCGGTTGACACCGATTGGGCATGAGATTGGTCTGATTACGGACGATCGGTACGAGCGCTTTTTGGATAAAAAGCAAAAGGTAGAGCAGGAAATTGAGCGTCTTCGCTTGGCGAAGGTTCGCCCAGTTGATGTAAACGAAATGCTGGAGCAAAGCGGTTCGGCACCGATACAAGATGGCAGTAACTTGTTAACGGTGCTGCGTCGACCAGAGATCAGCTATGCACAAGTGGCGCAAATCTCACCTTCACCTGTCTCTCTTACTGAGGAAGAGCAGGAGCAGGTCGAAATTCAAATTAAGTATGCGGGTTACATTGAAAAGCAATTGATGCATGTAGAACGTCTGCAAAAGATGGAGAAAAAGAAGCTTCCAGAAGATATTGCATACAATGAGGTTCAAGGCTTGGCTATTGAAGCGAAGCAGAAGCTCGAAAAAATCCGTCCGATGTCCATTGGTCAGGCATCCCGTATCTCGGGCGTGACTCCTGCAGATATTTCCATTTTGCTGGTTTATCTGGAGCACTATAACCGCGTAACGGCAGCAAGGGGATCATAATGGACGCCATACAACAGCAATTTAAGCAGCGACTGGCCGAGCATGGCATTGTGATTAATGACAGTCAGCTAGAGCAGTTTGAAACGTATTACCGTGTGCTGGTGGAGTGGAATGAAAAAATGAATCTGACGGGGATTACAGAGCGTGATGCGGTGTATACCAAGCATTTTTACGATTCTCTTTCACTTGCCTTCTATGTTCCGTTAAAGGATGTGGGAAGCCTTGCTGATATTGGGTCAGGCGCAGGCTTTCCTGGTATTCCTTTGAAAATTTGCTTTCCACATATTCGACTGACTATTGTAGACTCGTTGAACAAACGTATTCAATTTTTAGCACATGTAGTAGAGCAGTTGGGGTTGGAAAATGTTGAACTGATTCACAGCAGAGCAGAGGAATTAGGACGTAAAACAGGCTACCGCGATAGCTACGATCTGGTTACCGCGAGAGCTGTTGCCCGTCTTGCAGTACTGAATGAATTTTGTTTGCCTTTTGTCCGTGAAGGAGGTCACTTTGCTGCGATGAAGGGCAGTGATCCAACGGAGGAAATCAAGGAAGCTTCCTACAGCCTGAAAGAGCTAAAAGGGAAAATCAAGCATGTTCAAGCCTTTCATCTACCTGTTGAAGATGCAGCCAGACATATGATCATAATTGAAAAAAGGGCAGCTACCCCACGAAAATATCCGCGCAAGCCGGGTACGCCTTTGAAATCACCGTTAGTGTAAATGTTTGAAAGAAAGTGAGTGTTTCACGTGAAACATTCACTTTTTTTTATGGCCAAGCAGGCTTTCTCTATCGAAAATTTGTAGATACGGGGGATTTACTTTGTAGCGAAAAGGAAAATGACTAAATAGGCAGCGGGATGGGAGGACAATTTATTATCTGATCCTTCCGAAAAGCTGGTAGAGGCGATAGGATTATGGCTGAAAAAGTGATAGAATAGAGATAATCGTTTTAATGTCAGTTGACTACTTCCCGTACTCATTTATCCGGGGATTTTGCAAAATCCTCTTCCAGCCATACATATAGGGAAGTGGGGCAACAAGGTCGGGAGAGCACACGAAGTGTATCCACTTACGGGGCTTTCTCATATAAAAGGGGTCTATGATCCGCGTAAGGAACTGTTTTTCACGAAGCGCTGTAAGTATGGTGCTATTATGAAATTAGGTGGTATTATACGGAATGAAAGAACAATTTTCCAGGCTATTTGGTTTGACGGAGCGATCCAATGGGGACGAAATAAAGCAACTTCCTGTTCGGGATATTGTCAGCAGTCCTTATCAGCCCCGCACCATATTTGACGACGAGAAGATTGATGAGCTATGCCAGACCATTAAGACGCATGGTGTAATTCAACCGATTGTCGTTCGTTTCCGTAATGGACAATATGAAATTATAGCAGGGGAACGTCGTTGGAGAGCTGTTACCAAGCTGGGAATGGACACCATTCCAGCCATTGTTCGTGAGTTTAATGATTCGCAAGCTGCATCCATCGCGTTGATTGAGAATCTTCAACGGGAAGGGCTGACTGCGATTGAAGAAGCAGTGGCTTATCAGAAGTTGATTGATCTCCATCAGCTTACTCAGGAAAGCCTTGCTCAGCGACTGGGTAAAAGTCAATCCACCATTGCCAACAAGATAAGACTGCTTCATCTGCCAGAGAGAGTGAAAGAAGCTTTAATGGAACGGAAGGTGTCCGAGCGTCATGCTCGTGCGTTATTGTCATTAGAGACTGAAGAGCTACAGTATAAGGTTTTAGATGAAGTCATTTCTAAGGAACTCAATGTAAAGCAGACAGAGGCACGAGTTGCCTTTTATAAACAAGTGTCAACGATTAAGAAATCCAAGCGGATTTCCTTTACCAAGGATGTCCGGCTTGCGCTGAATACGATTCGTCAATCCATTGATATGGTGTCTGGCTCAGGCCTGGATATCAAAACCAAGGAATCCGATCACGAGGATCACTATGAGATTGTCATTCAAATTCCCAAACGTAAGTAAGGGATGCAGCGTACAGGCGGCAGCAATTGCCGCTTTTTCTGTCTAACGCCCAATAAAGCCGCAGCATACTCGTATTCTATTTTATAAAATTGCCGTTATCCGTAAGCTAAGGATTAAGTAACGTCTCCATAGAGCATTTTGCATCATAGAATGTAGCAGAATTCCGATTAAATTATGAGGTGAATGAAGTGTCGAAAATAATAGCCGTAGCCAATCAAAAGGGCGGAGTGGGCAAAACAACTACTTCCGTGAATTTGGGCGCCGGACTTGCTTCCCTCGGCAAAAGGGTATTGCTCGTGGATATCGACCCGCAAGGTAATACAACCAGTGGTGTGGGTATCAATAAGGCGGATGTGGCAAATTGCATTTATGATGTACTCATTAATGAGGTTGATCCTAGTGAGGCGATTGTCAGCACACAGATTGAGGGGCTGGATATTATTCCAGCAACCATTCAGCTAGCCGGTGCGGAGATCGAGCTGGTGCCGACCATATCTCGTGAGCTGAGATTAAAGAGATCGCTCCAGCTTGTGAAGCATAATTATGACTATATATTAATTGATTGCCCTCCATCGTTGGGTATTTTGACGCTCAATTCATTGACAGCCTCTGATTCGGTCATTATTCCGATTCAGTGTGAATATTATGCATTGGAAGGATTAAGCCAGCTATTAAATACCGTAAGATTAGTACAAAAGCATCTGAACACCTCATTGCAAATTGAAGGTGTGTTGTTGACGATGTTTGATGCCCGTACGAATTTGGGTATTCAGGTGATTGAAGAAGTGAAAAAGTATTTTCAAAGCAAGGTCTATCAGACGATTATTCCACGCAATGTAAGACTTAGCGAAGCCCCATCGCATGGCCAGTCCATTATTACGTATGATCCCCGCTCACGTGGGGCAGAGGTATATATTGAGTTGGCAAAGGAAGTGGTATCTTATGAGTAAACGGTTGGGAAAAGGACTGGATGCACTCATTCCCTCCCTTACAGTCAATGAAGAGGACAAGGTTGTTGATATTCCGCTTAGCCAGTTGCGTGCGAACCCGTACCAGCCTCGAAAAACATTTGATGATGAATCCATTAAAGAGTTAGCGGAATCCATACGTCAGCATGGTGTTATCCAACCTATTATTGCGCGTAGTGTATTGAGAGGATACGAAATTATAGCAGGGGAAAGACGTTTTCGGGCGTCCCAATTTTGTGGGAATCCAACCATACCTGTGGTCGTTCGCAATTTTACGGATCAGCAGGTGATGGAAATTGCCTTGATTGAAAACTTGCAACGTGAAAATTTGAATGCGATGGAAGTGGCAGTAGCTTATCAGGGATTAATGGATCAATTTTCCTTAACACAGGAAGAGTTGTCCATGAAGGTTGGAAAATCACGTTCTCATATTGCTAATTTTCTTCGTTTGCTTGCATTACCAGAGGAAGTTAAAGATCATGTTTCACGTGGAACATTGTCTATGGGGCATGCCAGAGCCATTGTTGGACTCAAGGATCCAAGCATAGTGAAGCAGCTAGCACTGCAATGTATTGAGCAGCAGTGGAGTGTTCGCGAACTGGAGGAAGCTGTACAACAGCTGGATCACAAGCCTGGAGAGACGAAGGCCAAAGCCAAGGTGCGAAAAAGGGACCCCTATATTGACCATATGGAAGAGTCCCTGCGTGAGCGTTTTAAAACGACTGTGAAAATTAAGCACAATAAGGATAAAGGCAAAATCGAATTGAATTATTACAGCCAGCAGGATTTGGAAAGATTACTGGAGCTACTGCAGTAGTCTGTAACAATATGGACATGTCTCCTTGAGCAAAATGGAAAGTGAGATATGTCTTTGCTTTGTCTGAATCTGTAAGAATCAGAATGGTATGGATGGGTAAACTAATAGCCTTCTGTTATTTGTTTCGCTGTTCTCAAGCGTATAAAATATAAGATATACAGGTACATGATTTTCGAGGTAGAGGAGTAGAAACAAGCATATGGCTGAATTGAATGGACTAATCATGGAACAGCTTGCTGGAATCGTTGCAGGGATCGTGTTCATTTTGCTCTTACTGTTGATTGTTATTATTGTACAGGGTGCAAAATTGAAGAAAATGCGGCGCAAGTATGAGACCATGATGGCAGGCAGCGGTGTTGAAAATTTAGAAACGCTGCTGATTGATTTGAAAGTACAGATGGATACGATTGAGGATGAGCAGGCGACCCATCGTGCAAGCATGAAATCTCTACGTAGCAAACTGACTGGATTGAAGGGGAATGTGGGCATCAAGCGTTATAATGCCTTTGGCGAGAGAGGAAGCGATTTGAGTTTCTCTCTGGCTATTGTAGATAACAATCAGGATGGCATTGTGTTAACCGGTATCTATAACAGGGATGGCTCTTATGTGTATGCCAAGCCTCTGGAGGCTGGACAATCAACCTATTCCTTATCACCTGAAGAGAAAGAAGCCGTTATTCTTGCGCAGCAAGCAGGACAGAACGGTAATGCCACTCCTTAATCGCGGAGTATAAGCTGCTAGCAATAATATCTGATAATTTCATTACCAGATTTAGCCTTGTATTTTGCAATACAAAGTACTCCATGAAGCCGCCGACGTTAACGATACCTGTCAAATGGATATCGCCGACCGGCGGTAATTCTTTATTTACGCCTGCTCCAGGCTTTAGCGGACCCTCTGCGACCTGGATGCATCCAACACTGGAGGTTTGTCCAAGGCATGCATCGATACCGATGATGTAAGGCTGTTCATACCGCGCATATATGTCATTAAGCGTCGTTTGCAGATTCATAGCATGTACAGGCTCCTCTAATGTACCATATAGGTTAAATAGGGGGCTTTTGTAGCGTGATAAATGGGTACCTACGAGCGGTCCGAGACAATCTCCAGTAGAACGGTCGGTGCCGATGCAAATGATGACGATATTCTGTAGACTCGGTGCCTGGTGCAGATGGAACAGCAGACGATGGATGATGGCTGATTGGATCCCGGGGTCGGTGTGTGATATTTTTAGGCTAAGGGGTTCTTGCCCCGGAATGAAGTCAGATGGATGAGACATGGTATCTTCCTTTCGCTCTGTAATGGAGTGTGCCGGTTGCGCTCGCTTTATATAGATCGTTATGCGGGTAACATTTATTCTTTAGATAGTAGCTAGTATATGGATAAGTTTGTGTTTTTATACTTGGGAAAGTAGATTATTCATAGGCGTATGGATAACATCAGTTGATGAGTTTATATTGTAGGAAATAGAATGTGGGAAGATGGAAGAGAAGTTCCCTGGTTTAAGGAGGAATACAGCATGACCTTTATGCATTGGCTGGAGGGCGACACAAGCACAGAAGAGGTAGTGAATGGTGCAATTCACTTGAAGGATGTTGTGTGGAAGTTTATTACAGATGGTGAAATGTGGTCGGCCTTTTTGTTTGTCATTTTGAAAATTGCTATTATTTTCATGATTACACGTATCTTTATTCGGGTTATTAATAAAATTATAGATAAGTCGATGCAGCAAAAGGGAGATAACGGCAGATTCCGATTAAATACGCGACGGTTAACGACTGTTGGGGAGCTTCTAAAGAATGTAACCAATATTGTCTTCAATTTCATTTTGATTATGCTGGTATTGTCGCAAATGGGGATTAATCTCGGACCTCTGATTGCCGGGGCCGGAGTGCTTGGATTGGCTGTCGGTTTTGGGGCACAGAGCCTGGTTAAGGATGTAATCACCGGATTTTTTATTATTTTTGAGGATCAGTTTGCCGTAGGAGACGTCATTCAGACAGGAACCTTCAAAGGAACGGTAGAAATGATTGGGCTGCGTACAACCAGACTGGTGAGCTGGAAAGGAGAGGTTTACATTTTACCGAACGGCTCCATTACGACAGTTACGAACTTCTCCATGTCCAACGCATTGGCGGTAGTCGACGTACCGATGAAGGCGGAGCGTAGTCTGGAAGAAGCGGTTGGCCTGGTCAAGCAGGCAATCCGGGGGATTGAGGAGTCCAATGCGCAGGTGCTGAATATACCGGATGTGCTGGGGGTTCAGTCCATGACTACATCAGAGTATATTGTACGTGTTGTGGCGGAGTGTATGCCGAATACAGCGGCTGTGGTCGAGCGAGATATCCATAATAACATCAAGAAGGCTCTGGAGGATGTGGAATATCGTCAGGCCGTGTTGGAGACGTCGGTAACCCTTGAGAAAGAGGATTACGAGGAAGGAAAAGGGGGAGAGAAGGATGGAGCGTAAGTCGTTTGAGCTAGGGGATATTGTGCAGATGAAGAAGCCTCATCCCTGCGGAACAAATGAAATGGAAATTATCCGTATGGGGATGGATATTCGAATCAAGTGTGTCGGCTGCCAGCATAGTGTGCTGATCCCACGTGCCAAGTTCGAAAAGAATATGAAGAAGGTGCTGCGCTCGAAGTCCAATGCTGACGAGCAGAATTCGGAAACCATTTGAGCTGAGAAAGTGAATCATGATGGACAAGAATCAGCTTGCGTCATGGCTGCAATGATGATATAATAATCCTTGCTGCGGAAAGGTACCCAAGAGGTCCAAGGGGGCTGACTCGAAATCAGTTAGGCGTCGCGAGGCGTGCGTGGGTTCGAATCCCACTCTTTCCGCCACTATACGTAACCAAGCGCTAATACTGCGTTTTCAGTACGATATGTGGAACGAAAGCTATACGATTTACACGAAATTGAGCTAGATGATTCCGATATACCTAAATGAGTCCGTTAACCTCTTACGCTAACCACGCGTAGGAGGTTTTTTAGTATGGATAAACGCACAGGCCGAAAGACAATTGGCGCACGTAAGCCAGTAGTCATGACGCTAATACTAGATAGGTGATCAGCTTGATCCGACGTTGTTAGTTTCAATATGAACCCTCCCATATCACACAAACTAGTTTTTAACTGCATTATTATATTAGATATTTCTATAGAAAAATAAGCTTTATCATTCCGTTCACTTGCACGGAATGATATTGGTACGGAATAACGTAGTTTAAGAAGACGGAAGGTGCGACGAAGCAAGATAAACGGACACATTTGCGTGAGGGCAGCGATGGTGATCAGAGTTTTTGAGATATGTTCTCGTTTAAAGTTGATAAACTTTATGCAAATGCTTTGAAGGACAAAATCAAATATTTGAAAAAACACGCGCTATCCCAAAGTGGATTAGCGCGTGTTTTCTGTGCTTTGAGGGACGTACTGAATGATATCTTCAATACCAAATGTTTTTTCCAAGCCGTGACTATGGGCGATTTCGTTTATTGCATTTAAGATACTGACCAAGGTTTCCAACTTAATGGTTTTTGTATCGCCACTTGCTAAATCAAGAATAGTAGCAGGTCTCGTTTTCGACTCCACCGCGATCTTGTTACGTGTAGCTCCAATCATTTCTAGTGTTTCACTCAATTTAAAATGAATTTGACTCAAGCTAGTAAGCCTCCTTAGAGACATATTATAGAATACTAAATTAGTTATTATTATATCCTACACTACCTACATCGTAAAACTTTTTTCGTATATCTTATTGACATACTACTCACCGAGTAGTACTATTTATATATTATTACTAATAAAGTAGTACTTATTGAGTCTCATTAAGTTTCGATTTACATATTTTTGCTCCATATTATTAGTGAAGAAGGATAACTTTATTTTTATTAGGGAAGGGGAACCGATGTATGAGTAAATCGTTGGGATTGGAATGGGCTTCGATGATATACGGGCCGTATGATTTGCCGCATATGTATGAGATATTCGAAGGGGTTCTATATAAAGGATGCTACTTCTTCTATCTCGACAATGGTGTGCTGTGTCTGCGTCAGGTTCGCAGGTTGGATGAGCCGGAGCACACACATTTGTTCATCGAGGGTGATAGTGCAGGGTTACAACTGGCAGAGGGGATTCGGCGTGATTTGATGGAGGTAGTAACGGACATCATCAGAAATTGGAGGGACAAGAGTGGCCTTACTTTTCTGTTCGATGAATTGCTGTGTCTGCGGGGAAGGGGAGACCTACAGCTCGATCTTGTAAAAAACAAGGGTTAAGCGTTCCTTCTGAGAGGTATATCCGTTACAGCAAAAAATACTCCCGACAGCAGAAAAGATCAGTGCTGTCAGGAGTATTTGGGGTGGTTAGAGTTGGTTTGGCGGATAATGATAGCGTTTTGTTTTTTTCGAACCGGAGATCATCAGAAGAATGGCTGCAATCAAATGGAGGACCCAGCCGATGATGGGAATCCAGGCAAGCAGGGAAGTGAGTATACCCCATACAGAGCCGTAAATCGCTTCCTGATTGCGTAAGGACAGGATGAGTGTCACTGCATGCAGGATTAGCATGAAGCCCAGAGCCGAATAACCTGTCCCTATGACAATGGCTCCTCCCACAATCGGTATGGCAAGCACCAATTCGAATATACCTGATATCCATTTTAGTATTCGAGAATAGCTCATCTTGAAACCTCCGTAACAGTAGGTCTTTGTATTTGGATATATTCTAGCAGAAGGAGCTGAATTAATCTGCATTTTACCAGTATATGCAAAAAGTACGATAATGCAACAAAGGAGGACCCCAAAGGTCCTCCATCGTAGGCGATACATTTTTAACAGGATACGATCTGTCCAATCACATCATGAAACCCGGTGTACTGACAAGCAATACCAGTGTTGAAAAGACAGTGTCCTTTTACACAAACCTAACGCTTCTAATGCCTTGAATGGATCTCCTAACAGTTTGTCCGGCTACGTTGTCCAACGGAACCACACCTCTCTGTTGTACCGCCTAATCATAATATGGCCCAGATTCCGAAGAAATATACATTAGTGAACGCGGGCTTTCGTTTTTTTCTTCCACTTGCGGTTATGGTTGGTGGTTTCCGGAAAAAAATCGCCTCTTTCCAGCGATATTGACTGCGGATTTTGAATTTCGGTGTGAAAGCTTTTTTCGCCCACTTCCATATATACGCCATCATTTGGGACTTTGTCACCTGGCTCGAATTCGGTTTTTTCACCCATGAATTGTACCTCCTTTAGATAAATGAATTTGGACTGCAACGGTTATTGTGCGCTGTCCTGAACAGAAACATGCGGAAGCGATATATAGATGCGTAATTTTTGTTCCAGCAGGTTGCATTCAGTCGCTCGATTTGGTAAACTGTTTTAGTGCGAGTTTAGGCTCGTTCCTTGCTCTCAACCAAGATTGAGGGCCTTATGTCCATAAGGAGGTGTAAAGAATGCGCAAATATGAAGTGATGTACATTATTCGTCCTGACATTGAACAAGAAGCTGTTCAAGCGACAGTCGACAAATTCCAAGGTATCATCTCTAACGGCGGTGGCGAAATTACGAATCACGATGTAACTAAACGCCGTCTTGCGTATGAGATCAAGAAATTCCGTGATGGTTCTTTCGTTCTGGTTAACTTCACAGCAGAGCCTGCTGTTGTTACTGAGCTTGAGCGTATCATGAAAATTTCTGACGAAGTAATTCGTTATCTCATTACGAACGACGTAGCTTAATTATTGTACGTGACTATGTAATGAACAACGCTCAAAGGAGGGGATTGGATTGTTGAACCGTGTCATTCTGATCGGTCGGTTGACCAAAGATCCGGAGCTGCGCTATACACCGTCGGGTGTAGCAGTAACCCAGTTCACCCTGGCTGTAGACCGTCCGTTTACAAGTCAAGGCGGCGAACGGGAAGCGGATTTCTTGCCGATCGTAACCTGGCGTCAGCTTGCTGAAACGTGCGCTAACTATCTTCGCAAAGGTCGTCTGACGGCTGTTGAAGGCCGTGTTCAAGTGCGTAACTATGAGAACAATGAAGGAAAACGTGTATACGTGACTGAAATTGTAGCTGATAATGTACGTTTCTTGGAATCTAACCGCGATAGCGGCAACGGTGGCAGCAATAGCGGTGGAGGTATGCGTGAGGAGTCTCCTTTTGGAGGCGGTAGCAGCAATAGTGGACGCGGGAATAATAACTCGCGAAACAATCAGGATCCTTTTTCCGATGACGGAAAACCGATCGATATTTCGGATGATGATTTACCATTTTAATTGGGAAAGGACTGACAAAGAATGGGCTTCAGACAAAGAGAAGGCGGAGACGATAACAAAAGACCAGCTCGTCGTGGTGGTCGCAACAAACGTCGTAAAGTATGTTTCTTCACTGTGAACAAAATTACTCACATTGACTATAAAGATACAGACCTGCTTAAAAAATTCATCAGCGAGCGTGGAAAAATTCTTCCTCGTCGTGTGACTGGAACAAGCGCAAAATATCAACGTATGTTGACAATCGCGATCAAACGTTCCCGTCAAATCGCATTGCTTCCTTACACTACTGAATAGTAGTGTGATGAAATAAAAAAGAGATGTTCCCGATATTGGGAGCGTCTCTTTTTTTGTGACTTTTTATATTGACAACAAGTGCCATCTATTGTAACTTACTAATAATACAATCCATGTTTAACCATAAGACACAGCAAGTTGTACAATCACTTTCGTGGTCACTCGCTCTCCCTAACTCGCCAGAGTAAGCATTCCGAAACTCGTAATGTTATTTTATATTACATGAAACTTGAATTCATGGTCATTCTCCATAAGAATAATTCATAAAACTTACAAAAATTGATATTTTATAATTTTAAGTTACATAAAAAAAGATATTGACGTGATGTTATTTTACACTTAAGATAAACCTTAATAAAAATGTAATGGTTACCAGTTCACAAAATTGACCAAAGGTCTAAAACACGTGTTTACGCTATCATGTGTGACAGTAAGGAGGATGTACAGACTTACATTTTCAAACCTAAAGCTTTAATGGATTACCGCAGGAATGAGTCAAGCTGTTAAATAAAGAACCGACTAAGGGGGATTAACAGATGGTAATGACGAAGAAATGGGTTTCTTTGCTTATGGTGCTTACGATGGTTGGTGTTCTGTTTGCAGGATGCAGTGGAGGTGCTAATGAGGCACAGCAACAGCAGGGCAATGCGGAAAATAAAACAGAGGGTAATGAATCCAGTACACAAGTGACGGAGGGTGTCATTAAAGCGACTGATCTGGCACAAAATCCGCCGGGAGCAACCAATCGAAAAGATAATATAGTGGTAGGTATGACATCACCAAAAGGGGTATTTAATCCGCTTTTCTGGCAAACAAGTTACGATTTATATGTAGTCAGAACGGTGTTTGATTCCTTTTTGCAGGTGAAAGCAGATGGTACATATGAAAATAGTCTGGCTGATAAGGTTGATGTATCGCAAGATGGTCTAAAATATACATTTCATCTGAAACCAGGTGTAAAGTATAGCGACGGCACACCGGTAACGGTGAAGGATTATGCCTTTGTTCTCAAGGTGCTGCATGATCCGAATTACGACGGTGAAACGGACGTTCTGTCTTTTAAAATTAAAGGCGGGAAAGAATATCACGATGGCAAAGCCAATGATATTTCCGGTATCAAAGTCATTGATGATAACACGGTAGAAGTAACAGTCACAGAAGCAACAGCCTATACTAAAGATTTTCTGGGTGAACAATACTTCATGCCAGAAGCTTATTACGGAAAAGGCTACAAAAAGGGTAGTCTGGATAGCATCAAGGCACTTAATAACAAGCCAATCGGCTCCGGCCAGTATGTGCTGAAGAGCTTTTCTCCAGGCCAGCAGGTCGTATTTGAAGCGAATCCAAACTACTTCAAAGGCGCACCGAAGGTGAAATCGGTTATTTTCAAAACAACGACGGAAGAGACTAACCTGTCCATGCTGCAAACAGGTGAAACAGATATGGATAACGTTACGGTTACCGAGGATAACGTAGAGGAATTGAAGGCTCTGGGCTTTCTGGATGTGCATATTATGCCGACGAACGGCTATGGATATATCGCTTTTAACCACAAAGAAAAGAAATTTCAGGACCCTAAGGTACGCCAGGCTCTAACTATTGGCTTGAACCGCAAAGAGATTGTGCAGGGCGTATATGGCCCATATGCGAATGTGATTAACATTCCACAGTCTACAGAATCCTGGTCTTACACGGATGAAGGCATTAACAAGTATGAATTTGATATGGCTAAAGCGAAGGCTTTGCTGGATGAGGCAGGATGGAAGGCTGGTGCGGACGGTATCCGTGAGAAGGACGGAGAGAAACTGACCATTAACTTCTCTGCGACCGCCGATAATCCCGTTGTAGAAGCGTTGCTGCCGATTATGACGAACAACTACAAGGAACTGGGCATTAAGCTGACGTCCGAAACGCTGGATTTTAACGCAATTATGGATAAAAAGGATACAGGCAAATTCGATATGTTCTTTGCGGCATGGGGATTAACGCCTGATCCGGATACAACGGTTTATATTACGAATGGTGCACAAAATGATATCGGCTATTCCAACAAAAAGGTTGATGAGTTGACGCTTGCTGGCAAGCATGAATTGGATCAAGAGAAGCGCAAGGAGATCTACAAGCAGCTTTATCAAGAGCTGAACAAAGATTTGCCGGTTATCTTTATGTACCAACGCAGAGATATGTGGCCGATTAATGGACGTTTGACCGGCTTTGATATCTCGCCATACAAGGATTTTGAATTCACTTTGCATAATGCTCAGATCGCTCAATAAGGGTTGCCAATCATATGCTCAGCTCTCACGGGCTGGGCATATCACTTTATTCGTCTGGAGGAATGATTATGAAGCAGTACATTATTCGCCGACTGCTGCAGCTCATCCCCACACTTATTGGCATATCCATTATCGTATTTGCGATTTCAGCCATGGTGCCGGGTGATTATATTACAGCCAAGCAGAACCCGAATATGACCGCCGAAAAGGCGCAGCAGCTACGACATATCTACGGGCTGGATAAGCCGGAGTACCAACGCTATTTTATATGGGCCGGTAATATGCTGAAGGGAAATATGGGAGATTCATTACAGCATAAGCAGCCGGTAACGAAGGTCATTGGCAATTATGTATGGAACTCTTTTATTATCGCTTTTTTTAGTCTTATTTTCAGCTGGCTGATTGCGGTCATTGCAGGAGTGTTTTCAGCCAAGTTTCAATACTCGTTGTTCGATAAGTTTGTCACATTATTCATTTTCTTATGTATGTCACTGCCATCATTCTTTATAGGTCTTTTGGTGATCAAAATATTTGCACTCGAATGGGGGATTCTTCCGGTTGGGGGCATGACCACAGCAGGGATGGAGCCAGGCTCGTGGGCTTATATGGTGGATATTCTCAAGCATATGTTCCTGCCGACACTCGTACTTACGATGTTGAGTACAGGCAGCCTAACCCGGTATTTCCGTACAGGCATGCTGGAGGTTATCCGTCAGGACTACATTCGTACTGCACGTGCCAAAGGCTTGAAGGAACGGACGGTTATTTTCAAGCACGCTCTGCGCAACGCACTGATTCCGGCAATCACGCTGCTTGGCTTCGAGCTCCCTGCCTTATTTGGCGGGGCCATGATTCTGGAGAAGGTATTTGTGTGGCCGGGTGTGGGGCAGGTTTATCTGGAGTCAATCAGCATGCGGGACTACCCGTTTATGCTGGGCTTTACCATTTTCCTGGCGGTCCTTACGCTCATTGGAAATTTACTTTCTGATGTATTGTACGGCATGGCAGATCCAAGAATTCGCTTGAAATAGGAGGGATACTCTTGTCCGCAGAAACTGTCACGATTGAACCCAATCAAAAGGCGGCGATCCGTCCTGAAGCGTCTCCATGGAGAATCGCCGTTCGCCGTTTTAACCGAAACCGTCTGGCTTTAGCCGGACTTGTTATTTTGATTCTGATGGTGATCATCTGTACATTTGGGCCGATGATTTCACCTTATCATTTAGATGATTACAAGCTGTCTGACAAGAATTTATCGCCTAATGCTCAGTACTGGCTTGGTACGGATAAGTTTGGTAGAGATATTTTACTGCGTACGATGCTGGCTGGTCGTATTTCCTTGACGGTGGGGCTGGTTGCCACGTTTATTTCGGTTGCAATTGGTGCGACGTTAGGGGCGCTGGCAGGATTTTACCGTAAAAGCGTGGATACGATTATTATGCGGATTGCCGATATTTTTATGGCATTGCCTACGTTGCCGCTGCTTATTATTTTAGGTGCGGTATTATCCGATTTGAAGGTCGATCCGTCGAACCGGATTTATTTCCTGATGCTCATTATCGGGGCCTTGAGCTGGACGAGTTTGTCCCGTCTGGTCAGAGGGCAGATTCTTACACTGCGTGAACAGGAGTTCATGCAGGCCACAGAAGCTCTGGGCTTGAGGGATCGCCGAAAAATATTCCGTCATTTGCTGCCGAACACCATTCCTACCATTATTGTTACGGCTACGCTCGGGGTAGCGGGTGCGATTATTACAGAGTCTGCGCTCAGTTATCTGGGAATTGGCGTGGTGCCGCCTACACCTTCGTGGGGGAATATGATTTCGGCGGCGAATAACCTGATCGACTTCCGCAAACGGCCTTGGATATGGGTTCCGCCGGGCATGTGTATTCTCATTACAGTTGTAGCCATTAACCTGATTGGCGACGGTTTGCGCGACGCACTGGACCCTAAAATGAAGAAGTAGGAGACGAACGTTTATGGAAAATGCTTTGATTGAATTTCGTAACCTGAAAACCCACTTTCATACCTCTAGCGGAACTGTCAAAGCGGTCAATGACGTCAGTTTTAAAATTCGTGAGGGTGAAACGCTCTGTGTGGTAGGGGAATCCGGCTGTGGTAAAAGTGTAACGGCGATGACGATGATGCGGTTGATTGATTCTCCCCACACCTCAGACGGTGAAATCTGGTTTGAGGGCAAAAACCTCTTAACGCTTAATAAAGGTCAAATGCAGCAAATTCGCGGCAATGACATTTCGATTATTTTTCAGGAGCCGATGTCTTCTCTGAATCCGGTGCTAACGATTGGAGAACAGATTACGGAGCCGCTGCTCATGCATACATTAATGAGTAAAAAGGAAGCACGTGCGCGAGCGATTGAACTGATTAGCCTGGTAGGCATTTCGCGGTCGGAGGAAATATTCCATTCCTATCCCCATGAACTGAGTGGCGGTATGCGCCAGCGGATCATGATCGCCATCGCATTAAGCTGTAATCCGAAGCTGTTGATTGCAGATGAACCGACAACGGCTCTGGATGTGACGATTCAGGCACAAATTCTCGATTTGATGCGGGATTTGAAGGATAAGCTGAAAACATCCATTATGCTGATTACACACGACTTGGGTGTTGTGGCAGAAATGGCTGATTATGTGGTCGTCATGTATGCCGGCAATGTCATTGAAGAGGCTCCTGTCATTGAGCTGTTCAAAAACCCGCAGCATCCGTATACTCAAGGGCTATTAAAGGCGAAACCTGTCATTAACCAGAAAATGGATCGACTGTACTCCATCCCTGGTCAGGTTCCCAATCCAATTGAGCTGGAAGAAAATTGTCATTTTCATGATCGGTGTGCGCATTGTATGCAAATTTGCAAGGATCAGGCTCCTCCCTTGAACGAAAGGGAGAATGGTCATAAGGTTGCCTGCTGGCTATATGAGAAAGAAGGAGGGCAACAGATATGAGCGAGCCTTTAATTCAGGTGGAAGGGCTGAAAAAATATTTTCCGATCACAGGCGGGGTATTTCAGCGTACTGTAGGATATGTGAAAGCGGTCGATGATGTATCGTTTGACATTCATAAGGGTGAGTCCTTCGGTCTGGTAGGGGAATCGGGCTGTGGAAAAAGTACGATTGGGCGGACCATTCTCAGGCTGATGGATAAGACGGATGGATCAGTGCGATACAAAGGAGAAGACCTGCACGGGTTAAGCAAGGAGCGAATCCGAGCGCTTCGTCCCAAGCTGCAAATCGTCTTTCAGGACCCTTTTAGCTCCTTGAATCCAAGAATCAAGGTCGGTGAAGCCATCGGAGAGGCGCTGCTGGACCACGGACTGATTGACCGTAGCGAGCTGCGGAAGAAGGTTAACGAAACGCTGAACATTTGCGGTCTGTCCTCGTATCACTATGATCGGTATCCGCATGAGTTCTCTGGCGGTCAGCGCCAGCGGATCGGGATTGCACGGGCTTTGATCTTAAATCCTGATTTTATCGTGGCAGATGAACCTGTGTCTGCGCTGGATGTATCCATTCAGGCCCAGATTATTAACTTGTTAAGCGATTTGCAGCAGGAACGTCAATTGACGTATCTGTTTATCTCGCATGATCTGAGTGTGGTTGAGCATCTGTGCAGCCGCATTGGTGTAATGTATTTGGGCTCGATGGTAGAGCTGGCTTCCAAGGAGGAGCTGTTCCGCAATCCGCTTCATCCGTATACGAAGGCGCTGCTATCGGCGGTTCCGATTCCCGATCCGACGGTCAAGAGACAGCGAATTGTCCTGAAAGGGGACATTCCTTCTCCAGCCAATCCGCCGTCTGGCTGTAAGTTTCATACGCGCTGTCCTATGGCGGAAGCGCGCTGTAAAACAGAGGCTCCGGTATATCGGGATGCGGGCGACCAGCATTTTGTAGCCTGCCATTTTGCTATAGAATAAAAAAAGGCAAGAAAATTGTATTTTTTTTTCGAAAAATTGCAGACAAAATGAATTTTTCATCGTCTAATAAGTATGGGGGTTATTTATGATGATGAAAAAACACTGGTTACGTTGGGCTATTATTGTCCCGGTACTTATCATATTGATTTTTATTACACTTGGACCCCGCCTGTTGGTCGGGAAGCCGGATGTGGATGCAGAGGCTGCTGTACTGATGGACATGCATACCGGGGAATTGCTGATGGATGTGAACGGCAATACGCCTATGCCCTCCGCCAATATGTCCAAGCTCATGACCGAGCTGTTGGTACTGGAGGATATTCGGACTGGACGGTTAGGCTGGAATGACGAGGTGCAAATTAGCCGTTACGCGAGTACGGTGGGGGGGATAAATCTATCTCTACGGTATGGTGAAAGGATGACGGTATCCGAACTGTTCCAGAGTATGGTTGTATATTCAGCCAATGACGCCGCTGTGGCACTGGCAGAGCGCTCGGCAGGCAATGAAGCGGCTTTTGTGAAGCGTATGAATGAGAAGGCTGCCCAAATTGGATTGTCATCCGACAGCCGCTTTAGCAATGCATCTGGAGCAGGGCAGAGTGAACTGGGACCGAATCATCCCGAGGATATTCGTGGAGAAACGAAAATGACAGCAAGCGACACGGCAAAGCTGGCTTCTTACCTGATTGCGTCACATCCGGAGATTCTAAGAACGTCCAGCCGCACGCAAATGGAGTTAAAGGATAAGGGGCTCTACATTAGTAACACGAACTGGATGCTGCCTTCCCTGGCTGGACCGTACTCTTACGCCGGAACGGATGGCCTGAAAGCCGGATATACGAGTGATGCTGGATATTGCTTCACGGGTACCGCAGAGCAGCATGGCAGACGGTTAATTGCTGTGGTACTCGGTGCGCCGAGCAAGGAAGAGCGATTTGAGCAGACACGGAAGCTGTTCGATTATGGTTTTTCGCTGTCAGCTTCTTTTCCGATACGGCTGCAAAATTTGGTGAAGCTGGCTCCACGCTAAGGCAGGAGACTTGATTTTAAAAGTAGGCTACATAGGGGTGTGGAACCTCAGAGTGATGATGAGGAATTGCATATTTAATGACCCCAAAAATGAAAAACTATAGTAGAAGACCCTTTTGCAATTCAGTGTAGGAGGGTCTTTTGTTGTTTTTGGGAATGGCGGTTTGGTATAGTGTGGGGAAAAAGTGTATGTCGCAGAGGAGGAAGAATCATACGATTAGGCACTGGAAGTAGAATGGAAGAAGGAGGGAATGGGGATGGAAGACCGGGATTGGCATTTATTACAGGCTTTATATACACATAAAAATATTACGAAAACAGCCCAGAGCATGTTTATATCACAGCCTGCTTTGACCAGTCGACTCCAGCATATTGAAAAGGAGTTCGGCATAACGATTGTACAGCGGGGAAGGCGGGGGGTTAATTTCACTCCCCAAGGGGAATATATGGCGCTGACTGCTGAAGAAATGCTGAAAAAATATCAAAAAATAAAAGATGATCTGCTAAATATGGAAGATAAGGTTACCGGGACGTTAAGGCTGGGAGCGGGCTTCTTTTTCACTAAAAATAAGCTGCCCAAGGTTCTGAAAATGTTCAAGGAGCGTTATCCTGATGTCGAATTCAAAGTCACGGCGGGGCAGAGTAAAAGAATCCATCAATTGATTTTTAATCAAGATATTCACATTGGTTTTATCCGGGGTCATTATTCATGGAAAGATGAGAAGCATTTTTTATTTCAGGACACCCTGTGCATTGTTTCTAAAAGTGAAATCGATCTGAGCGATCTGCCCAATCGACCTCGAATTGACTATGGTACGGATTATGGACTGAAAGCATCCATAGACAACTGGTGGGCTGAGAATTATTCGGTGCCTCCCTTGGTAGGCATGGAAGTGGATCAGGTGGACAGCTGTCGGGAGATGGTCATGAATGGTCTGGGCTATGCGATTATGCCGAGTATGTATTTTGATGAAGAGGATATTACGAAGGTGGAAATTAAGAATCAGGAAGGGAAGCCTGTTCACCGCAATACGTGGATGTTTTACCATGGAGAGTCGTTGCAATTGAACGTGGTGAAGGCTTTTGTGAGCTTTGTCAAAGATCTGGATTTTCAGAACATACGGTGATGGATAAGAACTGTCATAGCTATTTGATATGGCGGGGCATCAGAAAATTCGATTTTATCGGATATGGTTTCTATATTACAGTAGTATTAAGCATAACGGAGGCAGCACTATCTTGACCGTCTATACAGACGGCTGGAATAGGGCATTATTTTTAATCTAAAAACTCATTAAACCTATGAGTAAAGTTTATTTAATTTTTTTATATCCGATGGAGGCGAATAAGATATGAGTTCATTAAATGAATATTTGGTCCAAAAAAGAGAGGCGGCGATTGCGCTGCATGAAGTGGCTAGGGCCGATCCGAAACCGATCCAATTTTCTGCGAAGGTTCGTGCTGCTGGACGTAGCGGAGTGAGGGAAATTCGGATTCGGGATTATCAGATTATTAGCGACAGTCCAGAATCGTTCGCTGGCTACAGTCTCGGACCATCCTCACCGGAAATTTTGCTGGGGGTGCTGGGAAGCTGCATGACGCATATTACACTGATTCAGGCTGCCAAGCTGGGTGTGTCTCTGGAATCCATCGACGTTGAGCTAGGTGGAGAAGAGCATCCTTTTGCAGGAGAAGAAGGGTTTGAGGATGTTCCGATATATCCACATCACATTCATTACAAGCTACGTATCGTCTCTGATGAACCTGAGGAAACCATTATTGCGCTGCATGCCGCTGTTAAGCGTGTATGTCCAATCTATAATCTGCTGCTGAAATCTCAGGATATTCAGGGAGAAGTGATTCATACTCGAACGGGTGTTGTGAAGGAAGCCCGGAATTAGTTGATAGAGGATGTGAATCCGTGAGTAAGTATATTGGAAAAACGATGCTGCAAGTGGTACCGGTGCTTTTTATTATCACACTGATTGTATTCATTCTTGTTCACGTAACGGGTGATCCTGTGGCGATGATGCTACCGGATACGGCAACAGCTGAGGACCGAAGAATTTTGACTGAGGCGCTTGGTCTGGATCAGCCGCTATATGTGCAGTATTATATTTTTCTCTCTAATTTGGTACAAGGTGATTTTGGCACTTCCTTTCGTTACAGTGAACCCGCGTTGCCCATCGTTCTGGAGAGATTGCCTGCCAGCTTTGAGTTAGCGGCTGCATCGATGATTATTGCTTGCTGTCTTGCTATTCCTCTGGGGATATGGTCTGCGGTGAAGCGTAATTCATTCATTGATATCTTCATTTCGGGTGTATCTGTACTAGGTAAAGCCATGCCGAACTTCTGGGTAGGCATCATGCTGATTCTGGTCGTAGCTGTTCATTTGGGCTGGACTCCGGTATCTGGAAGAGGAGGCTTGTCTCATTTGATCTTACCGGCGATTACATTAGGAACAGGGATAGCGGCGGAAATGACCCGATTAATCCGTTCCAGTATGCTGGAAATCATCGGACAGGACTATATTCGAACCGCCCGCAGCAAGGGAATTAGGGAAATGATCGTGATCAACAAGCATGCCTTGCGCAATGCGTTAATTCCGGTAGTGACGATAACCGGGCTGCAATTCACTAATTTGGTAGGCGGATCACTCGTGACAGAGACTGTATTTTCTTGGCCCGGTATGGGGCAACTGATTGTGCAGGCTATTAATACTCATGATATGGCGATCATTCAGGCTTCGGTATTCGTGATATCTATTCTGGTCATTTTGATCACAGTGATTACGGATATTGCTTATAAAGTTCTCGACCCTCGTATTAAGTACAATGAATAACAGCGAAGTCTCTATTTTTTTAAATTTTAAACCAACTAAACAAGTGGAAAAAATAAGTTTTAGAAAAATCGAAGAAAAATAGAAGAGGCAGGTAGAAGAGGATGCGGAAAATAGCTTGGGTATGGCTAATGATTGTTTTGGCGGTGACGGGATGCGCGAGCACGAACGGATCAGGACAGGAGAAGACGCTGACCATCGGTAACACGATTGATAACGTAACGTTCGATATCCACGATCATGGAAACACGCAGACAGAATCGATTCATGTCAATATGTTTGAATATTTGGTTAAGAAGGACGGCAATGATCCGCAAAAAAAACTACCGGGCCTCGCTACATCCTGGAAGCGAACGAATGACAAGACATGGAGATTTGAGTTGAGAAAGGGGGTCAAATTCCATAATGGAGATCCATTCACCGCCGCAGATGTGAAATTTACACTGGAACGCGTAGCTAAAGATAAATCGCTGGTGGATTATTCGGCTTATTCCGGTATTCAGCAGGTGAACGTTATTGATGATTATACCGTGGACATCATTACGAAAGGACCTGACCCAATCATGTTGGCCCGCTTAAGCAGAATTAGCTCGGGAATCCTGCCTGCAGCCTATTTTCAGAAACAAGGTGTAGAAGGATTCATTCGGAATCCGGTGGGCACAGGCCCGTATAAGTTTGATAAATGGATTAAGGACGACCGTGTGGAACTGGTTAAAAATACAGACTATTACGGAGATAAGCCTCAATGGGATCGTCTGGTGTTCCGTACGATTCCTGAATCCACGACCCGCATATCCGAGCTGTTGACAGGCGCTATTGATATTGCCGTCATCATCCCGCCCGGGGATATCCAGCGTGTACAGGATAGCGGAACAACCTACTATACCGATAAGGATAGCGCGCGGGTCCAAAGCTTGCTGGTGCGTCAGACACCCGGAGTCGTAACCGCTAATCCCAAAGTGCGGGAAGCTATTGAGTTGGCTATTGATAAGAAGGCACTCGTAGACAATGTACTTGGTGGGGCAGGGGTTCCCACACAGGAGGCGATTGGTCCAGGTGTTCTGGGACATGACCCCAAGCTGTTCAATACGAATGTCTATAATCCTGAACGTGCCAAGCAATTATTGGTGGAAGCAGGGTATCCGAATGGAGTGGAGCTGACGTTGAGCAGCCCGGCCAGTACGAAGGAGGTCGCGGAGACGATCGCTGCATATTTGACAGAGGTCAACTTCAAGGTGAAGCTTGAAATTCTGGAACAGACGCAATATAAACAACGGGATAACTCCAACACCTTTAAGGAACTGGCACTTCAGGGTAAAGGCAATTCCATGTTTGAGTCACCGCTTCCGCTGGAAGTATTTACAACGGAAAATGCCAAAGGCCAGACCGATTATAGCAATTCGGAGGTCGATAAGCTTCTGAAAGACGCTTCTACCAATCTGGATGACCAGAAGAGAGCAGAGCAGTATCAAAAAGTACAGGAGATTCTGGCGGTGGATCGCCCTCGAATTTTCTTGTACCAGAACAAATTCAACTATGGTGTCAATAACCGGGTGGAGTTTACTCCACGTGTGGACGAGATGTTCTATGCAGATGATATCAAGTTGAAAGAATAGTCGGATAAAAAGGAAATGGGGGTGGTATGAGCATGTCTGAATCTGTTCAATCCAAGGCTGCTCTTGCTTTGCCCGTACAAAGCGTGGGTACACAAGGATTGCTGAGGAGGGGTCTGAGCTATCTGTTTCAGAGCAAGACGGGTTTTCTAGGCTTGATTGTTCTTGTCATTATTGTATCTATTTCTGTGGCTGCACCCCTGATTGCTCCTCATGATCCGGCTCAGACCAACATCGCGCGGAAGCTACTGCCACCGGCATGGATAGCAGGAGGAATGACTGAATTTCCGCTGGGGACAGATAGTTTGGGCAGAGATATTTGGAGCCGAATCGTGTACGGGTCCCGTGTCTCGCTAATCGTGGGTTTCTGTTCCGTAGGTATTTCGGGTGCTATTGGCATTATTCTGGGACTGATCTCGGGATATTACGGCCGCTGGGTGGATGCGTTCATTATGCGGATTGTAGATGCCTTTCTGGCTATACCCACGATCCTGTTTATGATGCTGTTCATGCTGGTGCTCGGGCAGGGATTGGGAACGTTGATTTTTGTAATTGGGATAACCGGCTGGGTGGGCTATACAAGAATGGTACGGAGTGAGGTTCTGAGTGTACGTGAGCGTGATTATGTACGCGCGGCAAGAGTGGTCGGTGCTGAAGATTTCCGAATCATACGAGTACATGTGCTGCCTAATGTGATTTCTTCTTTTATTATCATTTCTACGCTTAGCATAGGTCGGGTGATCATTTCTGAGGCGGCTTTGAGCTTCCTTGGATTGGGCATTCAGTCGCCTGCTGTATCGTGGGGAGGAATGTTGAGTGATGGTCGCCAGTATTTAGCTACAAGCTGGTGGGTGGCTACTTTTCCGGGTATTGCTATTACGATTACCGTGCTCGCCATTATATTTGTCGGAGATTGGCTAAGAGATTGGCTTGATCCCAAGCTGGATGTATAGCAGTGCAACTGATGGTTCGGCATAGGCAGGAAAGGAGGGATAGAATGCCAGAAATGTTGCTGGAGGTCAAAGATTTGCAGACCTCGTTCATGACGAAGTCTGGTGTGGTCCCGGCAGTCAATCGGGTATCGTTCCATGTAGCCAAGGGAGAAACGCTGTGTATTGTCGGTGAATCAGGAAGCGGCAAAAGCGTGACCTCGTTGTCCATCATTGGATTGGTAAATCAGCCGGGGAAGGTCGTAGGAGGCGAAATTGTACTGGAAGGCTGCAATTTGTTAGAGCTGAAGCCCAAAGAAATGCGTAAAATTCGCGGTAACGAAATTTCGATGATTTTTCAGGAGCCTATGACCTCGCTGAATCCCGTGTTTACGATAGGCAGCCAAATTTCGGAGTCACTACGAACTCATACAGGATTGAGCAAACAGGAGGCCAAGGCCAGAAGCATCGAGATGCTGAAGCTGGTTGGCATTTCTCATCCGGAAAAGGTCATTCATTATTTTCCTCATCAATTATCGGGCGGTATGAGACAACGAGTCATGATTGCGAGCGCCTTGTCCTGCCACCCCAAGCTGCTCATTGCGGATGAGCCTACAACAGCATTGGATGTAACCATTCAGGCCCAAATCATGGACCTTATCGGGCAACTGAGCGGCACGCTGGAGATGAGCGTCATCTGGATTACCCATGATCTGGGCGTGGTGGCTGAAATGGCAGACCGGGTTGCGGTGATGTATGCCGGTGAAATTGTGGAGGAAGCGTATGCAGTTGATTTGTTTGACCGTCCGCTTCATCCGTATACGATAGGCCTGATGCATTCGCTACCCCGAATGGATGGATATCAGGAGGAATTATATTCGATCCCCGGGACAGTACCTCATATGTCGCAACTTCCGAAAGGGTGTGCCTTTCAATCACGTTGTCCTGTGGCGACAACCAGATGTATGTTGGATAAGCCAGAGCTGGAACAGGTGGAGGCAGGCCATGTCGTACGTTGTTTTTATCCCGGCGCTAAAGGGGAGGTGCTATGAGCTTGGTCATTTCGGAAGAGAAGCCTTTGCTTGAGGTCAAGGACTTGAAAAAATATTACCCAGTGAAAACAGGATGGTTATCACGCAAAACCGGTTATGTTCGAGCAGTGGACGGTCTTAGCTTTTCGGTTAACCGGGGAGAGACGCTGGGTATTGTCGGTGAATCGGGTAGCGGGAAAACGACTCTGGGACAGATGATTTTACAATTGCAGGAGCCGACAGGCGGTGAAGTCTGGTTCGACCAGTGTAAATTAACGGGGATGAGCGGTAAGGCATTGCGTCATGTTCGAGCCGATTTGCAGCTTATTTTTCAGGACCCTTACGCTTCTCTGAATCCACGAATGAAAATTAAGGATATTATCGCAGAGCCGCTGATCATTCGCGGGGAAACAGAAGGATTGCAGTTAAGAAAGCGAATTAGCGAATTGATGGAAATTGTCGGCTTGAGAGAGCATCATCTGAATCGGTATCCGCACGAATTCAGTGGTGGACAGCGGCAGCGGATCGGAATCGCCCGGGCATTATCGCTAAACCCAAAGCTGATTGTTTGCGACGAGGCGGTTTCGGCGCTCGATGTTTCGATTCAGGCTCAGATATTAAATCTATTGAAAAGGCTGCAAAAGGAATATCAGCTAACGTATATTTTTATTGCTCATGGTCTCGCTTCCGTCAAATTCGTCAGTGAACATATAGCTGTCATGTATTTGGGCAGGATTGTTGAAATGGGGCAGAAGGATGAGTTGTTTGCTCGCCCCAAACACCCGTATACGAAGTCATTACTGTCGTCCATTCCTGTATCTCATCCCCGGGAAACCAAGGAGAGGATTTTGTTGAAGGGCGACATTCCAAGTCCGATTAACTCGCCAAGCGGTTGTAGCTTTCATACTCGTTGTCCGATGGCTCAGGATATTTGCAAAAGTCAGATTCCAGTCTTCGAGCAGCATACAGATAAGCATGGCGTAGCCTGCCATTTTCCAATGTGAGTGACGATGTAAGCAACACATACAGGAACAATGTGGAAACTCAAATGAACCAGAACATGAGGTGAGGGAAAGTGAGTTATCAACGTCAAATGATTTTGAATTTTTTTATGAATAGTACAGGCTTTCATGAAACCGCGTGGAGGCATCCTCTGGCAGAGCCGGCGGGGATTACGGATTTTTCCTTGTATAAGAAGATGGCGCTTATTGCAGAACAAGCCAAATTCCATACGATATTTTTGGCAGATTCCTACGAACTGGGCGAGAAAGTCAAGCATCAGGCATTAAACCGTCTGGAGCCGTATACGCTGCTGGCGGCTCTAGCTGCGGTAACGGAGCGCATAGGGTTGGTGGCTACGGTATCTACTTCTTATACAGAACCTTTTCACACAGCCCGTTTGTTTGCTTCGCTGGATCATTTGAGTCAGGGGCGTGCAGGCTGGAACATTGTGACGACAGGCATCGGCAACACGCAC
Source organism: Paenibacillus sp. Aloe-11 (assembly GCF_000245715.1). Lineage (NCBI taxonomy): Bacteria > Bacillati > Bacillota > Bacilli > Caryophanales > Paenibacillaceae > Paenibacillus > Paenibacillus sp. Aloe-11. The sequence goes on along the minus strand of NZ_JH601082.1, from coordinate 158,872 downwards.
CTGAATTTCAGCAGAGAGCAGAATTTTGAACACACGGAGCGCTATGAACGGGCCTTGGAATTTGTACAGTTGACAACCAAGCTGTGGGATAGCTGGGAAGACGATGCGCTGCTGTTTAACAAAGGCGAGGGACTATATGCCGATACGGACAAAATCCATGCGATTCGCCATAAAAGCGAGCGCTTCTCGGTCGAAGGCCCGCTGAATCTTCCGCGTCCTCCGCAGGGCTATCCGGTGCTGGCACAGGCGGGTTCGTCGGAGGATGGGAAGGAACTGGCCGCCCGGACGGGAGAAATGATCTACACGGCCCAGCAGACGTTACAGGATGCACAGGCGTTCTATGCTGACGTGAAATCTAGAGTCGAGAAATACGGACGTAATCCAGAGGATGTCAAAATCGTACCGGGTTTTAGCTTGATCGTCGGAGCTACTGAATCTGAGGCGAGAGAGAAGGAGGCTGAGCTGCGTGAGTCGGTTATTCCCGAGCTTGGTCTACAGCGGTTGTCTAAGCGACTGAAGGTGGATTTGTCCGCCTATCCGCTGGATGGTCCGGTTCCGCAGTTGCCTGACCCTGCCACCATTAATGAGAACCGGAGTCGGTTTGAATTGATGAAAAATATGATCGAAACCGAAAAGCTGACGATCCGCCAATTGATCGAGAGAGCCTCCGGGGGCAATGGCCACCGTACCTTTGCCGGGACGGCTGTCCAGATTGCCGACGAGATGGAGGAATGGTTCAGTCAGGGAGCCTGTGACGGCTTTGTAATTCGGCCGCAGCAGTTGCCGACCGGGCTAGAGGATTTTGCCCGCCTTGTCGTGCCTGAGCTGCAACGCAGAGGATTATTCCATACGGAGTATGAGGGAAGAACCCTGCGTGAGAATCTCGGTCTATCCCGGCCGACGAATCAATTTACTGCCAATCCACAGGAGGGGAAAGGAGTTCTTCATACATGAGCGAAGGAAGAAAGCTGAAATTCGGATTATTCATTCAGGGTGCAGGCCACCATACATCAGGCTGGCGGCATAAAGATGCCCAATCGGGAAGTGAAAATTTTGAATTGATCAAGCAACTGGCTCAAACAGCCGAGCGGGCCAAGCTGGATATGGTTTTTCTCGCTGACGGTCTGATCACGTCTCCCGATGCTTCGGCATCCGTCGTTGCCCGTTTTGAACCGATTACATTGCTGGCTGCCTTATCTACGGTCACCAGCCGGATCGGTCTTGCTGTCACAGCCTCAACGACTTATTACGATCCTTTTAATATCGCCCGCTTGTTGGCATCTGTGGACCAACTGAGTCAGGGGCGAGCAGCATGGAATGTCGTCACAACCTCATCACCTGAAGCGGCCAAAAACTTTTCGCGGGAAGATCACCCGGATCATCATTTGCGTTATGAACGCGCTGCGGAGTTTGTCGAGGTCGTCAAAGGGCTGTGGGATAGTTGGGAACAGCAGCCCTACATTGTGAATAAAGAAACGGGAGAGTACATCGACAAGAGCAAACTGCATGAGCTGAATCATGAAGGCACATTTTTCTCCGTAAAAGGGCCGCTTAATGTCACGCAAAGTCCTCAAGGGCATCCAGTCATTATTCAGGCAGGATCATCTGGCCCGGGTCAGGATCTCGCTGCACGAATCGGTGAAGTGGTGTTTACGGCACAGCAATCCTTGGAGGATGCACAGCAGTTCTACAGTCATCTGAAAGCGCAACTGCCCAAATATGGTCGTGCCGCTGAGCATCTACATATCATGCCAGGACTGCTTCCGGTTATCGGTGCCACAGAGAAGGAGGCTCATGAAAAATATGAATATTTGCAAAGCTTTATTGATGACTCCTTCGCGTACGACTCCTTGTCGGAGAGATTTCAGTATGATATGAGGGCTTATTCTTTGGATGAGCCGGCTCCGGATATTCCGGAAGCGGACGGGCGAAAGAGTCGTCCTCGGCTGCTGCTCAAGCTTGCACGCGATAAGGGGTACACGTTGCGCCAACTGTACAAGGAGGTTGCCGGAGCACGTGGGCACCGCATTGTGACGGGCACGCCTCTGCAAATTGCGGATCACATTCAGCAATGGTTTGTGGGATATGCCGCCGATGGGTTTAATATTATGCCGCCTTATGTACCGGGTGGGTTGGATGAATTTGTGGACGGTGTAATCCCTGAACTTCAGAATCGCGGGTTATTCAGGACAGAATACGAGGGCAGCACGTTGCGGGAGCATCTAGGCTTACCTGTCCCGGTAAACCGCCATACGCGCGGGCTTCACAATAACCAAAAGTAATCAAGAGGAGAGAACGATATGTCGAGCATAGACCAGCCATTTAAGGAGCTTCCGACAACCAGTATTTCAGATGTTCTGGGCGGATTAACCAATCTGGATTATGATATTAAGCCGATACACGGGCATTGTAAGATTGCGGGCAGAGCATTTACCGTTACTATACCTGCGGGAGATAATTTGGCCGTGCTTCGGGCCATTCGGGAAGCTAACCCCGACGATGTGTTGGTTATTGACGCCAAGGGAGATACCAGCCGTGCGGTTGCGGGTGATTTTGTGGCAGGATTGGCGCAGACACTGGGATTGCAGGGGATTGTAGTGGACGGCGTGATTCGCGATATTGAAGGAGTCCGCACGCTGAACTTCCCCATTTTTTCCAGAGGAACTACGATTGCCTCAGGCAGCAAATATGGTGGAGGCAAAACGAATGTACCCGTATCGGTTGGCGGAGTTAGTATTCAACCTGGAGACTGGATTATCGGGGATGTCGACGGCGTCGTGGTTGTTCCGCAGGGGATGGAGCAGCAGGTGGCTGAAGAAGCGAGGCTGAAGTATGTTCAGGACCAGCGGCGGGAGACAGAAGTGTCCGGTAATAAGGAAGCAGCTCTGCGTTATCTGGACAAAGTGCTCGGATTAGGCGCAGGCTCCATTTAATTATACACATACAGAAAAACCATCTATCCCTTTAGAGGACCAATAGATGGTTTTTTTGTATGTGTACTTTATAGCATGTTACGCTTTTTGACAACAAGGCAGCAGACCTTTTATGCTTTGAGGGGAAGCCTCCGCTTCATGAGGGATCTATTCGGTCTAATGAGAGATGGGATTTGTGAAGGAGAGAAGGAAGGAAGAACCTGTTATGGAGAGAAGACATAAGAGAAGGACCAGCGGCAAGCCTCAAAAGAAAAAAAGGTTTACCGCCCTATATATTTCATGTATTGTTTTATTTCTGGTCGCAGTGGGAGGGTATCTGTTCCGCAAACAGTTAACACTGGTGGCTTTTGACTGGTTTGTATCTCCGACGTTGGAAAGAAAATTGGAGAAGTCCTATCAGCCGCGCCTGTCTGGAGAACAGAAGCAGCAGGAGACGGTGGCTTACCATCAGGAGCCGTTTTCGGTGCTGCTGCTGGGTACCGATCAGAGGCCAGACGAAAAGGCGCGCGGTCGCTCGGATACCGTTATGTATGCGGTAGTACGGCCTGCGGAATCGCGTGTGCTGTTGATTTCCATCCCCAGGGATACGTATGTACAGATTGCCGGACATGATCCGAATCGCGATGGTGAGGATGATTTTGATAAATTGGGGCACGCTTATGCGTTCGGAGGCGAAGATATGTCCATGGCTACGGTAGAGAAGCTGATGGAGCATAAGGCCGATTATTATGCTACGATTAATTTCCAGGGTATTCAGGATGCCGTGAATGCAGTAGGCGGAGTTGTGCTTCCAATCGACAAGCCGATTGAGAACAAAAATCCGCTGCATATCCAGTTTCGCATAGAGGCGGGGAAGCCGCTTTATAATGGTGAAGAAGCCATGTATTATGTTAGATATCGGGAAGATAGTGACTTTAACCGTACGAAGCGGCAGCAAATTTTTCTGAATGCTATGGCAGATAAGCTGCTGAATATCAACGGAATTTCCAAAATTCCGGAACTGCTCGATATTATGGGCGCCAATTTCAAGACCGATATGGAGCCTGCTTTTATTACAGGGCTCGGCAAGCAGGCTATTACGCAGGGTGAACCGCAGATCTCAAGTTTTACGATTACGGGGGAAGGGTTCAAGAAGAAGGGCGTGTATTATGATCGTGCCAATGAACAAGAGCTGGAATATGCCAGGCTTCTGATCGCGAATTGGCTGGATTCCGGTACAACCCCGCAGACGCTGAAGCTTCCCGACAAGCAGGACATTCAGTGAGTAATCATTTGATTTACATTTGATTTTGAGGGGGATTCGTTTCTCATGAATATCGCTTTTTTCTTGCTTCCCAAACAGGAAGTCGCTTGTGTAACGGCGGATGCTACTTTGCGGCAAACGTTGGAGCGGATGGAATATCACCGTTTCACAGCGGTTCCCATTTTAGATAAGGAAGGTAGATATACGGGTACGGTTACAGAAGGTGATCTGTTGTGGCATATGAAAGAGTCTGAGGGGAAAATCACCTTCGAAAACGCTTCTAAGTTTATGCTCAAGGACGTTCCGCTGCGGGTTTCGATGAAGCCGGTGTCTATTGATGCGAATATGGAGGATTTAATTAATTTGGCTAAAGTACAGAACTTTGTACCCGTTGTGGATGATATGGAACGATTTATCGGTATCGTGCGCCGCAGCCAAATTATAGAGTATTGTGAAAAGTTTGTGTCCAGAGAATCATTTAATACTTCATCTTAAAATAAGCGCATAGCTGCTTTTGAAAATAACGATTTCTCCTATGGGGCAACAATTATTTTCAAAATAGGATATGCTATAATGGAGAATAAAGCTTTTTCAGAGGAGTGTGACTCTTCATCATATGCCTAAGGAAATGGATGTTGTGAAAAGGGCCAAGGTTATTGAATGGCTCAAAACAGAAGTTCTTGACCAAGTTTCCCGTCTGTTTAAAGCGATGTGGGAAGGCAGTACAGCCCGTATTGGCGATTGTCTGGCGAGCTTAATGATGAGCAGTTATATTTTGGGAAGGCGTCTTGGAGTGTCTTACCGTGAATTGGATGATCTACTCATCGACAAGCTAAGAAGACACAGAAAAGAAGGACACCAGTTGGAGGATTGGTATCAGGATATCTCTGCACTGGAAGAACATATGCGTAAGAGGTGAAAATGTTGAAATTCCGCTTGGCAACTGTAGCATGGAGCGTTATTTATTTGCTTCTGCTGCTGACTTTATTGACACCACTGAAAATCATTACCGTATTTTTGCTAATTGTGCCTGGCGCTGTACTGTTTTCATCGCTGCATTTCAAAGGATTTTTGATTCATGTCATGCCGGCGTTGTTGATTTTGGCGCTACTAGACGTGTATTCATTGCTCCTTGCGATTTATTTTCTGATTCCTTCCATGTTGATGGGACGGATATATAAAAGGGGAGGATCTTCTTTTCAGGCTTTGATGACAGGAATGGGTGTTATTTTAGCCGAGTTCTTGGTTGTATTGCTTATCGCTACGTATTCATTCGGATTCGATCTTTCGCAGTATCTTCGCGATCAGGCGGCGATAACGGAACATATTGTACAGCAGATTTTAAGCGCCAATCCGATGCTTTCGGGCACAAATTGGACTGCGGAGGATACACAGCAGCTCGGTACGATGCTTATCGGTAGAGTGCCATATGTGCTGATTGTAACCTCCTTCTTATTGGCTGTAATCACACACGCTTTGGTACGTCCGGCATTGAGTAGTCTCGATGTGCCTGTGCGTAAAATGAAGCCTGCCCGAGAGTGGAGGCTGCCGCGCGCGCTGATCTGGTATTATCTGCTAGCTATTGTGATTGAATGGATAGCAAGTTCCTCCAATGGCAGCTGGATTCAGATGGTTTCCATCAGTATGCTGCCGCTAGTCCATGCATGCTTCACCATTCAGACGATTGGTTTTGTTTACTTCTGGATGCATAGCCGTAAAATGAGTTCGGTGATTGCACTGCTGCTGTCGCTCGTCGTCCTGATTGTCCCACCGCTCCGCATTATAGGTATTATTGATTTGGCCTTTCCGCTGCGTGAAGCTATTACAAGATCAAAGAAATAAGGTGAACAGTCATGCCTAAATTTCTACAAAAACGCTGGCACGGCTATCAAACTGCCTGGGCGTTTTTGCTGCTGCTGGTGCTTGTCATATGTATTTCCATGTACAATTGGGAACTGGGTGTGATAGGACTGCTGCTGTCATTCTTGCTTGGCGGGCTGATGCTGAAGACGGAATTGGATTTTCGTCGGGAGATGAATCAATATATCAGCGGTCTTTCCTTCCGGGTCAAGCGGGTAGAGGGGGAAGCCATCAGCACACTGCCGTTTGGGATCATTTTATACAGTGAACATCGAACGGTAGAATGGCATAATCGGTTTGTCGGGGAAATGTTCGAGGAGCAGTCGCTGATCGGCGAGCCTCTGCAGGATCTATTTCCCCAACTGGCAGGAGCTTTAAGTGTCAAAAAGGAAACCAAGGAGCTGACTCGCGAGCTGAAGGTGGAGCTTCAGCATGATGAGCGCTACTATCAGTTCCTGATTGTGCTGGATGAGCGCCTGATATACCTGTATGAAGTAACAGAGCTGGCGGTACTGCGCAAGCAGTATGAAAACGAGCGCCTGGCGCTCGGTATCGTCATGCTCGACAATATGGACGAGGCCGCTCAGGGGATGGACGATCAGCAGCGTACTGCGCTTATTGCGAAGGTGACAAGCGAGATTACGTCCTGGGCGAACCATTACAATATTTATTTGCGCCGCTTGTCATCCGAGCGCTATCTCATTATGCTGAATCATAAAGCGCTTCAGGAGCTGGAGCAGAGCCGATTCGTCATTCTGGATACGGTAAGGGAAATGACGGCGGATTTGAAAGTGCCCATGACACTGAGCATCGGTTTGTCCTTCGGTGCGGAGAGCATCAAGGAGCTGGGCGAGCTGGCTCAGTCCAGTCTGGATATGGCGCTCGGACGTGGGGGCGATCAGGCAGCAGTGAAGGCCGGGCAGCGCCTGTCTTTTTATGGAGGCAAGTCCAACGCTGTCGAAAAGCGTACAAGGGTGCGCGCTCGGGTCATTGCCCATGCGCTGCGTGATCTGATGCAGGAGAGCGACCGCGTGCTGATCATGGGACACAAAATACCGGACATGGATGCATTGGGAGCGGCCATCGGCGTGTGGAAGGCTGCAGCGCTGTACAATGTAGAAGCACATATCGTGCTGGATAAATCCAATCCGTCCATCGACCGGATGATGGAGCAGGTTAACAAGGACGAGAAGCTGTCGCAGGCACTGATGACGCCGGAGCAGTCGCTCCAGGCCATGACCGAGCATAGCCTGCTGGTCGTGGTGGATACGCACAAGGCCTCGATGACGATTGAGCCGCGTCTCGTGCAGACGGCAAGCCGGGTGGTCGTTGTAGATCACCACCGTCGGGGCGAGGAATTTATCAACGATTCGGTTCTGATCTATTTGGAGCCGTATGCGTCGTCGGCCTGTGAGCTGGTGACCGAGCTGCTGCAATATATTCATGAGAAGGTCCAATTGACACCGCTGGAGGCGACATCGCTGCTGGCCGGGATTACGGTGGATACCAAGCATTTTTCCCTGCATACAGGCTCACGTACGTTTGAGGCGGCCGGTTTTTTACGGCGCAGCGGGGCAGATACAGTCATGATCCAGCGTATGCTAAAAGAGGACCTGGATGAATATATTGCTAAGGCGGAAATTATTAAGCATGCTAAAATGATATATGGCCACATCGCGATTGCGGTGACAGAGCCCGGACAAAAAATACCGCAGCTTCTGATTGCTCAGGTGGCGGATTCATTACTCAATATGACGGATGTACTGGCCTCCTTTGTGGTCAGTGAACGTCCTGACGGCCTGGTGGGGATCAGCGCCCGTTCGCTCGGGCGCATGAACGTACAGGTCGTCATGGAACGGCTAGGCGGCGGAGGACATCTGACGAATGCGGCGGTCCAGCTGGATTGCTCGCTGGAGGAAGCCGAGCGCAGAGTGGTCGACGTGCTGGCCGAAATTGATGGGGAAGAGGGGTTATTTGAATGAAAGTGATATTCATTAAAGATATGAAGGGTCAAGGTAAGAAAGGGCAGGTTAAGGAAGTATCCGACGGTTACGCAGCGAATTTTCTGCTGCCGCGTGGTATTGCCCGTCCAGCAACGGAAGGAAATATGAAGACGCTGGAGAATCAAAACGCTGCTGAGGAAAAACGCAAGCAAGAGGAAAAGGAAGAGGCACAAGTACTCGGCAAAAAGCTGGAAGAGACAACAATTCAGCTCAAAGCGAAGGCTGGAGACGGCGGACGGCTGTTCGGCGCGATTACAAGCAAGCAAATCGCAGAGGCTGTTGCTAAAACCGGCATCAAGCTGGATAAACGCAAAATCGAGCTGGAAGAACCGATTCGTACGCTCGGCGTGACTCAAATGACCGTCAAGCTTCATCCTGAGGTCAAAGCTACGCTGAAGGTACAGGTGACTGAAGAATAATTATGGGCGGCGAATTTTTTGATCGGATTCCTCCGCAAAATCTGGAGGCTGAACAGGCGGTTATCGGGTCGATTTTGCTCCAGTCGGAAGCACTGATTACCGCGATGGAGCGGGTGCAGACCGAGGACTTTTACGATAAGGCTCATCAGATGATTTACGAAGCAATGATTGAGCTGGGTGAATCCGGGCAGCCGATTGACCTGGTTACACTGACCTCGAAAATTCAGGACAAAGGTCAGCTGGAGGATATCGGCGGTGTCAGTTATCTGGCGAAGCTGGCTCACGGGGTGCCAACAGCGGCTAACGTGGATTACTATGCCCAGATTATTGAAGAAAAAGCGATGCTTCGTCGCTTGATTCGCACAGCTACGCAAATTGTGAGCGAAGGCTATAGCAACGGCGAAGATGTCGCCGGTATGCTGAGCGATGCCGAGCGCAAGATCATGGAGATATCCAACGGTCGCTCAGGCAGTGGTTTTATCGCCATCCGCGATGTCGTGATGGAAGTGTTCGACCGTGTCGAAATGCTGCATCAGAACAAGGGCAACACAACCGGAATTCCATCCGGCTTCGTTGACCTGGACAAGATGACGGCAGGCTTTCAACGCAATGACTTGATCATTGTGGCCGCCCGTCCATCTGTAGGTAAAACGGCGTTCGCCCTGAATATCGCGCAAAACGTTGCAGTGCGGGCGAAAGAGACGGTAGCCATCTTTAGTCTGGAGATGTCGGCGGCTCAGCTCGTACAGCGGATGATCTGCGCCGAGGCTAATCTGGACGCGAACGTCATGCGGACAGGTGAATTTAAAGGCGACGAGGATTGGGCCAAGCTGACGATGGGGATTGCAGCCTTGTCCGAGGCAGAAATCTATATCGACGATACGCCCGGTGTCACTGTCGCCGATATCCGTGCCAAGTGCCGCCGTCTCAAGACGGAGAAGGGACTTGGCATGATCGTAATCGACTACTTGCAGCTCATTCACGGACGCGGCAAAGCAGGCGAGAATCGTCAGCAGGAGGTATCCGAAATTTCACGGACATTGAAGCAAATTGCCCGTGAACTTGAAGTGCCCGTTATTGCCCTTTCCCAGTTGAGCCGGGGTGTGGAGCAGCGTCAAGACAAGCGGCCGATGATGAGTGACTTGCGGGAATCGGGTTCCATCGAGCAGGATGCCGACATTGTCGCGTTTCTGTACCGGGACGATTACTATAATCAGGAAACGGAAAAGAAAAATATTATTGAGATTATCATAGCCAAGCAACGTAACGGCCCGGTCGGAACGGTAGAGCTGGTGTTTCTCAAAAACTATAATAAATTCGCCAATTACGAGCGTGCCCATTCGGATGCGTTCGCGGGCTAATGTAATGAATATATTAGAAAAGGGCTCTTTCGACGCGTGTTTTGCGAGTTGAAGGAGTCTTTTTCATAGGCTATTTACATATTTTCATATCAGGATTGAAACTCCTAATTACGAACAATACTATTTTCATGTGATATATTGTTCGTTTTTTATTTGACTTTGAAAAATGGTGCTGGTACACTTATAGTGCTGCTTCAACGCAGTGGGGAGATCATTACGCCCGGGGCTTTCCGATCTACGGAATGTCTGCGACGGACGTTTTTTCCTGCTGTCCGAGAACGCTCCATATCTGTTCGCTGAGACAGTTAAAGTCAGATGTGCGTAGTGTGTCAGCTCAAAATCAGAGTGTCTGTGGCACTCCACGGAGGAATGAAACATGTCAACTGTAGTCGTTGTGGGAACACAATGGGGAGACGAGGGCAAAGGTAAAATCACGGACTATTTGGCAGAAAGTGCTGAAGTGGTGGCCCGTTACCAAGGCGGAAACAATGCTGGTCATACGATTCTCATTGACGGTAAAAAGTATAAGCTGAGCCTGATTCCATCCGGCGTTTTTTATGAAGATAAAAAGTGTGTTATTGGCAACGGCATGGTAGTGAATCCAGCCGCTCTTATTGAAGAAATTAATTATATTCATGATAATGGCTTTTCTACGAAAAATCTGGTCATCAGTGACCGTGCACATGTGATTATGCCTTACCATATGACGCTGGACGTACTGGAAGAAGACCGTAAAGGTCCTAACAAAATTGGTACGACGCGTAAAGGGATCGGCCCTGCTTATATGGATAAAGCTGCACGAAACGGTATCCGTATTGCTGATTTGCTGGATGCGGAGGAATTCGAAACGAAGCTGCGCCTTCTTACGAAGGAAAAGAATCAAGTGATCCAGCAGGTTTACGGCGGTGAGCCGCTGGATGTAGAAGTAATACTGAAGCAATATCTGGAGTATGCGGAATTTATTCGTCCTTATGTAGGCGATACGTCTGTTGTGCTGAATGATGCGATTGACGCGAACCGTAAGGTACTGTTCGAGGGTGCGCAAGGCGTTATGCTCGATATCGACCAAGGTACGTATCCGTACGTAACGTCCTCCAACCCATCGGCTGGCGGCGTATGTATCGGTTCCGGTGTCGGACCATCCAAAATTCAACAAGTGATCGGTGTAGCCAAATCGTACACCACTCGTGTAGGGGATGGACCGTTTCCAACCGAGCTGAACGATGAGATCGGTGATTATATCCGTGAAACAGGTCATGAGTACGGCACCGTTACAGGTCGTCCTCGCCGTGTAGGCTGGTTTGACAGCGTCGTTGTGCGCCATGCCCGCCGTGTCAGCGGACTTACGGGTCTGTCCCTGAACTCACTGGATGTATTGACAGGCCTGAAAACGGTCAAAATCTGCACAGGCTACAAATACCGTGGCGAGATCATTACGCATTATCCGGCAAGTCTGAAAATGCTGGCGGAGTGCGAGGCGGTATACGAAGAAATGCCGGGCTGGAGCGAGGACATCACTGGTGTGAAAACACTGGAGGAGCTGCCTGAGGCAACCCGCAATTATGTACAACGTGTATCCGAGTTGACAGGCATTCCTATCGCCATCTTCTCTGTGGGTCGTAACCGTGATCAAACAAACCAGGTGCTTCCGATTTACTTGTAAGACAGAATGAACGGGGATGGGTTAAGCCGATTGCCTCGTTCAATGATATAGCTATTTTCAAAAGAGAAACCCAGTCTTTTTCAAAGACTCCGGGTTTCTCTTTTTGGTTTTTTCCTATATAAATTCGTAATAAGAAGGATAGGGTCTATCTTTAAAGTCATTTTGTAATCCTGATTGAGAACAGGAACAAAGTTGCTTTAAAGATAGACCTTTATTATTCGTCTCACTATATAGGATGAACTAAAGAATAGAACAAGTGGAACGAGAACGAAGTGGACGGAATGGTGCTGTACAAGCGACAGCGTTCGCCTTTGTGCCCGGATTTCAACCATTTTAGCTTGATTTAAGGAAATCCGGGCACAACAGCGATGGGAAGCACCATCCGTTCGCGTAGTGGCGCTTCGTGTACATTTTCCGTCCCCCTTTACATAATCTTATCTTCCTTGTCGATTTGTGATAACAAACCCTCTCTATAATCCAAATTGAAAAGAGATTCGGACGTCTAGACGTCTTGAGAGGGATGAATTATGAACTGGTATCTTCGCTCACTCGGCACACGCAAAATTGTGGAATTCATCGTGCTTGTCGTTTTCGTCATCTTTTTTCTGGGGCCTCTGACCAATCTGCTTCTGTTGGCGGTTTCGGGAAAATGGCAGTATCCTGCACCGCTCCCACAGAGCTTGTCACTGGAATGGTGGAAGTTTGTACTTACCCAGGATGACGTACTCAGCTCGATTTCCCTATCCTTCCTGATTGCTATTACCGTTACGGTCTGCTCGATTATCGTATGTATTCCTGCTGCCTATGCCTTTGCACGGATTTCCTTTCCGCTCAGCAAGTGGTTTCTATTCTCATTCCTGCTCACGCATGCTTTTCCGAAAATGGGTTTGTATGTGTCTATTGCCGTGCTGTTCTACCAATTCGGGTTAATGAACACTTTTGCAGGCATTGTACTCATCCACATGGTGAACACGCTCATGTATATGACATGGATTCCTTCCTCTGCGTTCCGCAGCGTACATCGCGCACAGGAGGAGTCCGCACGGGATGCCGGAGCCGGACCGTTTCGGGTATTCTGGAAAATCACCTTTCCCATGGCGTTGCCCGGTATTGTGGTTGCTTCCATCTTTACCTTTCTCGCTTCACTGGATGAGGCACAGGGGACACTGCTGGTCGGAACACCGGACTATAAAACGATGCCAGTCATTATGTATTCCATCATTGCCGATTATCCGAGCACAACGGGTGCTGTGTTCTCGGTCATTCTTACTCTACCAACGATTATTCTGCTATTGGCCGCCAAGCGTTTTGTAAGTGCGGATGTACTGGCAGGCGGATTTCAGGTGAAATAACGTAACTGGTCAAAAGGAGCCTAGATCATGTCCATTCAACTATCCATTCAAGAGCTAACCAAACGCTTCAAGACAGGAGACGGAGTCAAAGGCATTTCACTTGACGTAATGAAGGGGGAACTGGTGACGCTGCTTGGGCCGTCCGGCTGCGGCAAAACAACCGTGCTTCGCTCGATTGGCGGCTTTCTTGACCCGGACGCTGGTGACATCCGGATTCAAGGTAAAAGCGTACTGAAGCTGCCTCCCGAAAAGCGCCCGACAGCTATGGTGTTCCAAAGCTATAATCTGTGGCCGCATATGACGGTGTATGACAATCTGGCCTTCGGATTGAAGATCCGCAAGGTGAAAAAGGCGGAGATCGACCGCCAGGTCAAGGAAGCGCTGGCGCTGGTCCGGCTGGAGACGGCGGAACGCAAAACGCCCGGTCAGCTCTCAGGCGGCCAACAGCAGCGGGTAGCACTTGCCCGTGCTCTGCTGCTAAAGCCGGAAGTATTGCTGCTGGACGAGCCTTTCTCCGCACTGGATGCCAAGCTGCGGATGGAGATGCGGGAGGAGCTGCGCGACATCCAGATGCGGACGGGAATGACGATGGTGTTCGTTACCCACGATCAGGAAGAGGCGTTGTCCATTTCGGACCGGATTGTAGTCATGAATGCAGGCCGGATTGAGCAGCTTTCGACGCCGCAGGAGATTTATGACCATCCGCAGTCACTGTTTGTGGCAGGATTTATCGGCCGTATCAATTTATTAAGGGGGGTGAGCAAAGGCCGCAGTGTCTCCGTAAGTGGAATACCTTTTCCGCAAGAGCATGAATACACAGGTGAATCCATGGTAGGTGTAAGGCCGGAGGATGTTGTTCTGACGAATGAGGACAACCCGTCTCTGTCTGGAACGATCCGGCAGGTGATGGTTCTCGGGCATTATGCCGAGGTGTCGCTGGACAGTGGTACGGATCATCTGAAAATGTTTGTGCCGCGTGAACGGGCTGCCGAGCTGCGCAGTGGAGAGCAAATCAGATTCAGCTTCAATAAAATTGTTACTTTTCCAGCAGCACAGTGAATGTCTACCGTCAACCTTCTACATTGCTTCAATATCAATCCATCATGAACGCATCATCTAGCGGTGTTGCGAACTTGTGCAACCATCTAAAGGAGGAAACAACGTGTTTGGGAAAAAGAAGATGAGTCTGATTTTGGCTGGGGTGCTCAGCCTATCGTTATTGGCCGGATGTGGGAACAGCGGCAAGGCCGCAACCACGACAGGAGAGGCCAAGGACACGAAAGCAGGGGCAGCTGCAGGCGCGACGGAGATTTCCTTGTACACTGGCGGATCTTTGAACGTCAAAGAGTTATGGGAAACCTTAATTAAAGATTTTGAAGCTAAAAATGATCGCATTAAGGTCAAACTGGTATATTTGCCAGCCGGGACCGGAGGTGCATCGACGCTGGATCGTCTGATCGCAGCCAAAAAGAGCGGACAAACCGATGTGGATATCGATCTGTACGAGGGTAGTCTGGATGACATCACCAGAGGTGCAGGTGAACAACTGTGGGACACGATGGACGCCAAGAAGGTTCCGAACCTGACTAATGTCGATGAAACCTATCTGAAGCAAGTAAATAATCAGGCTATTCCATACCGGGCATCTTCGGTAGTTCTTGCCTATAATAGTGCGAAGGTGGCTACGCCTCCCAAAACAGCGGATGAGCTGTATACGTGGATTCGCCAGCATCCCGGCAAGTTTGCTTATAACGACCCGTCCACGGGTGGTTCAGGCAGTTCGTTTGTAAATACCGTCATTTATAACTTCCTCCCGCCAGAGGCCATGAACAGCAATGATCCGGCTAATATGAAGAAATGGGATCAAGGCTTCTCACTGCTTAAGGAACTGGGGCCTTCGATGTATCAAAAGGGTGTCTATCCGAAAAAGAATCAGGGCACGCTTGATGTTCTCGCGAGCGGAGAGGTGGATATGATTCCAGCCTGGTCCGATATGGCTTTGGAGCAATTGGCGAAAGGACTGCTACCTGACACGATCAAGCTGACGCAGATTGATCCTGCTTTTACAGGCGGCCCGTCTTATCTGATGGTTCCTTCCCTTTCCTCCAAGAAGGAAGCGACACAAGAATTTCTGAACTATGTGCTGACACCGGAAGCACAGAAGGTTGTTATCAATAAAATGTATGGATACCCGGGAATCAAGTGGAGTCTGATGCCAAGTGAGCTGCAAGAGAAATTCAACAGCGTATCTTCAGGCTACCGCAGCTTCAACAGCGGCGAGCTTCAGCAGGAAATCTACAAACGCTGGCAAAGTGAAGTCGCAGGCGGCTGATCATGAGTTCATCTTCTAAAAGAGGGATGGTGGGGCTTGCCCTGGTCATCCCGTCTTTTCTCATTTTGCTGGTGGTCGTTATTATTCCCATTGTCTATGCCGTGAAGGAAAGCTTGATTGATCAGCATGGAACCGGCTACGGCCTGGCGAACTATATTCGGCTGTTCACGGAGCCTGCCATGCGCAGAAATATTATATATACGATCAATGTCACGCTAGTCTCGACGGCCCTTACGCTGGTCATCAGCTATGCTTTGGCGATTTACCTGAGATTTGGCAAAGGGGTCGTCGTAAAGTGGATAGGCCGATTGTATTTTATTCCGATGTTTGTTCCCGGAGTAATTGCAACGTATGCGATTATTACGATGTATGGCAATCACGGCTGGGCTGCACGTCTTTTGCTGCCGCTCGGCATTGAAACCATTCCCAGGATTATTTATGACTACAAAGGGCTGGTGCTGGCTAATTTGTGGTTCAACATCCCGTTTGCAACCATGCTGCTCAGCTCGGCACTTGCCAGCATTCCGAACGCTGTGGTCGAAAGTGCCAGAGATGCGGGCGCCAGCACGATGCAGCTGTTTGGGCGCTTTATTTTACCCCTTTCCTACAAAACGATGTGGGTCGCGGTGACTTTCATTTTTATGGGAATCATGGGCAGCTTCACAGCCCCGTTCCTGATCGGAGCCAACTCGCCGCAGGTATTGGGTGTCGCCATGCAGCAGGTATTTTCCAGCTATCAGGAAACGCATACGGCAAGCGCTATGGCAGTGTTTATGTTTTTACTGTGTTCTTTCATGGGCTACTTTTATATTCGAACCATGGTGAAGGATGCGGATGCGGGCTAGATGGCCGCTATACACTAAGGAGGTTACAGGGATGAACAGCCAAGCAGAAGTGCAGATGACCGGATTTCGCGGGGAATTACAGGAAAAAGACCTGCTGGATTGCGGGTATCGGATTGCCTTACACAAAGCCGAGGTCGAGCTCAGCACGGGGAACGGGTTCCGATTCACGTTTTCCATGCCGGAAGACGGATTCGCAGAGCTGGATTTGCTGGCCCGCTCGGAGAGCGACTGGGCTGCGGCAGATCGGGAATCAGCCTTCGTGCGCCTCTACCTGAACGATGTCTATAATCAGGACGTTATTTTGTATTATGGCAGCAGCCTGGGTGTGTACACTCGTTTGTTGGGGTATCTGAAGGAAGGCGATTATGAGGTGTATGCGGAATTCCGCGAATTGGAGTCTGCTCCGCTGGTGTCCAGAGCCTGGATCGACGGGGTCGAGCTGCGCTGTGTGGCTGATTCTTCGGCCAGATCGCTTGTCTATCGCCACACCCCTCTTTTGTATGGTCGCAATCTGTCCCATCCCTATGAAAATCGTTTCACGGATACGCCGCTGGTTCTGTTTTATTCGGTGGCAGAGGAGGCAGAACGAACGATCATCGAATATCAGATGATGTTCAGCCATGAGGATGAAGGAACGCCAGCACCGCTGTTAATGAGCAAGTGGGGAAGAACAACAGATATTGAATGGATGTATCGCGTTGAGCTGGATGCAGAAGGCGGCGTGTTGAATGCTGTTTTCCAAGGCCCTCATCACATCACTACTCCTTTCCAGGGAAAATATGCTTTGGGCGGGCATCCTGTTCTTCAATCGGCTACGACCAATGGAAACTTTACGGATCATATTACGTCAGGCTACCGTTTTATGCTGACACCTTCATTCCAGTGGAAGCCAGAGGAAGAGCCGCGTGAGGCGGTTATGAGTCGTTTTCCTTTTGCCTATCAGGTCACCGGGTGGGAAATGGAGCGCCAGCAGGAGCTGGAAATGCCATCGCTTGCGTCATCTATCGCCCTTGCTTCTCAGCGAAGCTACGTCTTTATCCAGACGTCCAAATATCCTGTGCCCAGTTCCGACGGTGAACGCGCTTTGCCATCCAGACCGGGCTTTAATCGACGTGAAGAGGATGCCTGTGTCGATATCCAGCTTCGCCTGCATGGCTCCGATCAGTGGTATTCATCGTGCCATCATGATCTGAGACTCGGGGATTTTAGAGCCGCTTACGAGGGGGCTGAGTCACATTTTTCCACGACGATCAAGCTATCGGGAGAGCCTGCGCTGGATGATATAGCGGAAATCAGAGCAGTGCTGCTGGAAGGCGGTGCCGACCGGATGAAGGTGGCGGGATTGTATGCTTTTATGCTGAACGAAAATTATTTGCCACAGCAGTCGGGGATTCGTACCAACCGGGTGCTTGAGCTAACGCGGGATACCCCAACAGGTATTCTATGGGCATCGGCAGACGAGGCAGACTCAGGTTCTAATGCCGAGAATTACCAAGCAGGCAAGGATGAGCATGTATGAGCAAGCTGCTGTATGTAGAAGGAACAGTTGATCGTTCCTGTACCCAGAGCCATATTACGTACTCTTTTCATATTTCACAGCCGGCAGACATCATTCACATTCAGTTTTCGTACACCCCCAAGCTATTGGAGGATCAGGAGCAGGCTCGAAGCATGATTGAAGCGAGTATGAGCCGATACGGATACGATGAACCAGGTCATGCTGAGGACGCGTGGAAGAAGTATGCGCCACTGCAAAATTTATTAACACTGTCTGTCGATGATCCTGTTCGCCATCGGGGCAATGCACACCGCCCCGAGATGCAGCAGGAGCATCGACTGGGTCCTTCCGCGGCTTCGCCGGGATTTGTCGCAGGCGACAATCCCGCAGGAATGTGGAGGATAACCGTCAGTCTGCATGCCGTTGTAACAGAGACGCTGGCATACAGCATTCAGGTATGGGGGGAGGATGCTGCACATGGTTAAATGGATTCCGGCGGAGCTTCATACCCATACGCTTCACAGCGATGGCAAGCAAACATTGGAGGAGCTGGCCCAAAGTGCGGCCAATCTCGGCCTTGAATGCATCGCCATGACGGATCACAATACCCAGTCTGCACTTGTAGATCAGGAGCGGGTCGAGCAGCAGTTTGGTGTCCCGATCATTCCAGGGATGGAATGGACCACCTTTTACGGACATATGCTGACGCTTGGGGTAGACCGTTTTATCGACTGGCGTGTTCTCGGGCCGGATGATATTCACGAGGGGATTCGGAAGGTGCATGAGCAGGGAGGGATTGCAGGGATTGCCCATCCGTTCAGGATTGGAAGCCCGATCTGTACGGGGTGTTTTTGGGAATACACCATTCAGGACTGGCATGAGGTCGATTATATCGAGGTATGGTCAACACTCATGCCATCGATTAAGCGTGACAGCCAGCGGGCATTTGCGATGTGGACGGATTTGCTGAATCAGGGTTATCGCATCACGGCGGTAAGCGGTCGGGACTGGCACGTATCCAAACCGGATGATGCCCTTCCGGCGGTCACTTATCTGGGTGTGCAGGAGGAGACAGGAGAACAGGGGACCTTGGCGATCCGGGCCGTTGAGGCGATTCGCAACGGCTCTGCATCGGTTACGATGGGGCCGTTGCTGACGATGCAGGCACAGGTTGAGGGGGATGACAAGCGCTATCGTATCGGGGAATATGTAGAACCGCAGGTAGAAGATGCACTGTCAGTGACGATACAGTTGGATACAGAGACCAGAGCCGCCCATTACCGTTTGGAGCCGCAAAGCCTTCGTCTGCTGCTGACCAGCCGTCAGGGGACATGCTCTGAAATCCACATTCCTGCTCAATCCGGAGAATATACGATAACACTGCAAGACCCGGCAGAAAAGGGCTGGGTACGAGCTGAGCTATATGGATGTATGGAAGACTGCGTTACTATGATTGCTTTTACGAATCCGATTTATATCGCTGGAATCCAATCATTATGATAGAAAGGCTGGGCTTTGGACGGTGTCGACCAAACAAGAGAGCATTAAGTTGCTCATAGAGGAATATATAGAGGCTAACCAGATTGGCCCGGGTGACAGGCTGCCTTCGGAGGCTGCGCTTTCTCAATCGTTCCGAGTGTCGCGTACGACGCTGCGTGGAGCCATTCGCCAGCTGGAAGCGGAAGGAAAGCTGCTGGTAAAGCACGGAAGCGGTACGTTCGCCACTCGTCCGCTCCCCAGCATTCCCAGTTCGTTGGATCGCTTGTACAGCATCGGGGATATGATCCGTTCTGCAGGGCTGCGGGAGGACGAGCAACTGAAATCCATCCAGAGGATTTCGGCGTGTCCGCCGGATATTGCCGACCGAATGGAGCTTTCCGAGCATGAACCGATGATTGTGCTGGAGCGTACGCGTACCGCGGACGGAGAAGCGGTGGCACACTCTATAAACTGGATGCCGGAAAAGTTAGCGAGTCCAATTCTGGAGGACGGCTCTTTTTCAGGGTCCTTATTTCAGAGCCTGGAGCTTCAGGCCGGGGTACGAATTGTAGGGGCCTATTCAGAGCTTACCGTTCCGAATGATCACGATGCCCACGCGGCACGTCTGCTCCAGCAGCCACAGGCTACGGTATTACTGCTCAAGCAGCTTCATTACGATGAGCTGAACCGACAGGTGCTGTATTCACTGGATTATGTCCGCAATGATATTTTCCGCTTTTGGGTACGCCGGACCCGCTGATCCACTGCTAGGTCACATCTACTATTCAAGCGTGCTAGTTTTACATATTCCAAGGGTTAAAAATCGTCATATCTCGTCAATACTGATTGATATGCACTTCATGATGATGTACACATGGCAAGCTGCGTATGAAGGAGGTAACGGGATATGAGATGGCTTGGATGGCTGCTCAAAAAAGGAATGACGGTGGTGCTGGTCAGCGTTCTGACGCTGGCTGTGACAGGTGTGGTCGTGAATGCCTATGTTCAATCGCTGCTGCGGCAATTCAACATTCAGCTCGATCATCAACCGATATGGGGATTGGGCTGGCTGAGTGGGAACTCGGGCGCAGATAAAAGCACAGATACAGGTAAAAGTACAGACACAGGAAAAAGCAAGGCGACGGGCGGGAGCTCGGAAAATGCAACCCCACCAGATGGTGCTCTGCCCGTCATGGGACAGGGATTGGACGAGGGTGAAGGCGGTACAGGTGCCGCTACACCTGAAACAGGTCAGTCGACCAGTATTGAGGGCCATGACTTGGTGATTACGCCCGATCATTTAACGGAGAAGAAGAACAATTTGCCTGCGGCGCAGAAACAGGAGATTTTTGCGATTCTGATGAATAAGCTGCCGCCGGAGGAGATGCAGAAAATATCAGCCGCCATGGAAGGCGGCCTGACCGAACAAGAGCTTCAGGATATTCAGCAGGTGCTTGCGAAGTATTTGACGAAAGAAGAGTACAACAAGCTGATGAGTATGCTCAAATAATAACGATGATATTATGGGCAAAGCTTATGCTCAACATAACACTGAGGAGTCCGCGCCTGGCGCGGATTTTTTTGCGTGCTCGGAAGAAATTGGAGCGCAGTTGAATTCTTTGTAAAAGCTATGTTAAAGTAAACTGTGTTGTGAAAAGGTTAAAATTTTGAAACCTTTTACGCAACTACGTAATGATATATAGCGACTAATTACTTATATAGACTTGCAAAATGACTACTTTTGTCGTGGAAAAGAACAATAACGAACGCATTTAATAGAGAGAGGATATGCTGAAAAGGAGAGGACCATGGAGGTTTCTAAGGGAAAGTATTCACCAGATCACAGCAATGAGGTTTCAAGCGTTGAAAGCAATGCTGCTGGCCAAGCAGGGAAAATAGCAGCATGGTGGAGCGGACGGAAAAGATGGCTGAGCTGGACGGCAGGCGGCGTAGTGATTGCAGGCATTCTTATTTTTGCTGGCAATCAGTATGTTGGAGCCAACACGGTTCCTTATTATAAAGTGTATGTAAAGGGCGTCGAGGTCGGCAATATCCTGAATGAGCAGCAGCTGAAGCAGCTGTATGCTACCAAGACCAAACAGTATAAGGACAAGTATCCCGGCGTGGACATGGTACTTAATACGAGCGCGGTAACAACAAGCACGGAAAAGGCATATAAAGCGGACATCGACAGTGCTGCCACGCTAAAAAAGCTGGACGGCATGCTGACAGCATATGCCAAAGGGGTCGAAGTGAAGGTCAATGGAAAGACGGTTGGCATTGTGAAGGATAAAGCGACGGCACAGGCGGCGTTAAAGCAAGTACAGAAGAAATACATACCTGCGGGTGAGAGTAAGGCTGCAGGTATTAAGGGGCTGGTTCGCAAGACGTCGGTGGGCAGCAGTCACGCTGGTGCCAGTACCAAAACTCCTAAAGCATGGCTGGAGTCTGCCAGTATCCGTGAGAAAATTGCATATGAGCCTGTGAAAGCTGACCCTAACAAGGTGCTGACGGAGGCAGAAGCGGTCAAGGTGTTGACCGAGGGCCGGGAGGAGCCTGTAACGTACACGGTACAGGAAGGCGATTCGTTGTCGTCCATCGCCACTAAATTCAATATGACGGCTTGGGATATTAAACAGAATAATCCTGGCGTGCGCGAGCTGTATCTGCAAATTGGGGACGAATTGAAGGTCACTGCACCCAAGGCCCCAGTCACGGTACGGACGGTAGAGAAGGTTGCCGAGCAGATTGCCATCGAGCCTGAGGTTGAGATTCGCCAGAGTGATGAATTGAAGGCAGGGGTCACCAAAGTCGTCAGACCAGGACAAGCGGGTCTTAAAGAGATGGACTATCGTTTGACCAAGGAGAACGGTGAGGTTGTGCAAGAGGAATGGCTCGGTCAAAAGGTGCTGCAGCCGTCTGTTACCGAGGTGGTTCTGAGAGGCACGAAGGTCATGGGAGAAGGCTCGGGTCAATTTGCCTGGCCGACGGCGGGTGCAATCATGACGAGCAGCTTCGGAGGACGCTGGGGACGTATGCATGAAGGCGTTGATTTGGTCGGCAATCATACGATTCAAGCCTCGGATGATGGTGTGGTCACATTTGCAGGCCAACAGAATGGCTACGGTAATGTCATTATCATTGACCATCGCAACGGCTACCAAACGGTATACGGGCATTTGAGCAGTATTGGTGTTCGTGTGGGACAGGTCGTACAGCAGGGTGAAGCGATTGGCATCATGGGAAGCACCGGACGTTCAACAGGCACACATGTTCACTTTGAGATTCGCAAAAATAATACCGCACAAAATCCAATGACGTATTTAAGATAGATTTATCGATTATATCGGAATGTACATGATTCATGAAGATCAAGGGGAAAGGCCATGTTTTTCTGCATGACTAAGGTCAGGTGCAGGCATGGTTTTTTCTGCGTAAAGAAAAGGGTCCGAAGAAGTAATGGAATGGCGCGCGGGTATGATAGAATAGAATCAGCATCTTATGGGTATTAACACACGAAAGATCAATATAAATGACGATCCGTGAGAAGAGGTGAACGCTGTATGCAGGGGACGATTCTGGTCGTGGATGATGAACAGCCTATCGCTGATATTTTGAAATTTAATTTGGAAAAAGAGGGCTACCAGGTAATTTGCGCGTTTGATGGAATCAGCGCGGTGGATATTGCGGTCAAGCAGCAGCCTGACCTGATTTTGCTGGACCTGATGCTGCCGGGCATGGACGGCATGGATGTATGCCGCGAGGTGCGCGGGCATCAACTCCAGACGCCGATTATTATGCTGACCGCCAAAGACGGCGAAATTGATAAGGTGCTGGGGCTGGAGCTGGGTGCGGACGATTATGTGACGAAGCCGTTCAGTACACGGGAATTGCTGGCACGGGTAAAGGCACAGATGCGCAGACAGCAGCGCGGCGGGGCAAGTACGCCGGAAAGTCGTCCGCAGGAGGACAAGCAGGGGCTGCGCGTGGGTGACCTCTTTTTTGATACAGATATGTATACAGCTTACAAAAACGGGACGCCGCTTGATCTGACACACCGAGAGTATGAGCTTCTGCACTACATGGCGAAGAATACTGGAAAAGTCATGACCCGCGAGCATTTGCTGCAGGCGGTGTGGGGGTTCGAATACTACGGGGATGTACGGACAGTGGATGTGACGATTCGGAGACTGCGCGAGAAGATCGAGGAAAATCCGAGCAAACCAGAGACCATTCTGACACGCCGTGGGCTCGGATATATTGTTAGCGGGAGCAAAGGTGGCCTGAGGGCATGAGATGGCTGTCTTTCTTTCGCACCATTCATGCCAAGCTGATTATTATTTATGTGCTGCTGATTTTGGTGGCGATGCAGCTGATCGGAGTCTATTTTGTCAGCTCCATGAAGAACTCTCTGACGAGTAATTTTACACAGGATTTGCAGGCACGGGCGGAAATGCTGTCTGTGCTGGCAGAGCAGGATTTGAGCGGCAGTGACGGTAAAATGGAGGAGGACAGCGTAGAAAGCCTGCGCGCGCGGGTGAACAATCTGTTCGATTTCAGCGGTGCGGAAATTCAGGTGCTGGATGCCAGCGGCAAGGTATTGATCACCTCCCAAGGCTCACACGCCGATTATGTCGGGCGTAAAAACACGCAGACCGTCGTCAGTCGCGCACTCCAGGGGATTCGCGATAACGAGGAGTACATGGTGGACGAGGATAACGTCCGTAAAAAGGTCGTCGCCAAGCCTGTCATCAGTCAGGGCAAAATTGTTGGAGCGGTGTACATTGCCGCTTCGATGACTGAGCTGTACGATACGATGAAACGCATTAACAATGTGTTTCTGTCCGGTATGCTGATTGCGCTGGCGTTGACGGCTGTGCTGGGCGTAGTGCTGGCGCATACCATTACACACCCGATCAAGGTGATGACACGCCATGCGACAGAGGTCGCAGAGGGCAAGTTTGACCAGCAGATGCCGGTGTTTGGTGAAGATGAGATCGGCAGGCTCAGCGTGGCCTTTAACTATATGACAGGCCGCTTGCGTGAGGCGCTGTCCCAAAATGAAGAGGAGAAGGAGAAGCTCTCCTCCATCCTGACCAATATGAGCGACGGTGTAGTCGCTACAGATGATCATGGCCGGGTCATTCTGGTTAACCGCCGGGCCAGCGCCATGCTGGGCGTGAACGAGAACGAAATGACCGGTAGACATATCGCGGTATTGCTGGGGATCGATCCGGAGGAAACCGAGGCCCTGTACAGCGGCTCTTCGGCCTCCACGCTGCTGCAGCTGGAGCCTGCGGGTCAGGATGAGCCGATCGTGATCCGCGTGACGTTCACGCCGATTCATCGGCGGGAATTTGGCATTACGGGCACGATTGCCGTGCTCCAGGACGTGACGGAGCAGGAGGAGATGGAGACGACACGGCGGGAATTCGTAGCGAATGTATCCCATGAGCTGCGCACTCCGTTGACGACGATCCGCAGCTATGCCGAAGCGCTGGATGATGGCGCTCTGAGTGAGCCGCAGCTTGCGGAGCGCTTCGTGGGCGTAATTCGCAACGAGACGGAGCGTATGATCCGGCTGGTCACGGATTTGCTGCATCTGTCGCGGCTGGATTCCAATGAAGCGCCTTTACGGATGCAGCCTGCGGATGTGATGGAGATGCTGGACGAAGTGGCGGATCGATTCTCTTTTCAAATGAAGCAAAAGCACATTCGCTCAGGAATGTTCGTAGAACAGGGGATCGGCAAGGTCGTCATCGACCGCGATCAAATTGAGCAGGTATTGGACAATCTGATGTCCAATGCGTTGAAATATACGCCGGAGGGCGGGAGTATTCGGATTGAAGCTCGCCGCAACAGTGAGGGGATGCTGTCCATTTCGGTACAGGATACCGGAATTGGTATTCCGAAAAAGGACCTGGACCGGATTTTTGAACGGTTTTATCGTGTAGACAAGGCAAGATCGCGCAATATGGGCGGTACAGGATTAGGGCTGTCGATTGCCCGGGAAATTGTAAAGGCACATGGAGGCCAGATTTTTCTGGAGTCAGAATATGGTCAAGGGACCTGCACAACCTTTACGCTCCCCATGTCGGGTGAAGGGAGGGAAGCACAGTGAAGGAACGTTTGAAATCAGGGGCGCTTGTTTTTCTGGTGGCTTCCAGCCTGGTACAGACTTATTTTTTGATCTACCGCCTTCCAGGCAGTGATTCTGTACTCACTTCAGAAACAAACTATGTGAAGACCGAAAGCATGGGGCAGGAGAAAAAGATTGAGAACCTCGTGTTTCCTGATAAAATGCTCATTCACCAAGGGGGCAAAAAACATACTGTTTTTTATCCGGGTGTTGCTTTTTACGACTTGATTTACACGCGGCTGGAAAGCCGGAGTTTTAACAATTTCCAGCGTCGAAGTATCCAGTCGGCGGACTGGGCGCGGATTCGCAGCGAAAATGAGGGCATTGAATTGTCTTTTTCGGGCGGCGTTCCCGTTTCATTACTGGAGCGAGTCATGCGTCTGACGCCGGATTCGGTGTTTCAGGGAGAGACGATTAACCGCATCTGGATCTATATCGACGAAAAGAATGCCAAGCCGCATGCGCTCTTTTTCAGTGCCAGAGGCGATGTCGTGTATGAGGCGAACCAGTTCGACATGACGGTGGAGGATGTAAGACAGCATGTGAATTTTGGCAAAAATGCCCCGTTGTACGAACTGGTGGATAATCAGTATTACATTCCCGTAAACGATCTGGAGACGGTACAGCCTGTGGTGTATGCCGGGTTGTTTACGACAGAGCAGATGCAGCGCAACTTGTTTTTCGATCCGGGGATTACACGCAATATTCAGGAGAAGGATGGCTCCCAAATTTATACTGACAGCAAGCGGAGTCTGCAAATCAAGCAGGATCAGCGATGGATGAGCTATACCGATCCCAGCGCCCCCGGGGCGAGCGGAAGCAGCCCGATCAGGGATGTATTGGCCGCAGTTGATTTTGTAAATCAACATGGTGGCTGGGATGCTTCTTATCAGCTGAAAATGAGAAGCAGCGATGAAAATCGTACGAGTGTGCTGTTCCAGCAGTATTACGGGGCTTATCCGGTGCTGGATACACCGTCATTCCGCTTTGGTACGATTGCGCTGCAAATCCAGCAGGAAACGGCATCTGTCTATGATCGTTCGCTGCTGTACCTCAAGGGTGGGGAGCAATCCTCGAAGAAGGCTATGCTTCCGGGCGGCGAAACCTTGAAGAAGCAATTGGAGACGATAGGCAAAGGAAAAAACATCAGGGATTTAACTCCTGTATATCAGCCGGAGCTGACCAATGATGGGTTGAAGCTTGTTCCTGAGTGGCGCGTTACGCTGGGCGACGGTTCTGTCGCAGAGATTCATGCTGTTCCGGTAACGACAGCATCGACAGCATTGAATTCACCACAAACGCAGCTGTCTCAGGAGACAAAAAAGTGACAGGAAGGGGGAACGGGAATGGATTGGAGCCGCGCGAAAAACGTACTGATCTGTACATTTTTGCTGCTCAATGCGGTGCTGGGCTACCAGTTGTGGCATGATGCGCAGGAAACGGCAGGGCCGAATTTGGATTTTACCTCATTGGATGAAAATACGCAGCGTTTAATGGAAGAAAAGAGCATTCAGGTGCTGGCTCCGATTCCCGGGGACACCCCACAGTTGCCCAAGCTTTCCTACACGTATGTTCATAGTGGGGAGAAGGATGATCGCGTGCAGCTGGTAAAACCGGTAGACAGCAAGCTTGTTTTCACCCATGATGCGCTGGTTGAGGCATTGGAGCCGCAAATCAAGGATATCGACAACTATCAGTATGATCCACTGGATGTTCAGGAGGAGCCGGCATCCGGACAGATGGACGCTTTTGTGCTGCATCCGTTGGTACAGGATAAGTGGCCGCTGTTTAATGTGAAGCTGGCTTTGTTTTACAGCAACCAGAAGATTACAGGGTATCGTAAAATTCAGGTGATTCTCCAGCCCTCAGACGAGGCAAAGAAAATGCTGCCTGCGTCCAAGGCCTTGGCACGCTTGATCGACAGCTATTTGCCGCGTGACTCGATTGTGAAGGATATTCGGCTCGGTTATTATGGACAGACCTTTAACTCGGATAGCCAGGTGGCCGCCCCCGTGTGGCGGTTTATGCTGGATAACGGAAAAGGCGTTTATTATGTACAGATGAACGGAGATGTCATTAGTCCAAAGACAGAACATACAGAAGGGTCTTGAACGATATGGGGATTTCATTTACCGTGCTGTCGAGCGGTTCGACCGGCAACGCTACCGTTGTGCGGAACGAAGACACGACATTACTCATCGACGCAGGTCTCAGCGCGAAGCGTATTGATGAATTGCTGAAGGAACGCGACCTGAGCGGAGAAGAGCTGGATGGTATTTTGGTCACGCATGAACATTCTGATCATGTTAAAGGACTAGGCGCCATGGCGCGTAAATATAATTTACCTGTGTATGCCAATGAGAAGACGTGGTTTGCCATCAGCAATGCTGTCGGGCAAATTGCGGACGAGAACCGCAGAATACTGGAGACAGGCGCGACGCGGGAATTCGAGTCATTGCGCGTGGAGTCTTTTGGCATATCCCATGATGCAGCCGAGCCCGTAGGGTATAGCTTTTACGATGGGGCCGAGAAGCTCAGTGTAGCGACCGATCTCGGCTATGTTAGCGACAAAGTGAAGCAGGCGATATCAGACGCAGACGTATTGGTGCTGGAGGCTAATCATGATGTGGAGATGCTGCGTATGGGGCGTTATCCATGGAACATCAAGCGTCGTATTCTGAGTGATATCGGTCACTTATCCAATGAGATGGCGGGTGCGATTCTTAGCGAGCTGCTGACAGGACGGACGAAGCGAACGTATTTGGCACATTTGAGCCGTGACCACAATATGATGGAGCTTGCGAAACTGACCGTACGCGGAGCAATGGAGGACCGCGGCTGCTTTTACAAGGACAGTGAATTCCGGTTGTGCGATACGTATTATGATCGTCCTACACCTTGGGATAAGGTAAGTGAGTCATAAAGCTGTCCAGCTCGGCGGCTTTTCGTTCTACCTCTTCACGGGTCACGACGCCTTTATCCACCAGTAGTTCAATCAATGTACTTAGCGCCAGTGTGTTGCGGTAATGCTCGTCTTTTAAATCCGCAAGCTTGGCAGCCATACGAACTTCATCCATAGCTGAACGATGTGAATTCATCATATATTCCTCCTGAAAAATATTTTGAAAATGGCGTGTGGTAAGCTTGGTTATGCCTGTGGTTTTGCTGGGTGCTGTGATACAATGAAGCTAACAACAGATAGCTTTCTGAAGGAAGGCTCTCATCCAAAAGTATAGGCTGCTTGAAGCAGACGGGAACAGGCCAGAACGTCTCTATGAGACGATCATTTTGTAATAGAATAGAAGACTTGTTACTATTGTAGTCCATTGGTTTGGAAATCATTCCTCCTTTTTCCTCTATTCGGCGTCAGATTCGGCGTGTATGCTATTTTATGAGATCCGGTTGCTTGGGAAGTCGCCAGTTGTGGTGATAGATAAGTAGGCTGGAACGATTGGTTGCTGAATTCCGATGATGGGGGATATTCCATCCACTTGAGATGTTCAACGGAGCAGGTTCTCTGTAGCATAGGTTGGCGCAAGCCCGAATAGCCCTAATTTTTTAGTGAGTGTCGGTGCATGACAACGAAGGGGAGAGGATTAGTATGGGCTTGTTTGGAGACGATTTTTATTCAACAAAGGTATCTACACGTGCGGCTAAGAAAACGGCATTCAAGGCACGCCGTGGAGGAAGGGGACGTTGGCCACACCGGAACCGCGGAGTGAGTCCGATGCAGGCTGCTGTCATTAGCGGGGTCGTCAGTGCAGTGGTTGCTGTGCTGCTGTTCAGCTTTATTACAGGTTTGCCTTCCACTACAGCGGTAACCGGAGCAAGCCATTATTCCTTGCGGCAAGCAGCGGGTGATCCGTATGACCGGATTGTGCAGGCCGCAGCCAAGGTGCGCCCGGCTGTCGTCAGCATCGTGAACCTGAAAGGGGAAAACGGCACCAGCACAGAGCAATCGGCGCTTGGATCGGGTGTTATTTTCCGGGTGAGCTCTGGCAAAGCTTTCATTATGACGAACAACCATGTCATCGAAGGTTCGGATGATCTGGATATTGTAACCGTGGACGGTGTCAGAAAAGAGGCAAAGCTGATCGGAAAGGATCGCATCAGCGACATTGCTGTGTTGGCGGTTGATGATAAAGGCATTAGCACGGTAGCCGATATCGGTGACTCCAGCAAGCTTCGTCTGGGCGAGACCGTCATTGCTATTGGCAATCCGCTCGGCCTGGGTGACACGCTTACCTCCGGCATTGTGAGCTATACGAATCGGATCATTCCCATTTCCATTAATCAGGATGGCGTATATGACTGGGAGCAGCATGTTATCCAGACCGATGCAGCGATTAATGAGGGAAATAGCGGCGGTGCGCTGGTCGATCTCGACGGACGTGTAATTGGCATCAATACGATGAAAATCGCCGATACCGGGGTTGAAGGACTTGGGTTCGCCATTCCCGCCAATGAGGTGATGAAGACGGTGAATGAACTGGTTGAGGACGGCAAGATCACCCGCCCTTATCTGGGGGTCTACACGGTTGACCTCAATAATGAGTACGCACCGCTGGATGAAACACAGCGCAAGGAACTCAAGCTACCCGATAGCGTGAAGGACGGGGCAGTGGTTCTGGAAGCCCACGGTCCTGCCAAAGAGGCAGGCTTGAAGCTGAACGATGTCATCACAGCTTTTGATGGTGAGCCGATCAACTCCACGCTTGATCTGCGCCGCTACTTGTATGATACCAAGAAGATTGGCGATGAGCTGGAGGTTACTTTTTACCGGGCAGGCAAGGAAGAAACGGTGACGTTAAAATTAACGGATAAGCCGGAAGGCTAGGATTTAGCTTGTAGGCATAACTATAAAAAAAGGCGTTCTCCGGCTCATATCCGGGAACGCCTTTTCAGCTTGTCGATAGTGTTGTTTTAGGTTAAGATGCCTTTCCCGTCACACGGGTTCCGCTCTTGGTGATCTTGTATGTCACCACATCGCCGCTCCAGAAATGGAACTTCAGTGTGACTTCACCATCCTTCACGCTGTTAAAGAATTCAGGCAGCAGCTTGATGCCATTGGTATCATAGGCAGGAGTAAAGGTATTGCCAAACTCCTTATAGGATGTCCAATCCTGCGGACCGGCATTGCCGCCATTGGTATACACAGCCTCCATTGTGGCAAGCTGGCTGCCACGGAAGTCGGTTGGAATGGTAAAGGCTTGCGTAGTCCCCTCGGTAGCGCTTAATTTTGGTGTATCATACACGACTACTTTAAAATTCCAGTCTGCACCCTTGTTAAATTTGGCATTGATGACTGCATTCTCGCCATATTTGCCGGAAGTGATCAGGCTGGTAAGCAAGCTGGCCTTGAACGTTAATGTGTTACCGCTCAGCGTGTAGTCCGTGCCCTGTTTCAGTTGCTTGCTGTTGGCACTGAGTGTGCTCAGCTGATTGCCATTCAGGTTTAAGGTGACCTTGGCATCCTGAACGGAAGCGCCTTTCTTCAAGTGAATGAGGTCACTGGCTGCATTGGAGGAACGACCTTTCAGGCTGGCCCGGATGACGTTAAAGAGTTCAGGATCAGACCACTTGTACGTTGTCCGGTTAAAATGCTGGCCGTTATCCCAAAGTATGCCTGTTATTTTTTTCTCTTTCAAATAATAGGTCAAAAACTCGAAGAATTTCAGCTTTTCACCTTGTTCAATAACGCCTGTATTTTTATCGAAGCCGAGTAGACCGAATTCACCTACAATAACTGGAATACCTTTGGCTACAAAGGTGTTATAGACGTTATCAAAGGTTTGAGTAATATCGTTTTTGGTATCTTGATCAAAAGTAGTATGGCCCGCAATATTCACACTGAAAGGCCAATAACCATAATAGTGAACGGTGGCAATCAGGTTGGGATCTTTAAGCTTGGTCATCGTGTTGTACAGCTCATTGATTTTGTTTTGGGCAGGTGAAGTATCCAAGCCCGGCAGAACAAGTGGGCGAGTGGCATTGTTACCACCGGAGGCGCGGACAATTTTGTGGAAGGACACATTCAGTTCCTGGAGCATCTGGTTCGCTTTCGCTTCATCGGTTGTTCCGCCTTCGGTGAAACGGGGCTCGTTAATGCTTTCGAACATCAGCTTGTCCGGCTTATCTTTAAAGTGTTTGGCAATTTGTGTCCATATTGCGTTATAGCGAGCCAGCACTTCATCGTGCTTGGGCTCCATACTGCTTACCCACATCCATGAATCATGATGAACATTGATCATGACGTACAGATTGGCATCCAGCGCCCAGCGAACAACCTCATCCACACGGTTCATGTAGGCAGATTCAACAGTATAATTGGGTGCTGCTCCAATATGCTTATCCCAGGTGACGGGAATACGAATGCTTTTGTATCCTTGGGCAGCAATTTGCTGGATCAACGCCTGGGTAATGCGCGGATTGCCCCAGGATGTCTCATCTGCTCCGGTAGCATCCAGAGAATTTCCTAAATTCCATCCCGGCTGCATGGCTTCCACATACGATTGCATATTTCTTGTGGCGGCAGCTGGCTGTGCTTGTCCGTCAGATTCCGCAGCGGCGGCAACGGACGTGAACATAGATAATACTAGAGTAATGGCAAGAGTCAACGACAGCAATGAAACGGGTTTTCGTTTTAACATAATAGTCTCCTTTACATTTTTTTGAAAGCGCTTTCTGATGATATACTACCATACTATTCCATTATATAATACATATATAATTAATGGAAGAATCATGTTATAATTAGATATTTTATTATTGTAAGCGTTATCATTGCGAAAAGGTAAAAATGAGTGTAGAATCTATGGCCCTACGCGGAAATTAGAGTAGCGTGGATTAGCCAAGACAGGAGAAAGAAGGAGATGAATATGAATAAGTGGGATACCGAAGAGGCCATCCGACGCTGGGATATGCATGCAGAGAACTTTACCTCCAAGTACACTGAAGAAGGGGATCGCTCTCGCGAAGTACTGCTCAATCCTGCATTGCAACAATGTATGGGAACTCTCACGGGCCTAAAAGTGCTGGATGCCGGCTGTGGTGAAGGTTATCTGAGCCGGAAGATGGCCAAGGCGGGTGCGTTGGTGGAGGCTGTCGATTATTCGACAGAAATGCTGAAGCTTGCAAGAGAGCGGACACCGCCAGCATTGGGCATTACATATCACCACGGCAATCTGGAGAAGCTGGACCTGTTCAGAGATGAGAGCTTTGATCTGATCGTTTCGAATATGGTCATCCAGGATTTGGCCCATTATGAGCTGGCGATTGCCGAAATGCGGCGGCTGCTGGTGCCGGGAGGCCACTTTATTTTTTCGATTCTGCATCCGTGCTTTCTGACGCCGCAGAGTGGATGGGTGAAGGATGAGGCAGGGAAAAAGCTGTATTGGAAAGTGGATCGATATTTCAGCGAAGGCCCCTTGGAGCAGGCTATTCCCTATGATCAGGAGGAAAAGTTCTTGTATTTTCACCGCACGCTGGGTAGCTACGTACAGACCATTATTGGGGCGGGTTTGCTGTTGGAAGGGATGATCGAACCGAAGCCGTCTGCCGAAATGCTGGAGAGATATCCCCATTTCCGGGAAGACCTGAATGTCAGCCATTTTCTTATTTTCAACACCAAACGTCAGGCTTAGTAAGCAGGCCCTTTCCTTTCCGCGTCAAGTATGGTAGAACAAGAGAAGGCGGTTGAAACAGACACCTACAACAGGAAGAGCTTCAAACGGAAAGGGATGCAACTGAATGTACGTAGTATGTAAAGAGCATGTGGAACTGGCAATTGATATGTTCGTCGATGAATACGAGGATGCACCGGATGTCGTCGATCTCAAGGAAACGAAATTTTCGGATTGGGACCCTCCGGTGAAGTGCAAGGAATGTGAGAACAAAGCGGAATTTTTGGTCGTATAAAAAGGAGCACGGGCGTTTCGGGCAGAAACGTCCTTTTTGTATACCAGGATTTTTCCAACATCCTCATACATAGAGCTGCTATATTTATTCCCAGCACGTGCTGAGACAGGAGTGAACGATGGATGGACCCTTTGCTGCATTCACTATTTCGTCCGCTTCAAGTCAATGGGAGTGATCCCTCCGCAACCTATATCGAAAAAAAGCCGTCTGCTGCGCTAAGAGCTTACGTAGCTTGTTATTGGGAGTCCGGTCCGGCTGCCAGGGTGGTAGAGGGGAATCTAACAGCTTCGTGTGAAGACGCCACTTCATTAAGCTGGCTGGATGAAGCGGCGGTGGACCGGGTATTGCCTGATGGCTGTACGGATATTCTATTAGAATACAACCCGGTGACGAAGCGTCAGGAAATCTCGTACTGTGGGACGTTTACGCATCCATTCGTGTCTGCCAGACAGACGGGTGCCGAGACACGTATTTTTGCGGTGCGTTTTTTTCCGGGCGGGGCACATTATTTTCACGGCATGCCGATTCATTTGTTTACAGGTGGTAATTATCGCTTGGAAGAGATATGGCCCGAGAATGTCGAGATCATAGGTGAGCGTATTTTGGAGGCACGAGACTTTGATGAACGGGTGCGCATAATGGATGAGTATCTCAGCCAGCTTCTGCTGCAGCAAAGGACAAGCGATTGTGACCTGATGAAAAATCTGCTGCATCGTATTTTTGTGAGCGGTGGAAGCGTGGGGATCAAGGAGCTTGCCGAGCGCGAAGCGATCAGTGAGAGACAGCTTAACCGCAAGTTTGGGCAGTGGATCGGGATCAGTCCCAAAAAGTTCAGTGAAGTTGTCCGCTTCCAGAGTGTTTTGCACACAATTCAAAGCGGTGGGAGTCTGGATTGGACGGAGCTTGCGTTAAAGCATGGATTTTTCGATCAGGCACACCTGAGCCGAGACTTTCGCAGGTTTTATGGCGATTCCCCGCTTACTGCGGCCAAGGATTTTCGGAGATTGTCCGATTTTTACAATACACGCGCAGAGCCTTCGATTATACTCAAAACATGAAGAGAATGGCAAAGGAGAGAAGAGAACATGAGTGGAACGCTGCAAGTTCGGGATCATCTGCTGAATGAGCTGGAGACCGGAGTACGGACAGGGGAAGCCCTGATCCGCAAAATACGTCCAGAGGACTGGAGCTTTCGGCCGCAGGACAATTTCCGCTCGCTGCTGGAGTTAGTGCATCATTTTGTGCTTATTCCGGCGTCGGATCTTGCGATTATGCAGGAGAAGTCCGAGGGAGAAGTGGGAAGCATCGAAAACAGCCTGTCCGGGGTGGAAGATCCCGAGCGCTTGGCTGTGACTTTCAGAGAGAATTTTGAAGCCTATAAGGCTTACATTCTTTCGCTTAGTGAAGACGATTATTTGAATCGTTCGACGAAGGCCTTTTATATGGAGCATGGACATTTGCAGGTCCAATGGCAGATCGAGACCATGACACATGTATTCCATCACCGTTCGCAGATCTATAATTATTTGAAGCAATTGGGGCATGATGTGAGCTTTTTTATGTTGTATGCTTGAGTATTTTTTGGTGGAAAAATTTAAAGGCACCTGTGTGGTGCCTTTCAGAGTGTCGAGAAAGTCCGGTGGATTTTACGACACTTTATTTTTTATTTGGGGAGACCCAATTTTCAAAACAAAATTCGATTTAAAACGATCTGATGACCCACTTTATTTGAGAAAAACGACTATTTTAACCCTCTTCAAAAACAGGGGGGTTCTCGACAGTCTGAGTCTATTTAAAGACTACTTTTTTCGTGGACGCAAAAGCTCTCTTAATTAATAGTAGAAATCAAAAAAATTTATGGCAGGCTACTTTTTTAATAAAAACGTATAGGATGACTCATATTGCAATCCTAACGGATCAATGACAATTGTAGAGATAATATTTTTCCCAAGAACCAACTCATTGTATTGAATGTTTCTAAATAATAACATTCCTGGTTTATTATATGATGAACATTGTCTATACGGTTCTTTTATTATAAATGAGTGAGATGGGATGATTCGATTATTCAAATATACTGCATGGACAATTGGCCAGCCGATTTGCTGTGGGAGCAGACCAGGATAATGAATGGTCAGTTCAAGTTCTTCATCAGAACGTGAATTTCTCACTGGCTCTAAGGTAATAATCGGATTACTAAATCCATCAAGTAACCGATAGGCATTCCTCATAAGTCCTCGTAAATACTCCATTAAAGAACTAATTTGGTTCTGTTTCTCCGTCAGTTCTCTTTCTTTTTCAAAAATCGGCCCGACAAATGGAAACAATTGTCTAAAATATAAATAAAATAATTCAATGTCTATTTTTGTGAGTTCGTTCATCACTGCATCAACAATGTCTTGATTATTAGGGAGTTGAATGAATCCTAAACGAATTGTTCTATTTATTGTGATATCTGGTAATCCGGGTACTGGGTTATCAATTTTCCATGAAACGGGGATGTTTAAATCGAAACCAAGATTGATGGCTCGCAGTCTATTGGTTAGATGTTCCTGGAGCTGGCTGGTCACGATGTTCCTAAATGCACGGATGTCTGTTTGGTTGCGATAGGTATCAAGGACAGGTCCAGGGGTAAAGTTAATATTGTTTATCGCATCTGATACTGCTGGTAAAATAGACCTCTCTACTTCAGCACGCACGGCATTCGGCAGCTCTTTTTCAACAAGGCCCCGAATAAACGGAAAAAGCAATAGTAGTCCTAACGTATTCCTGGCCGTTAGAAGAAATAAATTAGTTAGCTGCTCTAATAAGGAATCACGAATAAGGGCTGAAAGGGCTTTACCAATCTTATTGAGATTTTCCTGGAAGATTGCAATCAGGCCTTGTATCTCAGCAACAATGAGACGAATCACAATCTCGGCGACTTTTTCTAGCAAAGGAATAGAAATTGTACTCAGCCCATTAAACAGAATTTCTGCCAGCTGCGATGCAATGTTCTCAATGTTATCCCGTTGAGGCACCCATTCAGGCCTCTTAAGTTCCTGGAGGAAATTTTGAACGCTGTACCCTTCCATTGGGGTGACGACAGATCTTAAATTATTAAAAATTTTTTCGTACTGATTTTGCGTGAAAGGCCCAACCCGCTCACTTAATTCCCTTAAAAAGAGTTGAAGTAATTCTCCAAGAAGCCCAAGGTCTTCGCCGCTCCCTCCCAGTGGTTTTAACACATCCATAATTCCTGAAATATTCTCACTTGTCTGTCTAATCGCATTCCCTACATACTGTTGAACCAGTTTTATGGATACTTCGATTAATCTAACCAAGTTTCGGCCGACTAAAGTTAACAGTACCGTTGAAAAAGCTTCCTGAACCTCTTCTTTGTTGAATCCCCCTTGAAAACCGTTCAATATTGACGGAAGAGCCACATTGCTGGCCAACTGTATAGCAGGAACCACAAAATTTTCAAATAAAATGACGATTTCTTGATTTCCGGCTAAATCGCTTTTTATCTGATCAATAATCGGCCCGGTCAGGTAACGGGAGACAAGAGCTTGGAGATTTGGAATCGCTCTTTGCAAGAATTCTGCCGGAGAAGCCCCTGGATTAAAAAATAACGCTTGTACAAGCTCGGTTATATCCCCATTAGGAGCGCTTATAATTCTAAGCAGTTCCGCCAACTCTTCCCTTTCACCAAGTAGCGTGTTCAAAGGATTTCGGATTAAAAAGGTGACGAGATTTTCAAATGTTAAAGAAGCATCCGACGCAAGGTTCAATTGAATATTAATCCATGATTCGATAGAAGGATGTGCTTGAGATACAAGAGCATCTGTATACGCAAACGTTGTTCCTTTTTCACCAACATGTGTGGTAACGACTTCCGCTAAATAGGTAGCTCCCCAAGCAACTGCAAGTGCCTGCTGCCATTGCCCGCGAGCTGTTTCATCCGTCAACGCCGCTATCACATTTTCACCAGCAGGTATTAACTCCTTATTCCATACCTCAAGCGGGACAAAAAGAGTGTCCAATGTATTTCTTGAGAGTATATTAAGAAAATTGTTGATTTCTGGTGTTCCATTTCCAGCTAAGGTTGGAAAAAGATCTTTCGTATAGTAGCTAAATTGGTGAAACAAAAACCGCTGCAGCTCCTGGGTAATGACATTCATGGCAAGTTCCTTTAACTGGTCATCACTTAAGGCATTAGGTCCAGCTAATCCCTGGCCAATCTCATATGAAATCCGGGCTCCTATCTTCAAAGCTGCAGTAAGGACGTGAACACCTGTTATTTCCCTGGCTTCTCGAAGGATTTCATCAGCGAAGACATCAGTCAGCTTTATCACTAGCCGTCGGGGGTTGATGATATCCATATTCATAATGACACGGTAGCCGCCGCCTGCGACATATCCATAACCATAATCAAATACCATTTGAAAACTAGGTTTCGGTACTTCCTCGGTCGCTACCAAAGCTCCGGTCAGCGCCATATTTGCATAAGCCATAATCGAAAAAGCTGCTTGAGCATACAATCCGCCTTCAAGCTCAATTTCGTCAAGGAAAATATCCATCATCTTGCCAAACAGCCCTGATATTTGCGGGTCTGCATTTAATGCATCAATGAGGTCACGCCCTCTGACATCCAATCTCAATCCAATTCCGGCAGCGAGACTGAGGATGGCTCTAAGTCTTAATCCAAGCCCGGCTTCATTAAATAAATTAAGAGGCGATTGTGCTTGTGCTTGCAGGGCCGCTTCAGCCGTAACATTGGCAAAGAAATTAAAATTCTTCAATTCCGACACAAGTTTAGCATAAGCATAAGCCTCTAATTCAAGATTAAACCCACGCCTTGTACTCAAATCTGTTGTAACAACTTTATTACCCTTAATCTCAGACCATGGTCTAACACCCTCCGCTGAGCTATCAAAAATTCTTTTATCAAGTTCGATAGGCGACAATAAGATCATCTCCTTTGTAGGAATTCCATTGTTAAATATATGGGGTGCTAGGGTTACTATTCCTTAAAATAAAACTAAGGCTTTAATAAAAACGTATATAATGATTCAAACTGTAGACGATTTCGATAATGATAATCGTCGTTAAGATTGTATTTTTCATGGATAAGAAATAAGCTGCTTCTGATAATGCTTGATGAAATTGTACTACAGGTGATCTCTCACCGAATGGTGGGCGGACGTGTTCTCATAACCAATTCAACACACGTCAAGGCTAATGCCAATCAACATCAGTACACCAAAGAGCAAGTATTGCAGAATACCAAAGACTATATGGACGGGCTTAACGAAGCGGTAAAGGAGGAGCGGAGAAAACACGGAAAAAAGCGTTACAATCCTGAGAGGAAGTGAACGAAGAAAAAGAAATTAAAAGTGAGCAAAACAGATCCGGACAGTGGCTATATGATGCGTGATGGCAAGCCCAAAGGCTTCTTTTATCTGAGCCACACCGTACAGTGGATATGAAGTACAATGTGATTACTTATGTGCATATGACACTGGGGAATGTACATGATTCCGCCCCCTATTTGTCCCGTTTAGACTGCTAGAGAGAGCGTTTTGATTTTCAAGTAGAAGCAGTTGAGCTAAATTCAGGTTATTTAACGACGCCGATTTGCCGTGATTGCTCACTGAAGATTCCATCCCAGACAAGGACGTTTACGAAATGGAAGTTTGGATGCCAAACGCAATGTGTATATGTGCCCGGCAAACAAGAATTGCCCTATCTAACGACAGACCGTAAGGAATACCGGCAGTGATGTAAAGAAAAAAGAAACCCACTTCAAAAAAAGATGGGCTTCTCGACAATCTGAAAGGTATCTATGAGAATTTTTATGTTGTGTTCCATTCTAGGTGGAAGGTGGAATGACTTACTCGAACGCGCGTGAAACTTCTTTATTGACTCGTCTGAGAATCCCGATTTGCTTTTCATTCAATCTGCTGGTCAACGCAACAAACTCATCTATCGCCTCTTGCCGAATAGTTTCGTCTTTATTCACATGCTCTTTTGAAAACATCAATTCACTGATAGACACGTTTAAGGCGGTTAACACCTTCTCTAAGGTATCAATCGAAAAGTTTCTTTCTCCTCTTTCTAATGCACCAATATATCTATAGTCCAAGCTTGCGATGTCAGCCAGCTTTTGCTGTGTAAGTCCCTTTGCATTTCGAAGAGCCCGGATTCTGATACCCATTTGCTTGCGTAATTCTGTCATATAACCACCTCATAACAAGCTTATGGAAGATGAAGTATAAAAGTCAGGTAGAAAGGAAATAGTTCAATTAACTTTTTTGTTGTAACTCAATTAAGCCAATAATGTTTTTTGTTATAGTAGTAAGAATTTCAAGCTCTGCGGTTTCTCTTGAATTTATTAGTAACATAAGTTTATTTATGATTTCTTTTCGATCAGTAGTTTCATCGAATTGGAAAAGTTCAAAGGCTGGAACTTGTAACGCTAAAATTATTTTTTCCAACGTCTCCAATGAAATATTTCGATCCCCACGTTCTACTCCGCCAATATAACTGTAATGAAGTCCTGCGGCTTCTGCCAGTTGTTCCTGTGTCCATCCTTTAGCCTTTCTTAGCTCCCGTATCCGATTTCCGACACTTTCTGGTAAACTCATGTAATCACCTCCACTTAAGGTTAGAAGAGGACAGATTATCGTTACAGACCATCTTATGCAAAATAAAAACATCGAAAACAGTACTTTTAAGTACTTTTTATATTGACCATCTTTCTTATTTTCTATACAATTGGATGTAAATGGGAATATAAGGAGAGACTATTCTTGAGAACTTCTATCCTAAAATCACTGAAACCGGACATCATTGTTGAAATGTTGAAGATGGCTGTGGCTTTTGAGAATTGGAAAAAGGTGATAGAGACGGCGGATATTTTGTACCAATGTGTACAGAGTATCTATGAAGAACGGCAGTATCATAAAGCGATGAAATTACCCATCCCGCATGTGCAATTAGAGCGTCCGTTGGTATATTATTTTGGACTCAGTCATCTGATGTGTGGAATGGCTCACCAGAACCAGGGTGCATATGGGCAGGCAAGGGAGTACATTTATAAGTATGCTGAGCTGGGTTGGATGGAGGATTTAGAAGAAGAAGGCATGCAGGTTGTCGAGGAATTCAGGTTTTTAGCCAAGACTAATTTATATGCAGTAGATATTTTGTCTGGAAATATAGAGCTGATCGAGGAATATGTAGCCTTTTTGCAGGATAATCTAGAGGAAATATTACCGGGGCTCAATACCATATTACAGGCAGCGCTTATGTATCATTTGGATGTAGGAGATATTTTACATACGTTTGCAGAGCAGATTAATGAATTCGGGAGTTACGAAGACATAGAGAACGTATCTTACTATTATAGCTACTGCTATCATTTAGCTTTGTACTATCGGAAGTACGATAGATTACAGGAAGCAGTAGGGCTTACTGTGGAGGCGATGAACTTAGCCGATCGGTCGGGTAATGACGGTCATTTTAAGAGATGTACGGCATTGTTCGAATCACTGCGTGAGTGGGCGACAGTGGAACAAATCGGCGAATATCGGCAGATTCTAATGCAGTGTCTTGATGAGTACGAAACTGATAGGGATAGCATCATGAAGAAAGTAAATCAATGATTGGATATGATCTGAATAGAGAATATGCTTGTAACGGAGAGGAAATAGATAGGTAAGAGATGAAATCAGGTGCTACAATAGCCATGTTAAAGGTATCTCTCATGTTAGGGACCGTAAATACAATTTTACATTATCATTCGACATAGATAGGGGTAGGGAATTTGTTAATTCAACTTATAGGTGTGGGAAAGTTAAAAGAGAAGTATTTGGTCATGGGAATTCAGGAATATGCTAAACGGCTGGGCCCGTACATTAAGTTTCAAATGATCGAAGTAGCCGATGAGAAGGCTCCTGACACTCTGAGCGATGCGGAAGTTCGACAGGTCAAGGAGCGAGAGGGAGAGCGCATCCTTGCTCAAGTAAAAAGTGAAGCACATGTCATTGTGCTTGCCATCGATGGCAAGCTCTGGAGTTCTGAGGAGCTTGCTGAGGAATTGGATAAGCTCGGCACCTACGGTACAAGCCATGTCGTCTTCGTCATCGGCGGTAGCCACGGACTCTCTGACGAAGTCCTACGTCGCGCCCAGCAGAAGCTGAGCTTCGGAAGGATGACCTTGCCTCATCAGTTGATGCGATTGGTGCTGGTGGAACAGATTTATCGGGCGGTGAAGATTAATCGGGGTGAACCGTATCATAAATAACGGCAAGTTTTTTGTTACGAACGTGGTTATAGGTAATCAAAGAAGTAACCTCTGTTAATTAGATATGGTAAAATGAGGATATTTGACACTGGTTGCTTTTATACGACTTTAGCTAGGGGGTAAATATGGCTGTTCCTGTGTATGAAATTGACGAGTATTTACGTGTACAAACCCGAAAGATCAATGCTCAGTTCTCTAACATGAAAGATGCATCTGCATTATATGATGACTACTATGAAAACATTGAGAATGATGACCTTAAACAAGTTTTCCCACTGTTTCATGCCATGTTAAATAATTTATTTTCCTTCATGAATCAGAAGCTTTCACCTGGATATGGTGGACATTTCAATGCAGACCCTAGCCGGGAATTAATTGATGTGATTGAAGCTTTTCAGAAGCTTCAGGCAAATTTGAAGAAATCACCGATTGCTTTTGATTTGGATCCATATTATGTGGAGTTAATAGGTAGATGTAGTGCCTTTTTGAGTAAGAGCGGGGGCAGCACTATTCCCTCTGATTTTCCAATGATTGAACTGATTGAGCATCG
Source organism: Paenibacillus sp. Aloe-11 (assembly GCF_000245715.1). Classification (NCBI taxonomy): domain Bacteria; kingdom Bacillati; phylum Bacillota; class Bacilli; order Caryophanales; family Paenibacillaceae; genus Paenibacillus; species Paenibacillus sp. Aloe-11. The sequence continues at coordinate 116,991 of NZ_JH601082.1, read as the reverse complement.
AGCTATATTTATAATGATGAACGTCGTCGAAGTTAAGCGTCCATTCAATAAAGAAGTCTTTCAAACCAAGCTAATCGGCGGTGGGTCATATGCTCAGGTATTTAAATACAAAGACCCGTATTATAATCGTTGGTTTGCCCTAAAGCGTGCCAAAACTAATTTAACGGCCAAGGAATTACAGAGATTTAAGAATGAGTACGAGATTACACGTAAATTTAATTCGCCTTACATTATTGAAGCCTATAACTACAACGATGAGAAGCATGAATATACCCTTGAGTATGCTAATGGAGGAACGCTTGCTGATTACATTCGCGACAATAACACTAAGTTGGATATGCAAGATCGGCTTAAGCTTATTGGTCAGCTTTTCAACGCTTTCATCTACATCCATGAGAAGGAAATATTGCACCGAGACATTAGCTACCACAATATTCTGATTCATCACTTCGATCAAACGTGGACTGTACTCAAGATAGCGGATTTTGGTCTAGTAAAAATCCCAGAAAGCTCATTAACGAGTATAGATTCGAGTGTGAAAGGCTCACTAAACGATCCTGACTTAACAAAGGTGGGATTCGCAAACTACGAAGTGAGGCATGAGATATACGCTCTCACTCAGGTCGTAAACTTTTTGCTTTGTGGGAAGAAGCATGGAAATGGACTTTACGGGAAGAGCCAGGCGGTTAAGGAATTTCTTTTAAAGGGTTTGGCTGCAAATATTGATGAACGCTTTATTTCTGTTGAGGAAATGGTAAATGCCTTTCAAAGTGTAAAGCACGAGTTATTAAAGTTGTAAGGCAGTAGAGTATTTTGAGGACATCATAAATAAAGGTCAATATTTTAGCGAATGTAGGCATTTATGATCTGTTACCTGTTAAAAGTCATTAGGCTAACTGTTAATGAGGAGCGTAACCGAATGGAAGATGAACGTATTAAACAAGGACTATACAGTCTTTCTATTGCGACAAATGCAAGTGAAGTTTTTGAAGCTTGGGTAATGATGGGGGAGTCAACGGAAGGTAAGTCATCAATTATCTCTTTAGACAACTATCACAAAAGTGTATATCCTACTGAGTTGAATAAATTAATCAACAATATCGATAGCCACTTCATTCCTTACTTTGAGACGGACAAGCTATACTTTATTGATGACGAGTTATTGAATGAAACCTTTAATAACGGGGAAAAGGACACCATATTTGGTCTTGACTACTCAATAATGCTGGATACAAATTATGCTAGCTATATACATAATTTTGTAAGTAGAGATTATTCGACTTTAAATAATGAGATATTTACCACAATTGACCTACTCATCAGGAATAATTTTAATTATGATCATATTTTTTATATGATAGAAAACTATAAGAATTCGTTTGTAAATATAGAAGGTGAGGATGAAAAGACCAAAAGGGATAAAAAGGCCAAGTTATACCTTAATTTGGTCAGCCTCGAACTTTTCAAGAGCATTAATAGAGAAGAATATATTAAAACAGGAAAGTTGCAATATGGGATTACAGAAAATGAAGCACAATTGCAAGCCGATCAAATCTTTAATGGAATTTTCAATTCTGCTTATGCACAAGAAGGGATGGATTATTTCTTAAGAATACAGAGGTATATGGTACTATTCATAATAGGGGTAATGCAGATTAAGTTTGAATCAAAAACAACTGTACATAAGAAAGTTCAGAAGCTCTTTGAGTTTTTAACTAATATTGTTGGTGTGTATTTTGATAGAGAGTTTGTTATTGCTCATAAGTATTTCACTACACAAAACGATGTTAAAATTCTCAATAAAATCAATAAAGGGATGAACCCTAAAAAAGTGCTTCAATTTATTGAAAATATAGCCTGGGATTTCTCTGTACCTAGGATGATGGAGCGACAGCTTATAAATGGCGGACATGGACGTTACTTCATTCCTTTTTTTCTAAGTAATGATCAAAACTTAAGAGAGTTACTACGACTTTTTAAAGTCAAAGGCATTATGTACAGTAGGTCAAATGACTTTTTTGTTCCATTTACTAAAATTGTTACCCAAGAATATTTTGAAGCGCATAACTGCAATGTGGAGACTTACTTTACGAAAGAAGCACTTGCCCGTAGGGCAGCAACATTTGAGAATAACAAAGATAGCCTTCCGCAGATTATCGAAAGAGAATTTGAAAAGTTGGTAGGAATATTGGGCTCATAGGTATTGTACGCCGTCAGCGTCGGGATCTCGAACCAACCACAAATGACATTACACTGATCCAAACAAAAGCATTGTTGCTTACAAGAAGGTAAGCATGAAAAGTCCATCCCTCCAGGATGGACTTTCTCAAAACTTGCCGTTACAGACAACGCGGTGAACCGTATCACAAATAGGGCGAAATAGCTGATAGCGCTTCAGCCTTCCCTTTAGACTTTAAAGATGCAATTTAGAGACATCCAATGTATAGCCCAATTCGCTTGAAAGCCTAGCGATTTCTTGGGAATCGCTCTCAGATACTTATCTAATCAAATAACAACACCCTCTCGATTTATTGATTTCTTCTAATACTGGTATATTTACAAAGTTGTACATCATACTCATCGCCATATATCGACAGATTGAAAGACTGATCGTTTTTCCTCGTTGGAAGAGCACATACAGGATCGTGTTGGTGGTCCCTTCGCAAGTGCAGACACGCTTAACGAGCCGGTCTTCTTGTACGACCAGCTTTTCGTAGGCATCCATATTAGGGGGCATTTTTTCACCTCCTGAGAGCAGATTTTTGATCGTTGGCTCTCATGTTTATTTTTTTCACAGACATAAAGAAATATAAGAAGATTCAAGAGCACTTGATCTAGTTTTTTGCATTGAGTAGGTGTTAATATAAGAAGGTAAAATTTGTTTTCTGCTCTTAATTCTACAAACAAGGAGAAGGAATTTATGGCCATGTTTTTCATAAGTCATTCCTCAAAGGATGCTACTATAGTAAGAAATCTCATGGATTTACTTCAAAACCAGTTCAACCTTTCGCGAAGTGATTTCTTCTTAACTTCTGACGAAGAGCTAACTTACGGAGGAGATTGGGTAGAGCAGATTCGAAAAGGTATGGAAGAATGCAAAATAATTCTGCCGTTTATAACTCCCAACTACTTACAAAGCCAATTTTGTTTATGTGAGTTAGGGGCTACTTGGGTAAATAAGCAAGCAATTATACCTTTAGTGGTACCTCCGATGGATTATAGGGCACTATCCGAAACCCCATACCGTACTAATTTACAGACAATTACTCTTTCAAGCATTGAGGACTTGAGTAAGCTAGCTCAAGCCATTGTAGATCGTGGATTGAACTCTCCTAATATGGTGCGTTTTGGAACGAGGGCGAAAGAATTTTACGAGGATAAACTTCTCTCATTTATCAAAGCGACAGAAGAATTGAAACCACTCACAGATGCTGATTTCGTTACGCTAAAAAATGATCTGGCTACTTACAAGGAAGCGTATTTAGAAATGGAAGTAGAATTAGAGAAGTTTAGAAAGCAGAATGAGCAACTTAGAATAATGAAAGATGCAGAAGAAGTTAAAGAAATGGACTATGCTGAGATGAGCGAATGGGATACCTTCATGGAAAAAGTAGAGTCCGTTAAAATTAAACTTGATCCTTTACCGGCACTGGTAGTTAGCATCATATATAATGCTCGTCGTTCAGGCTATGAGGGTTTTACCAGCAGCGAAGATAGGTCGGAGTTGATTACTTATGAGAGCGACGGCTACATTAAATGGGAAGCAGGATGGGAACCTGATTATGAACATCCTAGTATTTCCAAGGCAAACGATGCCTTAGACCAATTAGCTGTTTATATTGGCGATATAGGGCCGGCTATCGAGGAAAGATTTGAAACAGAGTATGAATCTGTACGGATGAGTCTGATCTACCGACCGTTTTGGGAGAAGGTATTGGGACAAAGAATACAAATTTCGACATAAATTGATTTAGAGTCTGTGCTTATGCAGACTCTTTTTACTTTTCGTTACCGGAACATCCAACGAGGGGAGAAATATATTACAAGTAGTACAAATAGAGTAAGCAGTATCAGGAGATATATGGTAAGATGTCTCCATATGAAGAAGCAAATAATGTTTATAATGGGGGAATAGATCATGGAAAATCGAACTGGAACCTATGTTGCTTTTGATGGTTTAGGAGAGGCAGACCCTACAAAGTCTGACTTCAAATACTATGCCACTCTTCAAGCATGGAATGCGAATAAAAACATCCAGTTTTCGCTGACTAACAGTCACGAGAAAACGGATGCGGTACGTGATACAAGTAAACGGGCAACATTGTATGCACGCATTCAGGAACGGCTTAGAGCATCGAAAAACATGCTCGTCATTCTTACGAGTAAGACTCGTTATACCGGAAGTGCTTTATCTTATGAGATCGAGCAGGCCATAGACACGTACAGAATTCCGCTTATTGTCGCTTACCCTGAATTCTCATCTATTTTGTATGTGGATAGCCACAGTGGCATTTGGCCAAAGGCACTTAAAGACCGTATAAATGATACGGGTATAGAAGCAATACATATCCCTTTCGCTAAAGAGTGCATTTTAAATGCTATCACACGTTTTCATGTGAATGGTGAGCATCTTAGTAGTGGTAAGAATCATTACAAACGCGAAACGCAAATCAAATGGGGCCTAATTTAATAAAGGAGAAGATGTGAATGAAAGTCCCATTTTTCGATAAAAAGATACTACATATATTCTATGGCTTTCTAAACGCGATAAGCGTAATCACCTCTATTGTGTTTCTTTTCGTTGAAATAGACCCTAAAATCAAGATGGTCATTGGTGGAGGAGCACTGGCATTGTTGGTCCTTGTTTACATCGGAATCTGGGCCCATGCCAATATGCGTCGCAGCATCAAACTAACGATTAACACTTCAGAGATTGAGGTAAAGTTCGGTGATATATTTTCTGAGGAGGCTGATCTGAAAGCGATCGCTTTTAATGAATATTTTGACACACTGGTAGACGAGAAAGTCATCTCAAGCAGTTCACTCAACGGAATATATATTAAAAAATTCTATCAGGGAAATACCGCTGTTTTAGACGAAATTATCTCTTCTGACCCCCACTTGCCAGAAATGATTGTCTACGAAAATGCAGGCAGAACTGTCGGGAAGAAGACTAGATATAGGCTTGGAACAATCTGCACGGTAGACGATTATCTCCTTACGGCGTTCTCACGTTTCGATGATAGAAACAAAGCATATCTCGAGATGAACGACTATATAAACTGCCTGTTGAATTTCTGGAATGAGATAGACAGAGTCTATGCCGGTAGAACAGTTGCCTTGCCTGTTTTGGGATCTGGGATCACTCGCTTTAGAGGATACGAAAATATATTGGATCAAGAATTGCTTGAACTCATTATATGGACATTTAAAGTGAGCCGTATAAAATTCACATTTCCTTCCAAGGTGAAAATCGTGGTCTGGCAGAAAAAACAAGAAAAGATAAATCTACTCGCTCTGAAGGACTTGGAATCGTGAAAGTAAATATACAGAACTGGTCAAATTGTAATGACCAACTTCTGATGGAGAAGTGGGGCTTTTCCGGGCAAAAGAAACGCCCCTTCCGTTATATTGTTTGCGGAGGGGGCTGCACTTAAAAAATGCTTCTCAGTCTCCTCGTTGAAGGAGAGTTCAACGCTGTTGACACGCTTTTTGTTGTCCAGCGTAATCTTCTTTACGATCAAGGTGCAGGAGAGTTTTGCGTTGCTGAAAAGGGGAATGATGCAGCAAGGCATCGAAGTTTGTCATCAAGGACTTCACAAGCTCATAGGGTACAGGGTCGCCTTGATCATCTCAAAGTTCTAATTCCAGCTTTGACTTGTGGGTAAGTTCGGTATCCAGCTCCTTGTTTAATACACTCAGGCGCTCAGAAAATATTTCGCGATCAATATCGTCTATTTCATATAAAACAGATGAAGTAGGTTTGATAGAGCAACTGTATTCTAAAATGAAAAATATTGCCCTACGAAATAAGACTCTGTATGGTTTAATCCGGTGCAGGAATTTGGAACTGAAGGATTTCTTTCAGAAAGCCTATAAAAAAGAACGATATTTGGACATGAGACTGCTCTCGATCCATGGATTATCACATTATGCCTCAGAAGAAGAAATCGAAAAGGTCATGGACCATTTTCTTAAGATCTTGATAAAGAGACCGGAGAATACCCCCTATAACTACCAAGAATATGAGTTTTTAAGATCTGCCTTCGGGCTGCCTCTACTAATTAAAAAATACGGATATCCCTGTTTTGAAAAAGCACTTCAACAAGTCGAGAAACAGTATCAGGATATGCCGGAAGCATTTAGGGGGCATTTTACCTTTGATGAAAACGGAAGGGCAGTTCAATTGAGAAGTCCAAACGAAACAAAACAAATGATTGAACGCTTTTTCGCATCACAGAACCGTTACTAATCAGCCGGACAAGGAGGTAATTCGTTATCACTCATCACAGTCAGATAAGCCCAATCTTCTCCGATTCTAATCGGACTGTTCCTATCCGCTTTAATTTTTTCAACAGATTCATCAAACTGTTGTTTTTATCCTCTGTCTATGAAAAAAGACCCTCTCTCAAAACCAACTTCTACCCACTCTCCCGATTTCTATGCTTTAATAAAATGAGCAGTATCAACAAGAAGCGTTGAAAGTGGGATTCTATGAAGCGACTAACGATTGGCCTGTTCGCCCATGTGGATGCAGGTAAGACAACTTTTGCGGAACAGCTGCTGTACCATACGAACAGTATCCAGTCGCGGGGACGGGTGGATCATCAGGATGCGTTTCTGGACAGCCACGACATCGAGCGGGCAAGGGGTATTACGGTGTTCGCAGATCAGGCGGTAATAGGATATAAAGGAGATAGCTATTATTTAATAGACACGCCCGGACACGTCGATTTCTCCCCAGAGATGGAGCGGGCGATTCAGGTCATTGATTATGCCATCCTGATTGTAAGCGCAGTTGAAGGTGTCCAGGGCCATACTGAGACGGTCTGGCAGCTGCTGCGCAAGCATCGGATTCCGACGTTCTTCTTTATCAACAAGACGGATCGGATCGGCGCGGATGCAGGCAGAACCGAGGCGGATATTCGTCAGCAGTTGACGGAGGAAGTATGCTGCATTACACAGAGCTTCGCTGACGGCATAGTCGGCGAGCCGCTGCGGGAGGCCATGGCGGAGCGGGACGAAGCCTTGCTGGAAGCATTCTTGGAGGGGAGAGAGGCTTCTGGCTTCTGGCTGAAGGCCTTGCAGAGGATGATAGCGGCTGGTCTTCTCTTCCCCTGTGCTTACGGCTCTGCGCTTCAGGATACAGGCGTCATTGAATTTCTGGATCAGCTGCATCTGCTGACGACAACCACTTATGACGAGAATGCTTCGTTCCAGGGGCGGGCTTATAAAATTCGGCACGATGCAGGCGGAGCGAGACTCACGTTCATTAAGGCGCTGGGTGGTCGGCTAAAGGTGAGAGAACAGCTTAGTTACGAGAGCGGCGGGGTTCAATATGACGAAAAAGTTACGCGGCTCTTCTTGTTTAACGGCCTTAAATCGCAGCCGATGGAACAAGTGGAAGGC
>NZ_JH601082.1:108496-109339 GCF_000245715.1 Paenibacillus sp. Aloe-11 | reverse complement strand
TTGTCCGCCGCCGAGGCTGGACAAGGCCTGGGGGCGATATCAGACAAGTTAGCTTACGATTCGGAGCCGACGTTACAATCGAAGGTATTATTCGACAATTCGATACATGTACAGAAGGTGCTCGGTGCTTTTCGCACGCTGGAGGCAGAGGAGCCGTCTCTGAACGTCGTTTGGGATGAGAAATTACAGGAGATTTCTATCCGCGTCATGGGATTGATTCAACTGGAAGTGCTGGAGCAGCTTGTTAGAGAGCGGTTTGGCTTTGCTATCTCTTTTGGACAACCGGAAATCTTGTACAAGGAAACGATTCAATCGGCTGTAAAAGGGTACGGCCACTTCGAACCGCTCAGGCATTATGCGGAAGTGCATCTGCTGATTGAACCGGGAGCAAGGGGCAACGGCATCATGTTCGATAGCAGATGTCATGCCGATGATCTGAATGTCAGCTATCAGAATCTGATTCGGAATCATCTCTACGAACGGGAGCATCACGGACTGCTGACCGGCATGCCGGTCACCGACGTGAACATTACGCTGTTGAGGGGGCGCGCGCATAAAGAACATACCCATGGCGGTGATTTTCGTGAGGCTGCCTTTCGAGCGCTACGGCAGGGTCTGGAGAAGGCGGACAACGTGCTGCTGGAGCCCTATTACGATTTCAAAATCAAGGTCGCTATCGATGAAATGGGCAGGGTACTGTCTGATATTCAGCGTGCTGCAGGTATTTTTAATCCGCCGCAGACAACCGGAACGCAAGCGGTGGTCACGGGCAGGGTACCCGTGTCGACTTTCATGAACTACAGTGCCGAATTTGCATCCTTTACGCATGGACGAGGCAGTATC
>NZ_JH601082.1:93309-108479 GCF_000245715.1 Paenibacillus sp. Aloe-11 | reverse complement strand
TACGACCGCTGCCATAATACGGAGGAAGTCATAGAACGGATGGGCTACCGCAAAGGGGCGGACCCACTGTATACATCCTCCTCGATCTTTTGCGCCAAGGGGGCGGGTTACTCGGTGCCATGGAATGAGGCAGAAGCCAAGATGCACCTTGAATTAGAACCTTGAATGATCTATTAGGAAACTAAGCAACTAAGAAATTATCGTGAGTAGTAAATCTAATAATGTGCTACTTTTACGATTCAAACTGGGCGTTTGCCGTTACTAGGACAGGTGTCCCTACATAGAAATAAGCTGATGAGAAAGGCTTATGTCATAAGCAGGGATGGTGTAAAGTAGATGGCACAAAAGTTGCAAAAGAAAAGTACACGATTAACCGGAAGGATCGTAGTTCCGGGCAATCCGTCATACAATACGGCCAGAATGGAGTTCAATAGGCGCTTTTCCAAATTTCCAAGGGTCATTGTTTTTTGCCAACGAACTCAGGATGTGATCAACGCAGTCAAATGGGCTCGTGAGCGGGGCATACGGTTGCGAGTGCGCAGCGGACGGCATAGCTATGAAGGCTTCTCAGCTGTAAATGGCGGTATTATTATCGATGTGAGCGAGATGAATAAGGTTAAGGTTGATCGAAAAAATAGAGTGGCCATTGTACAAACGGGAAATCCACTTGCCCGTGTGTACAAAAAGCTGTGGAATAAGCGTGTGGCCATTCCGGCGGGGACTGCGCCCGACGTAGGCGTAGCTGGGCTTACTCTGGGAGGAGGTATTGGACTTCTTTCCCGCAAATATGGACTTACGTGCGATAACTTGAAACAAGTGAAGATGGTCGTAGCTTCGGGACGGTATGGGGCAAAGACGATTGTGGCAAACAGGAAGAAACATTCCGATCTGTTGTGGGCATCACGAGGCGGAGGGGGAGGGAACTTTGGTGTTGCTACAGAATATACATTTCGGGTTAGACCGATTTCATCAGTTTCTATATATAGTATTACGTGGAAATGGAGTGATCTTGAGAAGGTGTTACCGGCTTGGCAGCGCTGGGCCCCGTCTGTCACGAACCGCTTAACCTCAACAATTGAGGTGGCTGCCAAGCAGGTGGGAACCATTGTATCTACCGGGCAATTGCTTGGTGGTGCAGAGGAGCTGCGTCGATTGATTAGACCGCTCTTGCAAGCAGGCACTCCGGTGAAGGTGATGGTGAAGACAGTACCTTTTATTGAAGCAACCAAATTTTTTGCCGAAGCGGACCTGAATTTGGAACCAAAGTTTAAAATAACCGGAGCCTATGGGTTTCGACCTTTGCCGCCTGAAGGAGTACGAATTATACGCGACTTTTTATCCAAAGCACCCAACAGGCATTCTAGCGTGTGGAGTCAGAGCTTAGGTGGTGCAGGAAGCGCGGTGAGTCGAGTATCGTCTACTGCAACAGCTTATCCTCATCGGAAGGCGGAGACAATCTACGAACTGTCAGCCCGCTGGAGAAACAACAGGGAGCAGGAGCGGAATATTCAGTGGGTGGAAAGGTTCCGTAGAGCGTTGCGTCCCTTTGTTAAAGGGGATTATGTGAATTTTCCCGATCTGCAGATTAAGAACTGGCCCAAGGCGTATTATGGCGTGAACTTTGGCAGATTGAAGCAGGTGAAACGAAAGTACGATCCTCATAATGTGTTTCGTTTTGCTCAGAGTATTCCAGTGGATAAACAGGTCAAAAAATGACAATACAAACACCAGATCGAATTAAAACAAGGAGCTGACGGCGGCAGTTCCTTTAGCAATTTCGCTGATAGCGACGTTAAGCTGAACCGTATCATAAATAAGGACAAGTTTTTGTTTTGGGTGGGCATAATAGATTCATTGTGTGTGAAAGGAAGGAGCTGCACGACAAGAAAATGGATCATCCCTATGTAATCTTACCTGAAGAACAAGCGCCCAATGGTATAGAGCATTGTGAAATTTGCGAACTATCCAAACAACGGAATCGTGTCATCTGGGGTGAAGGGAATCCGAAGGCCCCGCTTATGATGATTCTGGATAACCCCGGAGCCCGGAAAGGATTCATTTCTCTTTCTCCAACTCTGCCTTTAATCTTGCATTCTCTTCCAACAGCTTTTGAACGTCCGGGACATCCTTGCCGGAAACCCAGCCATACAAATCGTCCCTTGCTGCATACTCCGACAATTGATCACGAAGTACCATTTTAATGTGCCGTACATCTTCAACATAATAGATCGGGATTTGTTCCATGACCGATTGCTTAAACTCTTGAAACTTCTGATAGTATTCAATTGCTGCGAAGTCGTATGGCTTTTGTCTTAATGCTTCATCTGTGATAACAAAGGCAAATCTAGGTTTGCCTACTTCTCCGGCATATTCATACTCCCAATGTATATAGCTCTTGGATTCATCAGGAAGCGTTAAACCATAGAATCCTCCGAGAATCAGGAGATATACATCGGACTCGTCAATCCATCTCTTCCTAATTTTCATTGGACTTTCCTTGAAAGATTGCTCGATTCCAGCAGGGATATGACCGGCTTGAAGTACGGCTTCAACAGCGGTATGTCTTTCCTCAATAAGATCGTAGTAAGTAGACGATATGTAAATTTGTAATTTTTTTCTCATAGGCCACCCAAATTAAAGACTTAGTATAAATAGAATCTACCACTCGCTCACTTTATTTGTCAAAGTTGACTTGGGTTTTCATGCGGCAAGCTGGCACCAGATGGCAAATGGAGGTTTATTGTGCAGAAGAAATGGAAAAGAAGGATTCAAAATAGGCGCTTAACTCAGAGGCAAGACGCTCGTGGGAGTAAGGAATTGACGACGCCCTAGATCTGGTTTAATGGAATCCTGCGAATTTACCAATTCCCACATGACCTTGCGGCCATTACTATAGATAAAACAGGAATTGGGACAAAAAAACGAAAAAAAGCCGCCCCTGCAAGGCAGCCCTCTATTAACTTATTCGCACTTTTTTTGCAAATAAATTAGTGCCCTTCAACCCCGGCTGGGCTTGGCTGTTGGATACGACTAAGCATGATTTGATGGTTACGGTTGGCGGCAGAGTCTTGAAGGGCTCAAATGGATCTGTTGTCAGCTAAAGAAAGTTAGCTTTGACATACAAATTTTTTGGCATTTCTTACTTTTAGAACTTTGGCATTTCTTGTTAAAAGATGTTTATCACTTACGATCCAAGTATGACCTTTAGAGTTCCTCCTGCGAATCGCAAGGAAGTTGGATTTATTTCCTGAATAAATCTTATAGCCCTTTGCCAGGCTATCGGAACAGAACTTTACGCATTCCCCTCGATTTTTATTGGGAAAATCAACCTTACTTAGCACATGTCGTTTTATGAGCAGGGTGGCTCCTTGAACCAGGGGAACGTATTGATTAGCCTTGGTAGGGTAACGAAGCAGGAGAATTTTTTTTTCATTCAGATACATATAATGGGCTCGTTTTCCTACAATATCAGCGTTGGTCTTTAACAGGGTTCGCACACTATCAGTCAAATAGCCCGGAGCATAATAATCGTCATCATCAAATTTAGCAATTAGTTTGTATTTAGATAATGAAGCTCCATAATTCAGACAATGGCCAAGTGATACATGACCCGGTAAGCTATATATCCTTACGTTCTTATATTGTTTTGCAGCTTTTATATATTCGTTCACCTTCAGCTTATTATTATTTAATATGACGATAAGCTCTTTATTCCTATAATTCTGTCTGGTGTAGTTATGAAAAAGGTTGTCCATGCATTGTCGCCGTTTGGTACAAGTGATGATGGAAACAGCATTCCGATCACGAGAAGTACCTGGATTCGCCATTATAATACGTCCTTTGGCTTTTTCTGTACAAATCTCTTGTAATTCTTAACAGATTCAATTTTTCTACTACGAGAGATTAGTTCTTTATCGCTGATGATCCATGTATGGTTTGATGAGTTTTTCCTGCGTATGGCGACAAAATTATTTTTCCCGGCTGAATAAACTTTGTAACCATTCCGTTTACTTCTTATGCAAAAAAGATCATCTTCACCGACGCTTTTATCTTGGAAATGAACTTTGTTAAATACGTTCCGTTTAATGACAAGTGTTGCGCCCGGGATTAGGGTTACGGATCGATTCTCATCATGTGGAAAACGAAGGATAAGAGTCTTTGATCCACGTAAATACATATAATGTGCCCGCTTTCCAATGACATCGGCATTTGTTCTTTGAAAGGTCTGCAAGCTTTCTGTCAAATAATAGGGAGCGTAATAATCATCATCATCGAACTTGGCAATGTAGCGGTATTTCGTTTTCTTGACGGCGTAGTTTAGACAAGCACCGAGAGAGGAGCGTGCTGGAACACGAAAAATGTGTACGTTTCGGAACTTTTTGGCTAAGGTTTGATAGGGTGCAAGAGGTATCTTATTGTTGTTGACAATAATAATAAGTTCTTTCTTTGGATGGATCTGTCGGCTGTAATTATTAAACAGGTTGCTTAAATAGCTTTGGCGATTTGTGCAGGTAATAATAGAAACTCCCTGCTTTTTGATAGAGTTCTTTTGGCTGACTCCCATGATATCGCCCCCCTTATCCGTGATGATCAAAACTATCTCTCTTTAAAATATGTGAACGGCAAGTAAGAGGAACGGCATATCCATAAAATGAAGAATTAGCACAAATGATTGTATTTTGGCATGAGGGAGCTCCTCTCACAAAAAAACACATATAGTCAGGAATTCAAGTTGGAAATTGTGAAAATGTACTTGGAAGAGGGATAAACCTCCTATCAACTATCCAAAAATCAGAATCTGGAGGGGCGGCTGTTTTCTTCCAACGTTTTGAGCAAGCTAATGCCCCGGTGACGGCGAGCCCATTAAGCGATTTTCGGCGTGCGTATGCCCCATTCGCACAGGCAGGCAGCCCGCCCTTAGCGTAAACTGAATTATAATCAGTGAGCGAGGTGAACTTCCATGGCACAATCGAAAGAGATGCGTGCACGGGCTAAGAAGTTTCAGGGCCGTCCGGTCTGCGTCACCCTGCACAGCGGAGAGACTTACGTCGGCTACATCACCGACGTTAATTGTGGCGGGTTGGTACTTACCAGCGCTGCTGAAGTCCCCCCACGCGCTTCTTCCGGGAAGCAAGGCTCCCGATCTCCCAAACGCAGAGCCGATTCGCGTGCCCGGGGCGTCCGTCCCGGCAACCGGAGAAGCGGCGCGCGCAAACCGTCCGCCCGTTCGCGCTCTCGCAAGCCGGACGCCCAGGTGTCGGCATTCCTGCCGATGATGGGCTCGCTGTTCGGTGGCCTGGGCGGCCTGGGTGGCGCCGCTGGGGGCATAGGAGGGCTTGGTGGTATGCTTGGCGGCGGCCTGCGGCTGTTCGGCATGATCCAGAGATTTGTCCCGGTCGTGAAGATGGGCTATGGCATGATCAAGTCCATTCGTCCGTTCCTCGGCGCCGTTAAAGGCTTGATGCCCTCGGCCGGTCCGGCCACGCAGGATGACGAATAATCGTATACCTGCAGACTTTAAGCCCCCTTTGACCACTCAAAGGGGGCTAGCCCACACTATCACTTTCTAACAAGGAATAAAAATGACCACGGTCTTCGTCATCAAATTTGCCAAGTGTCCGCACCCTAACATATTCATGGCCGCCATACATGTTTATCTCCTCTTTTGATATCGTTGAAAAATTGCCGATAATTATTAACCAAGCTGTGAGGTCTTTTTCTTTTCAGAGGAATAATTAGGGTTATCAAGGTGTTAATCAGCCTGCTTCAAAGGCTTTAACAAAATTTAGCCGTTATAGCGTATAAGGAGAACATAGACACATAGTTTGCACTCATTATGGATTTGTTATGTTTATGAAAAATGTCTAAGATAGTCGACGTGTTTTGACGATAAATAAGTTGTCAATACTATATCTCACAATGAGGAGAGCTTTTCGAATGCGTGTTAATATATTTCTAACGCATGTGTAATACACGTGTTGTATGTGATTCGTGGTTAATAGATGGTGCTTTTTATAGTTGGTTCCACTATCCCCTGTTAAATTTTCTTCCAGAGGACTTTGCAAACGTAGATTATATTTATTTATCAGCAATGTGATCGTTTTGATTTTTCATTTATTCAATTTTTATCATACCTTCATTGCTAAAAGGGGAGCCGCTCAATGTATGAACATGTGTTTTTGAATCAATATGGTTATTATGAATTGAAAAATAAGCCTACTAAAGACGAACTTGATGAATATTATTCTAAAAAATATTATCAGGATCCTAAGGGGAGCTATGAAGCAAGCTATTCTCCCGAAGAAATTACTTATTCCAATAATCAATTGGAAAGAAAATATTATCTTATTCGAAAACTAATTGGTGAATTGGACTCTAATCAATCTTATAAATTTTTGGATATCGGTTGTGGGGAAGGCTGGGCATTAAAGTTTTTTAAGGAGAAGTCATGGCAAGTAACAGGAATGGATTTTAGTAATTACGGCTGTAAGCAGTTTAACCCGGATTGTGTAGAAGACATTTTGGTCGGGGATATTGAAAAGACCATTAAATCAAGTCTTAATAAGGGAAAATACCATTGTATTTTGTTGGATAATGTACTTGAGCACCTTCTCGATCCTTTGGAAACCTTAAAGTATTGCTCGAGCCTACTTGAGCCCAATGGAGTTCTTATCATAGAAGTTCCAAACGACTTTTCGCCTATTCAAAAGAAACTATATGAGGAAAATTATGTTTCAAGAAATTATTGGGTTGTAAGTCCCGATCATATTTCATATTTTAATAGAATGGGATTAGCAAGCTTATGTAAAGAAGCGGGATTTTCTGAAGAATATTTCATCGGTGATTATCCTATTGATTTAAACTTGTTTAATCCAAATACTAATTATATTAATGATTCAACAAAAGGGAACTCGTGTCATAAAGAACGAATTGCAATTGAAAATTTATTAAATGATCTTTCTATAGAAAAAACATTAAATTTGTATTCGGCACTAGGGGAATTAGGGTTTGGAAGGCAATTAACCGGATTTTTCCAAAAGAAAGAATGTAACTTATAGTCAATAATTTTATAATGAAATTCGAAATTACTAAATATGAAATGCGGTCAAATTACTACCATTAGTCAAGTAAAGGAAAAGCGTTAAAATCTCCCCCTGCTGCCCGTCAAGGCATAAAGCTTGCCTTGACGGGCTCTCTTTTTGGTATTCTTCTTGCAGAACGGGACCACGGTTTTGAAACTCATGATCTTCCCATCCCATCCGGACACAGCAGGGTGGTCCAGAGTCGTTTGAATGCCGCGACAAAATGAAAAGGACATGCAGCGGCGATTCGCATCACATGTCCCTGGGTTTATCAATTATAATAAAATTTTTCCTGGTTGTTCATTTTCAGAAACCGAGAGAGATGGCGTTGGCACTTTCTTCAAGCTTAAGCAGAGATTCATACACCGCTTGAAGCTTTTCGTGTCTCTAATCCCTCTTATCTGTAAATTTATAACGACGACGCCACTTTGCCAAGGTGGTTTTTAGTTATGCCGTTTTTACAGTCACTGCCTTAACACCCATCTGCCCGGTATGCATTTCTGCCCTCTGGTGCACTAGATTGTATTTTTGACATGAAAAAGCTCCCCTCGCAGGCAGCAGGTTTTATGATTTAACCTGTCTACTGTAAGGGGAGCTATCATATTCTCGGAAACATGTTAGATATGCAATGCGCCAAGCAGCTTGTAGATCATCGCGGTCGTTTCCGCTCGGGTGGCCTCGGCATCCGGCTGGAAGGTGCTGTCTTCGTATCCGTTCAGAATGCCGGCGGAAACCGCAGTATTCACCGATGATTGCGCCCATGCTGGAATACTGGAAGTATCCCGGAATGGATTCACCGTACCTTGAGAGCCGCTAGCATTTGAGTTTAGCGCTTTGGAGATCATGACAGCCATTTCTGCTCTGGTGATGACCTGATTTGCTTTAAAGACCGTTTTTCCTTGCTCCTTGTAGCCAGTGATCAGTCCAGCATTGGCAGCCGCTGCCACTTGAGCCTTGGCCCAGGAAGGAATTTTGCTGTCGTCAGCAAAGGTGGTTCCCTCATCGGACGGATGCAGCCCCAATGCGTTAACGAGAATTTTGGCAAATTGAGCCCGTGTAATTTGATCATTGGGACGGAACGTCTGGTTCTCAAATCCCTGGATGACATTCATGCCGATCAAACGGTCAGTATACGATTGCGCCCAGTGTCCATTCAAATCGCTGAGTGCCAATGGTTTATAATCGTATACGGCGAATTTAGCCAAGCGATTGAAGCTGACGGTGACAGTTCCGTCTTCGTTTGGAGTTCCGCCAAGGTAGATCCATTTTTGCTGTGATTCGTTATAATAATAGACTGCTGGCTTGCTGTCCTGGGCAACTTTATCCGCTTGATAATGAACGGTGAGATTCACAGGCTTGCTCAAGTTATTACCGGATGTGCTGTTCAATTCAAGCACCTGGCTTAACAATTGAAGATTTCCCGCCGCTGGGGCTTGATCCTTCGGCAGAACGACAGCGCGAACTTGACCGTCCGAATTCACGGCCCCTGTCGGAATGTCTATGCTGAACACACCGTTGAGAGCCCCCTTCGATCCCTGCTGCGCCTTTACATCCATTTGCATAGTTGAAGGCTGTTCGTTTGCAGGCTTGCTGCTAGTGTTCGTTTCTCCATTAACACTACCACTGCTACTGCCGCCACTAGCCTGGCCAGAGGAACTGTTGCTTGAACCGCTATTCGAGCTACCCCCAGATTGGCTGTCATTGTCATCTGAATCGTTTTTCTTCCCAGCCTCTACAGATACGGTGCGTACAACTTCCTGTGCTGCGTTCCCCGCCAGATCGTTCACATTGTAACGTAGAGTGTATGTCCCTAGTGTTGTGGTATCTACCGTACCGCTCACCAGAACGTCTCCCGAAACCCCGAAATTATCGGTAGCATCGGCCCCTTGTTCGCTATATGAGGACCCTTGTTTCAGAGTCACGTGATGGGTCCCTTTTAGCGTAATTACCGGGGCCGTATGGTCGATATTTATCGGCAGGGAAAGTACGGCTTGTCTATCCAAATTATCCGTTGCTCTGAATTCAAGCGTATGTTTGCCTTCTTGGGAAACCTCAATAGGTTGGTTAGCGATATAAGGCTGATACTCGCCTTTGTCCATGGACAACTCCAGCTTGACGGACGTCACAGGCTCGGTATATACACTTGAATACACACTGGCGGTAACACTTTGATTTGTCCATTGTCCACCTGTATAGCCTTGTCCATCTGCTGTTTTCATGGAGCCAAAAAGTTCTACGGATGTTATGTCGTCAAGACCTTTGACCGTTACATCGAACAGTTTGGTTACACTTACGTCTCCACGCGTAATGGTAGCTTTCAACGTAAGCGGCTGGTTCTCCCGCGGATAGCGAACAAGCAGATGTCCATCATGGCTCAGGAGGTCCGGATTGGAGCTTTCCCATTGAATCGTCGTCCCATGCTCGCCTTCTTGCGGCAGTGTAATATCATCGGTGACTTGACTTGTATCACCCAAGCTCAAGGTGGCTGCTGTATGATCAACGGCCTGTTGGTCACTGTAAGGCTCAACGCTCACAAAAATCGGATTGGAATAGAACCACATATCGGAATAGTTACGCTTGTTGATTTCTGCAAAACGGGTTTCGTTATCAGTGGTCGTATTCTTCGGATCAATGAGGGGCTCCCCGTTACTGGTTTCTCCAGGTACGTTGATTCCCAGGTTGGTGCCTCTCAGTCGGAAATATTGATTTTTGCTCGCAGCATCCAATTTATAAGTGATGACATGGTAACCCTCGGCGTCTGTCGTCCAGTCATTGCTGGTAAATCGACGAAGCACCTTGGTTGAATCATTGGTGCTCTTGGTATATTCAGCAGTTCCAGACGCTGCCGGTCCGGTAACATCCCCTGCAATCAGATCCACATGGTCAACCTGAACAGGCTCCTCGTTATTGTTTTTTTCAGGGCTCTTGAACCGGATCGTAAGCTGAAGATTATCTCCTTGTGTGACCTGAAGATTGCCGCCTGTCTCTTCCTTTTTTCCACCGCTGGTGATGTTAAAATCAAGTGCGTTAATTAAATCGCCATAGACGGAAAATGATTTTCCTGACCGCATACCGTCCACAACGGCTTTCATGGTGTTACCGTTCACCCATGTATAATTTTTAGAGTATTCGCCGGGCCAGTAACCACTGGAGTATTTCCGGTCTTTGCTGATATTAAAATGGAAATCAGAATTGGAGAAGGTCCAGAATTTACGCCCTTCTCCAAGCAGCGCATCCCAGACGCCGCCAACTTTGGCAAGCGTGATATCTGCCCCGCCATACACATCGACGGTTTCCCCTCTGTCTGGAGACATCTGGTTGCCGGGCATGCCTTCAAACCCAAAAGCAATATTAGGGGCAAGATTATTAAAATCACGGATATCCGATATTTTAATTTCAGAGCTGCTCCCTTTTTTTCTTGAAGGGTGGTTGATGAAAACATAGCTGTCGGGATAGTGATCTCTGAGCCATTGTATGGCGGTCCGGGTATCTTGTTTTGTCGAGTAAGCTCTGTTGCCTTGTAGCTTCCACTCGGCTACATTTGCGGGATCAAACGAGCTTTCGCTTCGATTGGTAAACATATATTCGAACTGGTTAATCGCCTTTAGTTCCTCTTCCGATCCCGGATGATCCGTGAGGAGGCCTACCCCTGCATGATCATATTGAGGCATGTCCCACTCAAAGCCAGAAAAGATAATTTTATCTTTGTATTTTCCTGAGTTTTGCAGCTCTTTTATTTTAGGCACCTGGTAAAGTGCCAGTCCCTTGGATAACGGAATTGCACCTCCAGACAGCGTAGTTCCGTTATCGTCTCGGCTTGACATCCGCAGATGATCGGAAAGGGCCAGCCAATCGAGGTGGTTTTGCTCAAACGCATGGTCCAACACGCTCGTAAGGGATTCCTGTGCATCATCAGACTGATAGGTGTGTGTATGGTACTCACCTGTCATCCATTTTCCGTTACTAGTTTCGGTCTGAATCTGAGCTTCAGGAGCAGCGTATCCTTTAGATATAGGGAGCCCTGTAACGAGCATGCCGCACACCAGGGAGAGCGAAAATAATCGAAAAAACCGTTTTTTGGGTATCATTTTAAATAAGCCTCCAACTGTTATGTTTTCTCATGCTGTTCATACGTTTGTTCATTTAAAATCCAACTGTGAAGTTGCTACCTGTTTTGGTTGATCGTTTGGGGCTGATATTTTTCGGCATATTTTCCGTTCTTCCTTCCTTGTTCATTTAAAATGGATGAATGCATGCAGAAGCGGAAATACTTTTCCGCGGCTGCGTAGCTCACTTTATCATTTTTATGTTTTCGAGATGTCATAGTATTGTTAACTTTGTACAGCGTATATAATGGAAGCGAATTCAAGGTTTGAAGGTCCGTTGGATTAGCGCTCAGTCAGGTTAAAAAAGAAATTTTTTTGTTGGAATAAGAGAGGGAAGAATAATCTAATATTGCTTTTTTTTAGTAAATCGATATATAGTGAAGATACCGAGTATGAAAGCGTTCTATTTTTGTGCAGCAAAATGGCCAATATTTGCAATAGTTCATCGTTTTTCGCGACTTCTTTCATGTTCGGACAATCTTTTATGGAGGTGTAAGATGAAGAAGAAGTCTTGGTTCACTCTAGTAACGATTGGTATTGTCTCTCTGTTTTTTTCGGTAAGCGTTTATGCGGAGAATGTTTTTTGGGAACCACTTGATGGTTTCAATTCTGGTGCATGGCAAAAGGCGGATGGATATTCCAATGGAAACATGTTTAATTGCACTTGGCGCGCCAACAATGTCAATTTTACTAACGATGGCAAAATGAAGCTTGGTCTAACGAGCTCTGCGTACAATCAATTTGACAGCGGAGAGTATCGATCGACTAATACTTACAGATACGGCTTATACGAGGTCAGCATGAAGCCTGCTAAAAATACAGGAATCGTATCTTCCTTTTTCACGTATACCGGACCTGCTCATGGTACGCAATGGGATGAAATAGATATTGAATTTTTGGGAAAAGACACGACAAAAGTACAATTTAACTATTTTACAAACGGGGTTGGTGGTCATGAGAAGATTATCGATCTGGGATTTGATGCATCAACAGGCTTTCACACCTATGCATTCGATTGGCAGCCAGGGTACATTAAGTGGTACGTTGACGGGGTTCTAAAGCATACGGCAACTACGAACATACCGAGCACGCCAGGCAAGATTATGATGAATTTATGGAATGGCACTGGCGTTGACGACTGGTTAGGACCGTATAACGGAGCTAACCCGCTATACGCGGAATACGATTGGGTGAAATATACAAGCAACTAACCCATAATACAAAAGCAGCCCTATAGTGGCTGCTTTTTTTGTTACTCTAGCGATAATATAAGGCCAGTTATCAACGATCAATAGAAATAAATAAATAGGCAGCAAGGAATTATATTAATAAAGGCCCCATATTGGCAAGGGGCCTTAGTCTCGTCTATACACATTACCGCTTTTTGGAACCAAACGCGCCTTCTTCGTAGTATCAGAAGTTTTCTAAAACAATTTTTCCAATGGACCGTCCAGTTTCCAACTTCTCATGTGCTAAACGCAGGTTTGCTGCATTAATGGGTTCTAGTCGTTCATTTAGCGTAGTTTTTAATTTTCCATCATCGATTAAGTCCGCCAGGTCATTCAGCAATTTGTGTTGTTTAATCATGTCTTTGGTATGAAACAAGGACCGTGTAAACATGAACTCCCATACAAACGTTACACTTTTAGAAAACAGCAAGTCCATTTTCAGGCTTCCTGCCCAGGTAGCCTTATCTGCAGGAACGATACAGCAAATTATACCTTGCGGGGTAATGACCTCCGCCATATTCGCTAGATGTTGTACAGTATCATTCAAGCAAAAGATATAATCTACGGTGTCTAGGCCAAATTCCTTGAGCTGAGGTTGAAAAGGGGTGTTGTGGTTTATTATAAAATCCGCACCTAGACTTTTAACCCATTGAGTTGACTCTGGACGCGAAGCAGTACCGATGACAGTCAAACCTGCTAATTTGGCAAGTTGAATGGCAATCGATCCTACTCCTCCTGCTGCACCGATAATAAGTATATTTTTGTTTTCATTTGCGTTTAGGCTAATTCCTAAACGATCAAATAGGCCCTCCCATGCAGTTATCGAGGTAAGCGGTAATGCGGCGGCGGCCGCGAAATCCAAACTTCTGGGCATATTTCCTACAATTCGTTCATCAACCAAGTGAAATTCACTATTACTGCCTGGTCGAGATACACTACCCGCATAATAGATCTTGTCCCCAGGTTTAAACAATTGACAGTCAGGACCAACTTGTTCTACGATTCCAGCAGCATCCCAACCAAGAATTTTCGGTGATTCGGCTTCGTAGTTATGCTTTTCGCGAACGCCCACGTCTGCAGGGTTGACAGAGATTGCTTTTACATTTACAAGCAAATCACGGCCCGTAGG
Source organism: Paenibacillus sp. Aloe-11 (assembly GCF_000245715.1). Lineage (NCBI taxonomy): Bacteria > Bacillati > Bacillota > Bacilli > Caryophanales > Paenibacillaceae > Paenibacillus > Paenibacillus sp. Aloe-11. The sequence goes on along the minus strand of NZ_JH601082.1, from coordinate 94,933 downwards.
TTCCGGTTTATCCAAATGCAGATCAATAAGGCTTTCCGGATTGGATATTGGGAGGTATCGGTAAGTACCGACTGCTTTCATCTTTTGGTGAGTATTCATGGGTATCCATCCTCTCAAATAGGAAATGTTGTACAGTTGCATTGTAAATCAATTCGATTACTTTAAGTAAGTACGCATATTTTTATGGTATAGTATTAAAAATCAAACCTTTGGGGAGATAAGCTGATGGGAGACCGAAGAAACAAATATGGAACGAGTCCGGATAGACAAGCATGTCCAGTTGAAACAACACTGGATGTTATTGGTGGAAAGTGGAAGGGGATCATTCTCTATCAGCTCCTGGACGGAACGAAAAGATTTAATGAATTCAGGCGCCTCAATCCGGGAATTACGCAGTTTATGCTCACATTACAGTTAAGAGAGCTTGAACGGGATGGCATCATTCACCGAGAAATATATAAAGAGGTTCCGCCAAGAGTGGAATACTCCCTTACTGATTTCGGAAGGACTTTGGAACCGGTCATTATGTCTATGAAAGCATGGGGGGAGTCTTATAAAGTGCGGCTTGATGGAAATCGAACGATACAAGGGGAGGAAAGTTAAAAACTTATCGTTACAGATACGCGGAGAACCGAATCATAAGTGATGGCGAAAAATTGGGGAGTTGGAACCTGCGGGAATGTTGTTAGGTATGTGGAATAGAGTAATAATGGAGAACAACAGCTTTCTCCTGCGGAGAAAGCTATGTCATATCGATCTTTACTTATCCAGCGCTTTCAGTACGGCCTCAATGCCATAGGTATTCCCAAGCGGTCCATAGCCCATTGCGAGAGCACCGTTGATGGCATACGTCTGATCGCTCTTAACCGCCTTCAGACTTTTCCAAACCTCGGTCTTTTCCCACTCGTCTGTCAAGGAGGCCGCCGACGGATTATCATAGTTGAAGTAGCCCAGAATCAAATGGTCCGGGTTCAGCGCACTTAATCCTTCCAGTGACAACTGAGCCCCTTCCGTCATAACCGGACTGTCCGGTGCCTTCAATCCGAGGCCTTTGTCGTAATATGGGACTAAGTATTTAGTTCCCCCCAGCCATACGGCGTTGTTTCGCACCTGAAGGAATGCGACGGTTCCCTTGACATCGGCCAGTTTCTCCTTGGCATTCTGCAGCTTGGCTTGATAGCCGGCGATGAACTGTTCCGCGACATCCTCCTGGCCCAATATTTCTCCGAACTTCGTGACCAACGCCGGCCAATTGCTCCACACGTCGGTGTCCGCTTCATTGATGACGACTGTTGTCGCAATTTTCTCCAGTTGATCCGTCAGCTTGGCATTGGTAATATTACCCGCGATGATGACGTCTGGCTCATATTCCAGCAGTGCCTCCATGTTGACGGTCGTGTTCTCACCGACGATAGCTAGTTCCTTGACCTTGGCGACGTATGGTTTATACGTGTCGGTGTTTAGGGAGGAGTTGTCCTTCGTGAATGGCAGCGCGAGACCGACTGACTTCAAATCGAATAGCAGGATGGAATCGACGTATCCCCAGTGAACGACAGCGACGCGCTTCGGTTTCTCCTTGATGACGATGCTGCCGTTGGCCGCTTCGATTGTTCGCGGGAATGCG
>NZ_JH601082.1:89680-93289 GCF_000245715.1 Paenibacillus sp. Aloe-11 | reverse complement strand
CGCTTTTTGCCCAGTCGCGTTTGGCGACGGATTGGCCGTTTCTCCATTGGCAGACCCCGTGTTGTTTGAGCAGGCGCTCAGAAGCAGCAGCAAACTGATAATGCCTGTAAAAAAGACAGACCACGAGGTGGTTTGACGAACTTTCATATGTTGTGTGCCCTCTCTCTATCTTTGAAAATGATGATCATTATCAATTACATTTACAATAGTATCATCACACAAACCTGATGAGAATATAGAGATTCCCGATCCAATGATGGACAATTTCACATGATCAGACCGTCTAAGACAGGTGAGGTGGCATTACTGCACATTCAAGCCTCCGTGCTGTCGAAGTCTACTTGGCTGGGCGCAACTCCTTTATACTTTTTGAACAGTCTGCTGAAATAGTACGGATCTGAATACCCAACGCCTTTGGCAACGGCGGAGACGGAAAATTGCTTCGTTAATAGCCACTCGTGTGCCTTATTCATTCGGTAATGGATCAGATAATCGATAGGACCTGTCCCGGTATATTTAGTGAACAGATAAGAGAAATATTTGGCCTTCAATTGGTAACGGTCGGCTAGCTTTGACAGTGTCAGCGGCTCGGTGAAATGCGACTGAATATACCGGACTGCGTCCTCAATAATGAGATAGCTGTCCTTGTTCTGATGGTAACGCTCCGATTGAAGCACTTTGGTGATAACCTGGTAAAATAGCGAGCGTTGATTCAGCTTGTCCATCACATCAGGAGCGGAAGCGGCATTCAGTAACTGCTCCACCAGCCCCAGCAATTCTGGGTTTAGCGTAACCTCCATACAGAAAACGTCTTCTGGCCGCCGAAGACCCTTCTCTTCACCTGCCCCGCTCGGCAGGTAATGAGCCAGGCAATACTGGAAGCCGTCTGCGCCCGAAATAACTTCCAGCCGTCTGCCTGCTCCTCCGATCAGGATAAGGCCAGGCTTCATCATGTAGCGTTCTACCTCGTCGAAGACGAATGTGGCTTCCCCCTCGAGTGCAATGATGATACCGCATTTGGCGGTGGGCTTGTGGACATGTCCACTATAAATACGGTTACCCTCTAGCCATGTGCGGTATACACCGAACAATTGAATGGGTGTAATTGCAAAATATTGCGCAAGCTCTTCATAGGTCCGCGACATCCGGGGAGCCTCCTAATCAATCATGTTGACTTTCATAAATGAGATTCATTATCAATCATAAGTTACGAAGCCATTATAGAAAAAACGTCCCTCCATTGCAATGCAAACCGGTTATTTGCTACACTACGAATCTATCACTGTGGCGATTCCAATCAATGGATGCTTGAGGTAGTGCGGCTTCGGTATTCACATACTAGGACAAAAGCAACTATGAATCACCCGATAACCCCGCCCGCATAATATGGATATGAGTAAAACATAATCCCATCTCCAGCAAGATAAAATTCTGCCCATCAGCACTAATCCACTCATCATCTGTATATCATGGATTATTGCGAAGGCCCCATTTTCGGTTAAAATAGTTCTAACGCTAAATCCTTTTTTTCTGAAGAGAATTCTCACTTTTTAGCAAAAGTAGTTTATAATTATCAGAGGAAAGACGATATAATTTTTAAATGCTTATATTTAAGCTATAATGGAGACAGAAAAGAAAAGATATGTTCCTGAGTGGAGCCTTGCTTCTTGTATCACCTAAGCAGGAGGGCCTGCTCTTTTTTGCAAATTCAAAAAGATAAGGAAGGTTTTTATGAGCGGAATGCAGAAAAAAACAGACGTTATCTTAATTGGTGCCGGAGTCATGAGCGCGACTCTGGGATCATTGCTGAAAGAGTTAGCACCAGAATGGGAAATTAAAGTGTTTGAGAAACTCGCAAACGCAGGAGAAGAAAGCACTAACGAATGGAATAATGCGGGTACAGGCCATGCTGCACTATGCGAGCTGAACTATACATCCGAAAAAGCTGACGGATCTATAGATATTCGTAAAGCTGTAAACATTAATGAACAGTTTCAGCTCTCAAGACAGTTTTGGTCTTTTCTTGTAAGCAGCAATTTAATTCGTAACCCACAGGACTTTATCAAGCCAATACCTCATATGAGTTTGGTAACAGGTGATGAAAATGTATCTTTTTTGAAAAAAAGGTTTAAAGCGCTTTCAGATGTTCCTCTGTTTCAGGGAATGGAATTTTCCGATGATCCCGAAAAACTGAAGGAATGGATTCCGCTGATCATGGAAGGCCGTACATTAAATGAACCGATTGCGGCGACCAAAGTCGACTCTGGAACAGATGTCAATTTTGGTGCTTTAACACGCATGTTGTTTGATCATTTAAAAAGTAAAAATGTCGAGATTTATTACAAGCATAAAATTAAAGATATTAAACGTACGAGCGATGGCTCGTGGGAAGTCAAAGTGCAAAATCTGGATAACGGCAAAATCGAATACCATACTGCCAAGTTCGTCTTTATCGGCGGTGGGGGCGGAAGTCTGCCTTTACTACAAAGAACCGGTATTCCTGAGTCCAAGCATATCGGAGGATTTCCGGTAAGTGGGCTTTTTATGGTATGTAAAAATCCTGCAGTTGTCGCGCAGCACCATGCCAAAGTATACGGTAAAGCCAAGATTGGTGCGCCTCCCATGTCTGTTCCACATCTGGATACGAGATACATCGGCAACCAAAAAGCACTGCTGTTTGGACCGTTTGCCGGTTTCTCACCCAAGTTTTTGAAAACGGGTTCAAATTTGGATCTGATCTGTTCTGTAAAACCAAATAACCTCTGTACGATGTTGGCGGCAGGCGCTAAAGAGATGGCATTGACCAAATACCTGATCCAGCAAGTGATGTTATCGAATGAAAAGCGCCTGGAAGAATTACGCGAGTTTATTCCGAACGCCAAAATCGAGGACTGGGAGATCGTAGTAGCGGGCCAACGTGTGCAGGTGATCAAAGATACGGAGGCTGGTAAAGGAGCCCTTCAATTTGGTACGGAAGTGGTTAGTGCGGCTGATGGCTCGGTAGCTGCATTGCTCGGTGCTTCTCCGGGTGCTTCTACTGCTGTTAACGTGATGCTGAAAGTATTAGAAAAATGCTTCCCACAACATATGAAAGAATGGGAGCCGAAAATAAAAGAAATGATTCCTTCTTACGGTGTGTCACTAGCGGAAAACCCGGAGCTTTTCCAAGAAATTCATGCTTCCACAACGCAGACGCTTGGTCTGGGACAAAAAGAACCGCTCCATCGTTAATTTTTGAATGCAGGAATAATGAAATATGCAATGACTCAGGCCCAATTCACTGGTAAATAATCCTACGATATGCATTAAAATCGCATCAGCAACAACGCCAAGCGGTGGGAGGCCTTCCCACCGCTAAAATGCTTGCTTAAGAATACAAAATGTTGCAATCCTCCCATGTTTCCGATCATAGGTGTCTGATATAGTGTTCACAGTAATTGTGTAAGCGCTTTATAAAGTGGAATCACTTATGGTTATTCGGGTTTGAAGAAAGGGGACAGGGAGATGAGAAGAAAGAGACAGGCATGGTTGTTGCTGGTGGTGGCGATCGTGTTCGTGTTCGGTTCGTGGCCGATGCGGCTGACACCAGCGGCGGCGGCAGAATCGGCC
>NZ_JH601082.1:87853-89668 GCF_000245715.1 Paenibacillus sp. Aloe-11 | reverse complement strand
CTTCGGCAGTCGTAAACGGGGGGTTCGAGACGAACTTCTGGAGTGACCAATCGTGGCAGGTTGAAGCATCGGATTGGAAGCAGGTGGATATTCAGCATTATGCCTATGCCAGTGATCCTTTTATTACGCCGTCCGAAGACACGTATGCGTTCAAGTATTGGATCAACGACGCTGCGCCAGCGAATCAGCAGGTCACGGTCAGCCAGAAGCTTCCGGCGCTGCAGCCAGGTAGCTATGAGCTGTCGGTGCAATCGATGGGCGGCTCTGATGCCGCAGCGGGACATATACAAGTATTCGCAGGTACCGATCAGAGCAGTGAGGTGTCAACGTCAGGCTACAACCAATGGGGAAGCGTGACCTTGAAATTCGTGCTGACCGAGCAAACTTCCGATCTGGTCATTGGAGCGAGGATCAGTGGTACTGCGGCTGCGTGGGGCTATCTGGACCGTTTTTCCTTAAAGCAGGTCAGCACGGATACGACCCAGCCGGTGGCAGCGGATATTTTCGTGAAGAAGGTTGAGGGATTGAAGCCTGATTTTATCAAAGGTGTCGATATATCCAGTATTCTTTCCCTGGAGCAGAGTGGAGTACGCTTTTATAACGAACAGGGCACCGAGCAGGACATATTCCGGACGCTGAAGGAATCGGGCGTAAACTATATCCGGGTGCGTGTGTGGAATCATCCGTATGATGCCAAAGGCAACGGCTATGGCGGCGGGAATAACGATCTGGCCAAAGCGGTTGAAATCGGCAAGCGGGCGACTGCCAACGGCCTGAAGCTGCTGGTAGATTTCCACTATTCCGATTTCTGGGCCGATCCGGGCAAGCAGCATGTGCCGAAGGCGTGGCAGAGCCTGAGTTTTGCTGACAAGGAACAGGCGGTGTACGACTATACCCGGAATAGTCTGCAGCAATTGCTTGATCAGGGCATAGATGTAGGGATGGTGCAGGTCGGCAATGAGACGAACCAGTCGTTTGTCGGGGAGAAGGATTGGACGAAGATTAGTGCTTTATTTAATAAGGGAAGCCAAGCGGTGCGTGCTGTCGATCCGAATATTCTCGTGGCATTGCATTTTACCAACCCGGAGACGCCGGGCCGCTATGCTTCCTATGCGAAGGCGCTGTCGGACAATCATGTGGACTATGATGTCTTTGCCAGCTCGTATTATCCGTTCTGGCACGGTTCGCTGAGCAATCTCACAGCAGTGCTGAAGCAGGTTGCAGATACGTATGGTAAAAAAGTGATGGTGGCAGAAACATCCTATGCGTATACATCTGAAGATGGTGATGGACATGAGAATACCGCCCCGAGAAGCTCGGGACAGACGCTGGACTATCCGATCAGTGCTCAGGGGCAGGCTACATCGGTCCGTAATGTCATTGAAGCAGTGTCCAATGTAGGCGATGCAGGCATTGGCGTATTTTATTGGGAGCCGGCCTGGCTGCCAGTAGGACCGAAAGCAGATGCCGAGCAGAACAAACGGCTGTGGGAACAATATGGTTCCGGCTGGGCAGCCAGCTATGCTGCGGAATATGACCCTGACGATGCAGGAAAATGGTATGGCGGCAGCGCGGTAGACAACCAGGCGCTGTTTGATTTTACGGGCCATCCGCTTTCTTCGCTGAATGTGTTTAAGTACGTCAACACCGGAGCGGTTGCTGCGCTCCAGATCGACGAGGTCCAAGCGGTAACGGTAACGGCGGGCGCGGGCGAGAACATCTCGCTGCCGGATTCAGTCACCGTCACGTATAACGATGGCAGCACCGGAACACTCGCTGTGGAGTGGGATCAAGCGGCCTTGGAGCAAGCGGTGA
>NZ_JH601082.1:87496-87732 GCF_000245715.1 Paenibacillus sp. Aloe-11 | reverse complement strand
GGCAGCTTTGAACAGAGCGACCGGAGCATGTGGAAGATTACCTACGGCAACGAAAGCACGCCGCACACGGACTACCAGCACAAAGCTTCCGATGCGAAGTCGGGCCAGTATTCGCTGCATTTTTATTCGGCGGATGCGGTCAATTTCCAGGTGGAACAGGCTGTCTACGGTTTGAAGCCGGGCTACTATGATCTCTCGATGTCAATCCAGGGCGGCGATGCGAAGAACGCGCAGAT
>NZ_JH601082.1:86994-87374 GCF_000245715.1 Paenibacillus sp. Aloe-11 | reverse complement strand
CGGCAAGCTGACGGTGGGGGCTTCCATCCAGGCAGACGGCGGGGCGTGGGGAACGCTGGACGATTTCTATCTGACGTTCGTCAGGGATGCAGAGGCGACGAACCCGGGTGAGGGTACAACTCCAACACCTGAGCCAGTACCTGCACCAACCCCGGCACCGGGTTCGACACCAGATCCATCTCCGGCTCCAGTACCGACACCGACGCCAGCACCGGGCAAAGACTCCTCCAAGAATTCGTCTACTGATGACGGTGGTACATATGGCGGACAGAGCGAGAGTGTGACAGCTAGCGTGGACGGCGGCAAGAACAGTAGTACTTTGCTCACCAATGTCGTCATTCAGCGGACAACGCTGTCCGACGGGTCTAAAAAAGACCGTG
>NZ_JH601082.1:86584-86975 GCF_000245715.1 Paenibacillus sp. Aloe-11 | reverse complement strand
TCAGCTATGGAGCTGCTCAGGTACGGGAGGTGTTGAGCAGCGTGAAGGCCGAGGGACGTTCCAGCGTCCGGCTGGTGATGCCTGATCCAAAGGATGAAGTCACCGAGCTTGAATTTGCCCTGCCAAAGGATACGGCGAAGACGCTGGCGGATGCGGGGACCGGTCTGGAAGTATACACTAACTATGCGAGTCTGATTCTGTCTCCATCAACGCTCGCTTCGATGGACGGGAACGGTCAGTTTACGCTCAGCCCGGTAAAGGGTGAAGCGGCGATCCAGACGATAGCGGAACGGGCCAAGCAGAATGGCCTCGTGCAAGCAGCGGCAGGTCAGGGCGAAGTTCGCGTAATCGGCCGACCGGTGATGATCGAGACGAATCTGCAGGGGCAGCC
>NZ_JH601082.1:86246-86574 GCF_000245715.1 Paenibacillus sp. Aloe-11 | reverse complement strand
GCTGGTGCTGCCACTGCCGCAGCAGTCGCTGCCAAGCTCTGCCTCTGCCGAAGAACGCCAATCATTCCTGACCAAGCTGGCCGTGTATGTGGAGCATAGCGACGGCACCAGAGAGCTGTTGCAGCCGCTGCTGCAATGGGACGGAAACCAGCCGGCAGGGCTTGGCTTTAGTGTAAACAAGTTCAGCACCTTTACGGTGCTGCATCTGGACAAGCAGACCGCGAGCATAGGCGGAGAGCAGAAGAGTGAGCGTTCGCAGCCGTATATGCAAGGATACCCGAACGGGACATTCCAACCAGCACGTACGATGACACGGGCGGAGCTGGCG
>NZ_JH601082.1:11976-86185 GCF_000245715.1 Paenibacillus sp. Aloe-11 | reverse complement strand
GGAATCGCCAGTATCGCAGAAGCGCGTCAACTATACGGATGTTGCAGGGCAGAACTGGGCTGCTGAAGCGATTGATACCGTGACAACGGCCGGATGGATGAAGGGCTATAGCGGCAGCACTTTTGGGATGGAGCGTCCGATCACTAGAGCGGAGCTGGCGACAGTGCTGGCACGCTGGCAAAATCTGAGCGGTCCAGCTTCAGCTTCGACTGCCTTCCCGGATACGGCCGGACACTGGGCGGAAGGTGATATTGCCCGGGTGCAGCAAGCCGGATATATGCATGGCATGCCGGACGGCAGTTTCAAGCCGGACCAGACTCTGAGCCGGGCAGAGGCGGTCACTTTGTTCAATCGGGTAGGGAAGAGAGAGCCGGTATCCTTCGCCGATTCGGCCAGGTGGTCAGATGTCCCGGCCGGACATTGGGCTTTCCGGGACATTGCCGCAGCAACAACCCCGATTCACTAGGATATACCGATAGGCGAAGCCAATCTGCATTTCCTGTCTGCATGTACGGATCACATTCGGTTGGTGATTCCCCAAAAGACCTGGCCTGTTGCAATAGGATAATCCGTACATGCAGAATAAGCACAAAAAATATCAAGGTAAACAGTTAGTGAGGAAATGCCCATTAAATCAAACCGTCAAATGTTATATTGAAAGGAAGCCCATATGCCGGTAGAAATATGATTTTATGGCGAAAGGAACAAATAACAATGGATATGGAACAACGAAAGGCGTGGAATGAAGAACATAAAAGATTAACAGAAATCATATCCAAACCTCATGAACATATTCGTGCAATTGAACTATTTCTCACTCATCATGCATGGCTGTATTCATCAAAAATGACTCATGGCAATTCCCCCACATTTGAGGATGCTGTTTTGGAGCATTTGGACGAGCAGGCATTGAGAAGATATCCGGTGAACGCTCCAGATACCAAAAATTCAATCGTATGGCATCTTTGGCATATTTCCAGAATCGAAGATATGACCATGAATATTCTGGTTGCTGACGGTCAGCAGGTTCTTTATTCTGATCACTGGCTACAAAAAATGAATATCGAATTTTCCCACAGCGGAAATAGTATGAGCGATAGCGATGTTGCAAAATTAAGCGCAGGTATTGATATTAGTGCTTTATTGGAATATAGAATGGCTGTTGGAAAACAGACGCGTGAAATCATATCGTCGTTGCCATCAGGTGAGTTCAGGCAAAAAGTTCAAGCCGACAGAATCAAAAGGTTGTTTGATGAACATGCGCTTCTACATGAAGCATGTGATATCGGTGAATATTGGAGCAAAAAGACTATTGCCGGATTGGTCTTGATGCCGGCAACCAGACATCATTTTTTGCATTTGCATAAGTGTATGCGCATCAAAAATAAAATTCAAAAACAAATGACCAAGCGACGCTGATGATATAGGGAGGGGGAAGCTCTATATCCCGTTTTGGCCACCATGCGGTTTCTAACTAGTGTATAAATTTTTGACGTTACAGCTATTGTGGTGAACTGTTAAGCAAATCCTCAGCTATTTTTACTAGATCATCCTTGGTCAGCAGACTGTTCTGGTTATCAGATATGTTGTAGTGTAAACGTCTTTTTTCATCGAGCCAGCCCAGTCGGTTTTTTCCTACCTCCAAGGACTTGCTTGTTTCGCTTGCCCTGATGTAATAGGCCTTGGTTCCTTTGATCGTCAGTTCCTCAGCCGAATCCTGTCCATTTTGCATCACGATCGTCTTCGTGACTTCAGGAGCGTATTTGGTGACAGTGATGTTTACATAGTCGTTTCCTCTCGCATACCGTGCGAAGGAGAAGTCTGATTTGTCCCAGCTTAGCTTCTGAGTAAACAGATTTTCACCTTTCGGTGCGGTTTCGGCTTGATGCATCAGTTTATCCGTTAAAGCCCGATATTCCTTTTTGTCCATCATCCCAGGATATGCAGCGACTGGATAGACGTATCCGAAATCAAACCGGTAGCCATCCGGTAGATGAGTGGGATTACGGAATAATGGAGCTTTTGTCCGCTTGATCTCATCCTGCAAGCTGCTGAAGCTAGAAAGTTCGGTCGGTTTGTATGCAAACAGGACCGGATTAGACAGGTTTCTTTGATTCATAGAATCGTCCTTGATGTAATAGGCGGCATACTCTCCGGGCTGCAAGCGGTCTCTCACCTCTTCGTTCCACTTTGCGTAGGTGTATGTATACGTTTTGGAGGCGTCCGTTTCGGTAGGTGTTTTGGCAGTACTTAATACGACATCGTCCTTGCTGTTTCGGAATTCAAGATATTGCGAAGCGGCGTATCCTGTCACAGAGGCGCCTAATACAAAAAGCATGATCATTATGGGGGCGGTGATACGCGGCTGAAAACGCATTTTCACAATGAATCCCTTTTGGGGTTTCGCCTTTTGGTAGACATGTTCCATCACTTTGTCAGAGACGTCAAATGCTTGGATTTTTAAAATGTTCTCTGGCTCGGTCAATATGTCCATGTTTTTTAATCCCCTGTCTTGCAAATCGGTGTATTTCAGGCTTTGTTCTTGAGTTCTGTTTTGTAATTCACGCATTTTTGTTCCTCCTCTATGGGTTCCATAATTTTTTTGAGCTTTGTTTTTGTTCTGCCGTATTTTTTCTTGATAGCGCCCTCGCTTTTGTTCATGATCTCTCCGATTTCCCCAAACGATTTTTCTTCAAAAATGCGCAGCACCAGCAAGTTTCGCTCCTCTGCATTCAGTTGGTCCAGCGCCCGGCTCAGCGGTTCACTGAAAAGCTGACGTTCTATAACCTGCGCTGCACTGTCTGAAATCATGTTAGTTGAGGTGTACAGGATAGTCCTAAATTTACGCTGTAGATTCCTCCTGCGAATTAGGTTCAGGCAGTGACGATAAGCCATTTTATACAGCCAGAAGGAGAAGCCCGCTGTGGGCTTGTACATGTTGATTTTCTCAAAAGCATTGACGAAAATATCCTGCACAGCTTCTTCCGCCTCCTGCTCACTTCCTAATAGCCTCCAGCAGTACACAAAAATCTGACGCTGATGCTCCTTTACAATGTAGGCGTAATCCTGGATTTCGCCGGCTTGAACTCGTTTGATTCTGTATTCGATTTCCTCATTCAAGGATTTAGGCACCTCCTCTAATCAAAAAGAAAACTATATCTGTATAACAAATGAAGATGACCAAAAGGGACACCCCTTCTAAAATTATTTAGGTGTTATATCAACTCTCTAAGAGAATACGATAAAGCAGAACGATTATCATCAACGTTGTTGGCTTCATAGAGTTGAAGTTTATTCCGGAAGTAAATGGGATGATGGAATATTTCATCATCAATTGTAACGGTATGTTTCCATATCCGCATGTGTGAAAACATGTGTTGCGCACAAAGGGCACCCGGTTGGGTGCCCTTTGAATTTGCTGTTACAGATAGCGTGATGAACCGTACCCTGGTCCGCAAAAATGGCTGACTCTGTCATCCCGGATACGTAAGAGGTTATAGGAAGCTGGATTTATTCGAAACGATGTATCAAAGGAAGTGCCAGATGTTTAGCTATCCCGCAATGATGTAAAGTTTCTTGGGTAAAATCTTTATTTTCACACGTTGCGAGAAACAGCCACTAATTATTATAATTGGAAATGTAAGTGTTTTATTTTTAGGTGAGAGGTATCAAAAAACTATACGTGTGAGGAGGAAATGATAATGTTGGGACTTAAAGTAGGCAAGTTGGTAAGCAGTTTGGCGTTGGCGGGTGTGTTGTTATCGTCTGTTCTGGTGAATCAGGCTGATGCTGGTCTGGTGAATGGAAGCAAATTCCTCGGAAATGTTATTGCCGGCAGTGTCCCTGCAGGTTACGGAACGTACTGGAATCAGGTGACGCCGGAGAATTCGACCAAGTGGGGCTCGGTTGAAGGCAGCCGTAATAACATGAACTGGTCGCAGGCGGATACCGCCTACAATTATGCTCGTAGCAATGGCTTCCCGTTCAAGTTTCACACCTTGGTATGGGGCAGTCAGGAGCCAGGATGGGTAAGCGGACTGTCGGCTGCCGATCAGAAAGCGGAAGTGACTCAGTGGATCAAAGCAGCCGGCCAGCGCTATCCGAATGCAGCGTTTGTAGATGTGGTGAATGAGCCGCTACATGCGAAGCCGTCCTTCCGCAATGCTATTGGCGGTGACGGATCGACCGGATGGGATTGGGTCATATGGTCGTTCCAACAGGCTAGACAAGCTTTTCCGAATTCCAAGCTGCTTATCAATGAATATGGAATTATCAGCGATCCTTCATTAACCGATCAATATGTCAATATTATTAATCAGCTCAAGAGTAGAGGCTTGATTGACGGAATTGGCATTCAATGCCACCAGTTCAATATGGATACCGTCTCAGTCAACACGATGAACACTGTACTGAACAAGCTAGCGGCAACAGGGTTGCCAATCTATGTGTCGGAATTGGATATAACTGGTGATGACAACACCCAACTTGCCAGATACAAGGAGAAGTTCCCGGTACTCTGGCAGCATCCTTCAGTGAAGGGGGTTACGCTCTGGGGGTATATCCAGGGACAAACCTGGAAGGCGAACACACATCTGCTGAATTCAAACGGCACGGAACGCCCCGCGCTTCAATGGTTGAGACAATATCTGCGCAGTTAGTGCCATGGGCGAGGCCTTGAAGGAAAACAGTGTGCATCATTTAGGTTGGCACGCATATTTGCTCATTTCCCTTAATGTACAACAAGCGTCTGAACGAATTCTACTCGCTCAGACGCTTGTTTATTTCGATGACTCTGCATATATAATCTAAGAAATATCACCTAACTCTCTATAAACGATCTTCCCCATGCTGAGCGCTGCTTTCACCATTTCATCTGCGCCTTGTGAAGGGCCTCCAACACGAAGAACGGCATCACAATACTTCAAGAGTCGAACAGAGGATGGATGAAATATACGATTAAAGATTTCGTCTCCGATTCTTTGTGATCCCGCTTTCTCGATTAATGGGAGTGCATACCATTCACCAAGTATAGGTAAATGACCGGCCTCGTATACTTTAAGTGCAATATCATTCATAAAATCTATGTTCCGTTGAATCAAATGTGGATCGTCTCCCGTCCCTGAACGATAAGGGCCGGCTATGAGTATATGCTGCTGACTTGGAACGGGGTCCAGTAGCCGGTTTATTTGAGCATATTGTAGCAGCATCATCGTTTTTGCGTCTTTAATCTCGCCTTCTTTTATCATTTCGAGTGCTTGCTGGAAAGGAATTTCCATTACTTCGATGTTTTCTTGCTCTTCAGCGACCCCTCCTCCCTCTCCAACCTTCATGGTGGGCGTGTATTCTGCAACAAAAAAATGTAAAATTTCCGTTACGGAACCTGGCGACATGTAGGCCTCGCAGATTTTTTGTACTTTTGTCACTCTGTAACCGGTCTCTTCCTCGGCCTCCCGGCGTATGCTGTCTTCTGCGCTTTCCTTGTCCAACAATCCGGCGCAAGCTTCAATTAATAACCCCGTCTCGTTCCCGTTCAGATAAGTCGGTATCCGAAACTGTCGCGTCAAAATTACGGTATGCTGCTCCCGATTATAGAGCAGAATGGTTGCCCCGTTCCCGCGGTCATATGATTCCCGGGCCTGGCTTTTCCAAGAGCCGTCCTTTGCTTCGCTCATGTAAGTAATTTTCTTAAGCACATACCAGTTATCGGACAAAATTTCTTCGTTTACAATTCTGATTTTCGGATTCATTCCAAGTATCCCCTCTCTTTTGATGGCTCTCATTATATTGGGTTACGTTACGTCAACTGCAAGATTTTTTTTGCCCAATCCACAAAAGAGATAATTACTATAGAACAGTCCTGAATAGCATTATTTACGTGCAAGGAAAAAACCGGAATCCATCGTAATCCGAATAGTTCCATCAAGATTCAGTTTGTTTTGAATAAATGCAATGAATTGCTCCAGTTTTGTTTTAACCAGTATATTTCTTGCATTCATAGGTGTTGATGTTATATAGCTCAATAGCGGCTGTACTTCGTCTACAATTAAATGATCTTTATAACGTATTGACTTAACTTCCGAGAAATTTTTTAATAGTAGTTCTTGTCCATTGTAAAGTTCGAACCGCTTCATAATAGGATCTAGTACCTTAATCTCTGGATCGAATGATTGTGCGATCAGGTCAATTTCATGCAAGTGGCTTTTACTCATCGTGGATGCATAGAAAAGTGCCTTTGGTTTCATCACACGGTATATTTCGGAGACTGCCTTTGGAATATCCGGCACATGATACAGCATGTGATTGGCGATCACGATATCGAATTCTTCGTTGTGAAAAGGAATCGACTGAACGTCGGCTACAACGAATTTGATTTTCCCTGTCGTGTCACGGATATTTTTGCGAGCTTCTTCCAACATACCGGGTGAAAGATCGGTGAGTGTTATTTTCCATGATTCAGATATTCTGTCCGCATTCCTAGACCATAAAGTTCCATCTCCACAACCTATTTCTAAAATTCTGATATTCGATCGATTGCCTAAATGTTCAAAAAACCATCGATGCCACCCCTGTTTATTCACGCCGCATTTTTCATATAATTCAATTCTAGTTTGTAACCGATTTGCCGTGTGGTACTGCTCCACCCAATCCTTCTCTATGTGTACCGCATGAATAAGCTCAGCCAGTGCCATCCAATCCACGTGTTCTTCCCCTGTATGAATTAACTTTTCTATAGCTTCGTCTATAGCTTTAAAAACGAATTGCAGATGAGCTGTCTTTTGTAAAATGATCTCTCGTTGCATTTTTAATGAGCTTCGCAGATCCTGTTCCTGAATGTGGCTTTCCGTTACCATTTGTTTAATATCAATAAGCGTTAAACCGAGATACTTTAACGTTTGTATCTTTTGCAGCTTAATCAAATCCAGCTTGTTATACATCCGTTGTGAAGCTTGACCGTAATTCGAAGGCTTTAACAAACCTATCTGATCATAATATCTTAATGTTCTCACGGTAAGACCTGTTTGCTTTGATATCTGACCCGTAGTAAAATACTCATTTTTCTGCTCTCGGGATGGCATGGTCTCTCCTCAGTTCTTATCTTAATTTCCCTAAAGGACTTTTTGTTGGTTTAACAGTTCCCTCCTCTAGCCCTTTTTGTGTCATGTAGCTTCTATTTATTCCCCTTGCGCACCTTTAACAGCTTACCTTTTACGGTCGTATTTTTCATAATCTCAAGTACAAGTGGTCCCTTGCCATTCAGAATTTCAACGTCTGTTACATGATCGAAAATTGTAATAATTCCTATATCGTCTGCTGTCACCCCGTCAAGCTTAGCGATTGTCCCAACAAAGTCTACGGCTCTAAGTTTCTTCTTCTTGCCGCCATTGAAGTTAAGTTTCATAATCTGTTGGTTTAATTGCTCGCGCTTATCTTTTTTCAGTTTAATTTTAACATGTAGCTTCTGTTCAAAATCTTCTCTACAGCGATCGATAGCCTCCTCTGAGGGGGCCTTTACCGGTGAAATCGCAAATCCAATATATGCTTCAATATCGGCTAATCGTTTGCTATCCTTCGGAGTGACTATGGTAATTGCTTTACCCGTCTTGCCTGCACGTCCCGTACGTCCGGTGCGATGAACATAGCTTTCCTTCTCAAGGGGAATATCGTAATTAATGACATGGGTGATATTCGTGATATCGATGCCCCGGGCGGCTACATCTGTCGCAATCAAGTAACGAAATTGCCCCCTTCGGAACGCATTCATCACCTCGAATCTTTCTTCTTGCTCCATACCCCCATGAATGCGATCACATGGATAATCGAGATCGGCCAATTCCCTGAATAATATATCGACATTCTCCTGCGTGCGACAGAAAATAATACAGCTGTCAGGATTCTCAACAATGAGCAGATTTTGAAGCAGCAACAGCTTGTCCGTCTCCATCACCTGAATAAGAGAGTGGTCAATGGTGGCTGTCGTGATACCGGTCGCTTTAATTTCAATGTTAACGGGATGATCCATATACTTGCGTGACAGTTGGGCCACATCGTCAGGAAAAGTGGCGGAAAATAACATCGTAACCCTGTCGCTAGGCAGCGCCTGAATGATTGACTGAACTTGCTCAATAAAGCCCATATTCAGCATCTCATCAGCCTCATCAATAACAAGATAGGCCATCTGTTCTAGCGATAGCGTGCCTCGCTCAATATGGTCCAATACACGCCCTGGCGTACCTACAACTATATGCGTTCTTTGTTTTAACTCAGCCTTCTGTATATGAAAAGGATGCTTCCCATAAAGAGACGTCACTTTTATCCGCTTAAAGCGTCCAATATTGGTGATGTCTTCTTTGACCTGCAATGCGAGTTCACGGGTTGGCGTTAAGATTAAAGCTTGAGGCTTATTCTCATTCCAATCTACTAACTCGCAAAGTGGAATACCATATGCCGCTGTTTTGCCGCTACCTGTCTGTGATTTGACGACAAGGTCCTTCTTCACAAGGGCAACTGGGATGACTTCCGTCTGAACTTTTGTTGGCGTCTCATAGCCCAGGCTATTCAGCGCTCTCACGATTTCTTCACTTAATGGATAATCTGTAAAATGCCTCTGACTCATTTTCAACCTCTTCTGCGCTGTATTTGAATACCTATACCTATAGGATTTCATTGTGCATCTAACTTATACTCGTATAGTATACTCTATGGAAATGATTTGATCCCATGACTTCCTATATGTATGAATACATAATTGCAGCATTTTTGACTATATACTAAACCCATAACTTTAATTAACTTGAAATAAAACCGTCTGGACGGTATAATAAAGTGGGTGATGAAAAATGAATACCAGTAAAAAAGAGTTAAAAAGAGAACTAATCCTTAAAGCCGCCTCACTGATTGTGCATGAAGAAGGAGTAGAAAAATTAACTTTAGAAGCCGTTGCTAAGAAGGCAGGGATCAGTAAAGGAGGATTGCTTTACCATTTTCCGAATAAAGATGCGCTGATTCTGGGCATGGTTGAACAACTATCGACCAGCTTTGTCACCGAATTTAATGAGCGGGCACAAAATGATATGCATTCCAAAGGAAGATGGACTCGCGCTTATATGAATACATCTCTTTCTGGAGATCAGGACGTAAATGACCTGTATACCGCTCTCTCAGCAGCACAGTTTACGAATCCTCAGATGTTAAAGCTTCTACAGGACGAGTATGCTAATATCCAAAATAAAATTGAGAACGATGAATTGAATCCGGTTCGTTCTACGATAGTCCGATTAGCTATGGACGGTTTGTGGTTTGCTGAAATGTTTGGGCTTGCTCCTCCCAATGGAGAAATGAGGCAAAAAATGATGGAAGAATTAAAGACATATATAAAGGAGAATGAATAATGGCTTATCTTTTCTTGGCGATTTCTATTGTTGGCGAGCTCATTGGAACTTCAATGCTTAAGGCTTCAGAAGGATTTACCAGACTATATCCGACTTTATTCACGATTGTTGCATTTGTGATCTCTTTTTTCTTTATCTCTCTGGCCCTTAAGACGCTACCGTTAAATATGACTTATGCCATCTGGTCAGGTGTAGGAGCTGTTGCGACAACGCTGATTTCGGTATTGATTTGGAAAGAAAAAATCAATACAGGGAGTGTCGTGGGTATTGCTTTAATTGTTATTGGTGTGGTGGTATTGAACCTATTTGGTGCAGGACATGGTGAGGCAAAAGGTACAACAGAAACGACTAGTTCAATCGTTCAAAAATGAGATAATAGGAAAATGTATTCAAAAGGAGAGCCCTAATGAAGGGAAAGAACCACTTCATTAGGGCTCTAGAGATTTACTACGACTATCGATCACTGCCAGTTTGTATGAAAGAATCCTGCCAAATCATTTCGTTCATAAGTATGAGCACCAAAATAATCTCTTTGTGCTTGCAAAAGGTTAGCATTTGAAATGCCTGTCCGGTAACTATCGTAATAAGTAAGTGAAGCACTTAAACATGGAAACGAAGTACCCGAATTAATGCCCTCACAGACAACTTTTCGCAATCCTATTTGATATTCTTTAACCTTTTCAGCGAAATATGGGGCGATTAATAGATTAGCCAGATTCGGATGTTCTTGATATGTTTCGCTTATTACGTTTAAAAATTCTGCGCGAATGATGCAACCACCACGGAAAATAAGGGCAATATCCTTTAAAGGCAACTCCCATCCGTAAAGTTCAGAAGTCATTTTATATTGTATAAATCCTTGAGCGTAGGCACAAATTTTACCCATATAAAAAGCTTGTCTAATATACTCAATCCACAAATCTTTATCTAAACTCCGCTGACCAATCTCTGGACCTGTCAGGATATTTTCTGCATAAACCCGCTCCTCTTTTAAAGAGGAGATGTAACGGGCAAACAATGACTCTGTAATAATGGATGATGGGATCCCATGATCAATTGCTTGAATGCTTGTCCATTTACCTGTGCCTTTTTGCCCTGTTTTATCAAGAATCACATCGACTAGTGGCAAGCCTGTTATTTCATCTTTTTTCCGTAAAATCTCTGCTGTGATTTGGAGTAAATAGCTTTTCAGTTCCCCTTGATTCCATATTTCAAAGATGTCAGCAATTTCATTCACAGATAAACATAACTTTTTTCTTAAAAATGTATAGGTTTCTGCGATTAATTGCATATCTGCATACTCGATTCCGTTATGTACCATCTTTACAAAGTGACCGGATCCTTTTGGACCCAAATAAACACAGCAAGGGTCTCCATCAACTTGGGCTGCTATTTTTGTTAGAATAGGAGCTGCCTTTTCATATACGTCTTTATCTCCACCAGGCATGATCGAAGGTCCTTTTAAAGCCCCAACTTCACCGCCGGAAATACCGATTCCTAAATAACCGATTCCTTTTGACTTCAATTCATCATATCTACGTTCCGTATCTTTGTAATGGGAGTTCCCACCGTCCATGATCACATCGCCTGCTTCAAGAAAGGGTAGTAATGTATCTATCACCGAATCGACCGGTTTGCCCGCTGTTACCATAAGGAAGATTTTTCTTGGCGTTTCTAAGGAGTAAACAAAATCTTGAATTTCGTAGTAGGGATGGATGGATTGACCTTCATTTTTATTAACAAGATTATCGGTTAAATCCCTCGTATAATTATAGACAGCCACTTGCTCACCTTTACCAGCCATGTTTAAAGCGATATTACTGCCCATTACCCCTAAACCGATGACACCAATTGTGTTGAACATTTCTTCCTGCTCCTTTTATTTGAAATGAATAGGCAGTAGATCCACACTTATAGACTTAGAGGATTCTAAGAAAAGATAAGCGGGGGGATCTACCGCCCGGAAATCATGGTTTATACGAATAAACTAAGTACTAAAATAAATCCTAATCCGGCTACAGAAATGATTGTCTCAAGCAATGTCCATGTTGCAAATGTTTCTTTCATGCTTAAACCAAAATACTCTTTAAACATCCAGAAACCAGCATCGTTAACATGTGAAGCTATTAAACTACCCGCTCCCGTTGCAAGCACAACTAAAGCAAGATTAACGTCGGTTTGTCCCAACATCGGAATAACTAAACCAGCGGTTGTTAAAGCTGCAACAGTTGCAGAACCTAAGGAAATACGTAAGATTGCAGCGATGATCCAGGCAAGCAAGATTGGTGATAATGTAGTTCCATTGAATAATTCGGCTACATAGTCACCTACGCCGCCATTAATCAGTACTTGTTTGAAGGCTCCGCCTCCCCCAATGATTAAGAGCATCATCCCAATATGAGTAATAGCCGTTGTACAAGATGCCATTACATTTTTGATTGGAATTTTTCTTGCTATTCCCATTGTATAGACAGCGACCAGTAAGGAAATCAACATGGAAGTTGATGCATCACCAATAAAACGGATCGCTGCTAGGAAACTATTATCTTCAACCCCCATTGTTTTTTGAAGCAAAGTAATAATCGTAGCAATAGACATTAAAATAACAGGAAGCATTGCAGTAAATACACTGATACCAAATCCAGGAGTTTCCTCGGACTTAAACACTTTTTGTTCACCTAAAGAGGCAATATTACCGGTTTTCGTAAATGATGCAGGCACGAGTTTTTTGGCAAGCTTGGTAAAAACAGGTCCAGCTAGAATAACTGTTGGAACGGCAATAATGAAACCGTAAAGTAAAACCTCACCAAGGTTCGCGCCATATTCACGAGCAATAACTGTCGGTCCTGGGTGTGGAGGTAAGAAACCGTGTGTTACGGATAAAGCTGCAATCATCGAAATACCGAGATATAAGATAGAAACCTTTAATTCTTTTGAAATGGCAAATACGATTGGAATTAACAATACTAGTCCTACTTCAAAAAATAACGCCACACCAATAATGAATGAAGCAGCTACGACCGCCCATTGGATATTTTTTTCACCAAATTTGTTAACGAGGGTCATGGCAATTCTTTGAGCACCACCAGAATCAGCAATCAACTTACCTAACATCGCTCCAAGTCCAAAGATTAACGCTAAGTGACCAAGTGTCCCGCCTAATCCGGCTTCAATGGTTTTGACAATTTCCTCTAATGGCATTCCAAGTGCTAAAGCCACACCGAACGATACAATGATTAATGAAATAAAGGTGTTTAATTTGAAGCCCATGATTAAAACTAATAGTGCTAAAATTCCAATCGCTACAACGACTAATGGCATTGTAATTACCCCCTGTATTTATCTTTTTAGTGTGTTATTAAGCCTCTTTGATAATTGGCAATCCGTGTATAATCGCCTTCTAATACTCTGGATAGGTTAATAAAAATCGGCAGCAATTTCCTATATTCCTTTGTTGCTTCTTCTTTTGGTGTATGTTTATTGGTACTGCCAACCATTTCAGAAACGACTTCAAATGATTGGATTTTTCCGGTGGCATACAAGCCTAAAATACAAGCTCCTAGACAAGAACTTTCGTAGCTTTCTGGAACGACGACTTCAGATGCGAATATATCAGACATCATTTGCCGCCAAACATCTGACCTTGCGAAGCCTCCTGTAGCTTGAATTTGGGTCACAGGACCGTCCATGCATTCGGTTAATGCTAAAAATACGGTGTACAAATTGTAAATGACTCCTTCTAGGGCTGCGCGAATCATATGTTCTTTCTTATGTGACATCGTTAAACCGAAGAATGAGCCACGTACGTCTGGATTCCATAAGGGCGCACGTTCACCAGCGAGATATGGGTGGAATAACAATCCATCAGATCCTGGTCTTACACGTTCAGCAATCTGGGTTAACACATCATATGGATCAATTCCTAGTCTTTTCGCTGTTTCTACTTCTGATGAGGCAAGTTCGTCACGAATCCAGCGCAGGACCATCCCGCCATTGTTTACCGGCCCGCCAATTACCCAGTGCTTTTCTGTTAAGGCATAACAGAATATTCTTCCCTTTTCGTCTGTTTGCGGCTTGTCTATAATGGTTCGAATGGCACCGCTTGTCCCAATTGTGACGGCAACTTCGCCTTTTCGTATGGCATTCACACCCAGATTAGAAAGGACTCCATCGCTGGCTCCAATGACAAATGATGTCTGTGGATCGATACCCATCTCTTTTGCTAAATCTGAATTACAGTTGGTAAATATCTGGGTTGTTGGTACGAGCTCAGATAATTGAGAAGGTGTTATACCAGCAATTTTTAATGCTTCTTCATCCCAATCCAGGTTTTCGAGATTCATCATGCCCATGGCTGAAGCCAGGGAATAATCAACAACATACTGATCAAAGAACTTTTTAAAAATATATTCTTTAATTCCAATATATTTTTTAACCTTGACAGCGGTTTCAGGGAGATCATTCACAATCCAAGCTATTTTAGTTAATGGTGACATGGGGTGAATTGGTGTTCCTGTTCGTTTATAGACTTCTTGGCCATTCAATTCATCTTTTATTTTATGTGTCCAAGCTTCACTCCGATTATCTGCCCAAGTGATACTAGATGTAAGCGGCAGGTCATTTTCATCCATCGCAATGACACTATGCATGGCACTGCTAAATGAAACAAACGACAGCTTTTTTTGTGAGTGATGTTTCATTATGTTCGAAATGGCTTGTAGGACTGCTTGAAAAATCTCTTCCGGGTTTTGTTCTGCTGTCGCTATATCCGGTGTATAAAGCGGATACCCAATATTTTCTTGTTGGATGACTTCGCCTTTTTCACTAAATAAAACTGCTTTTGTACTTGTGGTTCCGATATCTATACCTAACATATAGTTAGTCATTTTGTTGCACTACTCCTTTAGACAGCATTTGTTGTGACATCCATAGGTCTTCTACTTTACCTTGAACATCATCAAAGTTTTCATGTAAAGACTTGATCATGAGGTCTCTATCTTTTGCTTTGATTGCTTCAATATAAAGCTCATGATTTTTTACGACCCGTGTAAAGTCTTCATACTTTTCTTTGAAACGCATCCGCATCGACAAAAGAATGAGGCTCTCCATAACAGGCTTTAAATTATTCCAGATCATCAGGATGTATGAATGATTAACTGCACGAATAATCGTTTCATGGAACAAGACATCTTG
The DNA here is from genome assembly GCF_000245715.1 of Paenibacillus sp. Aloe-11. NCBI lineage: Bacteria > Bacillati > Bacillota > Bacilli > Caryophanales > Paenibacillaceae > Paenibacillus > Paenibacillus sp. Aloe-11. The sequence continues at coordinate 71,603 of NZ_JH601082.1, read as the reverse complement.
ATATGAAAACTCATCAGCATCACTATATTTAATTGCGACTTTCATCATTTCCAGTATTTTACTAAGTTCCTTTGCTAAATCATTAGTATCCATCTTTACAAGCCGTTCAAATACAAACGATTCTATGAGTAGACGGACATCATAAATTTCTTCTATTTCTTTTTCTGATAAACCAATAACAACTGCACCCATTCTTTCTAATCGGATGATATTTTCGGATGCCAGTATTTTTAACGCTTCACGAATGGGTGAGCGACTTACAGCAAAATCTGCAGCTAATTTATTTTCTGATAATATGGCACCGCTTTCAATCGCGCCAGAAATAATACGCATTCTAAGCTCGCATGTTACACGATCGCCAGCAGAGGCTTTTAAAAGCCATTTGGAGGGATATAGGAATTCCCTTGATTCGACCATAAATTCACCTTCTTAATTATTCAAGTATACTTGTATACAAGTATTATAATCTAAATTTTTAATTTTGCAAGCGTATCCATTGCGTGCGTCCAAATGGAAAAAAAGAAGTACATATGTGCAAATGCACAATCAATTTCGTCTGTTCTTCAATATTTTTTACGTTCCGCAATCGATATAATGAAAGCGTAATCAAAAATTGCCCGGGGGGTTAGGCAGATGGAAGGATTGACGATCAGTTGGATAGGAGCTCTGGCGGGGCTGGCTATTGCAATTATTTTGATATTGAGAAAGCTGAATCCGGTTTATGCTTTGTTTTTGGGAGCCATTGTAGGCGCTTTATTGGGCGGAGCCAATTTGGAGCAGACCATTAGTGTATTGATTAGCGGTACGCAAAGTGTGATGGGGACGGTCATTCGTGTGCTTGCCGCAGGTGTATTGGCGGGTGTGATGATGGAATCCGGGGCGGCGGAGACGATTGCGCAGGCTATTGTGAAGAAGTTTGGCGGCAGCAAAGCAATTCTCGCACTGGCTTTGGCGACGATGATTATTACGGCGGTAGGCGTATTTATTCCGGTCGCCGTGCTGATCGTGGCACCTATTGCGTTGTCGGTCGGGAACAAAATGGGGATTTCCAAGCTGGCGCTCCTGCTGGCCTTATCTGGAGGGGGAAAAGCGGGGAACATTATTTCTCCGAATCCCAATACGATTGCGGCGGCGCGCGGCTTCAACCTGGATTTGAGCCATGTGATGCTGGCAGGTGTGGTCCCTGCGATATGTGGCTTATTGATGACCGTTCTGGTGGCGTCTCTGTTGAAAACTAAAGGTGTAAAGGTATCCGATCAGGATACTATGGACAGTGATGTGGATACTTCGAAGTACCCGGCGCTGGGACGGGCGATTGTAGCTCCGTTGGTAGCTGTTATTTTGCTGATGATTAACCCGATTGGGTCGATCTCCGGTATTGAGGCACTGTCGAGTTTCAAAGTCGATGCGATGTACATTTTGCCGATTGCCGGGATTGTGGGTATGCTGGCAATGGGGCAAGGACGTAATATTTTGAAATATTCAGCCTCCGGCTTAAATAAAATGACGGCGACCGTGCTGATTTTGATCGGTGCAGGTGGGATTGCAGGTCTGATCTCAGCATCGGATTTGTCTGCACAGGTAGTTGGTTTGATTGAAGCTTCGGGAGTTTCCGGTACATTGTTGGCACCGCTTGCAGGTGTTCTGATGGCGGCTGCGACAGCGTCGACCTCGACGGGAGTCATTTTGGCGACAGGCTCGTTTGGAGAAGCGATTCTGAATATGGGGACGGCCCCGCTCGCCGCAGCTGTGATGGTACATACAGGGGCAACGGTTATCGATTCCTTGCCACAAGGCAACTATTTTCACGTCACGGCAGACAGCATGAAAATGAGTATTAAACAACGGATGGGACTTATTCCTTACGAAGCTATTGTCGGTGGAACAATGGCCATTGTAGCGACACTGATGTATGGATTTTTACTTTAATATTGATGATGGGGTGAAAAGATGAGAGAGAAGACATTTGTGCTGGCACCGGATTCCTTTAAAGAAAGCATGACAGCTAAAGAAGTGTGTATCGCAATGGAGAAAGGACTGCGCAAGGTCTATCCGGCCGCGAATTATGTTCACATTCCAATGGCGGACGGTGGTGAAGGAACGGTGCAGTCACTGGTGGATGCAACAGGTGGGCAGCTTCGTTATCTCGAGGTGACTGGGCCGCTTGGAGAACCTGTAACTGCTGCATACGGCTTGCTGGGAGACGGCACCACTGCGGCAATCGAGATGGCATCCGCCAGCGGAATCCATCTGGTTAATAAGGATAACAAAAACCCGCTAAAGACAACAACTTACGGTACGGGTGAGTTAATCCGTGAGTGTCTGAATCAGGGGATTCGAAAGATCATTATCGGCATTGGTGGAAGCGCGACGAATGACGGCGGGACAGGCATGGCCGAAGCACTTGGTGCCAGATTTCTAGATGCCAAAGGAAACACTCTCCCTCGCGGAGGCGGCAGTCTGGGAGAACTGGCCAGTATTGATATTTCATCACTGGATGCTCGCTTGCAGCAGGTGCAATTGATTGTAGCCTGTGATGTGACGAATCCGCTGTGCGGAGAGCATGGGGCATCTCATGTATTCGGTCCGCAAAAAGGGGCAACCCCGGAAATGGTGCAACAATTGGATGCCAATCTCGCCCACTATGCAGATGTAGTGAAGCGACAGCTGGGCAAGGATGTGCGCGATCTTCCAGGCGCAGGCGCAGCTGGCGGATTGGGTGCGGGTCTGCTGATTTTTACTCAGGCGTCGCTGCAAAAAGGCATTGAGATTGTGATCGAATACACCGGATTAAAGCAGAAGCTGGCGAATGCGGACATCGTTTTTACGGGGGAAGGTGGCATTGATTTTCAGACCAAATTCGGAAAAACTCCATATGGGGTGGCTCAGGTGGCCAAGCAATCCGGCAAAAAGGTCATTGCGGTCGCTGGCTATGTCGGGGAAGGGATCGATACGCTATACCAGGAAGGAATAGATGCGGTGTTTGGCATCGTGCCGGGAGCCTCGGAGCTGGGTAAGCTGCTGGTCGAAGGGCCGCAAAATATAGAGCGCACATGCGAGAATATTGCAAGGGTGCTTCAATTCAGCGAGTAGCCAATGATTAGAAGGCGGATTATAGCACGAATGCGTTAGAAATGGAGCGCTCGTCCGCGTTCCCGGATTTTTCCCCTTAATACTGAGACAGATTGAATAAAATCCGGGAGTGGCGGCGAGGGAAATAGACGTTTACCGCAGAATGATCTGGCATAATACAGCCGTTCATTGGTAGAGTGCCAACAAGCCGTGTGTAAGCTCAAAAAGCTGAAGAAGATTCCGGGGATCTTTACCCGTTAAGGTATGAATCCGCTTCAGGCGGTATTGCAGGGTGTTGCGATGGATATTTAATTCGTCTGCAGTAAAGGAGACACTGCCGTTATGGTTAATAAAGCTGCGCAGCGTATCCAGCAAATCCACGGTATCTTCCAGCTTGCTGACCATATGAATCGTGTTCGTCAGGCTGGATTGGCTCAGCTTGACCAGAAATTCGACTTCTGCAAAGGAAATCATCCGTACAGGCGGTCGCAGAGCCAGCAAAACATTCATGGTTGACTTGGCCTGTAAATAACATTCTGCAATGTTATGCTCTTGTCTGCTGATGGCAATCAGCACATCAGGATAGCTGCGTACAAGCGGCTCCAGCAGTTTGTCTATTGAATCCTGATTCTGGATCAGGATGAGATAGCTGTCTTCTTCCATATGAAAGGATGGATGCTGCATGAATATTTTGGACAGCTCGGCTACATGAGCCGGGTCAGCAGGGAAGTACTTTACATATACCGCCGAAGTTTTTAGAAGCAGATCAATGTGATATTGAGCCGCTTCTTTTTTTATTTTTTGAGTGTAGGCCCCCTGATGATGCAACAGCATTTCCAGCATGGATTTTTTGCGGTTGGCTTCGTGAGCCAGATGCTCCAGGGAGATCCTTTGTTCGATCAGGAGGGATACCGTAGTTTTGACGATGTTGCAAAAAGGGCGCACTTCATCGGGGTTTCCCGTGATGCCAATGACGCCGACCCGCTCATGATGAATGACAATCGGCTCATTAGTCCCTTGCTTCTCGTAGTGACCATCCTGCCATACTTCAATCATTTTTCCGGTTTCGAGCGCCTGAACGGCTCCTTGATGAACAGTCCCGACTCGTTCACTCTCTCCGCTGCCAATGATGATGCCTCGTTCGTTCATAATATTGATATTGTATGGAATATCCTTCATCATTTTATCTACGATGTCTTGGGCTTGTTTTTCGGAGATCTGGAACAGTTCGCGGTTCCTCCTTACACATAGTGATGTGACGGATTGCACTTGTGAAATAGTTTTCATTTGATTGTGCATCTGAACAACATAATAAAGCGTTTTGCCGTACATGTCAGCCTATTTTATCACAGAAATGCAACCGTTTACGTATACAGAGAGGGAATTATAGAATTATACCCAAAAAGCAGGCTACTCCCAAGAGTCCCTGTTTTTCGAGTCGTTCCTATCTTTCACCAGCTGCGCAGTCTAATGGTGGACCTCGCTGAAGCTGTAGATAATATCATGCAGCTCTTTCTTAAAACGACTATATTTAGATGCGGGCGTATATCCGAGTACCTGATAATAATCATTTTCGGTCTCAATAATCGCTACATGGGTGACATAATGGTTCACATCTTTCTGTCCTTTAATCGTAAACTCAATGGCAGGATATCCATGAATCGTTGTGTTAGAGGAAGGTCCTATAGTAGAAAGGTTAAACTCTTTGGTCATGTTGTATTGAATTTTCTCTGCGTAGTGCTGGAGAGTTACATTGCCCAGTTCCTTTTTCGAATTGGACACTACTGCAACGGACTTTTGAATGTACGGATTAAATATCGCAATATCAGTTATTTTTTCACGATCCGGGTCTGTTGACCAGTCCAGCGGGGCTGAGATTTGAAACCGACCATCTTTACTTATAAAGCTCTGCTCTGCCCTGCTCACTGGAGCTTCAGGAGGTTGATAATTATGCAGCCATATATAAATAGCATTAACAAACGAGCCTCCCAAGATCACCATTGCGATAAAAAATATCAACAGCGAACATTTCATTGTCTTTTTGCTAATCGGCTCTAAATCCCGTACCTTTACAACATATGTACCTGCGGCTAAATCACCAATTCGTTGTCCTGTTGCAGTTACTAACACGCTGATAACAGCAGGTAGCGAACCCATTAGAACAGGGTTGGTTTCAATCAATCTAAGCAAAGTGCGAATTAGCGATTTATGAAAACCAGGAGGCCTTTCTTCCCCGTTAACCACCTTAATACGAAAAACGAACTTACCCAGCGTATAGCCTGTATAACCTTCCAAAAGCAAATAATAGCAGAAAAAAGCTATAAGCAGGATACAACGGGTTGCAATCGCCAAAGGCAAAAACCATTTATCCGTTATTTGAATGACAGAGATAAACAAGCCAATATAACCGATCACAAAGAATATGAAATCAAATACCGTTGCTCCCCAACGTCTAAACAAAATAGACGAACCATAGGATTTTGATATCTCTGCCATCCTGTTTGTTTCCCCATCGTTTTGGCCATGGCGAATGTACATCTGTCTTGATGTTTCCTGCGGATTCTGTGACATGTGCTGGTTCTCCAAAAAATACACCTCTTTTTAATATTCAATCATTTAAAACATGCCTCTTATATTAACGGTTAATTCCCATTCCATGTTTAGGAAAACATCCTATAAACCATTAAAATAATATAAATATCCCTTGTGAATGAAATTAAAGAATAAACATGGCGACTACGATGCTTAAAATGTACTACTTGGAGTATACTTAAATGTCGACAGAAAGCCTAAGATAGATATAGCCCGAAATGCCCTAGACATTCTTTATTTTGGAAGATGGGAGATTGGAATGAACAAAAGGCAAACAGAAATTTTTCGCAGGTTGTTAACTGAACCGGGGCGGTTATGGTTAGTGCAGGATTTGGCGGATCAGACTGAGTGCTCTGAAAAGACGATCCGCAACGATCTGAAGGTAATTGAAGAATATATAGTCAAGCATTCCAGCGCCAATCTGGTGAGAAGGCCGGGACGCGGCATTTATCTGGAGATGGATGAATTGGAGCGGATAGATTTGTTCCATCGACTGTATGCGGACGAGAGTAGAGTCCAACATGAGTCGGATGAGGAAAGGGTGCTGCATCTCGCCTATCATCTCTTGATGGCTGCCAAGCCTGTAACCATACAGGATCTGGCCTCCCAGTATTATGTGAATAAAACGGTGATCCGTAGAGATATGGAGAAGATCGAAGGCTGGCTGCACAGCCTTGATCTTGCCTTGATTACCAAGCAGCGCGTAGGATTGACGATTCAAGGCTCCGAGAAAAACAAGCGGATAGCTTTGGCACGGCTGAACCAACTGATAGATAGTCCTGAGCTAACAGGACAGATGATGCGCAAGCAGTTTGAACCGCACGAGATTGCAACCATACATCATGAACTAAAAACATTTCAAAAACGTCATGAGCTCAGCTTCACTGATGAAGCTTTCGAAGGTCTAATGCTGCATATCCTGTTAATGGTCAAACGAACCAAGCTCGGACAGCCCATCTCGCTCTCCGGGCAGGACATTGCCTTTTTACAGGAAAAAGCTGAATTTACATGGGCTACGTCTTTTTTACAGCAGCTGCAAAAGCTGTTTGCCGTGCCTTTTTCCCGGGAAGAGACGGCTTATTTAACCCTGCATCTGCTTAGCGGGAAGTTCCGTTACCAGCAGGAAAAAAGGAAGGGAAAGCAGAGCGATCTGGCAGACAGCCATCCGCTTTTGCCTGAATTAGTTGAGCAGCTGATCCGGCGGATGTCAGAGCTGAATATGATTGCCTTTGACAAGGACAAGATGCTGCTAAACGGGTTGAAGATTCATTTATATACGACCCTGAACCGTCTTCAATATGGTCTGACCGTGTCCAATCCCATGCTGGCCGAGATCAAGAAGATGTACCCTTACATGTTCGATCGGGTCATTATTGCACTGGAAGAGGTAGGGAGAATGATCCGACTGTCATTTCCCGAAGAGGAAGCAGCGTATTTAACCCTGCATTTCCAAGCCTCAGTGGAGCGGCTTCATCAGAGGGACAGTCATCCTCAAAGAGCAGTCATCGTATGTCACATGGGCATTGGCATGTCCCAGCTGCTGCGTACAAAGGTGGAACGTAAATTTCCGTCTGTGCATGTGGAAACCACGATATCGAAAGCGGAAGTTCAAGACTATCTGGCAGCCCATGAGGTGGAGCTTGTCATTACAACCGTAGCTCTTCCGGACATAAAAGTTCCCCACATTCTCGTCTCTCCATTGCTGGACGCCAAGGACGAGCGTCAGCTGGAGCAGGTGATCAGACGATTGGATGAGCCGGAACACAGGGTGGCAGATGAATCTGTATTTTTCAGGTATACGACGCCTTTTCTGGTCTTTCCCCAGCAGGAAGTGCAACGCCCCGAACAAATTATCTCCAAGCTGGCGCGAATACTGGAGAACAAGGGATATGTCGAGGAAGGTTATGTGGAAAGTGTGCTGGCGCGAGAAAAAATGTCCGCTACCACGATTGGTGGGGGTGTTGCCATCCCGCATGGCGGCTCGGAGTGGATCAGACAGTCAGCTATTGTAGTCGCTACCTTGAAGCAGCCGCTCACCTGGGGAACCGAGAAAGTAGAGCTTGTGTTCCTGCTTGCGGTTAAACAGGATAGACGCGAAGAGATGCGACAGTTGTTTAAGGAATTATCCCTGATCAGTGAGCAGCCGGCTATGGTGCATGCCTTGTCCAAGGAGACTGATGCGATGAGATTATTAGGGAAGCTAAAAGGATAAGTGAATACCAAAAGCTGTACTCTGGAGCAGGACTTATATAAGTCCTGCTTTTTGTCCTTATAAATCCGTTTTTCCGAAAGTTCCGGTAAAAAGTTCGATCAATAACAGCCAAATAGACGTTTATACTATCAATGTAAGCGGAAACATCAAAGAGAAGGGGAATGACTATGAAAATATTGGCGATTACCTCATGTCCTAACGGAATTGCACATACGTATATGGCAGCTGAGAATCTGCAAAAGGCAGCAGCGAAACTGGGCATTGAGATGAAGGTCGAGACACAAGGCTCCATTGGAATCGAAAATCAATTAACGGAGCAGGAGATCCGTGAAGCGGATGGCATTATTATTGCAGCAGATAAGACGGTGGTAAAAGACCGGTTCGTTGGCAAGAAACTGCTGGTCGTTGGTGTACAGGATGGTATCCGTCGTCCGGAAGAGTTGATCCAGCGGGTGATGAAAGGCGATGTGCCTGTGTACGAGGCACAGTCACGTTCTGCCGAAGGTAGTACAGAGGAGAAAAAACCGAAGCAAAACCCAATCTACCGCCACTTGATGAATGGTGTGTCCTATATGGTGCCCTTCATCGTCATCGGAGGCTTGCTCATTGCCATTGCACTGACGATTGGCGGTGAGAAGACACCTGGCGGTCTGGTTATACCGGACGGTTCGTTTTGGAAGACGATTCAGGATATCGGCTCGGCTTCGTTTACCTTTATGGTACCGATCCTCGCTGGATTTATCGCGATGAGCATTGCCGATAGACCGGGGCTTGCACCGGGTATGATTGGCGGATTTATTGCTGCAAACGGCAGTTTTTATGGAAGTGAGGCGGGGGCCGGATTTATCGGTGGAATTATTGCCGGTTTCCTTGCGGGTTATGTTGCACTGGGGATTCGGAAAATGAAGGTTGGCCGGGCGTTACAGCCGATCATGCCTATTATTATTATTCCCGTATTGTCATCCTTGATTGTGGGATTAATCTTTGTGTTTGTGATCGGTGCTCCAATTGCGCAATTGTTTGAAGCTTTAACAGGTTGGCTGGCGGGTATGCAAGGCACAAGCTCGATTCTGCTGGCGCTGATCTTGGGGGCGATGATCTCCTTTGATATGGGCGGTCCGGTGAATAAAGTGGCCTTCTTATTTGGCTCGGCCATGATTGGCGAAGGCAATTATGAAATTATGGGTCCAATCGCCGTTGCGATTTGTATTCCACCGATTGCGATGGGACTTGCAGCGATGATCAACAAACGTAAATTTGCACCGTCGGAACGCGAGGCCGGGAAAGCAACATTTACGATGGGTCTGTTCGGCATTACCGAAGGTGCCATTCCATTCGCTGCGCAAGATCCACTCCGTGTTATTCCCAGTATCATGGTAGGATCCATGGTCGGTTCAGTCATCGCCATGCTGGGGAATGTAGGCGATAGGGTAGCTCACGGTGGACCGATTGTAGCCGTGCTTGGTGCAGTCGATCATGTGTTTATGTTCTTTATCGCCGTTATTATCGGCGTAGCCGTGACGGTTGTCATGGTGAGCCTGCTGAAAAAAGATATTGCGACTGTAGATACGGCCGTTGCTGGAGAAGTGATATCTGGAAATTCCGCGGCAGTAGCCAAACCATCTGCAACTACTATAACTGCTGCGGAGTTATCGGCTTCAACAGCCGCTATAAATCATGGGTCAGCAGTACCTTCACAAGCTGTCCACATTAAGAAGCTGACGGATATTGTAACGATGGATCTGATTAATCTCGATCTGGAAGGAACGACAAAGGATGCTGTCATTGATGAAATGATCGGAGTACTTGTGGGAACGGGAACCGTAAGCTCTGCCAGTGATTTTAAACAGGTCATATCGGCCCGAGAGCAAGAAAGCTCCACAGGTATCGGAATGAATATTGCCATCCCACATGGCAAATCGGAAGCTGTCTTAAAGCCAAGCGTGGTTTTTGGCATCAAGCGGAGTGGCGTTGACTGGGAAAGTCTCGACGGTAGTGAGACGAAATTGATCTTCATGATTGCTGTACCGCGCAATAGCAAGGACAATACGCACCTGAAAGTACTGCAAATGCTGTCCCGCAAGCTGATGGATGATCATTTTAGAGAAGCACTTCTGGCCGTCACAACGAAGGAAGAAGCATATCAATTGCTGGATCAGGTGCATTAAGAACCTGATAGCAGTCTATCCTCAGGTGAGGCTAGACTGCCCTTTTCATAGTAAGATATTGCTACATAAAGTCAAAAAAATAACGAAGCACATGAAAAAAGACAGGCGAGGTGTAGGTCAAGCTATCCACCCGGCTTAAGTAGCTTTTTTTCAGAGCATCGAACTTGTCATCATCGCCGATTAATAAATCTCGCTTCAGCACGGAGACCGTTAAGCTGCCGAAGAAACCGCTCAAGCTGATCAGCATGCCGAAAATAATTCCAAATTTCAGGTCAAACGGCGTCAGGTAGGGATAGATTAGATAGGAAGCCGCTATGGTTACGGGAAAAGCGAATGCAAAGCCTTCCCAAGTTAAATTGGGGTTGGATGTTGGGACAATTTTCCGCTTCCCGAAATAGAGCGATGCCAGATAGTGTGCGACATCATTGAGCTGCGTCAGAACCACTAGAAAAAGAACAAGTTTCGCTCCGTATTGCGGCGTAGCAAACTGAAAATAGGCCAGATGACTCAGCCCGAAAACCATCAGCATGAGTCCCCATTGGGTCGAGCTGACACTGCGTAGGAAACCAACCGTTCCTTTATTGATCAATCGCGGGAGCGGCAGCAGCAAGAACACATAGATGGGTATAAAGACAATAAACATCCCGTACCACCCGATATAAATCCAATAAAACTGTACAGGAATAGCCAAGTACGCCCATAGAAACAATCTGCGATCGGCTTTTCTGGATCTGATCATGGAAAAGTATTCTTTAAGCGCAAAAAAAGTGAGTGCCATCAAGGAAAGCAGTGAAACAATCGGATTGAAAAGAGTTGCCGAGCAAAAGATAAAGAACATGCCCCACCAGGTCTTGATGCGAAGTCCAATAGCTGCATAGTCTTTGTCGGGCTGTGTTTTGACTACCACTATATAAATCAGATGGATGACCAATAAGGCTGTAAAAATGAGGATTAACGTTAATAGCGAACTGTCCATGCCTTCACCAACTTATCGCGAAATAGGATTCCATTAAAGGATTCCTATGTTATTATGAAGGAATAATTCAAACTTGATAAGGGGAAATTTAGTAAATGGTAGCTGATCAATCCGTCTTTATCTTGCTTACCAATACGGGAACGTTTCTTACGAGAGTCATTAAAAGCTATACAAGAGCGCCATACAATCACGCCTCCATTTCCTTCGACCGTGAACTTTCGGAGTTATACAGCTTCGGGAGAAAGACTCCCAATAACCCTCTGGATGGCGGTTTCGTAAAAGAGGATATTAAGACAGGTACATACAGCAGATTTCCGAATACAACATGTGTCATCTACGAGCTTCAGGTAACCGATCGTGAAGTCGAAAAAATGAAGCGGGTCTTACACGTCTTTATCCGAAGTCGCCAAAAATATATGTATAACTTACTGGGGCTGATTGGTGTTGCACTCAAAGAACCAGTCGAGTTCAGCAATTCTTATTTTTGTTCGCAATTCGTCGCGGAAATTTTACAGCGATCCGGCATAAAAATATGGAACAAGTTGCCCGCCCTTATTACGCCAGACGATTTTCGGCAAAGTGACCGATTCCATTTGATCTACGAAGGGAAATTGAGCGAGTATGAGCCTCAAGTCTGATCAGCGATTCTGAGACGTCTACTTACGCCAGCCTAATTTCATCCATGAGTGGATTCATTGTTGATTATCCAATATACTTGTATAGAATAAAAATGAATGGAGTACATAATACCATGTCTAATTTGCCAAATTGCCCTGAATGTAATTCAGAATACACTTACGAGGATCGTAGTCTTTTCATCTGCCCGGAATGCGCTCATGAATGGTCATCCGAGTCAGAAACCGTAAGCAATGAAGATGTAAAGGTCGTGAAAGATGCGAATGGCAACGTTCTGCAGGATGGTGATTCTGTAACCGTTATTAAGGATCTTAAGGTTAAAGGAAGCTCATCTGTTTTGAAAATCGGCACCAAAGTGAAGAATATCCGTCTGGTGGAAGGCGATCATGATATTGATTGCAAAATTGACGGTTTCGGAGCGATGAAATTAAAATCCGAATTTGTAAAAAAGAACTAAACAATCAACGTCTCAAGTAAACATGAGACAGGAAAAACCACCGGGAATAGGCTTGAGAGCCTCGCTATCCGGTGGTTTTTTCATATCTGTTTGAAATCCTCGTCGTTATTCGTTAATTATTGGCCAATAATAGCTTTGACAGAATCACTTAAAGGCTGAGCTGGGCGCCCTAGCAATTTTTCCAGATCATCGCTTTCCACATCAAGGGAGCCTTCGCGGATCGGCCCTTGCAAATCAACAAGCATGGTGACCACAAAATCAGGCAATCCGGCAGCACGCAAAGCCTCGCCTAATGAAGCGTCGTTCACATCGACGACCTTCACTTCTTTGCCTATTACTTCGGCCGTGATGGCTGCAAGCTCGGCTTGTGTGCGAGGTTTACCAGAGAGTTCGTAGACCGTGTTTTCATGTCCTTCTCCAGCGAGAACAGCAGCAGCAGCTTGGGCATAATCACTGCGTGAAGCCCAGCTTATCCGAGCGCTGCCTGCAGCATTAAGCCAAGGTGCACCATGCAATACGCCTTGTATGCTGCCTGCTTCGTTTTCAACATACCAGTTGTTGCGAAGGAAGGAATACGGAATGCCAGTCTCGCGAATAGCTTTTTCCGCCGCACGATGAACCTCGGCAAGGGAGAGGGCATTACGGTCTGCCTTAGCAACACTTGTGTAACCAATGAAGCTTACCCCGGCTTTTTTGGCTGCATCGACAGCATTTTGGTGCTGACGAATCCGTGTCGCGTTATCCCCGTCCGCGGAGACGATCAGCAAACGATCCACACCAGCGAATGCCTGATCCAAAGTCTCAGGTTTGTCGAAGTCACCGTGACGTACGTCAACGCCTTGTGTGCGAAGGTGTTCAGCTTTCTCAGGATTGCGTACACTTACTGCAAGGCTTGCAGCAGGTACTGTTTTTAACAGTGTATCCACGACTATAGATCCAAATTGTCCAGTTGCGCCAGTTACCAATATTTTCATTTTTCCATTCCTCCAATTGAATATGTATATAAAAATGAATGGCAGAACTCCATTCAGTTTATATCGAATTTTCACAAGTATTAAAACTGAATTAGTTATAACACAAGTGGTTACAACGAGGTTTTTAAAAAAAGCTCTATCTGAGCTTTAATTAACATGAGCTTCAACATGAGCTTGATTTAGCATCTTTTGAATCGTGACGCGTTTCAATCGCTGTTCCATAGCCGCCTGGGCTTCAGCCAATTCTCCCGAGAGGGAGGCTTCGATGGTTTTGCCTACAGGACAGAGTGGACTCGGGTCCTTATGAAAATTAAATAAATGTCCCTTATCAATAACCTCAACCGCATGATATACATCCAGTAAAGTAATGGATTCTGGCTCCTTCAAAAGAGAAGCACCACCTATACCAGATCGGATGTCAATCAGATCGGCTTTCTTCAGCATGCCCATAATTCTTCGGATCACGACGGGATTTGTATTTACGCTGTCTGCAATGAAGTCTCCTGTACATTCTCCCGGCATAATAGCAATCAACGTAAGGATATGGACTGCTATGGAGAAGCGACTACTGATTTGTTTCATAACTGTTCACCACCGTTGTAACCATATTAGTTACTTCTCGTCTCAATGTCAATACCAATATACACATTGGCATGAGCTCCTGTTGACGTTCCTGTTCACTGAATCCAGACCCAGAAAAGGAAAGCTTGAAAAATAAACAGAAATAGTTCAATATAAAGATATCGGTTTTTAAAATGGTTTGCTGTGTAAGCAGCCGAATGAGAACGAGACATGAGGAGGTAGGACCAGTGGAGATAGGTATAAGCACGTTTGTGGAAACAACACCGGATCCCCAAACGGGTGAGGTCATCAGTCACGCACAACGAATACGAGAAGTTGTCGAGGAGATTGTGCTTGCAGATCAGGTAGGGCTGGATGTGTACGGCGTTGGGGAGCATCATCGTAAAGATTATGCTGCCTCTGCGCCGGCTGTTATACTGGCTGCGGCGGCAGCACAGACCGAGCGGATTCGACTAACCAGTGCAGTCACGGTGCTGTCATCGGATGATCCGGTGCGGGTGTTTCAGGATTTCGCTACACTGGATGGCATCTCGAATGGACGGGCTGAAATTATGGCAGGACGGGGTTCTTTTATCGAATCGTTCCCGTTGTTTGGATATGATTTGGACAACTACGATGAGTTGTTCGATGAAAGCCTGGAGCTGTTATTGAAAATACGTGAATCCGAAAAAGTCACCTGGAAAGGCGGACATCGGCCCGCAATCAACAATTTGGGTGTGTACCCGCGTCCGGTTCAAAATCCGTTGCCCGTATGGATTGGCAGCGGGGGCAATCAGGAATCTGTAGTCCGTGCCGGCTTGCTCGGATTGCCGTTGGTGCTTGCCATTATTGGAGGCAGCCCTATGCATTTTGCACCATTGGTCGAGTTGTATAAAAAAGCGGCTAAGCACGCAGGCCATGACGCATCGCTGCTTCCAGTTGCATCCCACTCGCATGGTTTTATTGCGGAAAGCACCGAGCTTGCAGCAGACAAGTTTTTCCCTTCTACCCAGCAAGTCATGAACGTGCTTGGGCGTGAGCGTGGTTGGGGTCCTTACACCCGTTCCAGCTTCGATGCCGCACGTAGCTTTGAGGGCGCGCTGTATGTAGGCGATTCCGATACAGTTGCCAAGAAAATCATTCACCTGCGTAAACAGGTAGGCATTACACGCTTTATGCTGCACGTACCCGTCGGCACAATGCCGCATGAAGATGTCATGAGAGCTATTGAGCTGCTGGGAACAGAGGTAGCTCCACGGGTGCGCGAAGAGATATCCAAGTGGGAATCCGAGAATGAATAAGCGATTTTACGCTATATTGATAAGAACGAAGGAGCAGACCTTGGTGATTAGGTCGCTCCTTTCTTTTTATTCAAAAATCATATAGCCCGTTTTCCGAGGTATTCGATTATCCCAGCCCAATTGAAGGCCGTCTCAGGAACTTGGGTGAAGTATGAACCCCGCTAAAAATTGAACCATTTGTGGATGTCTATTTTTTTAGATTGTTTCATAGATCGCCATTCGTTCGTGTTTGGTTGATAGATATAATCTTTTTGCCAGGTCATGATGTTTTCTACAATTTCTCGTATGGAAGATATGAGATAGGAGACTTCCTGATTCGTCATCATAGGATGGAGGGACAGGCGCACCCAGCCTGGTTTTTGCGATAAATCTCCTGCATGGATTAGGCTTGTCATTTGAGTAGAGGTTTGTTGATCGATGCCCAGCAAATAGTGTCCGTAGGTTCCTGCACAAGAGCAGCCGCCCCGGACCTGAATTCCAAACCGATCATTCAGTAATTTTACAATCAGGTTATAGTGAATATGGTCGACAACGAAAGAAACGATTCCCAGCCGATCTTGGCTGCTTCCACCCAAAATGTGCAGGTCTGGTATAGTGCTCAAGCCTTTTAACAATAATGAGGTTAGCTCCTTTTTACGCTCCAACATGCGGGTGTGTCCCATTTGTTCCTTCAGCTGAATGCAGAGCGCCGTTCGAACGGCCTGGAGAAAAGGAGGTGTCCCTCCATCCTCGCGTGCTTCGATATTATGTTTATACTCGTACCCACCCCAAGGGTTGGTCCAGCTTACTGTGCCGCCTCCGGGCTGATCTGGAGCATTATTAAAGCAGAGTCTCGAATCCATAATTAAAACGCCGCTTGTACCGGGACCACCGAGGAATTTGTGTGGTGAAAATACAATTCCGTCCAATTTTTCAAGGGGTTTAGGGGGATGCATGTTGATCTCGGTGTAAGGAGCGCTTGCAGAAAAATCAATAAAACAGACGCCGCCATGTTCATGCATTTTGCGTGATAGCTGGTACATGGGTGCTTCAAAACCTGTAACATTAGAGCAGGCCGTAAAAGCGCCAATCTTCATAGGCCGATGCCGGAATTGATGCAGCAGCCGTTCGAGCTGAACCGGATCGACGATACCGCCGGGACCCGGAGGGACACACACGACGTCCCCGATGGTTTCCGCCCAGGAGATATGATTGGAGTGATGCTCCATATGCGTAACAAAAATAATGGGACGTTCTTTTTCAGCGATTGGATAGAGGTGCTTTAATTTCTCATGTATTTTCAATCCTAACAACCGTTGAAGTTTATTCACCGCACCGGTCATACCGGACCCGGCAAACATAATGATATCGTGTTCGTCGGCATGAACGTGGTTCTTAATGATTCGTTTTGCCTCTTCATAGGCTTGGGTCATCAGGGTGCCTGTCAAATTAGACTCCGTATGAGTGTTCGCCACAAAAGGGCCCAAATCATTAGCTATTTTCGACTCGATGGGCCCATACAGACGGCCGCTGGCTGTCCAATCCGCATAAATCAGCTTTTTTTGTCCATATGGAGATTCAAAGGTCTGGTGATATCCGATCGTATTGTCGCGATACCTCTGGAAATAAGCCTCGTTAGAAGGCTGATACCTACAACTACTGCTTCCAATTCGAGCCATGAGCATACGGCGCCTCCTAAGTCGTTCTGTCTTCTTAGGGTACGTAGGTAGGCCTGAATAGGTTAAAAAAAATAGGCGGATGTCATCATTTAGACAAAATAAAAGCCTCGTCCAAAAATTGGGCAAGGCGTGTGTGTATCTTATATAAACAGCTGCATATCGGATTCGAGAGCATCTTTTAGATAGGTTTTGGCCTCGATAATTTCCAGCTCAGGGATGAACTCCTCCGGTTTAAACCCCATAATTTCCACCGATAGCTTGCAGGCATAAAATTTGACGTTTTTCTTCCGCGCTCCCTTCAAGAAATGAATGAGCTTCGGGGCTTCGTTATCTTCGATCATTTCCGTCAGCATCAGCTTGCCCAGACCGCTAAAATTCATCTTGGACAGCGGCAGGGCCTCAGGTCCCTTCGGAGTCATCCAGCCCATGATTTTCTCGTATATCGTCTTGTCCTCAAGCGTCATCTTCTCGGGATCACGAACCAGAAATAACCCCCAGAACGCAAAAAACATGGTAACCTCTACATCTAGCTCCCGAGCTGTATTGGCCAAAATCAGTCCAGCCATCGCTTTATCATAATCGCCGCTGAACATGAGCAGATTCATCCTTTTGTCCACATTATCCGCCTCCATTTACTCCTGGATACATTCAGTATGGATTTAGAAATGAGAACTATGCCCAGTTCACATATCGTTCACATTTGTGGAGTGTGTATTTTTGAAAGTCCTCCTTTATACAATTGAATGATGTGTGGAAAAAGTGATGTAGCTAAGCAAGTGTAACTATGACTTTTTAAAGATTGAACTCTCTTACTCCTTACCGTTAGCAATGTCATATCTCTGAGCTGCTCTCATTCTGTATAATCTCAAGGGTATTCAAGACACAAGCCTGAGATCGGGAGGATCATAAGAAAGTGAGTATAGAGAACAAATATAAAGCACTTGAACTGGAAAAGCCGGGCGTCTACGAGCTGGAGGGACTGGAAGTCGGGGTCACCTCCAATTGCAACTTCAAGTGTGATTATTGCTGCGCATATCAGCGAAACGACGGGCAATGCATCAGCAGCAAGGAGGTCATTGGTATTATTGATGACATTCCAACGTTAAAACGTGTGCGACTGTCCGGGGGTGAAGTGACCTTGAAGTATCAGGACTGTCTGGACATTGTGGCTCACTGTTCGAGCAAGGGAATCGCTACCCAGCTCAATACCAATGCCAGCTTGCTCAGCCCTGAACGAATTGAGAGACTGCGTGATGCAGGGCTTTCCAACATTCATATTTCCTTCAACTTCACGGACGCCGAAAAATATTCAGCCTATTATCATGTTCATCCTCGCATGTATGAGACAATCGTTCAAAATATCCGGTTGTGTACCGAAGCCAAGCTGGAAACAGTACTGGAGACTTTGCTGTTTGAGGAAACACAGAACAACATGCAAGCCATTAGTGAAATGGTATATGAACTCGGTGTACGCATCCATGAAATCCAAAACAGCATCGTGATGGATCATACCAACTGGAACGCCATTTCCACCAAGGAGGCACTTGTCCGTTCCGTTCATGATCTGATTGCCCATAAAAAGGACGATACCGTGCTGTATTTCACCTGCATGGACCGTTTTGCAGAAGCACTGGGCTTCAAGGAGCAGCCGGGCGTTTATTTTTCCAACTGTGTTGATGGTAAAAAGCAGCTTCATCTTCACGGGAACGGTGATATCCTGATCTGTGAGCTATGCCATCCTGTGGTTATCGGCAATATTTACAACGGAACATCCTTAAAGGATATTTACAAGCATAAGCCGAAGCCGCTTCAGGAGTTTCTCAACAAACTGCCTTGTCCTGCATATGATGCGCTTTTCCCGAAAGGGATCTGAGAAAGGAAAGATGTAAGTCATCAAGTCTATATGTTATAATATTCCTTAACAACAGAATGGCTTAGATGGGCGGTCGGCTAGTCTCCTGCAAAGGAGGTGATGCCTGTGGAGGTTAAAGATGCTCTGACATTAATGATGATGTTCGGTACGTTCCTAGTGACGTTAATCGGATTAGTTGTCACGATTGTCGTTGCATTGAGCCAAAACAAAAAGAAATAGATCGCCCCGTCCAAAGGTGAGATCTATTTCCCGATCTAAACCACAGCCGACCGCCCTTAAAAGCGGCTGTTGCCAAAGAGTAGGGATGTTAGCGCATCCTTGCTCTTTTTTATTATATACTTCTTGGCTATATTTTATCACAGCTTTATCAGCATTTACAATGCGGAAAAGTGAAATGAGGCAACCATCTTAATTATAGATTCGAGGTCAACCAGCCCAACGAAGTCAGTTCTTCCTCTTCATATAACTCCATAAATCTATTATAATATGGTTTAATGAAAGGGCTTACAAGTCGTGAATATATACATGTTATCCTCTTACGAAAGAAGGAGTAGATATGAAATATAGAAATGTCGGCAACAGTGGTCTTAAGATTAGTGAAATCGGTCTGGGGAGTTGGTTAACGTACGGTACAGCCGCGGAGCAGGAAGCAGCTCATGCCTGTATTGCCAAAGCCGTTGAGCTTGGAATCAATTTCTTTGATACCGCGAATGCGTATAATCGGGGAGAAGGTGAAAAGGCTATGGGAGCCGCCTTGAAGCCTTATCGAAGAGAGAGCTTTGTGCTTTCTACCAAGGTGTACTTCCCGATGGATTCCGGCCCTAATGACAGGGGACTGTCACGCAAGCACATTATGGAGCAATGTGGGGCGAGTCTGAAGCGCCTTGGCACGGATTATATCGACATTTACTTCTGTCATCGGTATGATCATAACACTCCTTTGGAAGAGACGCTGCGGGCGCTTGATGACCTTCAGGCCCAAGGCAAGATCCTGTACGCTGCGGTCAGTGAATGGAGTGCCGCCCAGCTCACAGATGCCTATGGCATTGGAAAAAGACTGAATCTGCGCCCGCTGATTGCCAATCAGCCGATCTATAACATGTTCGAGCGTTATATCGAGCATGAGGTGCTCCCCGTATCCAGCCAGATGGGGATCGGGCAAATTGTATTTTCACCCTTGGCCCAAGGTATTCTCACGGGCAAATATAAACCGGGACAGCCTGTACCGACAGGCAGCCGCGGGGCTGATGCCTCCGTCAACCATGTCATCAGCAGCTACATGAACGATGCTGTTCTGAATTGTGTCCAGGAGCTGGATAAGCTGGCGAAGGATCAGGGTATCAACCTGTCACAGCTTGCGCTTGCCTGGATTCTGAGAGAACCGGGGATTAGCGCAGCCCTGATCGGTGCCACCAAACCAGCACAAATCGAAGAAAATGTGAAAGCAGTTGAGGTGACGCTGCAGCCGGAGATTTGTGATGAAATCGAACGGATTCTGAAGCAAGTAGAGGGATTTGAGCCTTTGCGTTAAGTGTGTCAACCCAAAACCCCGCTTTTCCTGTCTGTGACAGAGAAGGGCGAGGTTTTTTAACTTGCTTCAAGCATAGCGTAAATCCCCGAGGCTAAGTTATTTTATTGTACATGCAGCAACGAAAATGCTCAAATATTTGGAAAAAGGATGATCCTATGTGTGACTTAACTTGATATTGCGATAATCTGCTCTTAATAGTTGAGGTTTATAGTTGGTTTATATCCACTATCTCATACATTTTAAAGGATGGATGCATTGATGGGAATTCACACGTATTTTCGATCGCTTAACGAGCTGGAAAGAATTATTCGTTGTCCAGGCAAGTTTAAATTTGAAGAACACAGCGTATCTGCTCATTCATGGAAAGTGGTGCAGTATGCCAAAACGTTGGCTGATATTGAAGAGAGAAACGGTGTAAGCATTGACTGGAAAAAGCTTTACGAGATCACAAGTAGTCACGATTATGGGGAGATTTTTATTGGAGACATTAAAACGCCTGTTAAGCACTCCTCCAAGGAACTTCGGTTATTAATCCAGCAGGTCGAAGAAGGTATGATCGAGTATTTTATTGAAGAGAACATTCCGGAGGATTTTAAAGCCATTTTCCGTAAACAGTTACGTGAAGGTAAAGATGATTCTGTAGAAGGTTTAATCCTTGAAGTTGCGGATAAGATGGATCAGGTGTACGAAGCGTTTGCTGAACTTCAGCGGGGAAATACCGAAAAAGAATTTATAGTGATGTATCGCAATGCGCTTGTAAAAATCAAAAATATTCAATTAAAATGCGTTGATTATTTTTTGGAAAATATCCTGCCGGATATGGTAAAGGAAGAAACACCTTCATCCATTGATATTAAAAAGATTACGGAAGAAGCGCTAGCTCTTTAATAGACTCTCTCTACTCAGAAGCCCCTGGCAGTGCTTCTGTTCATACATAATGATGTTCATTTCTGCTTGAAATGCAGTTACGAAAAAAGAGCAATAAGGGACAGTGATTGAACTGTTCTTATTGCTCTCTTGGGTTGATGGTGCTATTCGAATTCAACCTTGCCAAGCGATTTTTTGGCCGGTCCTTCAATTACTTCGCCTTGATAGGAAAAGCGGGAGCCATGGCACGGGCAATCCCATGTTCTTTCCGCCTCGTTCCACTCGACTTCGCAGCCCATATGGGTGCAAGTTGTGTCCACTAGGTGCAATGCTCCTTGCTGGTCTCGGTAAGCGCCTGCCCTTTTACCATTTACCTGGACGACCGCTCCTTCGTCGTGCTGTAGTTCTTCGGCTTTTTTGTGGATCATTTCCAATTTCCCAGCAATCAAGTGTTTAGCCACATTCGCATTTTGGGTCACGAATGTTTTAATGTCGGGGTCCACATGAAACCTTGAGGGGGAGAAAAGATCCTGATACGGGCTTTCCTTTCTGGTAATCAGATCCGTATTTAATAGAGCTGCCGCGACACTTGTGGTCATCCCCCATTTTCTATAACCCGTAGCAACAAGGATGTTAGGAATG
This sequence comes from Paenibacillus sp. Aloe-11, assembly GCF_000245715.1. Taxonomy (NCBI): domain Bacteria; kingdom Bacillati; phylum Bacillota; class Bacilli; order Caryophanales; family Paenibacillaceae; genus Paenibacillus; species Paenibacillus sp. Aloe-11. The sequence goes on along the minus strand of NZ_JH601082.1, from coordinate 50,083 downwards.
TTGGATAGCTCCTGCCCGATATAGGGGAGCTTGTCTAGTGTATACAAGTCTTGGGCTGACCAGCGATACATGATTTCCTTTAATCCAAATGTTTGCTCTGCGAACTTTTCTAAGGCTTCATAGTACTGGAAGGTGCAGATTCCCTGGCCCGTTTTGTGGCCTTCTCCACCGACAAGGACCATCGGTTCTCCGTTTATTAGTACCGAGCGAAGCGAACGTTTTGGGGTTTCCGCACTTAGGTACATACCACCCGGATAGATTCTGTCGGTCTTGACGGCTAGTACATAAGAACGCTCGGCATGCAATCGCGCAAAATAAAGACTGTTTGGATCATTGAATGGAAAATGCGAGGAGGACACGACATGGTTGCAGGTAATTTTATTTCCGTCGTTTGTTGTAATGACGGCAGGGTTTCCTTTTTCCACACCTGTAACGGTGGTTTGCTCATAAATTTTCCCGCCCTGACGGATGACTTGATTTGCCAAATACCTTAAGAAAGGAACCGGATTAAACTGGGCCTGGTTTTTCATCATAATAGCTGCTTTAGTTGAAAACGGCAGAGGCGTTTGCTCGACATAACTTCCCGGGATGCCCAATTCTTCGTAGGCTTTATATTCGGCGGCGATTTTCTCCACATACGTATCTGTAATTGTATAAACGTAGGCATCTTCTTCTGTAAATTGACAATCGATATTGTATTCCTCTACCGTTTGTTTAATGAATTGAAGAGCGTCACGGTTAGCTTCGTAATAGAGCCGGGTTTTCTCCTTGCCAAAATGTGAAAGAAACTCGCCGTAGATCAAGTCATGCTGCGCGGTTATTTTGGCGGTAGTATGGCCCGTTGTTCCATGAAGCATCCGCCCTGCATCGATGACTGCGACGTTTAGTCCTTTTTTAGATAGTAAATAAGCAGTGGTAATACCGGTAATCCCCGCACCTACAATGGCAACATCCACCTGAATATCCCCACTAAGCTTGGGAAAACTGGGGATGTCAGTTGAAGCTAACCAATATGATTCCGGAAATTGCGGAAATTTTGTATGAGATTCATTATGCATCATTTTTACAACCGACCCCTTTGATTACACTTTATGTATATTGTTGCCATTTCAGGATTTTATATTCGCTAAACAACTCTCTTTTATGATAAATTGGCCTGAATAATTTGATATAGAGCGTGCAACGAGGCAACTTGACTTCAAGTTAACTTTAAGTAGTAACATATTGGATGTAACGTGATGGTGATTAGAAAGGCCGATGACTATTCTTTCAATATAGGAGTGATGGAAGTTGAAAAAGAAACAACTGGGTAGAAGTGACCTTCAAGTATCTGCGCTGGGTCTGGGCTGTATGGGAATGTCCGAATATTACGGTGAGCTGAATGATCAGGAGTCGATCAGAACGCTGCATCGTGCGCTGGAGCTGGGGATCAACTTCTGGGATACAGCGGATATCTACGGTGTGGGGAAAAATGAAAAACTGATCAGTCAAGTCCTGCAGAGCCACCGGGATGAGGTGGTATTGGCTACCAAATTCTCCATTATGCGCGGAGAGGATGGGGCATTTCTCGGTGTCAGCGGTCGTCCTGAATATGTAAAACAGGCATGTGACCGCAGCCTGCAAAGACTGGGAGTAGATGTCATTGATTTGTACTACCAGCACCGTGTCGATCCGAACGTACCTATCGAGGAAACGGTTGGCGCGATGAGTGATTTGGTTCAGGCAGGAAAGGTCCGCTATTTGGGGCTGTCCGAGGCTTCTCCTGCACTCATTCGGCGTGCTCACAAGGTTCACCCGATCACGGCCCTGCAAACGGAATACTCCTTATGGAGCCGGGAAGCGGAAGATGAGGTTATACCCGCTTGCAAGGAGCTGGGAATTGAATTTGTGGCGTACAGTCCGCTGGGACGTGGCTTTTTGAGCGGGCAAATTCAGAGGTTTGAAGATTTTGCAGAAGATGATTTCCGTCGCACCGTGCCACGCTTTCAGCCTGAGAATTTCCAGAAGAATCTCGATCTCGTGCAGCATATTAAGGACCTCGCTGCTCAAAAAGGGGTCAAGCCTTCTCAACTGGCCTTGGCATGGCTGCTTGCCCAAGAGGGAATTGTACCGATTCCAGGCACCAAGCGGGTGGCTTATCTGGAAGAAAACGCAGGGGCAGTCGATATCGCTTTATCTACGGAGGAAATGGAAAAAATTAATGCGATCATTCCCAAAGGAATGGCGGCCGGGCTCCGTTATGCGGCAGAGCGCATGCCGAATTGGCAAGCCGAATAATTCCAGCATTATAACCCAAAAAGCCGTCCTTAACGCGGATCGGCGCGAAAGGGCGGCTTTGCGGGGCTTACATATACAGCTAAGGGCGTGGCTTGAAAATACCGAAGGGACGCCCTACAGGCAGGAACGTACGGCCAAAATGCGCATTCAGAACTGCGGCTCCTGTACCATACAGTGAGAGCAAAGCAATGCCCATTTCTGCATAAGCTGCAAGGGTATGAAACACCTCTGGAGCAACGCCAAATGCATCGAAGCTAAGACCCAGGAACAAGAAATCAATCAGGACAAAGATAAAGAACAGGACCTTATGCGTCTCCATCGCTCCAATGGTCATGAACAGCGTAAAGATAAGGTAGCCCGCAAAGGCAAAACCGAGCTGCTTGCCATCTACAGCGGACGCCAGCTCTGGACCGAATACGCCCATTTTAATCATCCAGCTGCCTGCTACGGCGAACCAGAAGAAGGCATAAGCACCAAACGCCGTCATTCCAAAGGTGTTGTTATGCTTTGCATCCTGAATGCAGGCAAACAGCTGTGCGAAGGCACCGAGGAAAATAGCCCAGGGGATGATAAAGCTCAAGCCCTCAGTGAGGCCGAGCTTTTGGGACGAAGCCACAAGCGTGACAATAGCCAAGCCAAACAGACCGATCGCACTCGGATCGGCCGTTATGATTTTTACGTTAGAATGAGATTCGTTTTGCATAAAAAAATACAAGCCTCCAATAATGTTCAAATACGCGTCAATCTGCCGATGCCAGAATCACACTGACATATTGTAACGGAAATGGACGTACTCGCATAGTACATAATTCTCTTATCGATTGCGGTTACCTGTATTGACGTTGTTGCGTCCACCCTCGATGCTGATCGGTTTACCCGAAGTATCTGTGATGTTATCCCTAATTTCATTGGAGTTGGAATTGGTCACACGTATTCCTATACTGGAGAATTTGGAGTGCGTGGTCATCTCGTTGCTAATGATTTTATTGTTGTTTGCATTAGAAAGGCGGATGACCGCATCAGGCTTAAGCGAAGAATTGGTTTGGAAAAACTCATTGTCTGTGAAGGTATTGCCGTCCGATTCGACCAGTAAACCTTGCAGGGATGCATTCTTTACTGTGTTTTTGTATATATTATTGTCTGTTGCGCCAGTTAGTACAAAGATTCCCCGCGGATAATTTTCAATTACATTATTGTTTACGGTATTATGGGCTCCATTGTTAGGGATACGAATGCCTGCATAACCGTCAGATTGGTGGGTCTTGTTGATAATTTGGTTTCCGGTGACCGTAGTATAGGTCGCGCGTGACAGATTGATTCCACTACCGCCACCGGAATTGGTAATCTGGTTATTCGTAATTTTGACGTTTCGGAACTCGCCTGCCGGAAAGCTCTCGTGTCCGGTGGCAATGGCATGTCCGTTATTGCGGTCAAAGCGGCTGTTCGTAATCTCGGAATCTCTCGTTCTGCGAAGCAACACGCCGATGGTGGTGTCGCGAACCTCCACGCGATCCAGCGTAAGGTGGGAGACAGCCACATCTATCAGAATACCGCCTACCTGACTTTCGCCACGGGCTTCACGGTTCGTACGGTCTGCGTCGATGGTGAGATTGGATAGCTTCACGTCTAGTCGTTGAGAATTGTTTCGTAAAATTGGATTCCCAATGACATATTGGCTTTTAGAGCCTGTCTTTTTGAAAATGGTTTTGCCTATTCCGTCACCATTCAGACTAACCCCGGCATATAAACGAATAGACTCGTCAACCATATACGTGCCTTTGGGGAAATAAACCGTCCCCTTCATTCCCCGGTCATAAAAATACTTCAACGCATTCTGAATTTCCCTGGACTGTGAGGAGTTCGAGTTGGCTTTAACTCCAAAATCCGTAGCATTAATGACATTTTCAGCCGCTTGGGCCACACGAATATCACCGGTAGGACTTTGGATAACGAATGTAATGATGGCTGCGAGCAGCAAGCAGAGCCTGATTTTCCGATGAAATATACCTGACATACTACATCTACCTCCTAACAAAATAGTTGAAGTAATTACATAATTACCCTTTATATATTTTCGGACAAAATGGGTTTTATTTCAAGTATTTTCGTCGAATCTTTTTGGCAACGAAGTGTACTTGCGAAAAAGTTATACTTTCAGCTGGCTTTAATTTTCTTTTCAGCTTGACCGGGTACAATCAAGGCAATTTTCCTGGGGAGGATGTATAACTAATGAAAACGAAAAAGACCGTTTGGATTCCGGCCATGATCGCAGTTGCGGTAGCAGCTTTGCTCGTCCTCTACTATTACTACATGTCTTCGGTTTCCGGTGGCGGACCTGGACCTCGACCGCCAGAAGGCGGCGTAGGCAACGTGCCTGCAGGGCAAATGGGTCGTCCTCCCGGAGGGGGGCGGCATGGGGGCAACGGGGAAATATTCAAGACCTTAGGTACGATCTCCGTGTTCGTTGGAGCGGCTGCTTTCTCTTGGTTCTGGTTTAAGAAGAAGTTGAGATCGCCATCGATGCTGGTTAGAAAGGCCGGGAAGCTGTTACACGCCATGCATAAACTGCTGGGCTGGGCGACCTTGATTCTTGTTGCCGTTCACGGTGTCTATTTTTTGGTGACCAAACTTCAAGATAGCAAAACCTACACAGGGCTTGCATGCTTTGCTATTTTGCTGGCGATCGCCGGGTATGGCTTCTTTATTAACAAGGTTCGCAACAAGTGGATGCGGACTGTGCATCGTTCGCTCGGACTGCTGTGGGTTCCTGTGCTGCTGCTGCATGCTGGCAGCTCCGTGATTATGGCGGTCATCGCCAGCATTGCAGTGGGGGTTCTTGTCTGGATGCTGGAGAAAATGGCGGGGAAAACGCCAAAACCTGTCCCGGGAGACCGATAATTAGACAAGCAGCTATTCGGCCATGAGCCATATATCACCTGGCACGAGCACAGACTGTGTCACCAGCGATTGTTGGAAACAAAAGATCCGCTACCTTTTTGGTAGTGGATCTTTTGTTATTTGGTGACAGCCTATCTTCTGTAGCCCGGACCCCGAGCCTGTTCGAAAAGCTGTTTCCTTCGATTTTTCGTATTTATAACAGGTAGTACGTGCTTGTTTGTCACATAAATCTTAGTTTTGGACCAGAGGCAGCGGCCCACGCAGAAGGGGATTTGGGTGCATATGCATACGGTATGCGCAAAAAACCAAAAAAGATAAGAGGGATGACTAGTGCCCATTGGAAAAATGAAAAAGCATAAAGAAATGTTGCAACATCCCGTTTTGCGTCCGCATTTACCTGAAACCCACTGGTTTACAGACTCGAGGACCGCGCGGATGCTGAATACCTATTCATCGGTCTTCATCAAACCCAATCACGGGAGTGGTGGCAGCGGGATTATCCGGGTCAAGAGATTGAAGAAAGGATATGAGGTTCGCAAGGGCTCGAGTCGAAAAATTGTAAGATCTCGTTATGTCTTAAAGGCAATTAAGTCATTCCAGAAATCCAGACACATGTATTTAGTACAGAAGGGGCTACGGTTAGCTAAGTACCACGGATCGATTTTTGACACCAGGATCTACTTACAGAAACCAGGGAGGAAATGGGTTATTTCCGGCGCGGCCGCCCGTGTCGCGGCACCCCATAAGTATGTTACCAATTATCTTAAAGGAGGGCATGCAGCATCTTTGCACCGAGTGCTTTTCAGCCTTTTTAAGCACAACCACGCGAAAGCGGATGCCTATTTTCGTAAAATCTCCAAACTATCCGTCATCATTGCCAAAACGATTAATAAACGGTATCCGGTTCGTGAATTGGGGGTCGATATTGCCATAGATAAAAAAGGCCATATTTGGATTATCGAGGCCAATTCACATCCCGGACACATGCTATTTACTCAGCTTCCCGATCCTTCTATGATCAACACAATCATGAGAAACAAGAGTCTTATTTGGAAGTAGATTCCTTGTACGTTATTTCTAGGGGAGAAGGAGAAAGTTTCAATGAAAAAAACAAGGCAGCTTAGAGATTTAATTAATTCCCGAAAACTGGAGTTTATTATGGAAGCCCATAATGGTCTGTCAGCCAAAATTGTGGAGGAGGCGGGGTTTAAAGGGATTTGGGCCAGCGGGTTATCCATCTCTGCAGCGATGGGGGTAAGGGACAGCAATGAGGCCTCCTGGACGCAGGTTTTAGATGTATTGGAATTTATGAGTGATGCTACGTCCATTCCAATTTTGCTGGATGGAGATACGGGGTACGGCAATTTCAATAATGCAAGGCGGCTAGTGAAGAAACTGGAGCAGCATTCTATTGCAGGGGTATGCATCGAAGATAAGCGGTTCCCCAAAATGAATTCGTTCATTAACGGTCAAGGGCAGGCTCTGGCTGATATCGAGGAGTTTTCCGGGAAAATAAAAGCGATGAAAGACACGCAAATCGATGAGGACTTTACAGTGGTGGCCAGAGTAGAGGCATTTATTGCCGGGAAAGGGCTTGAAGCGGCACTGCAGCGGGCGGAGGCGTACCGGAAGGCAGGAGCCGATGCCGTATTAATACACAGCAAAAGAACAGACGCCACAGAGATTGAAGCGTTCATGAAGGAATGGGCCGGAAGATTGCCGGTAGTGATCGTGCCTACCAAATACTATACGACTCCAACCGCTAGGTTTCAGGAGCTGGGGATTAGCCTTGTGATTTGGGCAAATCATAATTTGAGGGCATCCATTCAAGCCATGCAACAATTATCTGACCAAATTTATCGGGATGAAAGCCTTGTTCATATTGAAAAGGACGTTGCAACCATGGAAGAAGTATTCCGGCTCCAAGGAGTCGAGGAGCTGCAGGCTGCGGAACGGCAATACCTCCCGTCGTCAGAGCCGGATTCGGGTGAGCATGTATAATGGACACGAAATTGTTAGGAGAAGAGCTGAAAAAATTAGGATTTACCTTTTTTAGCGGTGTTCCATGCTCCTTTTTGAAAAGCCTGATCAATTATGCGATAAATGAATGCGATTATGTTGCAGCGGCTAACGAGGGGGATGCGGTCGCCATTGCATCCGGAGCTTATATAGGGGGGAAGAAGTCGGTAGTCCTTATGCAAAATTCAGGGCTGACCAACGCTATTTCGCCATTGACCTCTCTTACCTACCCATTTCGTATTCCGCTGCTTGGATTTGTCAGCCTGCGCGGAGAACCGGGGATACCTGACGAACCTCAGCATGAACTGATGGGCCGGATCACAACGCAAATGCTGGATGTGATGGGTGTGGAATGGCAATATCTCTCCAAGGATTTAGAGGAGGCCCAAAATCAGCTGATCCAGGCTAATGAGCACATTGCTCGGCGTCGCTCGTTCTTTTTTGTCGTTAAGAAAGGGACTTTTGACAAAGAGCCATTAAAAAAACTGCAAACCTCCATTCATCTAAATCAGATCCGGCAGCATGGTCATGCGGACCATCAAATGCCTACACGGTATGATGCGTTGGCTGCGATTAACTCCATGAAAGACGACCATACCGTACAGCTCGCAACAACTGGTAAAACCGGACGTGAGCTGTATGAAATTGAAGATGCACCTAACAACCTGTACATGGTGGGCTCGATGGGATGTATCGGTTCCTTGGGACTTGGTTTGGCTCTGAGCCAACCAGGCAAGGATATCGTCGTGATTGACGGAGACGGATCTCTGTTGATGCGTATGGGGAGTCTGGCAACCAACGGGTATTACCATCCATCCAATATGATTCATATTCTGCTTGATAATAACGCTCATGAGTCAACAGGCGGGCAAAGCACGGTATCCCATAATGTCGATTTTATAGACATTGCGGCTTCCTGCGGATATACGAAGTCGATTCATATTCACAGTCTTGAGGAACTGAAAGCCTCTTTACAGGAATGGAAAGCGAATAGAGAACTTACGTTTTTGTGCCTGAAAATATCCAAGTATTCCAAGGATCAGCTTGCTCGTCCGCATGTGAAGCCTCATGAAGTAAAAGAACGTCTGCAGCGTTTTATTCATAACAGTTCTTTGAAGGGCAAGGAGGCAGGTGATTCATGAGTTCCCCCGTCAAGAAAAACATTTTGCTTACCCCTGGTCCGGCAACGACGACAGAAAGTGTGAAATGGTCACAGGTGGTTCCAGATATTTGTCCTCGCGAAGCCGAGTTTGGCCAGATCATGGAGTATATTTCTACAGAGCTTACCCGGCTGGTCGCAGACCCGGATCATTATGCGACCGTATTGTTTGGCGGATCGGGTACGGCAGCTGTGGAGTCCATCATAAGTTCGGTCCCGAATCACGAGGCAGTGATCATTGTCAGCAATGGAGCCTATGGAAAACGGATGTGCGAGATAGCGAAGGCTTATGGAGTGGAGTACTTTGAATTCAAAAGTCCTCCCGACGATGCCATTGATTTGGCTGAATTAGAAAGGTATATCCAATCTTCCGAACGCGCCGTCTCCCATCTGGCCGTCGTACATCACGAGACGACAACTGGCCTGCTTAACAAGGTGAAGGATATCGGAGAACTATGCAAAAGGAATCAAATCGACATGATCGTGGATGCCATGAGCTCATTTGCGGCCATTCCAATTCAATTAAAGGAAATGAACATTGCCTACCTGGCGGCAAGCTCCAACAAAAACTTACAGGGAATGGCCGGGGTTTCATTTGTGATAGCTGAAAAAAGCAAATTGGAGAATTTGAAAGGTCAGAAACCAAGAAGCTATTATTTGAATTTGTATGCTCAATACAATTATTTTGTGGAACATGGGCAGATGCGTTTTACGCCTCCAGTCCAAACCTTATATGCACTTAAACAAGCGATTGAGGAATTAAAGCAAGAGGGGGTGGATCAAAGGTACGAAAGGTACGCGACATCCTGGAAAACTTTAATTAACGGGTTAGCCCGCTTAGGTCTAACCTATATCATTCCCGAAGAGCATCATTCCAAAATCATTACTTCCATTCTTGAACCTCAATATGCAGGCTATGATTTTCAATCGATGCATGATTATTTTTACAGTAAAGGCATTATGATTTATCCCGGCAAGCTTGAGAAACTAAATACGTTCCGGATTGCCAATATAGGTGATATCACGTATAAGGAGATGGAGTTATTTTTGGAATTGCTTGAACGCTATCTCAGTAGCATAAAATGCAGATGAGAAAGGTGGAGTCCCATGGCATCAGCAGCAAAAGATAAGTGGTACAAGTATTTATTATTGAGAAGGCACGCGTCTCTGAGGTCTTACGTCCCCGAAACGAAGCTCCTGGACAGACATCATTTTTCGAAACTGCTCTCCAAGTACGGGCATGTGATCGTGAAACCGGTGTGGGGGAGTCGTGGTCAGGGGATCTTTCAGGTCTCATGGTTAGGACACCATAAGTACATTGTACATTACGAGAATATAAAGGTTTTAGTACGGGGCAGAACCAATACGTATCGTTATATTAGAAGAAAAATCGGGAACGCCAGTTATATGGTTCAACGCAGAATCACCCGTCCGACCATCAACAATCGTCCTTTTGATATGAGAGTCATCATTCAACGGAGAACTGACTCATCTGTATGGGTAGTCACAGGAAAGGTTATCAAAGTTGCAGGCAAAGGCTATATTGTTTCCAATAATACACGGAGTAAGGGGAAATTACTCCATTTTAAATCCGGCATTCGACAATCTTCCGTTCGACACCTGTCTGCCAGTAAATTAGAGTCCCATATTGATCGTGTTTCCATCCGTTCCGCAAAGAGACTAAGCGCTTTTTTCCCGGGGCACCGTATATATGGACTGGACATTGGAATAGACCGGAAAGGACATATTGGGATTATTGAAGCTAATCTTTTTCCGGCAAGATCCCATTTCCGTAAGCTGAAGGATAAAACGATGTATCACCGCATTACGGATTACCAAAACGGTTGACGCAAAAAGAACGGAGCAATAAGCTGCAGTGGTTGTACTGCCCTTATTGCTCTTTTATATTAGTCATAAGTCCATATTGAATCTTCCAGAGAGGTGTCCTGGTATGAAAAAAACAGATCGTCTGCTAGCGATTGTACTAGAGCTGCAACGCAAGGATGTTTTACGGGCTGAGGATTTGGCGGCCATATTTGAAACGAGTGTAAGAACCATCTATCGGGATATACAGGCTCTAAGTGAATCGGGTGTACCGATTGTGGGAGCGCCGGGGGTTGGATATTCCCTGATGGAGGGATATTTTTTGCCTCCGGTGAGCTTTAACGTGGAAGAGGCCGTAGCATTGCTAATAGGAACAGATTTTGTTGAGCAAAAATTTGATACAGAATACGGCAGCAAGGCGCAAACTTCACGCAGGAAGATAGAAGCTATTTTACCTGAGAGCATTCGCAGGGAGGTTTCGCGGGTGCGTACAACCATCAGGCTCTTTGCAGGGGGGAAAGAAGTAGATCATAGAGAAAAAAACTATTTGGAAAAGCTGCGTTTTGCTATATTGGAAAAACAAAAGGTACGCTTCGGCTACTCCAAAAGAATGCCAGAGGCCGATGGGAATCGTCAAAGTGTGCGTGTGGTCGCACCCTACGGTCTTGTACTGATGCATGGTTCCTGGGTTTTGATTGGGCAATGCGAACTGCGGCAGCAGCTCCGCCACTTCCGCTTGTCCCGTATGGACGAGCTGACCGTGCTGGAGGACAGGTTTGAGCACCCTGTCGATTTTAATTTGCAGGATTACAAGCAAATCGATGACCGTCATGTATATGTTCGTATAATAGCCCATCCACATATCGCAGATAAAGTGAAGGAAGCGAAGAATTTTTATATGGAGACCATGGAGGAGCATGCAGATGGATTGCATGTACTCTTCCGCGTAAGGCAGCCGGAAGAATTACTGCAGTGGATACTTGGATGGGGCGCAGATATGGTCGTATTGGAGCCTGAGATTCTTCGAAAGCGAGTACGTGCAGAAGTTGAAAAAATGTTGAAATGCTACTGACATGATGCTGTCAGTAGCATTTGTGTATAGTAAAGCTACTTGAAGAAAAGGGAGTGTATTTAAGGATATGAATACAACTGAAACTTTACAGCGTTTTGAAGAAACGGTACAACACTATCTCCTTGAATTGGACAGCTTTAGCCTGGAGCAATTGCAGTATACACCGCAGGAGGGCGAATGGTCACTTGGGCAAATGTACGTTCACTTGGTAAATTCGGCCCTTCATATGCAACTTAAAAATATTGAGATTTGTCTCAAATCAAACGGGGAAACAGGGGTTAAAACAGAAGCGGGCACAGCCATTTTTGATCTGGGAGGCTTTCCGCCCGTGCGTATCCAGGTCCCGCCATCTCCGCAGTACACTCCTCCGCAACCGTCGAGCAAAGAAGACATCGTGGAGGGATTACAGGCTGTGATGCGCCAAATGAGAGAGGTTGAACCCGTCCTCCGCGAATCTTCAGAGGGGTATACCGTCTCTCACCCCAGATTTGGTGCGTTGAATGCCAGGGAGTGGTTTATACTCATCGAAATGCATTATCGGCATCATCTTTTGCAGAAGGAGCGTTTGAAGCACGCAATAGCCGGTTAATCGTCTCCCGGCGCAGCCCGATGAATTGCCCGATTTCCTCTTGTGTCAGCACGTCCGTTAACGTGGCGGGTGCAATATAGGAGTGGAACCAGCGCTGAAGCTTACGCAGCTTTTCGGCAGGTGAAACTTCGGTGAGCTGGTCGATTCGTTGCTGCATCATGCGCAGCTTATCCTGCAGTTGCAAAGCGATAGCCCGGCATTGCGCCGGGTCTTGCTCTATCGACTGATACCATTCCTTCTGTGATAGAACCTCAATCTCACTGGTCACCAGCGCCATCGCTGTACCATAATAAGGATTGGGGCTGATTAGGGAGTGATGCGGGATGATTTCATCGGGCACAATAACGTTGACTAAAATTTGCGAGCCATCCTCGTGGACTCGGACGATTTTTAACAAGCCGCTCTGCAGCCGATACAGAGGGCCAGATTCCCCTTGTCGAAATAGGGTTTCGCCTTTGTGTAATATCATGAACGTGTGCAGCCTCCTTTCCGTATACCTACATTTTGCATCCTGCGAATCAAGCTTTTTAGATAAATCCGCCGTTGACGCGGATCGTCTGCCCGGTAACCCATTGTGATTTGGCGCTGACCAGGAACTCAATCACATCCGCGATATCCTCGGGTTCACCGAGACGGCCAAATGCATTCATTTTTTTCATACCTTCGATCTGCTGCTCGGTTTTCCCTACTTGAAAAAGTTCGGTATTTACAGGGCCGGGAGCCACGGCATTAATCGTAATATGTTTATTTCCGAACTCCTTGGCAAGCTGGCGGGTAAATTGTTCAACGGCGCCTTTGGTGCCTGCGTATACGCTATAGGCCGGGAACATTTGTCCAATTACGGACGTGGACAGGTTCACGATTCTCCCGTAGTTCTCCATGTGCTTCATGGCCTGCTGGCAAGCAAAGAAGGTGCCTTTTACATTCAGTGCAAATTGTTTGTCAAAATCGGCTTCTGTCACGTCAGTAAGCGGCTTGGTAATCATCAGTCCGGCATTGTTAACCAGAATATCTAATCTGCCAAATTCAGCAATGGTATTCGTAAATAATGCTTCAATATCACTCATCTTGCCCAGATCGGCGTGGATCGCGATAGCTTTGCCGCCTTTTTGAATAATACCTTCTACAACCTGTTGGGCTTTATCCGGGCTGCTGGCATAATTAATGACTACATGAGCGCCCAGTTCCGCCAATTGCTCCGCAATGACACGTCCAATCCCTCTCGATGACCCGGTGACAATCGCTGTTTTTCCGTCCAAATGCTTCATGTGTGTTCAACCTTCCTTCCAACTATTTTTTATGAGATTCCATGTTCCAAAAGCGCCCACACATCCGAAAACTCCTGATCTATTTTAGGATTCTTCCATTCGTAAGCATGAGCAGGGTGATGAAAACGTGCTGTAGCATGGAAAAGAGTACGAGCCAGTTGTGCTGGCTGATCCGATGTGATGCTTTCCCGTGTAATGATGTCAGCGAGCTGCTTAACAATATGGTCTATATGCTGCTCGATGAAATCAGCCCTTTGCTCGGTGACCCGGGTATACATCTGGAACATTTCCTCGTCATCACGGGCGTAGTAATGCTTGAGTTCGACTAAAGTTTGTATATATCGTTTTAAAAGGGCTGCGCCTGTTAAAGATGAATCCAGGGACACCTTTGATAGTGGAGCGATAATCTTTTCATTCAGCCATTTTTCGGTCACACCTTCGAGAAGTTCAGCTTTGCTATTAAAATGTCGGTAGATGCTGCCATGACTCACACCTAATACTTTAGCAACATCAGTTACGGAGGTTTTGGCTATACCAAACCGCCTGAGTGTTTCTTCTGTCGCGACAAGAATCTGTTTTTTAGTCAATACATCTGAGGTTTTTTCCATAAAGCCACGACCTGTTTGCCGTGTAATTCACCTCCTTGCAATCAGGATAACACAAAGAGTATCAAATGACAAAAAATAATATTTGTCATTTGATACTCTCTTCTGAAATCATTCAAAGGAGCAAACCGGGAAGTTATATCAGCGATTGGATGACCGCTTCTATGGTAGAGAGCTCTGTCGTTACTTCAAACCTTCCTCTTACATGACCATCACGATCAATCAGAAATTTGGAGAAGTTCCACTTGATCCCGTCGTCAGCGTATATTTCTGGATGCTTATCCCGAAGAAAGCTATCCATGAATCGGCCTTCCTTGGTCTGGGGATCGAAGCCTTGAAAGGCTGCCTGCTGCGTCAGATACTGAAATAACGGGAGGGAAGAAGGACCTCTGACGTCCGTTTTCTCAAATAGTGGGAACGTTACGCCATGTTCATTTTGGTAGACTTCCTGCAATTCCGAGTGGCTGCCCGGCTCTTTTTCATTGAATTGATTACATGGAAACGCGAGAATTTCAAAACCTTGTCCCTTCCGGCTTTCGTAGAGCTTTTGCAGATCAGCAAATTGGCTGGAGAAGCTACATTTGCTGGCTGTATTTACGATGAGGAGAACCTTTCCCCTATACTCTGAGAATTCAACTGGTTTCCCGTAAATGGTGGTTGCTTGGAAATCATAAATGGACATGTTAATATTCCTCCTCACGGTATTTTAAATACATCATATATCCGAAGCTGGTATTGGTCTAATATATAAATGGAATCGGGTTTATAGGTAAATGCAATAATTGCGTCGTGTAATGAACACACTGCTCATCTCTCTCTTGAATCAAAAGAAGATAGGATAGAGAGGGATATGCCCCTTTTATAGCAAATTGTGGCATTCGCCGTTACCAAGATAGAATATGGATGCATATTCATGTAATGCGTACAAAAACCCTACAGAATAGAGGGATACTCGTGCCCATTGGAAAGATGATTCAATATAAGGAAATGCGACAACATCCCGTTTTAAGTTCTCATTTACCGGAGACCAAATGGATTAGCAATGCAAGAACTTTGCGTATGCTGGATGAATATCGGACGGTTTACATTAAGCCCAATTATGGAAGCGGAGGGACTGGTGTTATACGGGCCAAAAAGCTGGGAAGGAGGTATGAGATTCGTTGCGGCTCCAGCCGCAGAATTGTCAGATCCCACGCGGTAAGAAGAGCGATCAGAACCTACCGGAGGCCTCATCGTCGTTATTTGGTACAGCAAGGACTTCGGTTGGCGAAATACCAAGGTTCTATTTTTGATGCCAGAGTATATATGCAGAAGCCAGAATCAGAATGGGTCATTTCAGGAATAACCGGCCGTGTTGCCGCACCCCGAAAAGTGGTTACCAATTACCGCAAAGGAGGACATGCGGCACCGTTGTCCAAGGTACTTTTAAAGGTCTTTAAACATGACAGAACGAAAATGAAAGAGACTCTGGATCAGGTTATCGAACTTTCTAAAATGGTTGCCGACACGATAGATAAAAATCATCCGTTTCGCGAGTTGGGTATTGATCTTGCTATTGAGAAGAGTGGTCAAATCTGGATTATCGAGGCTAATCCGCACCCCGGGCATAAGTTGTTCAAGCAGCTCCCCAATCATAAGATGATTCGCAATATTTTGAGAAACAAACGTCGGATTCAGCATTAGTATAAAGCTGCTCAAGCGCGTTTGAACCTTATAAATACAAAACCAGTCGAAGCACATAGATAAAACAGATAAAGTGTTAGGCTGGTTCTGTTTTATCAGGGTATGATGGCCTATTGGCAAAATGTGATGAAACTACATAATTTGATTTTTAACCTTTGCTTATTATGTCGACCATCTGTCCTTATCGCCGCTATCCGAGGCGCATTAAGCCAGAGTAGGGGGTAAAAAGGATTGAACCGACTACGATACGCAGTCGGTTCGTTTGTTTACTTTTTCATAATCGGAATCCAAACCTCGCAGCGGTAATCCTCTGCACGGGAATTCCCCATGGTATAGACTTCCAGCTCGGGGCCGCCTGAATGCTCATAATTGCTGGCAGGGAACCATTCCTGGAAAATTCTTTGCCATACCTTTTGAATCGAGTGAGGCATAGGGCCGATAGAGGTAAATACAGCCCAGGTTGCAGCCGGAATGGTTCTGGCTTCTAGTCCGCTAGAGGCTGCTACGTCCTCACTGCCTTCTGCGGCAATCAGGTAGCTAAACGTCTCCTCTCCGTGCTTCATGTCCAGACATATCCCGAGTATATCGTCGCCTGTTCCCAGGGCATGAATGCGGTCAGATGTGCCATCTGCGTTAAGCTGGTCCCAGAATTTCGGAATTTCTCGCATATTTTCACCGTTTTTAGTGGTGACTTGAATGGACTTGCCAATGACCGTAAAGGCCGCTTTCTCTACAATTTTGTAATCCATTTCCTGATCTCCCTTCAACGATAGATGGAAGGTGATGCGCGGGAAGGCTTTCAGGTTAACCCCTGGACTTCTGGCCTCAGTGGGAGAAATACCGTGTACCTTGCGGAACGCTTTAGAAAAAGATTCGGGGGAATCATACCCGTATTTGAACGCAACATCCAGCACTTTGGTGGTAGAAAGACTCAATTCCTGAGCAGCCAGGGTCAATCGACGTTTGCGCATATATTCTGCTACCGTGACACCGGTCAGCATATAGAACATTCGTTGAAAATGAAAGGGGGACGAGTAGGCCGCCTTTGCAATTTCATCGATATCGAGGGGCTGCTGCATTCTCTCTTCCATCAGATCGAGCGCGTTCTTGATCCGAAGCAACCATTCCAACCGTATCACCTTCCTTGGTCGTAATCATATCATTGATAGTGTCTGTAATCCTGTCATTGCGTGCTTTTGTGGAACAGGATACCATCAGCCTGCCCCCTTGTGTTCATAATTAAAATTTGGGACAATAGAAGAAGCGTTTGAATAGCGCAGAGCGTTCAAACATGCTATGATGCAATGATAGTTGAGACGAGTCGTGATGGCTAGGACTTATATATAGAAATACGAATTTTATTGCTTTGAAAAGAGGATCGAACATGAAAAAGGAATCCATTTATGGATTAACGCTAGACCAATTGACAGCATGGCTCATGGAGCATGGACATAAGAAATCTCGTGCGTTGCAGGTATGGGACGCATTGTACCGGAAGCGGATTACCGATTTTGCAGCGATGACGGAGGTTCATGAGAACTGCGTTCGTCTGCTGGAAGAGCATTTTTCCATAGAAACATTGGAAGAGCATGTGAAGCAGCAGTCGGCGGACGGGACAGTCAAGTTTTTGTTCCGGCTACAGGATGGTAATTTGATAGAGACTGTATTGATGAGTCATAAGTTTGGACTGTCTGTATGTGTGACGACACAGGTGGGCTGTAACATTGGATGCAGCTTCTGTGCAAGCGGATTGTTGAAGAAGAGCCGTGACCTGTCCAGCAGTGAAATTGTAGAGCAAATCATGAAGGTGCAGCTGTATCTGGACAAGGAACGTCCGGGCGACCGGGTCAGCCACGTCGTTGTGATGGGGATTGGTGAGCCGTTTGATAACTTCGTGAACCTGTCCGACTTTATCCGGGTCATTAAGGATCATAAAGGGCTGGCGATTGGCCCACGGCATATTACCGTATCCACCAGTGGACTTGCCGATAAAATCATTGAATTTGCAGATTCCGATCTGCATGTCAATTTGGCGATTTCTCTCCATGCGCCGAATAACGAGATTCGTACCCGTATTATGAAAATCAACCGGGCGATTCCGATTGAGAAGCTCATGCAAGCGATTGATTATTATCTGGACAAAACGAACCGTCGAATCACGCTGGAATACATTTTGCTGAAGGATGTTAATGATGGTAAAGAGCATGCGCTGGAGCTGGCTGAGCTGGTAGGCCACCGTCGCAATTTGGCAAATGTAAACCTGATTCCGTACAATCCGGTGGATGAGCATAGCCAATACCAGCGGAGCGAATCGGAATCCATTACCGGCTTCTATGATGTATTGAAAAAGCAGGGCATTAGCTGTAGTGTTCGGCTGGAGCATGGAGTCGACATTGACGCAGCCTGCGGACAGCTGCGCAGCAAGCAAATTCGCAAGGATGCCCAAGGCAGTCGCAATTCGGAACGCGAAGCCATTAGTTAAATACACAAGCGTATTCTCTCACAGGAGTACGCTTTTTTGTACCACAAACCTGAGGACAAAACATCATCTGGGAATGTGAAAATAGTCACGTAACAGTTGCTGTTTTTACGTTATAGTGAGTGGTTAGTGGAGGGGTTATATGGCTAACGTAATTTCGAATGTGGCGCTTGTTCCGGGCATCTATGTGATGAAAATTGAGGGCAATTTTAGAGGAAGAATGGGGCAGTTCTACATGCTGCGCAGCGGGAGGAATTATCCACTGCTACCCAGACCTATTAGCATTTATGATATCGGGGAAGGTTATATTTCCTTTTTATACCGGGTTGTTGGAGAGGGGACAAGCCTGTTTTCCCAGCTACAGCCGGGTCAGGAGATTCAGCTGGAAGGACCGTTCGGCAATGGTTTTCCGCAGGTGGAGGGAAGCCTGGCTTTAGTTGGCGGTGGAATGGGGACGGCTCCATTGCTGCTGGCTGCGAAGCATTACCCGCATGCGCACGTTTATCTGGGTTTTGCACAGCAAGCTTTCGGGGTTGAGGCATTCGAAGCTGTGGCGGCATCTGTGCAAGTCAAGGTCGGAGGAAGCATCATTGAACAGGTCGATCCGGCTCGCTATGTGAATATGTTTTCCTGCGGGCCGACTCCAATGCTACAAGCGCTCGCGCTGAAAACGGAGGGGAAATCGTCCCGTTTATATATTTCAACAGAAAGACACATGGCCTGTGGTATTGGCGCATGTTTGGGCTGTACAATGCGTACCCGTGAAGGCAATCGCAGGGTATGTAAGGAAGGGCCTGTATTCCCGGTAGAGGAGGTGGAGTTTGATGATCTCCATGGCGTGTAATATTGCGGGTGTAGCGTTCAAGAACCCGATCATTATGGCTTCCGGTACGTTTGGCTTTGGACGTGAATATGCCGAATTCTATTCTCCTGAATTATTGGGCGGTATCGTCGGCAAGGGACTGACCCTTCATCCGAAGGCTGGCAATATGGGATCACGAATACATGAGACAGCATCCGGCATGCTCAATAGTGTGGGGCTGGAGAATCCGGGGGTTGCCGCCTTTTTGAAGGATGAGCTGGATGATATGACTCGCTGGAACACGGCTGTTATTGCCAACGTGGGCGGCTCCAATCTGGAGGAATACGTTCAGGCCGCAGCTATGATTACGGAAAATGCACAGAAACGCCGCACGATGAATCGCAGGGGCGTCGATATGCTGGAATTGAATATTTCATGTCCCAACGTCAAGCAGGGCGGGATGCAATTCGGCATCCAGACGGAGGTGGCGCGGGACGTCGTGCGGCAGGTGCGCAACGTTACGGCGCTTCCACTGGTCGTCAAGCTGTCTCCCAATGCAGAGAACATTACACAGATGGCGGTTATGTGCGAGGAAGAAGGTGCGGATGGGGTTTCGCTGATCAATACATTTTCTGCGATGAAAATTGATATACTTCGGCGACGGAGTGTCTTTGCCAACACGTATGCAGGTCTTTCCGGCCCGGCTATCAAGCCGATTGCCTTACGCATGGTTCATCAGGTGGCGCAGGCGGTGTCGA
The DNA here is from genome assembly GCF_000245715.1 of Paenibacillus sp. Aloe-11. Classification (NCBI taxonomy): domain Bacteria; kingdom Bacillati; phylum Bacillota; class Bacilli; order Caryophanales; family Paenibacillaceae; genus Paenibacillus; species Paenibacillus sp. Aloe-11. Next base: position 30,650 of record NZ_JH601082.1, on the reverse strand, counting down.
TTCCGGTGATCGGGATGGGCGGCATCAGTTCTGTGGAGGACATTATTGAATTCATCATGGCAGGGGCAGCGGCAATCCAGGTGGGAACGTATAATTTTGTCCACCTACACGCAGGGTCTGAGCTTGTATATGGTCTTGAACAATGGATGCAGCGGGAAAAGGTGCAGTCGTTGGATGAGATACGAGGAATCCTGTGAATTTCGTATCCGTTTGTATAAACTCAAGCATACAAACCGACTTGTCTCCCTGGGCAAGCCGGTTTTGTATTTTATTTTACCGAAACAGCCAAGCTCAATTAGTGGTTAATATCGCACTTGTTCAAGATGAATGAAATTTGATTTTCCAGCCGATGGATGGCTTCCTTGGATGCTTGGTCGTTGCCACCTTGTTCCTGAAGCGCAGCGAGCTCTTGCTTGAGCTGGTGAAGATCCTGCCCTGCATTGGCGCAGTTGTAATTACTTTCGAGATTGTCAATCATCCGATATCCTCCATTTCGTTAGGTATACGTCCTTATTATGGAGAATTGATTCTTCCTTATTCAGCATATTGTTTTATTTCAGACAAAGGGTGCGTTTGTTGTCATTGGAGGTTTTTTAGAGCTTGAGAAAGAAGCTGGTGATGGGGTTGCGGTTAAAAGGTAAGTCGAAACCGAGACGACAGTTCAAAGTTTCGCTACAGTTCATGATTATTATTTTGGTTGTTTTAGTTATCATTATTTCCTTAATTATATCCTTGCTTCTTATTCGTAGTTTCGTAATTGACAAGCATTTTGATAATACGAAGGAAAAACTTTCGGGTATTGCCAAGGTGATCGCAAGTGACAGCGATGTTATTCGAAATGTCGAGCAGGGAGTTCCTGTGAAGCAGATTCAGGACTATTCGCTTAGCGTAATGAATAACGTGAATGTGGATTTTGTTGTCATTCTGAACCGCGATTTAATTCGACTGTCCCATCCCAATGAAACGATGGTTGGCAAACCGTTCTCTGATTTGAATGATGCCAGAAGAACGCTATCCGGCCAGGGGCACTTTTCTGAGAATATAGGTATTTTGGGCAAAGGTTACCGATATTTTGCACCGATATTTAATAAACAGAATGAGGTCATTGGCATTGTATGTGTAGGACTGACCATGAGAACCCTAAATCATGATTTGATGCAGGCGCAGTATACCATTTTTGGAGGACTGATGCTGGGTCTCTTTAGTGGAGTTCTGGGCGCGATCTTTTTGGCTCAAAAAATCAAAACGATTTTATTTGGGCTTGAACCGCAAGAGATAGCAGCACAATTACGCGAAAAAGAAATTATTGAAAATGAGGTCGCTGAAGGAATTATAGCCATTTCGGCTGACAAGAAAATTATGCTCATGAACAAGGAAGCTCAGGCCAAGTATCAACTGGCAAACCAGGATATGAAGGCCCCGATTGGCGAGCAGGTAGATACCAACTTTTATAATGTGCTCTTCAAGAGAGTGTTTGATGACAAGAAGAAGATCAAGGATCGCTCATTTTATGTGAATGGTATAGAAGTCATTGCGACAGTAACACCTATATATGTTGACAATGAGTTTTTTGGGGCAGTTGCAACGCTGCGCGACCAATCCGAGATGATTCATCTTAGCAACCAGTTAAGTGGTACCAAATATTATATTAACTCCCTTCGCGGACAGACTCATGAATTTATGAACAAAATGCATGTGATATCCGGACTGATTGAGATGAGGCAATATGCAGAGGTCAGTCAGTATATTCAGCAGCTAAATCACCGGTATCAAAATGAGGTAGGCTTTCTGACCGAGAGAATTAAAGTTCCGGCATTAGCTGGTTTTATTATGGGTAAGATCAACGAAGCACGAGAACAGAATATTGCGGTTCTTCTTGAAGAAAGCTCAGATGTCTCTAATGTAGAGATGCAGGACATTGTTCATAATGTCATCCACATACTGGGCAATTTTATGGACAACGCCATAGACTCGATCTTACAAAAAAATCAGCCCGGTAGAATTGAGTTGAAACTGAACTACGAGTGTGAAGGAAATGTGTTCATTCTGAAAGTGAAAGATAACGGTATGGGGATTGATTCTGAGATGCAAAAAAGAATATTCCAGCATGGCTTCTCAACCAAAGGAGAAGACAGAGGTTACGGCTTGAATCTGGTTAAAACCATGGTGGACAAGCATCAGGGCATCATTGAGATTGACAGCCAACCTGGCCTGGGAACAAGTATATATGTAGAGTTGCCCTGTATATTGGAGGTGACAAATGAATGAAAGTTCTGATTGTTGAGGATGATCCGATGGTGGCTGAGCTCAATCAACAGTTTATTGAGCGCATGGACAATCTGGATGTGGTATGCAAGGCAGATACCGTCAAGAAAGCACAGGATTGTCTTCAAAAATGGACACCGGATCTGGTATTGCTGGACGTTTATTTACCCGGAAAAAGCGGATTAACTTTATTATCACATATGCAGGAGCATCAGTATCATGCGTCCGTTATTTTAATTACGGCTGCAAAGGATATTCAAACGGTGAAGGAAGCTGTTTTTTATGGAGTTGCGGACTATTTAATTAAACCTTTTACATTCGAACGATTTAAGCTGGCTGTTGAGAAAATCCAGCGTTTGGCCACGGTGATGGAGGAAGGGAACGGAATTAATCAAGCTGTCATTGATCATTATTTTAATAAAGAAGAGCATACGGGTATGGAGAAGAAAGAACCTCCTGAACATCCATCCCAAAATCTATCGAAAAACCTGTCCAAAAATTTGTCCAAACTGACCATGACCACGATACTGAAGAGCATCAAAGAGCTGAACGGACCATTTTCCGTCGAAACCTTAGCCAGAGAAGTGGACTTGTCCCGTATTACGGTGAAAAAATATATTCAGTTCCTGGTGGATGATGGATTCCTGATTGAATCCATAGAATACCACAAGGTTGGCAGGCCGCTAATGCTTTATCAGTTGAATCCAAATTTAAAAGAACCGCCATTTCCATTGTAATCTGGAAATGACGGCTCTTTTTTTATCCAGCCAGAATGCGAGCTTTCTAATTATTTCATAGAGAGAACAGGAAGTGGGACCAGATTGTCCGAAAAATGAGTTGTAAGTATATCATGGAAGTTGTCGTAGCTGGTTTCAATCATGTTGGATAACGCTGTAACGGTATTCGAGCCAGCATGAGGCGTTACCAAAACCCTTGGATACAGCTCCACAAGCTTCTGGATCGTTGGATCCGGGAGCATTTGCCACGGGTCAAATGATCTGAAAAATAATTCATCCTCTTTAGGGAAGACATCCGTAGCGAACCCTTCCAGATGGTTGCTCAGCAAAGCGTCCAAAATGGCTTGGTTATCTTGTAATTCTCCACGTGAGGTATTGATAAGAATAGATCCCTTTTTCATTTTTTCTAAAAAGCTGGTGTTAATCATTTTGTCGTTCTGTCCCGGCAGATAAGGAACATGCACACTGACGACATCACTCTCTGCGAGTAATTCATCTAAGGTTGTGAATGGAATGACTTCCTTGGCCACGTCGGATTGGTACACATCATAGCCGATAACAGAAGCTCCTAATCCTTTAAACAATTTGGCTTCCGTCAGTCCAATGCGACCGACCCCGATAATCCCAACTTTGCAGTTATGGATCTCTTTGCTGAATGTATGCTCGTCCACAATGAAATTTTTGAACGAGCTTTTGGTAGTCATATAGGCAGTGTGACGGAACAGCATCATAGCCAGAGTTAAGGAGAGCTCGGCAATGGCATTCGGAGAGTAGGATGGGACGCGTGCGACCTTCATTCCGAATTCGCTGCAGGCATCCAAATCAATGTGGTTGATTCCCACTGTTCTGGTGAAAACATATTGAATACCGTATGCCTTGAATTTCGTGAGATTCTCTCGATTCGCAGCGCAGTTTCCTCTTAACAAAACAGCATCGTGATGCTGTGCCAATTCCGCGTTGCTGGAGGTTAACAGCTCTTCTACCAGCGTGAGCTGGAAGTTGTATTTATTGAGGTCATGGAAATATGGTTTCTCATAAGAACGGACGCCGTAGCAAATGATTTTTAACATGTTGTTGTCCCCCTGATTTAGAAAATGCCAATTTTATCAATGATATTGAGCGTAATGATCCACACTGGAATCATGACGACAGAAGTTATAGTTGATAGAAGCGACGCATTGGAAGTCAGAACGGCTTCCTTATCAAAACTGATCGCATAGGCTGCGGCTACGGTAGCTGTAGGAGTAGCCATCATAATGACAATAGTAGATAAAGCGACAGTATCAACCGATAGAATATGAGATACAGTTAGCAAAGCCAGCAAAACGATGTTAACAATGGGTACAAGCCAAACCTTAACGACGCTGTAGTACCAAGAGGTCTTGTCCGTAGCTGCCGACTTGAAGCTGATCTCCCCCAATGTCGAGCCAATCGATAACCAGGCTAACGGAGAAGCTAGTCCGGCAAGGTAGGTCATGGGTTTGAACAACCAGACAGCGGTTTGATCAATTCTTAGAAAAGCGAACTGCTGAATGGCCCCATCCTCTGTAGCTACGCTCATCTGTGGCAAATAACCCTGAAACAACCAAACAAACAAGCCTAGAAAAGTGGCGATAACAATCGGATTCAAAAACATGGTTTTGAGGTTTTTAAGCTCCATTTTTAAGCCGCTCATTTTGATATAGCCATAGGAGTATAAGAAAATACGGTAGCCTATATTAAAAATGGAACTGTACATAACTCCGGTAGGACCGTAAATGGCCCCGACAATCGGAATTCCGAAAAAAGTAGTAGAACCGAAAATAGTCAACACCCGCAAAACATCTTGTTTATCCTTGTTGTAACTTAGGAAGAAAGGCTTCGAAATAAAGATGAGAATAATATAGATTAGAATTCCCCATACTAAAACATTCATGCCTTGTTTTAACATTGTAGGATTGATATCCTGCATGAAGGAATTAAAGGCTAGTGCTGGTAGAGCCACGGTTAGAACAACCTTGGATAACAGCTTTCCTACGGCTGCGGTAAAAATCCCCTTCTTGCGGCAAAAGAAACCAAGCAGGATAATAAAAACGGTGGAAGCGATAGAACTGACAATATTGTTATCTGTTAAGGTCGCTGTAATCATTTCTAGTAAAGACATAGTTAAAACCCTCTCTTGTACCTTTTTTCACATGGATGACGATGCAAAATGTGACGATGCAATTCCCTGATCTTTTGGCCAAAGTTGTTGGTTTGCACCTTTATAGTAAAAAAACTTTGTGAAAAAAAGAACAATATCTAATTAATTTAACTTATGAAACTAATTTAAAAAATTAATACGTTACATCAGATGGGCAAATAAGTGGTACTCATCAACATACATGCTATAATATAAATCATTAAATCCCACTTAATTAGTGGGTTAAATAGACAAGACGAGCAGGAGGGGCTACATGAATCCGATACAACATATACTGGACGAATATCCGCTGATCGTGCTGGATGGAGCAATGGCGACCGAGCTGGAACGTCAAGGGCATGATCTGAACGATAGCTTATGGTCAGCGAAAATACTTCATGAGCACCCGGAGGCGATCAAGCGCGTACATAAGGATTATTTTGAAGCTGGCGCAGACTGTGCGATTACGGCGAGCTATCAGGCCACCGTCGAAGGCTATGTTCAACGGGGCCTGAGTGAAAATGAGGCGCTGGAGCTGATTCAGTCATCGGTGCGGATTGCTGTGCAGGCACGGGATGAATTTTGGGCCGAAGCTGCGAATGCGGCCAATCAGCAGCATCGTCCCAAGCCGCTGGTCGCGGCTTCTGTCGGACCCTACGGGGCGTTTTTGGCGGATGGCTCCGAATATCGCGGTGATTACGAGCTGAGCGAAGAGCAGCTTGTCGAGTTTCACAGACCGCGAATGAAGGCTCTTATTGAGGCCGGGGCAGATATTTTGGCTTGTGAAACGATACCCTGTCTGGTCGAAGCCAAGGCCATTGCCCGATTGCTGAAGGAGTTTCCCGGCACATATGCCTGGATCAGCTTTAGTGCAAAGGACGGGCAGCACATCAGCAATGGCGAGACTGCCGCGGCGTGCGCTGAATGGCTGAATGACCATGAGCAGGTGGCTGCTGTAGGGCTCAACTGCACCTTGCCGAAGTTCATTCCATCGCTTATTCAGGAAATGCGCAGCCATACGGATAAGCCTGTGGTGGTGTACCCTAATCTGGGGGAGGAATATGACCCGGTCACCAAAACATGGCACGGCCATACTTGTGCAGAGACGTTTGGGCAGAGTGCCCGCCAATGGTATGAAGCAGGAGCCCGTCTGATTGGCGGCTGTTGCCGGACTCAGCCACAGGATATTAAAGAAATAGTGGCATGGTCGAGAGAGGTATAGACGGGGATGAGCTTAGGGGGAAGGCTATCCATTAAGGAAGACACCCTCGAATGACCCCTGAAGTAACAAGCAGGCTGTACCAAGTTGTCCTCCAGCAATGGAGAAGCTTGGCTCAGCCTGCTTTTTTTATAGTATGAGTACTTTTGGGGCCGACATCCTTCGCTGCTTTTGCCGATTAGGTCAGCTTTCTGCCAGACGCTCCAGCAATGCATCGCCATTGCGGCTGACCCGAATATAGGCGTAACGAGCGTCCTGCTCAACAGTACGTCCGGTTCCTTCGGGAATGAAATAATTCTCAATACCGTACTGAATGCGGGAACCATCCCACCGTCCGTTCAAGACAATTTCATGCTTGGCAAGCTTTTCACCCTCCTGGTACAAGCGATTAGCGACGTACACGCCTTGGCTACCAGGTGTAAGGACAACTTTAACCTTGCCTCGCTTCCAATCTTCCTCCTGAAGAGGGTTCATTGAAGAAGGAGGCGGGGTAGAAATATCGTAGTTCAGTACAACGTAATCGCCTTGCAGCACGGAACGCGGGTCTACAGGAGCCAGCTTGAGCTTAACGGAAGCACCTGTGGCGAGTAAGGTCTCACTTCTGGCGGTTTGATAGCCGATCATGCCCAGTTGCAGCACGATAACGATGGCGATGAGCAGCGGGCTTAGACGCATAAAGCTAAAGCTGTGATGATCAGCTTCGGACGCTGCCTTGCCACTATGAGGCGTCCGGCGATCCAGCCACCAGGTAATGCCGAGTGCAAGGACGCCCAGCAGCGCCAGCGTAAACGATTTGTACAATAGCGTCCACAATAAGTCATAGTATTTGAAGCCGATAAAAATAAACCAGAACACGATGCTCGTTATGGCGGCTGATTTTTGTTTTAGACGGATAAAGGCGAAGACCATGCCTGTAACAACCACAAAATAAAAAACATTAATCAGCATATAAGAGTGTGGAAAGACATCCTCGAAAAACGTCGCCCAAAACAGGAACAACAAACTGAAAAATAATGAGCTATCCCGGAGATGCTCTCGTAAACCTGCTTTGAATACAAAGTAGCTTATCCCATATAACACGGTATTGACGAAGAAGAGAGCAAAGATAATAAACTCATAGGTCCAGCTCCACCGTTCCCACTCCTGAAGCTGCTGAAATAAAATGGTCGCCAGATTCAGGTTCACAAAGACGTAGGCAACAAAGAGCTGCCGTTTCCCCCTGGAGCGAAACCATCCCGCGATAGAAACGAACAGAAACAGCACCGAAAGCAACGTCTGATCTGACCATAGAATGGCAGCCAAGCCTGTAATATAGCTGATCGTCAGCAGGGTATAACGTATGACAGAATCCAGCCTGGATTCTGGAATAACAATCATCGAAAGCATAAGCAGCAAAGACACACCCAACAATACATATTCGGTGTGATTTACATTCGCGGTAATGGTAATCAGTCCGATCAGAGATATGCTGCCGATCAGCACTCCGACCACCTTGATCATGCGGGATACGGCTTTGCTGATCCATTCACCGCCGAGTTCCTCGGGAACGGCTGTTTCAGCCGCCGGTGTACTCATGTCTGGTGTCTCTACACCAGGCTTCGCAGCGTCCCGTTTTTGCTCGTCGGTTATTTCTCCGTCCTCCGGTGATGATTTGCCCAAGCGGTTTAAATAACGGAAAAACCATACATTACCTGTCAGCAGCAGCGCCACAAAAATCAAACCAAATACAAAAAACAGAGAAGAGGAGTACGCCTCTGCCAGTTCGATAAATTTAAAGACAGCAAAAGCAGAGGCCGCCAATGCATTCAAGGTCAGCAGCGTTTTGCTCAGTCGAATCTTAATGAATACATAGAATCCAATAGCAATTATAGCGACGCACGGTAAATTCATGACAAGACCGTATTCATCCAATGCAAAAGAGTTAGTCATCGTCAGCAAGGCTATATGGAAGACGATAAAGCTTATATATTTTAGCGGTATAGAGCTTAGACGGCGCAGGAACGTGAATAGAAACAACCCCAGATTGACCAGTGCGAATACCCCGGCTATGGACAGTGATTCCAGCTCGCTATAGGACGCGCTTTGCATCGTCGGATAAAAATAAAGCCATAGGCCGAGATGGATCAGTACATAGGACAGCACGTAAAAAGGATTATAACGGGTAATCCAGCTAAGCAGCAGAGCCGGAACGGACCAAATCAAAAACAACCCGTAGCTGTCCGCATGGGAATTGTAAATTTGACCGAGCAACGCCACGGAAACACCAAAGGCTATACAGCCGGCCACCAGAAATATATTGGACAGAAAAGCTTGTTGACCGGGAACGGCGCGTATACGTGCAAATACAAAGGATAAGCCGTAGAACAGAACAATAAGCGCAGCAGCCAGCACAATTTTGACCGTCCGATCCAATCCACCCCAATTAGAGGCAAAGAAATAAATGATCGCGGCCAGTACCAGTGAGATGCCCAGCAGATAGCCCGTACGTATCGCATTGAATCGCAGCATGAAATTCACGTACCTTTCCTGTTGGTTTGATGCCTATTATAGCGTTGAAAGGGCTGAGAACCAAGTGCGAATTAGGATCAGGTCATTAAGCATTGGCGGTACGGATCTCTTGCCGGGACTGGTGCCGGAAGCGATACTCACGTGGCGGGATTCCTGCTGTTTTCTTGAATGCCTTGGAGAAGGTGGATAAATCGGTGTAACCGATGGATTGGGCAATAATCGACAAGTTGTAAGTCGTCTGGTCCAGTAATCTTTTGGCTTCGTTAATCTTGAGGTTTTGCAAATACTTGGCGGGAGAGATGAGGAAGGTAGAATGAAATTTGCGTGAAAAATGCGCACGGTCCACCCCTACATGCTCGGCAATTTGTTCAATGGTAATACGATCACAGTAATGCATATCAATGTAATCCTTCCCCTGCTGGAGCCAATAATCAGAGCCTGCAAAGCTGCGAAGCGCGTCAGACGTGTTCCGGGACAGCTCCTCGAAAATCTGATGGAGTGTAATCAGGCGGGCTAGATCGCTGCCCTGTCTGTTGCTGTCATGTACAATGGAAAACAGGTTGGAGATCAGTACGAGAATTTCCTCGCTCACTGCGTTAGCCATAAAAGGTGAAGAAGGCTTGATTCCGATCCGTTCCAGTAGCGCCAGGGACTTGGGTCCTTCAAAGGCAATCCATACCTTTTGCAGCGGGTTCGCCTGATCCGTGTAATATTCATGTGCGTGATGCGGAAAGAAACAGAATAAATCGGACCTTTGGACACGCTGTCTTTTGTGCTGGTAAATAAACTCTGCCTGGCCTTCAAGCACGAAAATGAAATAAAAATAGGGCACAGCCTTAGGGCCCACATGACAGCTGGTTTTCGAAATATCCATCCCGAGTCGGACTGGCCATATGGCACTGGATTTTTCCAGTTCGGTAGCTGTGAAGTAATGGTCTTCCACGATGTCGAAGTGATCTTCATTCTTTACTTTTTTCATCATACGTCACCTCTCCTTTGGTGGAGATAAGGGGATTTTGAGTTTATTGTATATAAAGGAAAGAATAATTACAAGTTAATTCATAGGAATTTGGGGTTATTAAGATAGAACAGAGCTCCTTATGCGATATCAGCATAAAAGGTGATGGTCCGATAGGAATAGGAATGACAAAGGCCCCATGGCCTGCGTGAGACAAGCCGTGGAGCCTTTTTAGTTGAACCGATAAGCTTGATTATGCTTATACGTTTAGAATTCCTTTTCTTGGAGTAACGTTAAAGGCTTTGGCTAGATCGGCCAATTCCTGATCCGTAATCCGTTGCTGAATATCATGGTGTGCAATGAGCATATAAATTTGCGCTGCTTTTTCAATCGTTTCAATCAGGCCAAACGCTTCATCAATTGAGCTGCCTGTTCCGAAAATGCCGTGATGAGGCCATAATACAGCGTGATGATTCTTCATTTTCTTTGCCGTTTCGCGGCCAATTTCACTGGAACCCGGCACCATCCAAGGGATCACGCCGATACCATCCGGAAAGACGACGATGCATTCGGTGCACATTTCCCACAGGGTTTTGGTGAACTGGTATTCATCCAGGCTATGAATGAACGTCATCGCAATGACATGGGTGGCATGATTATGGATCACGACACGGTGGTTAGGATCAACCTTCAAGCGCTCAATGTGACTCATAAAATGCGAAGGCAATTCGCTGGTAGGCACCGCATCATGCTTGAGGCCCCACAAGAGTTCCAACTGTTCTCCATCCTGGGAGACACGAAGGACACCCAGATTGGCTTCAGGATCGGCAATGACGTTCTTAAAATATTTGCCTGATCCAGTGACGATAAAATATTTGCCAGCTAGCTCATTCACTGGAAAAGCAGGTTTGATCGTACGGATAACATGATGGATATCCATATATTTTGCAACTTCGGCTTCATCCAGAATATAGCTTACATTCCCTCCGTTGCGTTCATCCCACCCGAATTTCCACATGTTTTGTGTAATCTCCGCCATCTCGCGAACGAATGGAATATCGAGCCCCGACTTTCGTTCTTTTTGATTTTCCAGCACAGTAGTCATGTATGATCTCTCCCTTTGTATAATATAAAATACAAGCTTATCAATGCAGTAGTTGCCGTTTCAGAGCTATCGTTTCAACAGTACTTGTTGTTCATAATCTTTCGCTTCGGTCAGCCATTCTTCACGAACAGGAACACCGTTTTGAGCACAATAGTAATCCCATACGGCACCGAACGGATACGATTTAAATTCCTCAACCAGGGCAAGGCGAGTCGTGAAGTCTCTTTCCTCCTCTGCCTTTTTTAGCTCCTCAATCGGTTCCAGCATGGCGCGAAGCAGTGCTTTGATGGTGTTGCGTGTGCCGATGACCCATGCAGCCACATGGTTGATGCTGCCATCAAAGAAATCAAGGCCGATATGTGTTCGGGAAAGCAAATCCCCACGAACCAGCTCGCGGGCAATGTCGAGCAGTTCGTCGTCCATGGTCACGACATGGTCGCTGTCCCAACGAACCGGTCTGCTGACGTGGAGCAATAATTGATCGGTGAACATGAGCACGGACGACAGTTTGTTCGAGATGACCTCCGTTGGATGGAAGTGGCCGGCATCGAGACAGATGGATTTGCCGCGTGTCAGGGCGTAGCCCATATAAAATTCATGTGAGCCAACGACATAGCTTTCCGAGCCGATGCCGAACAGCTTGCTTTCAACCGCATCAATGTTGTATTCTTCGCTGATTTCCTCGCTGAAAATTTCGTCCAGCGCATCGCGCAGACGTTCTCTTGGAGCCAGGCGGTCAACCGGGGCATCCTTATAGCCATCCGGCATCCAGTGATTTGTAACACAGGGCTGACCGAGTTCCTTGCCAAAATACTCGGCAATCCTGCGCGATTTTTTGCAGTGCGTAATCCAGAAATCACGAATTTCCGGGTCCTTATGGCTCAGTGTGAAGCCGTCCTCCGCTTTGGGATGGGAGAACAGGGTTGGATTAAAATCAAGCCCAAGCCCTTGCTGTTTGGCCCAATCCACCCAGTTCTGAAAATGGCGTGGCTCCAGTTGATCCAAATCCACCTGCTCTGTCGTATCCGCATAAATAGCGTGCAGATTGACCTTATGCTGACCTGGAATGAGCGATAGGGCCTTTTCCAAATCCTGACGCAGCTCAGCTGGCGTTCCTGCTCTGCCCGGGTAGCTGCCCGTTACCGCAATCCCCCCGCTCAGCTGTTTGTCCTTAAACAGGAATCCCTGCACATCGTCTCCCTGCCAGCAGTGGAGTGATATTTTGATTTCTGAAAGCTTGCGCAAAACGTCATCCACCTGAATACCGTGGCGGGCATACAGCTTTTTCGCTTCGTTATAACTGGCTTCAATGGCTTCGTTCATGGCTTTATACTCCTTTATTAAGATATCTGAGTAGTGGACATGGTTTGTCTCTTAAGGTGTTCCCAGCGATCCAGCAGCTCTTTCGATCCTTCCAGCAATTGTGGCTTATAGAGGCGAGTCGAGAAGGATTGGGCAATGACTCTGCCAGCAGCTTTGAGGTCTTCAAGGGCACCGGAGCTGATTAGTTGCACGACAATATTACCGATAGCTGTAGATTCAGAAGGACCTGCCTGAACCTCAATTTCCAAAAGATCGGCTGTTAGCTGGCATAGTAGCTCGTTGTTAGCGCCTCCGCCGACAATGTGCAATTTGGCAACCGTTTCGTCCGTTAAACGTTGCAGCTCATGTAAGGCATCCCGGTAGCTTAAGGCCAGACTGTCAAAAATACAACGGGCGAGCGCACCCGGCGTCCGGGGGATAGGCTGCCCCGTGTCTTCGCAGAATCGCTGAATCTCAAGGGTCATGCTATCCGGATTCAAGAATGAGGACTGGTTGCAGAGGACGAGACTGGCAAACGGTGTCTCTGCCGAAGCCAATTGGGTCAATTCGGCAAAGCTGTGTGCGGAACCACCCTCTCTTCTCACCTCCTGAATCATCCACAAGCCCATAATATTTTTCAGAAAACGGTACGTACCGTAAGCCCCCCACTCATTGGTGTAGTTCGCCTGCATGGCCGCCTTTGTATTTAAGGCTTCGGATTGTTCCATTCCCAGTAGTGACCACGTTCCGCTGCTAATATAAGCCCAGGATTCCTCACGTTGTGATGGAACTCCTGCAACAGCTGATGCGGTATCGTGCGTAGGCACAAGAATGATCTGACAGTCCGGAAGATTGTACTTTTGAACAAGCTCCGGCAAAAGGGAACCCAGAACCCGTCCAGGCTCAGCAAGCTCCGAAAATTGATCGCGCCGAAGCTGGAGCAGGGACAGCAGGTCTTCATCAAACTCCCGGGTGTTCACGTTGAGAAGCTGCATCGTGGATGCATTTGTCATTTCATTGACCATAATGCCTGTAAGGCGGTAGTACAGATAATCAGGCACCATCAATATTTTATCCGCCTGGGCAAGCTGTTCCCGATCATGGACGAACAGTTGATACAACGTATTAAAGTTGAGTTCCTGAATGCCTGTTTTCTCATATACATCTTCTCGACTGATGAGCTGGTGCAGCCTGTCAGGCGCATGAAGGGTGCGTGCATCACGGTAAGCGTATACCTCATGAATGCGATTGCCTTCCTTATCAAGCAGCACGTAATCTACAGCCCATGTATCAATGCCGAGCGTACAGGAATGAATCCCGTTCTGTTTAGCTTTTTGCAAGCCCTGAATAATCTCTTCCAACAGATCGTCGATATTCCAGTAATCATGTCCGTCCTTTTCGGTAAAGGAGTTGTTGAACCGATGAAGCTCTTGCAAGTGAAGCTGGCCACCTTGCAGAGTTGCACTCACGAGTCTTCCGCTTGAAGCTCCAATATCAACAGCAAGATAATTATTCATATCCAATCTCCTTGCATGGATAAAATACCGGCAGTGTTGAATAGTCTGCCTTTTGTTTCTTAACTAACTCCATACTACTTCCGTTTATCTGTGTAGTCAACAGAAACGGAAGTATATTTTCTGTTTTTATTTTTGTTTTTAAAATTATATATAAAATTGAATGTTGTTTTGTGTGGGTTTTCATTTTTTGCTTTCTGTTTTCTACCATATATGTACCTTAAATAGAAGGTGATGTGCTTTACCGATTTTCAAATTGTGGAAGCTTCTTCAGGTGCCGCTATTTGTATGAAAAATAGTCTTGAAACCACCAGCCAGAGGGTGTAGTATACAAGATATCAATTTCATATAACTCGTATAATATTGGGGATATGGCCCAAAAGTTTCTACCGGATGACCACTGCAATCGTCCGACTATGAGTGATAGCGCATCGGCTTCGGATGAATGCGGACATTTATTTGTGCCCCAATCCGTCAAGGGACGATAACCCCAAGGACAGGCTTCACTTGAGAAACAACTCAAGGGAGCCGGTCCTTTTTTGGTTTTGGCAGATTTTATTCTATTTTCAGGTACAAAAGGAGCGATATCGGCGTAATGAAAGCTTTGGAGGAACGTATTCGTCAAGAAGGACAGATTTTATCCGACACCGTGTTAAAGGTAGATTCTTTTTTGAATCATCAGGTGGATACAGCGTTAGCATTGGAAATTGGCAAGGAATTCGCACGCCTGTTCGGCAGTGCCCCGATTACCAAGGTGCTTACAATTGAAGCCAGTGGTATTCAGTTTGCGATGGCTACAGCCATTGCTCTGGGTGTCCCGTTCATTTATGCAAAGAAAAAGAAGGCAATCACACTGAATGAGCAGGTATACTTCGCTGAGGTTCATTCGTTCACACGGCAGGAAACCTATCAGGTGAGCATTTCCCAAAAATATCTGGATGCCAGCGACCATGTGCTGATCGTGGATGATTTTCTGGCTACTGGCGCAGCCTTGGTTGGGCTTACGGATATTGTGAAGGAAGCGGGAGCGGGGCTGGCCGGGGTTGGCTGCGTCATTGAAAAGAGCTTTCAGGAAGGACGCGGACTATTGGAGCAAAGAGGCATTGCTGTGCGCTCTCTTGCGCGTATCGCTTCCATGGCACCAGGCGAGGTTCATTTTATAGAGGAAGCTGATGCGGTGATTCCTCCCGTTAAGGAGAATGTGGGATGTTAAGCAAACAAAAGTTATTTGCGCTGGGCTTCCAGCATGTCATGGCGATGTACGCCGGAGCGATAGCTGTACCTCTGATTGTAGGAGGAGCGTTGCACCTGACGCCAGCCCAAATGGCCTATCTGGTAGCCGCCGATCTGTTCACCTGTGGGATTGCCACGTTGCTGCAGATTATGGGTACAAGGTTTTTCGGCAGCAGATTGCCGGTTATTCTGGGCTGTACGTTTACGGCGGTAGGACCGCTGATTGCGATTGCCTCGACCTCGAACCTGGCGACCGCGTACGGGGCCATTATTTTATCCGGTATATTCGTGGTGCTTGCGGCACCGCTGTATGGCAAGCTGCTGCGCTTTTTCCCGACGGTGGTTACCGGCTCGGTCGTTACCATTATCGGTCTGTCCCTCATTCCGGTGGCGATGAACAATGTAGCGGGTGGACAGGGCAGCGCAGATTTTGGACAGCCGCGTAATTTACTGCTGGCGTTGGTTACACTGCTGGTTATTCTGCTAGTAAATAGAGTAGCCAAGGGCTTTTTACGTTCGATTTCCGTGCTTATCGGTTTGTTTGCAGGTACTGTGGTCGCTTATGCGATGGGAATGGTACATTTTGCTCCCGTGGCGGACGCCTCATGGGTGAGTGTTGCGCAGCCGTTTTATTTTGGCAAGCCGGAGTTTAGCATTATGGCGGTATGTACGATGATTATCGTCAATATTGTCAGTATGGTCGAGTCTACGGGGGTTTATCTGGCAGTAGGCAAGGCGATTGATCAGAAGGTGGAGCAGAAGCAAATCGTCAATGGACTTCGTTCCGAAGGACTTGCGATTATGCTGGGTGGTATTTTTAATGCGTTCCCTTACACAGCCTTCTCGCAAAATGTCGGACTGATTTCGCTGACTCGTGTCAAATCGCGTAACGTTATTTTTGCAGCAGGGGGAATCATGGTTGTTCTCGGTTTGTTGCCCAAGCTGGCAGCCTTGACGACCGTCATTCCGAATGCCGTGCTGGGCGGGGCGATGATCGTCATGTTTGGCTCGGTCGCTGCATCTGGCATGTCCATTTTGTCAGAAGTGGACCTGCGGAAGGAAAACAATCTGCTGATCGCGGCATGCAGCATTGCCGTAGGCCTCGGCTCTGCCGTTCTACCGCAAATGTTCGACCAACTGCCGAGCTTTGCCAAAATGCTGCTGCAAAACGGCATCGTATCCGGCTCGATTACCGCGATTGTGTTGAACATCGTTTTGACGAGAAAACAGGGCGATTCAGTCAAAGGCGTGAATGTGTCGGAGGTTCCGCAGAAGGTTGGATGATTTAAATGAAAGCCGGAGAGAGGACGTAAGCCTCTTTTTCCGGCTTTTTGGCATAGGCTTTGTATGAAGCTGAGGAATTTAGAATCTACTAGAAGAATTTGCTAGAGTGGTAGGAAGAGGCATGGTATAATCTAAATTATGGATTTTGAATAGTGGTGGATGTTTTCGGACCACGGCGCAGCTTCCCGAAAGGGGGTGAAGCCGATGGTCAACCTTGTGTCGTGCTACGATGTGTTGCGTTACTAAGCCTGGTGTTTAGTATTCGTAAACTTTATCGCTGGCTGCGTCGGAAATTTCGGAACAAACGAAAACCCACCGCATAATTAGGTTAGGCTCCTAACGGTGGGTTTAGCTAAGTACTTAGCGCGCCGTGGTGATCCACAGCCTTTCAAGTCCTAAGAGTCTTTGCCGTTGGCGCGGCGAAGGCTCTTTTTTAGTATATGGACACGGTGGGTATCTATATACCTAATTTTATCACGTCTATTAAGTACACGCAACGTGAATCCATAGCCCTGATTCTCACCATATCGTTCAAATTTAAATTATTTCGCAGCATTTGTTGACAAGCCAGTAGCAACAAAATAAGATAGTCCTAAATCGTAATATAAAGGAATAAAGGAAGAAAACAGGTGCGAGCCGAACTTTCCACATACAGGGTTTTATTCAGACCTTACTGCATTGCTGTTCGTGTTCGCTTAAAAGGGAAGTTCGGTACATTCCGACACGGACCCGCCACTGTATACAGGCATCAGCAGGGGACTGCTGGAGCTTTCAGAACAGCCACTGGAACTGTGAAGAACCGGGAAGGCCTGAAAGGTACGCCTGGAGTCAGGAGACCTGCCTGTTTTAACATCACTGTCAGACCCACGGGATGCTGGGGAGGTGGTTAGGCGTGCTGCATACGGAATGTCTGAAACCGACCTACCCCCTTTTTTAAAGGGTGCAGAGGGTGAGCTTTGGCATTTTAATGAAAGCATTTCTGACTGCTGATCATGCGGTCGGGGATGCTTTTTTCGCGTTAGGCTATATGATTTTACAAGATAGAGGGGGATTCATGGAATGATGAGCAATCGTAATAGGCGTTCATGGTTCATATGTACGGGATTGCTGCTGCTAATGGTAGTTATGGCTCTTTCGGGATGTGCCACAACCAATAAGACGGTGGACAGCTCCGGCAAGGGTGAAAACACACCCACTAAGCAGAACGCAGCGGATAAAAAGCTGGTGATGGCATACACTTGGAAACCGTCAGGCGTTGACCCGCACGGAGATAATAGCTGGGATGTTATGCGGTCCGGTGCAGGTGAGACACTTGTCCGTTTGAATGAACAGCTGGAGCCTGTAGCTTGGCTGGCGAAAGGGTGGAAGCAGGATAGTCCTACCGTCTGGACGTTCAGCTTGCAGGATAAGGTTACTTTTCATGATGGAAAAAGTATGGATGCAGCCAGCGTCAAGGCTTCACTGCTCCGTTCTATTGAAAAAAGCCATCTGGCGAAGGATTTGCTGGATGTGAAGTCCATTGATGTAAGCGGTCCGCTGGCGTTGAAAATCACGACAAACCAGCCGAACGCGGCGCTGGTGTCCAATCTGGCTGATCCGTCGACGATTGTGCTGGATGTAGCGTCTATGAAAGATGAGCAGAGCTATCCTGCGATGACAGGTGCTTTTAAAATCAAAGCGTTCAACAAGGATCAATCACTGGTCGTAGAACGCTATGACGGATATTGGGGAGAGAAGGCTCATCTGGCTGAAGCGACGATGAAGTTCATTACGGATGGCAATTCGCGCCTGATGGCGCTGCAATCCGGTGAGGTGGACGTAGCGACGGATATTCCGGTGGATAACGCGGAGGTGTTGAAAAAGAACGACAAGCTGCAGGTGCTGTCGGCTCCTTCCTTGCGTACCCATATGATCGTGTACAACATGGAGTCGCCTGTGTTCAAAGACGCAGCGAACCGCAAGGTTGTGGACAGTCTGATTCCACGCGCATCCATTGTGAGTGCGGTCATGAGAGGCTTTGGTACGGAGGCCAGCAGCCCGTTTCCGAGCATTCTTCCTTTTGGCAAGGTTGAGCGTAAAGCACTGGACGGAACGCCGGAGCAGCTGCTGATAAAGGATGGCTGGCAAAAGGATGCCCAAGGCACATGGACCAAGCAAGGCAAGCTGTTCGAGGTTACGCTGCTGACCTTCCCTCAGCGGCCGGAGCTATCCGTAATGGCTGAGGTCATCCAGAGCCAATTGCTGAAAGAGGGGATTCAGGTCAAGATTCGCAAGGTAGAAAATATTGATGAGGCGTTGACCAAAAACGATTGGGATTTTGCCATGTACAGTACGCTGACGGCCCATACAGGGGAGCCACAATATTTTATGGATACCTTTTATTCTTCG
>NZ_JH601082.1:4892-11966 GCF_000245715.1 Paenibacillus sp. Aloe-11 | reverse complement strand
CGAAGCTAACGTGAGCCGATATGTCTCCAAACCGCTGGAGGACATTCTTGGCCGGTTGAAGCTGGCAAAGAATACTGCAGAGCGCAATGGGTTGACACTGCAAGCGTTAGATATCATTAATACGAATTTGCCGCAGTCGTTCATTGTGCATCCTGACAATGTATTTGGTGTGAAAAAAGGGGTAGAGGGCTTTACGCCCCATCCGATTGAGTATTACTACATTACAGCGCAATCCGATATTGCGAAATAGCGGGCTGCGTATCCTATGATTCGTTTTATTCTGGAACGTGCGGCGCAGCTGGTCATCATTGTATTTGCTGTCTCTACGGTGACTTTTGTGCTGATGAGACTAGCTCCGGGGGACCCTGCTACCATTTTGCTTACTGCACATAATGTACCTGCCTCTGAGGAGGCGTTGACGGCACTGCGGAAGGAGCTGGGCTTGAGCGAGCCGCTTCATATTCAATATGTGAACTGGCTGCGGGATGTGTTCACAGGGCATTGGGGCACCTCGTATGTATCCAAGGAGTCGGTGTTGGCCGAGCTGTGGAGCAGATTGCCTGCTACTGTAGAGCTGGCTTTGGCCGGCTTTGCCGTGATGACCGTGCTGACTCTTGGGATGGGACTGGCCGCCTCGGTCAAATCCAGCGGCCCGCTGGATCGTCTGAGCAGACTTTTGGCCCTGTTGGGCTCGTCCATTCCCTCCTTTTGGCTTGGCTTTCTGTTGATCTATTTGTTTTCCGTTTGTCTGGGCTGGCTCCCATCCATGGGCAGGGAGGACTGGACGCATCTGGTGCTGCCAGCCCTGACCCTTGGCGCAGGTTTGGGGGCCGTACAAGCTCGTGTGTTGCGTGCGCAAATGCTGGAGCTGAGTGATCGGAATTTTGTGAAAGCGGCGAAGGCCAGAGGCTTCTCCCGTACGCATATTCTTTTTTTTGAGGTATTTAAGCATGCCTTTCTGCCCATTACTACGCTGTTAGGTACGAATCTGTCATTTATGCTTGCAGGTAATGTCATCGTAGAGACCATTTTTTCATGGCCGGGCTTGGGCAAGTATTTTATAGATGCGATTACGCAGCGAGATTACCCCGTGATTCAAGGGTATGTTATTTTTGCTGCATTTTTAATTGTAGGCGTTCAGTGTTTGGTAGATGTGGTCCAGACGGCGATAGATCCGAGGCTGCGTTTGCGTTAGGGGAGGAAGCTGGAAATGAAAAGGATACGGCTTTCCTTCAAAGGAAGCCTGCTGACTGGCAGTGTGCTGTTTGGCCTGATCGTGCTGCTCGGGGTGCTGGCTCCATGGGTTGCTCCTCATGATCCTCTGAATGTGGACCTTCTGAACCGTCTGGCCCCACCTAGCCGGGAATATCCCTTTGGTACAGATCACCTGGGGCGGGATGTACTGTCACGGCTGATTTACGGGATTCGAACGAGTGTGTTAATCGCGTGCGCGATTACTGTGGCTACGCTGAGTGTCAGTCTACCGATAGGCTTGCTCATTGGCTATGTACGTGGGCGTGTGGATCAGCTGATCATGCGAGGAATTGACGGCGTGCTGGCTTTTCCCGATATTATTTTGACGGTGGCGATTGTGGGGATTTTGGGCCCGGGTTTTGTTAACATGACCTTGGCTATTATTGCGGTACGGTGGGCAGGCTATGTCCGCTATATCCGCAGTCTGGTTCAAAAAGCCTGTCAGGAGGACTATGTGCGATATGCCCGTTTATCCGGCAATTCACACATCCGCATACTAAGACGTTACGTATTGCCACAAGTGTTGTCGCAGTTGGTTGTTTATGCGGTATGGGATATCGGGCGCGTGGTGCTGATGATTGCCGGGCTCTCCTTTCTTGGACTGGGCGTACAGCCGCCCAAGCCAGAGTGGGGCGTGATGCTGCATGATGCAACCTCGTATTTTCAGGTGGCTCCGCATGTCATGATTTTTCCAGGCTTGGCGATTATGCTGTTTGTGCTTGCGTGCCAGCTGCTGGGTGACCGTTTTTCGGAAAAGGGGGCGGCGAAATAGTGGAGCATCGGACAGACATTGGTCGAAAGGATACGATAGAGCGAGTGGACGGGCGCAAGCCGCTGTTACACGTGGAACATTTGGGGATAGGTCGCACAGGCGTAGGAACAGCTAATGAGACGGGAACAGGCTCGGATGCAGGTAGAAAATCGGAAGCGAACGGGGGAACAATGCGGAACGGTGGCCATCAACCGCTGCTGCGAGATGTGAGCTTTTCCGTATATCCGGGCGAAATTGTGGCTCTGACCGGACCGAGCGGGTGCGGCAAGAGCCTGACTGCACATGCAATCGCAGGCATGCTGGAGCCGGGGATCGCTGTTACGCAAGGGTATATTTACTATAACGGGGAGGACATCGTCCCGTTCCATGAACGGCGCTGGCAAAGGCTGCGCCGCGAGGATATTGCGCTGCTCATTCAGCAATCGCTGAGCGGGCTGAACCCGATCCGTACCGTCCGCGCACAGCTGACGGATACGTTAAGGCTGCACGGGCGGCGTCATTTGCCGCACGAACAGAAGGAGCCGGGGCATGCTGGTGCTCATACTGCCCCGTCCTTCGCTGCACCGCAGCAAGCCGTTCTACAGGGTGCGCTACCCTGGATGAGACGGATGATAAGCCGTGCCACGGAGCTAGCTGGGGGCCGCGCTACGCAATCGCAGGAGGCTTATCTACACGCTCTGCTCAGAAAGGTCGGATTTGCGGACCCGGAGCGCATTTTGTCGTTGTATCCGTTTGAACTAAGTGGAGGCATGTGCCAAAGAGTGCTGCTGGCTGCTATGCTAAGCTCCGGGCCACGCCTCTTTATTGCCGATGAGCCAACTACGGCGCTGGATGTCATCAACCGGGACAAGGTTCTGGCATTGCTCCAGCAGCTGAGAGAGGACTTCGATCTCACCATTTTGTTGATTTCTCATGACCGTCAGGGCATAGGCCGTGTAGCGGATCGCGTATTGGAGATGAGGCCGGAAGGAAGGATGCACGAATGATACTGGAATTGAAGCAAGTGACCAAAACTTATCCTGTCCGCAGACGGAAAAAAGGCTGGTTTAGCAAGCAAGATAGCGAGCAGGCCGCCGTGAAGCAGGTAAGTCTGGAATTACAGCGGGGAGAATGCCTCGGACTGGTTGGGGAAAGCGGAAGCGGCAAAAGTACGCTGGCACAATGTATCATGAGGCTGGAACCGTTGACCTCGGGGGAGGTTTGGCTGGATCGTCAGCCCATTCACACTGGAAAGGTGAAGGATGTTCATCTGTACAAGCGAGTCCAGTTGATCGCTCAGGACTCGTCTTCCTCACTGCATCCCCGTATGACCATTCGCGATATTTTGCTGGAGCCGATCCGCAATTATTTTCCTGAGCGAAAAGCGCAAGCGCTGGATATCTGCCTGTCCCTGCTGGAATCGGTAGGCTTGGAGGCTGACAGTCTGGAGAAATACCCATCACAGCTAAGCGGCGGACAAAAGCAGCGGGTATGCATCGCTCGTGCGCTGGCGGTGGAGCCGGAAATCATCTTGTTTGACGAATCCGTCGCCAATCTCGACGCAGCAACACAGTCCTCCGTACTCGACTTGCTCAAGAAAGTCCAGATAGAACGTCAGTTATCCTACCTTTTCATCACTCATGATCTTCAATCCACCCGTCCGTTTTGTGATCGGATTGCCGTTATGTATCAGGGGGAGATCGTGGAAATATTCAAGGATTGGGATGAAAGCCTGTTACAGCATGAGTACACTCACACCTTGTTCCAAACGTTGGTGGAATGATCCATCTATCTCAAATTATACAAATTTAAAATAAATTTGATCTTTCCTTGTCGAATATTGTTGACAAAATAAGATGTGCTACCTATTCTTAATATGATTATGATAATCATTATCACATATATAGAAAAGGGGAAAAACATTGATGTCCGTTCGACACCGCAAGACTACCACCCTTATGTTGGTGGCAATCCTCCTATTATCCGTTATTTTAGGTTGCGCGAAGCAGGAGGATACACCTGCATCCACCTCAATGAACGGAGCTGCCAATGAAAAGTCGATCACGCTATCGTGGCCGCGTGACATTGGTACAATGAATCCTCACGTATACAACCCTTCCCAGCTTTTTGCACAATCCATGATTTATGAGCCGTTAGTCAGCTACAAGCAAGGAGGCAAGCTGGAGCCTGCTTTGGCTGAATCCTGGACGATTTCCAAGGACGGCAAAACATATACGTTCAAGCTTCGCAAAGGTGTGAAATTTTCAGATGGAACACCGTTCAACGCAGCCATTATCAAAAAGAACTTTGACGCAATCATGAAAAATGATAAGACGCACAGCTGGCTTGGTGTGGTAGGTGTTCTCGACAAAACGGAGGTCGTGGATGACAGCACCTTCCGATTGACGCTCAAGGAGCCGTACTACCCGGTGCTTCAGGATTTGTCCGTCGTTCGTCCGTTCCGCTTTTTGGGTGAGGCCGGGTTCCCGGATGATGGGGACACCTCCAAAGGCATCAAGAAACCTGTAGGTACAGGGCCTTGGATGCTGGATGAATACAAGCAGGATGAATATGCAACCTTTAAGCGCAATCCAAATTATTGGGGAACTGCACCGAAGGTGGATAAAATTATCGTAAAAATCATTCCCGATAGCGAAACGCGTGTAATGGCCTTTGAGAAAGGCGATTTGGATCTGATTTACGGAGAAGGTGTCATTAGTCTGGATGCCTTCAAGCAGCTTCGCGACACGGATAAGTATGTTACCAAGCTGTCCGATCCTGTCGGCACAAGAAGCCTGCTGCTCAATTCGTCCAATCCCAAGCTGTCAGACCTCCGCGTACGCTTGGCCCTCCAGCATGGTTTTAACAAGCAGGCGATGGTGGAAGGTGTGACCTCAGGGCTGGAGGAAAAAGCGGATACCGTTTTGTCCAAAAACTATCCGTATACGAATGTGGACTTACAGCCCGTGGACTATGATGTGGAAAAATCCAAAGCGCTGCTGGATGAGGCCGGCTGGAAGCTGCCTGCTGGCGGTACGGTGCGGGAGAAGGATGGACAGCAACTCGATTTTGAGCTGATTTTTGATAAAACCGATCCGATCCAAAAGGCGATGGCTGAAACGATTCAGGCGGAATGGGGAGAGCTGGGTGTTAAAGTGAACCTGACCGGGCTGGAGCTGACAGTTCAAATCAAGCGCCTTAGATCCAACCAATTTGATCTGTACTTCTGGTACAACTATGGTGCGCCTTATGATCCGCATTCTTTTATTAACGTCATTGCCAAGAAGAGCTTCGGGATTTCCGAGGTGCTAAGCGCCCTTCCAATGAAGAAGAATCTGGATCAGCAAGTACACGAAGCACTCTCATCGACAGATGAAACCAAGCGTCAAGAGCTGTATGCTTCGATTCTGAAGACGCTTCAGGAGCAATCTGCCATTGTGCCTATTTCATATATTAAGAAAACTGCCGTATACCAGAAAAAAATTACGAATTTTGTATTCCCGGCCAACCGGGATGAAAATCCGTTTGATGGAATTGAAATCGGAAAGTAGTTGAAATGAAAGGGTAACGTTCGTTTACAGAAGAGGAGGACAACTTGTGATTAGCTATATTGGGAAACGAATGATAGCGGTCATTCCTATTGTTCTCTTTGCCACTCTCGTTACCTTTGCACTCATTCATATTTCACCGGTTGATCCGGCCGAGGCCTATTTGACAGCCGCTCACATCTATCCGACTCCGGAAATTCTGGAGCAGAAGCGGCATGAATTCGGACTGGATCAGCCTTTGCTGACACAGTATATGCAGACGCTGCAAAGAATCAGCCGGCTGGATTTTGGTACTTCGTACCTGACAAACAAGCCGGTGTGGGATGAGGTGAAGGTTCGGCTGCCTGCCACTGTCGAGCTGGCCTTGAGCAGCATGCTGCTATCCATTGTGGTGAGTATTCCGCTGGGCGTACTGGCGGCGATACGTAAAAATGGCTGGATCGACATGCTTAGTCGAGGGGTTTCATATGTTGGAGCGTCTATTCCACAGTTCTGGCTGGGATATCTGTTGATTTTCTTTTTCTCTGTCCGGTTGGACTTGCTGCCTGTAGAGGGGCGGGGGACGTGGCAGCATTTGGTGCTCCCCACGTTGACCCTGTCGTTCGTTCTGATTGCTCTATATACGCGCCTGCTGCGCTCCAGTGTATTGGAGCAGCTTCAGGAAACGTATGTGCAGTATGCCAGAACCAGAGGGATTCTTGAACGTATAATTATGCTCAAGCATGTGCTCAAAATTGCCATTTCTCCGCTGATTACGGGTATGGGCATGAATCTGGGCAAGCTGCTGACCGGAACGATTATTGTGGAGCAGGTGTTTTCATGGCCCGGTTTTGGCCGATATTTTGTGGAAGCGATTTTTAACCGGGATATTCCCGTCATACAATGCTATGTGTTTTTGGCGGCATGCCTGTTCATCGTATGCAATTTGCTCGTTGACCTGGTGCATTTGTATATGGACCCCCGAATTTCAGCGAAGGGACGAGCAGAGCGGTGATGATAAGGTTGCGTACAATGTTCAAGGGTCAAAAAGTAGTCGTGGTCTGCTCTGTTGTGCTGGCGGCTCTTTTCCTCATTATGGCGATAGCCCCGTGGCTGGCTCCCCATGATCCGGTTAAAGTCAATTTATTGCACAAGCTGGAAGGACCTTCGAAGGAATACTGGCTGGGAACTGATCATTTGGGGCGGGACAATCTGTCCCGGCTGCTGTATGGAGCGCGTATTTCGCTCGGCTTTGCGACATTGATTTTCCTGTCCTCGCTTGGTATTGGTGTCGTGATTGGATCGGTTGCAGGTTATGTGGGCGGCTGGGTCGATAGTGTGCTAATGCGGTTTTGCGAAGGGATTATGGCGTTCCCGAATCTGGTGCTCGTACTGGGTATTGTCGGTATTTTTGGGCCGGGTCTGATGCAGGTGCTGCTTGCCTTGATGATGGTGCAGTGGGTGTATTATGCCCGAATGTGCCGCAATATGGTCGTTAGTCTGAAAGAACGGAATTTTATAGCGGCCGCAAGGATTAGCGGG
>NZ_JH601082.1:0-4864 GCF_000245715.1 Paenibacillus sp. Aloe-11 | reverse complement strand
TATCATTCCCAATGTGCTGCGGCCGATTGTGGTTATGGGTACGCTGGAGATGGGCTGGGCGATCATGGATATTTCCGCGTTGTCTTTCCTCGGTCTGGGTATCCAGCCACCGACTCCCGAGTGGGGAGCGATGATTCATGAGGGAACAGGCTACATCCGCAGTCATCCGGAATTAATGATCTATCCGGGCGTCATGATTCTGGTAGTGGTCATGGCCTTCAATATATTGGGAGAGGCGCTGTCAGACCGATACGGAATTTCCAAACGTCAGTAAAACAGGAGTGAGAACAACGATGGATGACGGGGCGAAGTCGAAGGTGCTGGAGGTCCGCGGCTTGCAGGTGAAGCTCCAAACGGGTACAGGGACAGTCCCTCTGCTGGAGCCGATTGATTTTGAACTGAAAAAGGGGCAGGTACTGGGTCTTGTTGGCGAGAGTGGAAGCGGCAAAACGGTGACCTGTAACGCCCTGCTCCAACTGCTGGATCGCCAGACGATGGACGTAAAAGGCAGTGTCCGTCTGAATGGGCGTGAGCTGAACGGAATGGCGGCCGAGGAGATACGGCGTATTCGCGGTAAGGACATCGCGTTGATTATGCAAAATCCGATGAATGCTTTTACGCCCGTGTATACGATCGGGGCTCAGTTTATGGAAACCATTCGCACTCATACTCAATTGACCACACGACAGGCCCGTAATCTTGCCATAACAGCTTTGGAAAAGATGAATTTGCCCGAACCGGCCAAGCTGTTGAAGCGGTATCCCTTTCAGCTCAGCGGGGGGATGCTGCAACGCGTCATGATTGCCATTTCCATGTGCCTGCGTCCTGCGGTGGTGATCGCGGATGAACCGACAACGGCGCTCGATGTCGTGAATCAGCTGCAGGTGCTGAGAGAGCTGGACCGCTTGCGCACAGAATACGGCACTTCCATTTTGCTGATCTCGCACGATCTGGGAGTCATTTCCCAAATGGCAGATGAAGTAGCTGTCATGCAGCAGGGACGTATCGTCGAGCAGGCGGAGGTTCATCGGCTGTTCAATCAGCCACAGCATGAATATACGAAAATGCTGCTGCATGCCAGACCCAAGCTGTCCCTGCGGGACATGAATCAGGCAGGCAGTTAGTCGCCTGTGGACGGTTACACATTCAATAGGGGGGCGAATGCGCGTGCTGCAAGTGAAGGAAGTAACTCATAGCTATGGAAGGCGCAAATGGCTGGGCCGCTCCGAACTACGTTCCCCCGTGCTGTCCGGCGTTTCACTCACCATAGAGAGCGGATTTTGCCTGGGCTTGCTTGGAACGAGCGGAGCGGGTAAAAGCACGCTGGGCAAGGTCATTCTGGGGCTGGAGAAGCCGCAGGAGGGTCAGGTGCTGTTTCAGGGCCAGGACATTTATAATGGAAGCACACAGGTCCGCAGGGAGCTGCGACGGGATATGCAGGTCGTATTTCAGGACTGCTATTCCGCTGTAAATCCCCGGATGACCGCCGGGCAGATTATCGGGGAGCCGCTGGACAATTACGAACGGCTATCGGTACAGGAGCAAAAGAGAACGATTGAGCACCTGCTGGAGCGGGTCGGTCTCAAGCCGGAGGATCGGAATAAACTTCCGCATCAGTTTAGCGGCGGACAATTGCAGCGGATCAACATTGCCCGAGCGATTGCCCTCAAGCCCAAGCTCATCGTGCTGGATGAGTCCGTCAGCAGCCTGGATATGGTTCACCAGGTGCATATTTTATCCCTGCTGGGAGAGCTGAAATCCTCGTTCGGATTGTCGTATCTGTTCATCACGCATGATATTCGGGCGGCTTACGCCGTCTGTGATGGTATTGCCGTGATGGAGCAGGGGAAATTGATCGAACGCTGCGATGACAAGGATCGGATTTTTGAATCCGCTCATCCGGCTGTGCAACGGTTGATCTCATCTATTTTGCCGGAACATCCAGCAGACCGTCTTTCCCTTCATGAATGAAAGTTGACCCGCAAGGGTCCTTTTTTTTGTGCAGCATATGGATAAGCAATTGAAATCAAATTTATCTGTTGTATTATTTGAATAACCCGCTATAATATAAAATCATAGTAAATTACTTGGGATAAAAAGGGGTATTACAATATGAAAAAATCTGCTTTCGTTGCAGCGATTGGCCTATCTCTTGTGTTATTAACGGGTGCCTTGAGTGGATGCTCCTCAAAGGAAGCGGCGTCAGGGGATAAGGTGATTTATGTCGGCACACAAAATGACTACCCGCCGTTTGCTTTTACGAATGATAAAAATGAACTGACCGGATACGATGTGGATGTCATCAAGGAAATTGACAAGAAGCTGGACGGCTACAAGTTTGAGTTTGTCCCTTCGGGCTGGGACGGAATTTTCCTGGCGCTGGAAGCGAACAAAATTCAGGTCGTAGCGGATGAAATCGCCAAAAATCCCGAGCGTGAGCAAAAATACTTGTTCTCTGATGAATCTTACTTCCAGGCTCAATCCGTCATTGTTGTGAAAAAAGGCAGAACGGATATACACTCTCTCAAGGATTTGGAAGGCAAGAAGGTAGCTGCTTCCGTAGGGGATTCCTACACTCAATTACTGGAACAGTACAATGCAAAGAACGGAAATAAAATTATTTTGAAATACAATGACACAGGCACTTCGTCTGACAACCTTCAGGACGTGCAAAATGGCCGGGTAGACGCTTATGTCAATGATCCAGTCATGACGGCTGCTACGATCAAGAAGGAAGGCTTGCAGGTCGAAGCGATAGGTGATCCTGTGAAAACGGATGATATCAATCTGGTGTTCAATAAGGATAAGCAGGGCGAAGAACTGAAAGCGAAAATTGACCCCATTATTAAAGAACTGAAAGCGGACGGAACGTTGAAAAAACTGTCTGAACAATGGACAGGCGGGGAATATATCCCTCAGTAACAACAATGCAATGGGTAAAGTGAGGTTCCTATGGAAAAGCTGTTTGACCTTGATTATATGCTGAAAAGCCTTCCCCGGATCGTGGAGTATCTACCCGTTACGCTATGGATTGCGCTATTGTCCATGCTGCTAGGTTCGATCATCGGGTTGGCGACGGCCTTAATCCGGATATACAAGGTGCCTGTTTTGGCGCAATTGTCTACGCTGTATGTCTCGTACATTCGGGGAACGCCGCTGATTGTGCAGTTATTTCTCGTATATTATGGAATACCCAAGTTTTTATATTTTTTTCAGAGCGAATATGGTTTCCTGCAGCAATTAAATATCTACGTGATTCCACCCGAGATTTTCGCACTGTTGTCATTTTCGTTGAACCTCGGGGGGTATCTGTCGGAGACGTTCCGGGCTGCGATTAACTCAGTGGACCGTGGGCAATTTGAGGCTGCCAATTCCATCGGGATGAGTCAGACACAGATTATGCTCAAAATTGTACTGCCACAGGCGTTGACGGTGGCTTTGCCCAATCTGGGGAACACGCTGATCAGTACGGTGAAGGATACGTCTTTTATTTTTATGATCGGTGTTGTCGATATGATGGGACAGGCTAAAATTATGGGCGCACGGGCGCTGGCTTTTTTTGAGGTGTATGTTGCGGTGTCTCTGATCTACTGGCTGGTGTGCATCATTATTGAACGCGGGCTTGTCGTGCTGGAGAAGCGTATTCGAATTTACGAAAGAAGTGAGTAAGTGTATGATTCAACTTCATCAAATCCATAAGCATTTTGGACAGCATCACGTGTTGAAGGGCATAGACCTGACCGTAGGCAGGGGAGAAGTTGTGGTCATCCTGGGCCCGAGCGGATCGGGAAAGTCCACGCTGCTGCGCAGCATTAATTTTCTGGAGCAGCCGACCAGCGGTATTATTGAAATTGACGGTGTAAAGGTAGATGCGACTAAGGCGGGAAAAAAGGATATTCTTGGACTGCGTATGGCAACGGCGATGGTATTCCAGCAATATCAGCTGTTTAAAAATTTGAATGCACTCCATAATGTGATGATCGGTCTGACCAGTGTAAAAAAGCTGGATCGCAAGCAGGCGAGGGAGATCAGTGAAGGGATTTTGGAAAAGGTCGGGTTAAAGGATCGCATGAACTATTATCCTGCCCAGCTTTCGGGTGGACAGCAGCAGCGTGTTGCCATAGCCCGGGCTTTGGCGCTGAATCCGCAGGTGCTGTTGTTCGACGAACCGACTTCCTCACTCGATCCTGAGCTGGTGGATGAAGTGCTGTCAGTCATTCAAAAAGTGGCAAGTGAAGGCAATACGATGCTTGTTGTGACGCATGAGCTTGGTTTTGCGAGGGATGTAGCGGATCGGGTCGTGCTGATGGAGGATGGCGTCATCGTGGAACAGGGTCCTGTGGAGCAATTTTTCACCAATCCGAAGGAAGAGCGGACACGGCAATTCCTGGGCAAAGCGTTGGGGCAAAGAACGTTACAGGAGCAACCGGTAGCTCCATAAAATGACGTGGAATGGGGTAGACAGGATTACCCGGCCCGGTCTCATATGAAGGCGAAACACCGTAAAGTCGTTGTCCTTAGAGTAAAGAGCACGCCAGACCCATCGCAGGAGGAAGGAATACCTGTGATGGTCTGACGTGCTTTTTGGCGTGCTACATCTAGATACATCAGACTGCTGCCGGATGTACCTAGATGCATCCCCAGATACGATGAAGGGGCTTTTTCCCTTGGGTATCGGGGAATCAGAATGATCTTCTGCTGCGGTCTCTCCGCAGTAAATACACAAAATAAGGAGCGCCCACAAGTGCCGTCATGATCCCGACGGGTATTTCACGTGGAACAATGAGCATTCTGCCCAAAATGTCGCCCAGCAGCATCAGATTCGCTCCCAGCAGGGCAGCCAGCGGAATCAGCCACTGATTGT
>NZ_JH601081.1:149505-159092 GCF_000245715.1 Paenibacillus sp. Aloe-11 | reverse complement strand
AAATGAAAACGGCTGTGCGTATCCACCAGAGCCGAGCCGATATCACGCAGGGGAATAGGAAGCGCTCCCACACTGACCGAACCGATGCCGAGCAGGAGCAGCAGAAGCAAGGCGGTCACAAGATAGAAGGGTCTGCTCATCGTGTCGCCCCCCTTTTTTTACGGGCCAGATAGATAAAAAACGGCCCTCCGATAGCAGAGGTTACAATTCCCACGGGCGATTCGAACGGAAAAGAAATGATGCGGCTGAGCAGATCCGCATACACCAGCAGCAGCCCTCCGCCAAGCGCCGTCATCGGAACGCGCAGCGAGAGACGTGTTCCGACCAGCGCCCGGGAGATGTGGGGTACGATCAGACAGACAAAGCCGATCGGTCCGCATACAGCCACGGCTGAGCCTGCCATTACGATAACCAGCAGCAGAGCCAGTGCTCGAACAAGAGGGACTCGCTGCCCCAGTCCGGCTGCGATCTCGTCCTCCAGCAGCAGCAGTCGCAGGGCTGGCAACAGCATAACGAGCAGCACAAGACTCGCGATGAAAAAAGGAAGAATCATTCGTACCTCCGTCCAGCCCGCCTGGCTGACAGAGCCAGCCAGCCAGAAAATCATGGACT
Organism: Paenibacillus sp. Aloe-11; assembly: GCF_000245715.1. Lineage (NCBI taxonomy): Bacteria > Bacillati > Bacillota > Bacilli > Caryophanales > Paenibacillaceae > Paenibacillus > Paenibacillus sp. Aloe-11. The sequence continues at coordinate 158,480 of NZ_JH601081.1, read as the reverse complement.
CCGTAGAATACTGATTCAATATAATGAAGCCCTCTGTCAGTGATGACAGCATGAAATGAATGGTGATGCCCGCCAGCGCCAATCGTACAGGCTGCTTGTCTGCGAATCCAGCCAGCGACCAGACCAGCCACGCACCCACCGCTGCCCCGGCAAAGGCCATCAGCATCGTGGATATTGCCGATAGCTGTGCGGATAAGACAAGCCCCAGCACCACGACGAGAGAAGCCCCGGCGTTAATGCCAAATACATGTGGTGAAGCCAGCGGATTTCGTGTGGTGAGCTGGGTCAACAACCCCGCCAGCGCCAGCAGGATACCGACCATGCAGGCGGTCAGGGTGCGCGGCAGGCGCAGCGTCTGAATATACAGATGTACCTTGTCGCTGCGCTGATAGGTCAATGCCTGATACAGGTCAGCCCACGATATAGAGGCAGGGCCCCATTTGAGGCTGAATAACAAGCCCAGGATTAGCAAAACGAAAGACACTAAAAACAGGAAGAGCAGAAACCGCGAACGGCTCTGCTTTTTTTTGGACATGGTGGATATGGAATGGATCATTTTATTTCTCTCCCAGGCTGTTTACGATGTCCTCGGCTATTTTTTCACTTCCCAGCATCCCACGGGACAAGGACCAATTACGCCGTTCTACCGTAAATACACGGTTGTTTTTGACGGCGTCTATTTTTTGCCACAAGGGATTGCTTTCCCACTGGTTCACGATCGTTGTAGGGTCTGTCGGCATCAGGAACAGCACCTGGGGGTTGGCTTCAACCAACTGCTCCAGCGTCAGCTCGGGATATGCCTTGTCGCTGTGTACCGGATCGGTAAAGCCTAACAGCTTCACAATGGAGCCAGTATATGCATGGTCTGAATGGGCGAAGAAGCCTTTAGGATTGACGACAGCAGGCAGTACGGTCAGAGACGTGTTCTTCAGCTTCTTTTTGGCTGCATCCATTTTGACCTGATGTTCTTCCAGACGTTTTTGAGCCTCTTCACTTTTACCTACAGCCGTAGCGAGGATCGTGTAGTTTTTCAGCATATGCTCATAGTCTGCCTGAAAATCGTCCAGTGCCAGCACTGGGGCAATGCCCTTCAATTGAGTTAAAGCATTTTTGTGCTTATTAATATCCACAATAATCAGATCAGGCTGCAATGAGCTGATCAGTTCAATGTTGGGTTCATAACGGGAGCCTACGGAAGTGTAGTCCTTCAGCTTGCTTTTCACGGAATCCATGAACAGCTCAGGCGCACCGTCATCAGCAATCCCGATAGGCTGCACACCAAGAGTCACCAGCATGTCCGTAAAGCTGAAATCCATCGAAATAATACGTGCAGGCTTGCCCGGTAAGGTGACCGTTCCGAGTGCGTCCTGAACGGTGATACTGTCTCCGCCAGATGAGCTGTTCGCTGGTTGGGAACCAGTCGAATTACCGTTTGCCGCAGTCTGATTCGTGGAGGATGAACTACAAGCCGCCAAGCTAATAGCGAGCAGTAAGGTGAAGGTGAGGCCAAATATACGTCTAAACCAATGATGCATCCTGTTTCCCCCTGATAATAATAATTATTCTCATTTGAATTTTAGCGGCAACCTCTCTTTTATACCATGTCTGATTTGTAGACGTCACATGTTATATTATTAGATTCTTTGAAACTGGGTGGGGGAGCAGCCGACTTCTTTTTTAAAAATACGGCTAAAATGAAAATAATCCGTAAATCCGACCCGTTGGGCTACTTCCTTGGCTGGAAGTCGGGTCTGCTGGAACATTTGCTTCGCTTTTTGGATACGGAGATGACGCAAATACTGAGTCATGGTCATGCCAGTGGCTTTTTTGAACAACACCGTGTAATGTCCTTCACTCATGCCCGCCCGATCAGCGAGAAGCGGCAGGGTCAGCTTGAGCATATAATGCTCATGGATATAAGACAGGGATTGTTCAATGGATACCGACGAGTTGTGGTTGTCCTGCACCATATGCGTCTCATAGATATAAATGAATAGCAATCGCTCCAGGAGCAGTCTTTTTCGAAATTGCCGGGCCGCTTTTTCCACGCCTGCTTCATCCTGAATGCTCGGAGCTATGGTTCGTAGCAGCTCGTCCAGCATATATTTGATTTTATATTCACTCAAGGTACGCAAGGGGCCATGCAGCGTCCAATCCGTGGATTCGCCTTGCAGAACACGGTACGTAATCACGATATATTCGGCTTCCCGGGTTTTGGGGACCTGAATGCTGCAAGCGCCATATTGATTATGAAAGGCAAAGCCCTGCGTGAAAATAATCGGCTCTTGGCCTTGAGCTGAGAGAGTGACGTGTCCGTGCAGCGCAACAATCAGGAGATGGCTGTTGGAGCCAGGATGCAGGGTTTGAGAGGTGTTGCCGTATTCGATATGCTCTAGCAGCGGGATGACGGTTGCTAGCTGCTCCAGATTCATGAATGCACCATCCTTCATTAATTCTTTTCTTTAGCAATGTAGCATATCACACTTATTCATGATAAATTCTAAGAACAATAAAGTGAAGATGTAATCGGGAAGGAACTTTGGCACATGAAAAAGGTTTTGTTCATCAACACAGGCGGGACGATTTCTTCCTCCTATCAGGAAAACGGCCTGACTCCGACCCAATCGGCTGAGAATATTTTAGCGGAAATTCCGGAGCTCAAGGAAATTTGCGACATTGATGCCCACAATCTGATGAGCATTGATAGCACCAATACGCAACCAGAGGATTGGGCTTCCATTGCCCGGATGGTACACCGTTCCCTCAATCAATACGATGGCATCGTCATTGCACATGGTACGGATACGATGGCCTATACGGCTTCGGCCTTGAGCTTCATGCTGGGAACTGTAGACAAGCCCGTCGTTGTGACAGGCTCACAGGTGTCCATTTTGGCCGAACACAGTGATTCCAAAAAGAATGTAATTGACTCATTCCTGACCGCATGTGGCGAGGTGGCAGGGGGTTTTGTTGTATTTAACGGCAAAATTATCAACGGCAGCCGCAGCTCCAAGATCAGAACTCGCAGCTATAACGCTTTTGAGAGTATCAACTATCCATACATCGGCCTGGTGGAGAACGGCAAGGTGGTCTATACGGAGGGCGTATTTGCAGATCGCGGTACCGTTCGCCACCCGTATAATGACGGGTATGCATCGGAGGTATTTTTGCTGAGGCTGATTCCGGGGACGAACCCGGCGATTTTTGATGCCATTCGAAGCTTGGGCTATAAAGGCATCGTCATAGAGGGCTTTGGTATGGGCGGTGTGCCTTTCAAGGAAAGAAGCCTAATCAGCAAAATCGAAGAATTGATGAAGGACGGTATGAGTATTGTCGTAACCACCCAATGCCCCTATGAGGGCGGGGATCTGACGATTTACGAGGTAGGCCAGAAGGTACTGGAAAAGGGTGTGATTCCGGGGTATGACATGACAACGGAAGCACTGGTAACAAAAATGATGTGGGCGTTGGGCCAGACCACCGATCCGGCCGGGGTAGCCAGGATTATGGCAACGAACTATGTGGACGAAGTTTCCTTGCCTACGGACACAACCTCCCTGTAAGGGAGGTTGACCGCTGTAACTGCCGGAGACATCGAGTTAACGCTAAAATTTCCCCAATCTATGTTTAATCTTAATAGCCATTTCCAGCGATTGGATGGCTTGTTCCAGTGGAATCAGGCATTCCGAAAGTCCGTTAAAGCATGCAAGGGCATGATCCAGACTTTTTTCGTACGGATTGGCGGATTCGAGGTTGATTTTTTGCTGCCCTGATGCGGTATACTCATATAATGCGGTAGGTACAAGATCATTTTCGTCGCTTTCGTGGTATACCAGTTTGGCCTTCTCAAAATAAGCTTCATAGGCTACCGTGAATGGATAGCTTGTCGGCATATGGGAAGAGGCGATGACTTCTGTGAACGTATTCTGATGCTGAAAATAAGCCCGCACCTGTGCCTGTTCAGGATGGGCAACCTCTGTACCCCAGACTGTGCATGGGTCACAGGGGCCCAGCAGCCATGCGAGTAAATCCAGTTCATGAATCATGAACTGAGCAGGGATGGAGCTTGGTCCAAGATCTCCCCACAGGGGAGGCGTTTCCCTTTTCAAGGACAAGGAAACAAGCTTCCCGTACTTTTGCTGACGGTGAGCCTCGTATAGATAGGTATAGGCAGGATCAAACTTAATGAACTGGTTGACCAGAATCTTTTTACCATATTGCTTTTCAGCTTGTTGCATAAGAAGAGAGTCTTCGAGATCAAAGCAAACCGGCGTTTCACAAAACACATGCTTTCCGTGCTTTAGCGCATCCATGGCATATGACCTATGCAGATGAGAGGGCAGGCATAGATCGACGACATCCATGTCTGAATCCAGCAGAATATCCTCTATATTTTGTGTGACTTCAACGTTCAGGTCCTCTCTCAGCTTTTGCAGCTTGGTTTCGTTCCTTCCGAATACAACGATTCTGTTCACCTTGGGATGGTTGTTTAAAAGCGTCGCATGATACGCGCCGAATCCCGTCCCCAAAATTCCAATATTCATCATCCATTACACCCCTTTACTTCTATGATACACACCTATTATTGCCAACAGGGTGTCAACAATCTTTGCATCGACTTTTCAACTTGGGTAACCATCTACTGTGGAGGTATGATTGTGAGACTGCATCGTTTAATCGCGATTTTATTATGTATCGAATCTAGAGGGAGAATGAAGGCCAAGGAATTGGCGTTGGCACTGGAAACCTCGGTACGCTCGATTTACAGGGATATCGACCTTTTGGCTGAAGCCGGGGTTCCGATTGTTACCGCATCCGGCCCGAAGGGTGGAATTTATTTGATGGAGGGCTATACAGCCAACCTTAAACAGTTGAACGGAGGAGATGTGATTCAGCTTTATTTAACAGGCATGGGCATATATACGGGCGGGCCCACCGAATCGGGCTTAAAATTAAAAAATGCGCTGCTCAAGCTGGAACAGACCATGCCAGACCCTTATCAATCGGATATTCGGAAAGCCAAAGCGCGGTTTTATTTTGATGATACGCCCTGGTGGACGGAGCGTGTAGCCATTCCCTGTCTGGAGACCGTGAGAGCTGCGGTGTGGGGTTCCAATAAGATAACCATTCAATATCGGAAAGCCGATGGAGTCTGTTCTTCTCGCCATGTACATCCCTATGGACTTGTGGTGAAAAAGGGTGACTGGTATCTCATTGCCTTCTGTGAGATCGGGCAGGAGATTCGGACCTTCAAGTGCGAGCGTATCACGGAGGTCCAGCCGTCTGCGGAGGTCTTCGAGGTTCCTGTGGATTTTTCGCTGGAGCAGTATTGGATGATGCAAGAAACCAGGTTTAAGCAGCTTTGCAAAAAGGAAGAGTACTATCCCGTAGTAATCCGAACGAATAAGACGCAAGCTGGAATTATAGCGAACAGGCTGGAAATCATCCAGTCCGTGCAGGAAGGAAGCCATTTGCATCTGACGGTCAATATGTACAGCTATGAAGCGGCCTGTCGAGATGCTATGGATTGGATCGGCCGGGGTGAAATTATGGAGCCTGCGGCACTCCGACAGTTTGTGAAGGAACAAATCAGCCAGCTCCACAAACTATATGCATGAATTTAGAAAAACACCTGCCCAGGGGCAGATGCCTTTGCTTGTTAAGTCCAGGCCCAGAGGAATCCATCACGATCCCAGGCTATTCTGCCGCCATGAAGCTTGCGAAATGCTTTTTTGATTTCTTTTTCCAGAGATACATGACCGTGCTCGCTTATAAACACATACTGCTCTCCATACGTAGAGCGTACATATGCAATCGCATCTTCCTGTTTCAGGGTGCCCACTTCACGGATCTGCGCGACCATCCATTGTGCAATTTGTTGTTCTGTTGTAGGGGAATTGTCCATTTTTTTGTATCCTTTCCTGCATACCGATTGAGTGTAGCCATTCAGCTTACCTCCCTGTAGTATACGGTAATTCGGAGAATTATTGAAATTTTTGAAATAAATTCACCCAGGCAGTTGGCGAAGTGGGCTTTATTTTGTATAATTAAGGGAATGTTAACGGGAATTCTCTTTTTTTGTATTGAAATCATGCAAGTAATCCCTGGGGGTGCCTGATTTGAAGGAAACAACCACAATTCGCGCAGAGCTGGAGCAGTATATTAGACGAGAAGGAATTACGATTAGCAAGTTTGGGGAGAACACAGGTATTAATGCAGGAACGATCAGTGCCATTATTAACGGCAATCGGCCGATCGCGATGCTCCTGTTGGATCGGATTGGGGCAGGCATGGGGCTTGAAGAAGGAAGCCTCTATGAGTTATACATTGATGAGTTTATACGGAATACAGCACCAAATTGGCGACGGGTTCGGCCATTTTTGCACCGCTGTGCAGAGTTGGACAAACTGGATTGTATTAAGCAGGTCGTGGAGTTTATGATGGACTATCTCATTTACGCCCCGGCTTTATTTGAGACGGCAGAAGAGCTATTCGGAAAAGGCAAGCATGAGGCTGCGGCCATTATCTATAAGAATGTCTCGGATAGTGAGAAATACCAGCATTCCGAACGTCTGGCTCTTTGCCAGTATCGGTTATTCACGATTGCCATTGGTGATGATCAGGACGAAAATTTATGGGCGGCTACACACTTTGAGAGTTTTGTGGATCGACTGGGTGAAGCAGACCAGCTGGAGGCCTTAAAAGATTTGGCTAATACCTATGCTTCCTTGCGACGTTGGGATAAAGTAGAATGGTTAGCTGAAAAAATGGGCCAAAAAGCAAAGGTGCAATACGAGCAGAAATACGGAAATACCAGAAGATCAGAGCGTGGCAAGGAACCCAAGGGTCCTTTGTTTATGTACATTGTATATTCTTATGTGATGCGCGCCGGGGTGTGGGATGAACGCGGGGACTATCAGAAGGCACTGGAATATGTATCCCTGTATTCTGATTTGAGCTGGGTAAAAGAGGACACAGAAGAAGTGCGCCGTTTGAAGGCCCTCTGTAGCAACTGGGCTGAGGCCAACGGGTATCTCTATCAGTTGATGTCCGGCAGCCTGGACGTGATTCCACTATATGTAGACTATTTGGAGAAAAACGAAGGCGAAATTCTGGTAGGGTTGCATAAAATTCTGGTGGCGGCCAACCGTTATGATTTTAATGTCGATCATGTACTGCAGCGTTTTGAAAAACAAATTGAGGCATTAGCAGATCAGCATACCAAGGTAGGCACCTATACAGAGCAAATGTCAGCAGATCTCTATGCACGATTTTTGGCAGAGATGGCTTGTTATGATCTCAATAAAGATCGCTATACCAAAGGTATGAAATTCTTGCTGGAGAGCCTTTCTTATTCCGTAATGCTGAATGGTAATCCTGTCACCATCAGATGTGTAGGATTATTCGAAAAGTATCGGCATACTGCCTCTTCTGAGGACAAAGAGGAATATAAAAACTTACTTGGAGAGGTAGAATACATCCATGATAAAAAAGATCGTTTTTACTCTGCTCGCATTTAATGCTTTTATCTTGATAAATTTTTCACTCGTTGCTCCTCCTCTCGAGGATCATTGCGACGCTCGCAGTCACGGGATGGGGGGATGGACATATTCATCCATCGATACATCTGCTTGAAAAGGTCTGGATTGGTGGTAACCAAAAAAGGTATTCTCTTGTAAAAAAGAGGATACCTTTTTTGGTTTGTCTCATTACACTCGGATGAACTGTTTGTCTATGAAAGGGTGAATGATGGAGATAAAGCAGGTGGAAACCAGACATGACGCAGATCCACCCAGCCCTGACTATTAAAGGATACGCCACGCACAGAGGGGAGATAGGCCGTCTGAACGGGCTTTTCATATAAAATATGCAGCTGGTGCTCCTGAATGAGCCGTGTTTCAATCTCTTCAAATTGACGCGCTCTGACGGTATGATCGGATTCGCGTGTAATTTCACGCAGCAGTCTTTCGATATCCACGCGGCTATGCGGCTCCACATGCCCAGATACATTGAGATACAGGTCAAACAGGCGCAGTTGCTCATCGCGGTCACGAAATAGAGAGAAGATGATCAAATCCGACTCCATGCGAATTGATGAGCTTTTGAACTCGTTCATGGATGCGGCTACGATATTACAGCTATACCCCCAGGCTTCGAGCTGAGCCGCGACCCGGTCTGCATCCGGTCTATACTCCGGAATAGTGGCAATTTGCAGCGCCGCCGGTGGTTCATATGAATTGTCGGACGCCCCCGCCTCTTCGGGAGGAAGATTGCGCTGCTCCAGGCATGCTACGATCCGGGCGCGCACGTCCGGGTTGCGCAGCGGCCCATCCTTGTAAGTGTTGCATGTAATAAATTTGCATACCGAAGCCGCCGAGTGAATTTGGCTCCATGCGGCATCTGTGCCTCCCGCGGATATGGGATTATGAATGATGTGAAAAGAAGAAGCGTTATCCTCCGTATCCGACGATTCCAGCTTGGTCGCCCACGGGAGCTGTACAATTTCTACCCGATCGAGATGGGCCCTGCCTTGAAAATAAGGTGCAAAAGCCTCCAGTATACAGAGGCTTTCATTCATTTCTGTGACCTTGAACGCCCCTGTACCAACAGGGCGAATGCCAAAGGCGGCTTCACCCGCCTGATTCAGCTCACGCGGCACAATCGCAGCGCGGCTGGTACACAGGAAGGACAGAAACAGCTCGTTCGGCTCTTTCAGCACGAAGCGTACCATGGTTGGGCTTAGTGCCTGCACGTGCCGAATTTGCCGGACGATAAAATGGTACAGTCTCCTTCCCGGTGCACGACGCAGCCGCTCGAAGGTATAGACGACGTCATCGGCGGTTAATATTTTGCCGTTATGGAACAGCACTTCTTTACGCAGGAAAAAGGTCCACTGCGTACGGGTGGCGTCCACCTCCCAAGCGTGCGCCAGCCCCGGCAAAATCTCGCCGCTTTCGTTCGCCCGCCGTGCCAGC
>NZ_JH601081.1:63545-149457 GCF_000245715.1 Paenibacillus sp. Aloe-11 | reverse complement strand
AGAGCGGGTCCAGCGTATAGAGTTGCTGGCGAATAGGCAGACGCAGCGTGTCGATCTGCTGCTGATCGCTGCGGACCTCTGCGTGATGGCCGAAGTAATTCAGCAGCCAGCCCTGCAAATGCTCCTGCATCGTGGAGGAGCGCGAATGAGCCCGGATTTCATCCAGCGCACGCTTGATGTCATGGCGGTCAATGGCCTGCATCATGGACTGTACAGCAATGTCTTCCGGCTGAATCAGAAAGCGCAGGCTGGAGCGACGGCCCCGGCCGCGGCGGGGAGTCCATTGAATCCAGTCATGCTGCTCCATTTTCTGAACGATCATCAAGGCATTGCGGTGGGTGCAGTCAAAAATAGCCGCCAGCTCATCCAGCGTAGTCTCTACGGTATGATCCTCGTCTTTGTCGTCAGCGGTGTGGGAGTGAAGCTGCAAAAATTGGGCATGAAGTTTCATTCATAGTCGCTCCGTTTCTTCTATACATGATTAAAGCGCAGCCGCTTATATAAAATAGGAAATTTTGTTTCAATTATTTTCTCTTTATCTTCTTATTTTATCATCTACAATAAGGGTTATAAAGCATATTTGTGGAGGTATTTACCATGGATGACAAGATGAGTGGAACAGCTCTGCCGGAAGCGTCGTTTTTGTCCGCCTTTGCTGGCGCGATTGTGCTCGCGCTGGTTCATCAATATCTGTTTTACGGACATGGGCTGGGCGTGTCTATGCCTGTTTTTGTCATTGTGTTTTACGCCTATATGTATGTCTTCAATCGAGATCGCATCCAGCCCGGTTCATGGATAGGGCGTCTGCTGTCTGTCATCATTATCATGCTGGCATTGACGTATGCACTGTTCAATAACCCGGTTCTATATGTGTTGAATGCGCTGGCTATACCCGCTCTGATTAGCGTACATATGGTGCTGCTGTTCGGAGAGAAGAGACATGACTGGTCGGAGCCCGGCATGATCGGTCAGGCGTTAAGCCATTGGTTTTATCAAAATATGCGCCATATCGCGACTCCATTTCGGATGTTCAAGAGGGCAGCCTTTCGCAATGTGAAGGATGAGCGTAAGCGTGTACTGGGCAAAGTGATGATTGGTTTGCTCATCGCCTTGCCGTTACTGTTCATCATTGTATCCTTGCTGGCTTCGGCAGACGGGATGTTTGAGGAGCTGTTATCCGGCATACCTGCATGGATTGGCACGTGGTCCTTTGGGAGCGGGATGCTGCGGCTGATCTGGACCTGCTTTTTTACCTTCTGTTTTTTCTGTTATTTGTGGGGGTTCGTGCACCCTGCCCCGCGTGATACAGTGAGAGAAGTTCAATCGTGGCACGGCCTGAACGAGGGTGCGAATGGTCAAACCAGCGAGTACGATGGTCATTGTTCAGTGGTTATTGACAGACCAAGAATCCCTGACTACGAGCCGGTAGCAATTAAGTTTGATCCGGTGATCACGGCTACCGTGCTGATCGTCATGAATCTGGTGTATGTAGTGTTTGTAGTGCTGCAGTTTGGGTATTTGTTTGGTGCATGGGAAGGCGCTTTACCCGCAGGAACCTCGTATGCAGAATATGCAAGAAGGGGATTCGGGGAGCTGGTCATGGTAACAGGTATCAATTTTGTGTTGATGATCAGTGTGTTGAAGTGGACTGAATTCAGCTCAAGCATATTGCAAAAAATCAACAGTGGTCTGCTCTATATACTCGTTGGCTGCTCGGGTGTGATGCTCTATTCGGGATATACCCGGCTGGTCATGTATGAAGAGGCATACGGCTATACGTACACCCGCTATCTGGTACACGCGTTTATGATTTTTCTGGGCTTGCTGTTGCTCATTGCAGCCGTGCGTATTCATATCCGCCAGTTGCCGCTAGCCAAATATTATATTGTACTCGCGCTGGTGGCTTATGTCGTCGTGAATTATGTGGGGATTGATGTACGTATTGCCGAAAATAATCTTGAGCGGTATCGCACGACATCAGTGATAGATAAGGAATATTTGAGTGGATTATCGGCGGATGCCATTCCGTTACTGATTGAATTTAGCCGCAAGGAACACGGTACGATGGATGAGTACCTGCAAGGGCGTCTGATGAGCATGGCAAGGGAAGAAACGGCGTGGCCTGCGTTCAATTGGGCTAAGTATCGAGCGCAGCAGGAGCTGCAAGACTATATTTTGGAATGAGAGGTGCTTGAGAATGATCGGAACAGATGCATTACAAGGGATGGTATTGGAGTTGCAGGATGAAATGTCACAGTATCGGCATCAGTTTGGTACACGACGGAACGAATTTATCACGGAGGCTATGTCCTGTGGAATGAGTGAGGTGGATGCCCGCTCCTATGCAATCCAGAGCATCGGTCCGGTCGTTCCCGTCGAGTGCATGCCTACGTTAGCCCCCGGTAAAACCCGGCCACTCAGTCCACTGCTGGCAGCGCGGTACCGATATGCGGGGGATTGGAAGGACATCGACGAGCATCTGCTCCTGCCTGATGAAGTTCTGCGGATCGCACGTACAGAGCAATTCCGCGGCTGGATCAGCGATATGCGGAATTACTGGGTAGAATCGGCTCCCTACCGATTCGGGGATGACCGTCTTTCGCTGCTGTCGGTTGCCAATGAGGAGGAAGGTCACTTTTCCATGCTCGTCTGGAAGGAGCCCGGTGAGGAGCCGGAGGTATGGACGTATGCTTCCCAGCATGAGTACCGGTTCAGTCATTTGCTCCATTGGTTCAAGTGGCTGAACGGGCGGAGTGAAGAATGAACAGGCATCCACTATAGCGAGGAAGCAAAAGAATTTCCTATTAGGTTATTTCATCCTTCTGATCCTTGGTTGCTAAAATGTTTGAAGGCTGATGCAAGCGTGATCAAAAGTCCGCCAACATATTTCCCGTAACACATCTTTCTACTACGCTATGCTAATTGATGAGAATAGAATTTATCCGTACAGAGAGAATGGAGGATATCATAAGAGATACGCGGTAAACCCACAAAGATCCATGTAACAGCAGCCGCATCAAGTGGCTGAGAACAGGGCATACAGCATGAGCTGTATGTCTTGTTTTTTTTACATTAAAGGATTTATAAGCTTAGGGGTTCCCAAGGCTTTTTGCAGGACAAAAAGATATTGACAGTGTTGTGAAGCCTCTTGCAGGAATCAACTTTTTTGTATACAATTACGACGAGTTGATTGAATTAAATAAATTTGATTAACTCAACTTTCAGGTTATTATCCAAGGAGGGAGGTAATCCTTATACGATGTCATACTTATCTTTTACAGACGAGGATCACCTGATTATAAAGTCTTATGAAGCTCTGGTTTATGGCATTGCGGACTACTTAGGATCGGAATGCGAAGTCGTTCTACATAGCTTGCACGATTATAATCAGTCCGCAGTCGTAATCGCCAACGGTCACCACTCTGGAAGAAAGGTAGGCGCTCCTATTACCGACTTGGCCTTGCGTATGCTTAAGGAGCTTGAGAATTCAGGCGCTAAACAATCCAAAAGCTACTTCACCCGCGGAAAAAACGGCCAGCTAATGAAGTCCAGCACCATCGCTATTCGGGGTAAGGATAATAAAATTATCGCCTTGTTGTGCATCAACATGAATCTTGACGGTTCCCTATCAAACTTTCTTAACACCTTTTCGCCGAATCAACTCCTATCCCCTGAAAACAATGTGAAAGAGAATTTCGCTAACTCAGTGGAGGATTTGCTGAAGAACACCATAGAAACGACGATTCACGAGGTCGACGCTTCCCAAGAGATCCCGCATCATAATCGGAATAAAGAAATTATCAGGCTGCTCTTAGAACGCGGCGTCTTTCAAATGCGCGATTCCGTGGCTATCGTTTCCAATGCCCTTAAGATCTCAAAGCACACGGTTTACTTGCATTTAAGAAATTATAACAACAATCAAGGGGAAGACTAATTTTCTAATCAACAACAAGAAAACGTATACATGAAGGCTATGGGCGCCCTTGCCGGTGCCGCATGCGCCGGAATGGGCATGCGGCACCGGCAAGGGCGCCAGGTATCTAGTGGCGTTCCTGGTAAAGTATATCGAGAAGAAAATGCCGGCAGGATTCCAGAACCTTCAAGATGGTTACTGGAAAGCTAAACCAACTATCAAATAAAACGTAAGAAGCTTTGACTCTGGTAAGTGATTACAAGGTTTTTTTGGGGTGAGAAAGTTGAGAAATAATAAATTATGGGGGGGCTTATATGAACATGAATGTAATATCTATTGAAGAAAAAAAGGTTGTTAAATACAAAAGTTGTTTTGATGTGATTGGGCCGATAATGATAGGTCCTTCAAGTTCACATACTGCAGGTGCTTTAGCTATTGGAACAGTTGCCAGCAAATTATTTCAGGGTCTTCCAAAAAAAATCGTGGTAAGGTATTATGAGTCATTTGCTGAAACCCATAAAGGACACGGAACTGACTTTGCAATTATTGCTGGGATATTAGGATTTGCTGCCGATGACAGCAAAGTGCCAGATGCTATTAAAATAGCAGAATCTAAAGGAATTGACATTACCTTTATTGAAAAAGCAGGTGATAGTCCTGCTGGTTATCCAAATACGGCAGATATATATTTAGAGAATGAAAGTCGAAGTATTAGAACGATGGGTATTTCGGTCGGCGGCGGATTAATTGAAGTCAAACATGTTGAAATTGACGGATTTAGCTTAGATCTGCAGGGGCCATTGCCAGTTATTATTGCGATTTCCGAAAGAGCTGACTTTGAATTTGTTTTACGCAGGATCTTTAAACAATATGATGTGGAAATTAACAACTATCATATTTTAGAAGAAAACGGAAAATATTTATATGCATTCGCTTTGGATTCGCTATTGCCTGATGATGTTCAGAAGGAATTGGGAAGTTTAAGCAGCATAGCTAATATCATTATTCTTTAGTTACATTAGGGGTTGAGAAAATATGTATATGACCATAAAAGAAATTGTAGATGCAGCTAATAAAAGGCAAAAGCCAATTTATGAATTAGCAATCGAACAGGAAATCGAACAAACTAAAAAATCTTATGAAGAAATTCGGAATAAAATGGAAAAAAATTTAGTGACTATGGAAAATTCCATAAATAAAAGTATTGAGGGTGACGGGGTATTTTCTCCGACCGGTTTAACCGGAGGTGATGCTGTTAAAATAAAAAAATATCGAGAAAATGGAAAAACTCTTTCTGGAGATTTGATGGTGTTAGGGGTTCAAAATGCGATCGGTGTTAATGAAGTAAATGCTTCATTAGGGGTTATTTGTGCAACTCCAACAGCAGGTGCGAGTGGGACGATCCCGGGAGTCCTATTTAGTATTAAAGAAACGTTGCAGTTAAGTCATGAAGATATGGTCCATTTTCTATTCACTTCAGCTTTATTTGGAATGATAGTCGCAAATAAAGCTTGTATTTCCGGAGCGTACGGAGGATGTCAAGCTGAAGTAGGCAGTGCCTCAGCAATGGCGGCTGCAGCAGCGGTAGAAGCTGCCGGAGGAACGCCACAGCAATCTTCTGAAGCTTTCTCAACCGCATTACAAAATTTACTCGGTTTAGTTTGTGATCCGGTCGCTGGTTTGGTAGAAATTCCTTGTGTAAAGAGAAACGCCATTGGAACGGCAAATGCTTTAGTAGCAGCGGACATCGCATTAGCCAGCGTAGACAATATCATCAATGCTGACGAAGCTATTGAAGCGATGTATAGAGTTGGAAGACAGATGCCTCGCGAATTAAGAGAGACAGGTTTAGGCGGAATTGCGGCCACGCCTACAGGGATTACTATTAAAAGTAAAATTTTTGGAGAAATCCAATTAAAACAATAAACAGTTATTGGAAATATTGCAAAATAGTTAACAATTTTATTCTCTATTGTTCTCCTAAGGATGTCTTTATAATGAGAGCCATTAGCACTAAAATATACTACTATACAATTAAAATGTTTTGTAAACGCTAACAAATCCATCAGGTTGATGACTAACAAGGAGGAATTATTATATGAATGGGAATACTGCAAAAAAAATAGAATTTCAAGCTGAAAATACTGCAGTAAAAAATGAGAAATATCCAGAACCTAAAAAGTGGCATAAACAGGATACTACCTGGGCATTGAGCCTTTTTGGAACAGCAATTGGAGCAGGAGTACTCTTTTTACCTATTAATGCAGGTTCAGGTGGTTTATTATCATTACTGTTAATTACCATACTTGCATTTCCTGTTATGTATTTTTCACATAGGGCGCTTGCTAAAATGATAAACGCTTCCAATTCTGCTAATGAGGGGATTACAGGTACAATAAGAGAGTATTTCGGAAATAAGGCAAGTATAATTTTTAACATAGTATATTTCTGCTCAATTTATACTATTGTGCTGATGTATTCGGTTGCACTTACAAATACTGCAAGTAGTTTTATCGTGAATCAATTACACATGAAGGAGCCTTCAAGGGCCATTTTATCGCTTGTATTAGTACTCGGTCTTATAGCTATACTAAATTTTGGTCAAGATATTACTGTAAAGATAATGAGCATGCTAGTATATCCTTTCATAGCTTCTCTACTTTTTATCGCAATATCTTTGATTCCACAGTGGAATATGTCAATGCTTAGTTTTTCAAGTGTTTCTACTGCTCCAACAGGGACAGGATATTTTGGGGTTATATGGATGGTACTGCCAATCATAGTATTCTCGTTTAATCATTCTCCTATTATTTCGTCATTTGTTACGAAACAGAGAGCTACATATGGAATATTAGCTACTGATGCCAAATGTGCTCAAATACAAAAAGTTTGTTATATCATGACATTCGCTGTTGTTATGTTCTTTGTTTGGAGCAGTGCCTTGAGTTTGACTCCAAATGATCTTATAATGGCGAAAGAACAAAACTTGTCAATTCTATCATATCTTGCTAATGAGCTTAATTCTCCTCTAATCACTATTGTAGCTCCTATCATTGCTTTTATGGCTATAACAAAGTCCTTCCTTGGCCATTATATAGGAGCATATGAGGTAATGCGTGACATGATTATCAAGTTCAGTAAAACCCGCGGAAAAGATATAGAAGAAAAAACAGTTAAGACAATGATCCTTGCTTTTGTCGTATTAACATGCTGGTATGTTGCTTATGCAAATCCAAGTATTCTTGGAATCATTGATGCCCTTAGCGGTCCGTTAGTTGCTGCTATCTTATGTCTATTACCAATGTATGCGATCCGTAAAGTACCAGTACTAGCTAAATACAGAGGGAAAAAGAGCAATCTATTTATCATTGTTATAGGTGTACTTACTGTCCTAGCAAGTATTATGTCATTATTCTAATTCACTATTGTTGGTTCTAGTGCAAAAATAGCGGGATATGAAAAAAGAACGAAAGATTCCTAGTGGAATTGAATTTTATGTTGTTAAACCAAAGAAATCATCGTATGAAGCCAATTGAGATGATCGGGATTTTCTTTGACGCTGAACTTAAGTGGCTGCTGATCGTATTAGGATGGTTGCCAATGAGGAGGCAGGTCACTTTTCCATGCTCGTCTGGAAGGAGCCCGGTGAAGAGCCGGAGGTATGGACGTATGCTTCCCAGCATGAATACCGGTTCAGTCATTTGCTCCACTGGTTCAAGTGGCTGAACGGGCGGAGTGAAGAATGAGAGATACAGCTGATGAAAAGGAATCGTAATTGGATCATGCTATTTATCGGGATTGCTCTTGCCTCCGCTCATATCGTTGGGACATTCTTTCAATTCTACGGATCATTTCTTCCCTTACGTCCGGCGGCTCCAGGCATTCACATTGGTCACCGAAACTGAGTAGAAGATTGTAGCCGAAATCATCAGCGATAAATGGAAAATGAACCATGAAGTGATTATCTCCATGGGGCGTGATATGTTCGCTGCTGCAATAATCCAGCATCCGATCTCTAAGGGATTCGTGAATCAGCAACTGGATGGGTCTCTGCTTTTGAGACATGATACTGGTAAATTCGGAGATCGACTCAGGTAATTCCCTACGTGTAAAGGTCTCATCCAGAACTTCCAGCTGGGATATGCGGGATAATTTGAATAAACGAAAGTCCTGCTTGTGAAGGCAAAAACCTTGAACATACCAATGATTTTCCTTTAAAGCGAGCTTGTATGGTTCAATCCTGCGGGTACTCATTTGGCCTTTGCGGTCGGAATACTGGAAGGATAGAAGAGAGTGTTTTTGAAGAGCAGTTTTAATCATTTCTAAAAACACCTGCAAATTTACATTGCCCATCCAAGGCTTGAGGTCGATCATGATTTGACTTGATTTCAGTTCTATTTCGTGAGCCTGCTCTGTTGGCATGAGGCTTTTGACTTTGGCAAGTGTGCCTAACATCTGTTCGCGGGTCAGCATGGGTGAAATGCTTCCAAGCCCCATCAGGAGTGTTGTAATATCGGCTGGTGTGAACACTTTTTTATCCACTTTATATTCGTCCATGATACGGAATCCGCCGTTCACGCCAGGAGCCGATACGATAGGTATACCCGCCATGTTGATGGTCTCAATATCTCTATAGATGGTTCGAAGTGAAACCTCAAACATGTCAGATAGAGACTTTGCGCTTATTCTTTTACGTTCAAGTAGAACCATAATAATAGAAACCAGTCGGTCAATTTTCATGTAGCATCAACCTTTTTATTTTCATTCTGAATTGTTGCCATATAGCTGTCAATGGTCGGTGATAGAATCATGTCGTAAAGCAATTGAGGAGGCTGATCATATGAGCAACATGCAAGGGTATTACGAGATTTTAGAAGAGACGAACAGGATCGCTTTGGCAACATCGGTCGACAACATTCCCAGTGTCAGAAATGTCAATTTTGCTTATGACACCAACAGGCCGGGAATTATTTATTTCACGTCAGATCGGAGAAATCAGAAGGTTGTCGAGTTTGGAAAAAATAATAAAGTAGCCTTTACAACGATCCCGACAGAAGGCATTCCTCATGTTCGTTCCCACCATGCTATGGTTGAGAAGAGTAAGTATTCCATAGACGAGGTGAAGGAGCTATTTTTGGCCAAGGTTCCGGGGTATGATGAAATTCTCTCGGGTCTCCGTGAGACATTGGAGGTTTTTGAAATTCAAATAAAGGAAGCCACGATCATTTTGGGATACGATCAACAGCCGAGTCAGATCAGGTTCGAGTAATTCATGCGCTTTGTCGGGGAACTTCTTTCCCGGCAAGGCGTTTTGTATTTACCAGTTCTTCGCGTATTACGTTGTTAAAGAAAGCTGGAATTCACCTAAAATGTTGAGAGGGAATTGAGGCCAACATCATTTCCTCCACAACTTATATTCAGGGGGAAATTCAAAATGGCTAGAAGTGCAAGCACCTACGAGTCTGTAATTGACGATTTTAAGGTAGAAACGAACAGAAAGTATTCATCGGTAGGAGGAACCAAGTGTAACATTTTTGCGCAGGATGTGATGTCCGCTATGTCGGCTGACCTACCAAGTGGCTTAGCCAATCAAATGGCGGATGCTTTATTGGGTAACAAGACGCCAGGGTGGTACTCCGTAACCTTTCAGGATGCTCAAAAAAGGGCAAATCTCGGATATCCTACCGTCGGGATCAGAAAAGCGGAAGGGCATGGTCATGTCGTCGTTGTCAGACCGAAGGGTTCGTCGATCACGATTTTAAAAGAGGTACAAATTGCTCAGGCGGGGACTAAAAATTATAACAGTAATACTATTAACTATTCGTGGGTGGCAGCAGATTTGCCTGGAGTAAAATTTTACACGCATGACTGATGACTCCAAGGCAATAACGTATCGGCCCCCCGGAAGCAGATCCATTCAATCTGCCTCCGGGGTCGTTTTTTTATTTTGAAACGGAATGTTTGGATATAATGAACGCTTTACCCGGCTTGATAAAGGCAACAGCATAGCCGTTGGAGAAGGAGGAGGATTCCACCCTATACTCAAGCTTGGTCAGCAATTGGCCTTGACGATTGATGTAACCGAATTTTCCGTCTGAGACGGATGAATGTGCTTGTTTGCCTACTAAAGCCAAGCCTTCCTTGAATGGGAATGTGACATCATATTTTTGTTGATATTTAATGACCAAGGCTCCGTTTTTATCAATAAATCCGACCTCGTTTTTCGCATTTTTTACACTCGCCAAGCCTTCACTGAAATCCTGGGCATCGGTAAATGTAAAGGGAATAACGACTTTTCCCTGTTTATTGATGAAGCCCCATTTTCCTTTGGCATTTTGTACTGGGGCCAGCCCCTCCGAAAAGTCTCCTCCAGATTTATATTGAAGAGGAATAACTTCCTTTCCTGTGGTGTTTATATATCCGTACAGTCCTTTGCTATTCTGAACAATAGCCAAGCCATCGGAGAAGCTTCGACTATATTTGTATTTATAGGGGATCGCTAATTGACCGGAAGCATTAACGAAGCCGATCTTACCTGTGTTGGGGGCGTAGGCTAGCGCTAGACCGTCTGTTAACAGATATTCCGAATCAACGTTTTCTTTAAAATGAGTAAGGACCTTTCCTGTACGATCAATAAAGGCATTTTCTTTGGTGGAGGCTAGGGTGATCTTGGCCTTTCCTTCGCTAAACCAATGAGCTTCGGTATATTGGCAAGGAATGACCAGTGTTCCTTTGGTGTTAATGTACCCATAGAGATTGGTTTTTGTGTTTTTCACAACGGCCCGTTGCTCATGAAAATCACCAACAGGCTCAAACTCGGAGGGTAGGGAGAACGCTTTTTCCCCTTTGGTATTATAAAACACAAGATTCCCAGCAGATGTTTCAGCGGCTAATAGACCATCATGAAAAGCACCGTCGCTTAGGGGCCGAGCAAGGTTGTAATCCAGCGGTGTTTTGGAAACCTCAATAGCTGTTGCACTGCTGGAAGCAGCCGAACCCATCCCGGAAACGGCAACGCTGGTACATAGAATCAATATAGCTAATCCGAACTTTTTTAACATGCATAGGCTCCTTTGCAAGTTGATTTACCATAATATAGACGGAAAAAATGTAGGAATGTTTCTTGTAATTCAAAATTTTTCTAATTTTCGGCACGAAGATAGGGGAGGTGTATTATCATCGGTGTATAGATCAAATGGAAGAGGGAAGCTGCTATTCACAGCTTCCCTCTTGTGGATTATTGTTATCACGGATATATAAGTGACAGTTCAGTATGATTATGTTATCGACTAATGTTCTGCTCAAAGGGCATAATTATAAAGAGAAATTTTATATCTCAAGAACTATCTGGACACTCTTTAAATTGTAAAATGTTAGGAATGAATAGCGTACAATATTCATTGTGCGATATGTAAAATGAGCTAAAAAAAGGACCTCTTGCATTTTATTTTAGTCATTTAAGACTATTTTTTCAACTCCTTTTTTATAACTATATACCTATAGTATATCCTTTAAGCAGTCTTCCACGTAGTCGGGAGCTGCTTTTTGCATTTGGCTAACCGTATGAAGGTAGCGCTGCGTCGTATTGATGTGGGAGTGGCCCAGATTTTCCTGCACCTGCTGTAACGATGCCCCCTGAATCAGGGCCAATGTAGCGTTTGTGTGGCGAAACCAGTGGGGTGTTATTTTTTTCGTGATACCGACTTCTTCCCTGGCCCGCTTAATGATCGTTTCTACTTGTCTTACAGACAATGGGAACAGTCTTTCAGGCATATCTAATGGCTCATCCAGCGGAAGGATACCCTTGAACTGCTTGTACATATTCCAAAGCCTTGGCGGCACTTTCACCTCCCGCTGTTTGCCTCCTTTTCCGTTAAAGACGGTCAGCCAAATGAATGTCTCTGTCGGATCGTAATGGAAATGATCCCACTGTATAGCTACCATCTCAGACACCCGAAGTCCCAATAATACCAGCGTGAGAGCGATAAGATAATTTCGTTCCCCCTGCGTTTTTAAATAGGTTAAAAGCTGACGCAGCTCATTTTTGGTCAAAAAATGGTTTTTACTGTTCACCGGGATTTTGGGAGTCCGTACACTTGTCGTGGGATTGTGCTGGAAAATATGAATGCTCGGATCGCTCCCCCACTTGTACAGTGATCTTAATGGCGCCAAAAGGCTGGCAATGGTTGCTGGTGCGGGTGTTTGCTTGGTAGAACTGCAAAACCCTTCTAATAAGCCGATTTTATAGACCTCAATATCCTGCCATGTCACTGTCCGCAATGGTTTGCCTGATGTAAAATTTCGGAACTGCTGAATGGCTCTCTTGTAGTTTCGCAGGGTATAGGGTGAGCTACCGCAAGTACTTAAGAATAACCCAATGATTTGGTCATCCGTGTACGTCTCAGGGTTGTGTATGGAATGGGCATGTAGCTGAGAAGATATCATTTTGGACGTATACATAGAAATTCCTCCTGTTCGTTCGCACAATGAATATTGTGCGATATTCATTCTCAATATTAAGGCAAACTACTGACCGCGCGCCAAACAGGAGGAATATTAGTGGAAGAAATTTTAGTGAACTGTCTGACTCGCCTTTTATCCAAAAATAAACAAGTGTATGAACACTCCCTGAGGGTTGGAAATATGGCTAAACGGATGGCTTCTTACCTGAATTTCGATGAGCAGCAGACACGGAAATTCGTCATAGGCTGTTGTATTCACGATGTTGGGAAAATACTGCTGCCGGATAGCATTTTGGACAAGTCAGCCCCCTTGAATAAGGAGGAGTGGAAAATGATGAAGATCCATCCTCTCTTGGGTGCCAAGCTTATTTTGAGAGAGGGGATACTGGATCAGGATGTTGTGGACATCGTCCGATTTCACCATGAACGCTGGGATGGACAGGGTTATCCGTTTGGCATAAGTGGCGACAAAATCCCGTTCATGGCCCGGTTGTGTTCCATTATTGATGCTTTTGACAGTATGATTTCGGATCGGCCGTATCGTCGGGGCATGTCCATGCAGGAGGCCAAGGAGGAACTTTGGCGCCACATTGGAAAACAATTTGATTTGCTATATGTAGAACGGTTTTTGCATCTGCTTGAGGATCTGTCGAGTGCCCTTGAACAATAACTCAGAGGGAGGCATGTTCCATGACATCCATTATCGTAGGATTTATCATTTTAATTATCGTTGTGTGTCTGGTCAATGGAATTGTTCATTTTATGGATCTAAAAAAACAATTAGGCATGAAAGAGCTGGAAAAAAAGGAGCTAAAGAAGTCACTGGAGGAAGCCAACAGCAAGTTGAATCGGCGGGAAGCCTTTCGTTTGGGTGTTCCGGACGAGGGTTGTGCGTTTGAGTTTTTACATTTTGGCGACGAGGCTCTGGCAGGGCTTACTCATAGAAAAGGGATCGGTAAAATACAAGACATTAGTGTAAAGGGGCTAAAGCTGATTTGCGATTATGATCTACCTTTAAAAAAAACGGTCCTCATCCAGATTGAATTCGAGCTAAACAAAGAGCCTTTTGTCTTGCAGGCACACTTAATCCGAAAAGAGGCGCATATTAGCCAGCCTTTTATTACATACGGGCTTATATTTGTTGAAATGATTCCTACGGACCAGGAGAGGCTGGTGTACTGTATCAATCAGCGTGTTTTAAAACAAGCAAACCCTACAACATCTGTGGTATAAAAAAAGCCGCGATCGCTTTTGTCTAACCCATCCCCGCATTGAATGGCCTGAGCCGCTGGGATTGGAAGACAAAGACGATCGTGGCTATTTATTGCGCGCATCAAACATCAGGTAAGGCGCATATCGCATCCATAAATCAGTGTTATTGTCATCATCGAGCATACTCATGGCGAAACCTCCGTATCGTGTAATGTAGCTAAGCGGTATGCCTCGTCTATATGACACGCGGTGTGCACTTTGAGGGACAAATAGGTACTCGTTAATTTTTTTTCGAAGAAAAGAAAATAAGTGTCATTGCGAAAAAAGTCTATACATATAAATTAAATGTATAGACAAATAGAAAAAGCGGATTTATAATTACTGTGCAACCGTTTTCTGGTAAACGTTTTCTAGTCGTTAGCATCCAAATCAGACCTTGAAGGGAAGGAACAATCATGAAGAAAATTTTACTGGCGTGTAGCTCAGGTATGTCTACAAGTTTGCTGGTTACCAAGATGCAGGATTATGCCAAGTCCATTGGGGACGAGGCTGAAATTTGGGCAGTAGGTCAAGATCAGGCATCAGAAGACATGGCTAAGGCTGACGCGGTATTGATTGGCCCGCAAATGAGTTTTCTTAAAGGGCAGCTGGAAAAGGAAGCAGCCCAATATGGTATTCATGTAGAAGTGATTGACATGATGGCCTACGGAATGGTTGACGGTAAGAAAGCCTATGAGCAGGCTGTGAAGCTGGTGGAACGTAAAAATGGATAAAGTCAACATAGCTGAACTGACGGAAGAACAAATTAGCTTCCAGCTTATTCTCCATAGTGGAAGCGCTCGCAGTAAAGTGATTCAGGCACTGAGCGAATACCGCAATGAGAATGCGGAAGGTGCGGACGAATTGCTCAAGCAGGCGAAGCAGGATTTGCGTGCTGCGCATGATATCCATTTTCAAATGGTCCAGAAGGAAGCGGGGGGAACCCAGACGCCTTTCTCACTCCTTCTGATGCATGCTGAGGACCATTTGATGTCCACGGCTACCATGAAGGATTTGGTTCAAGAGCTGCTGGAGCTGTTCAAATCCAGAGATCTATAGCTGGACCTGAAAGTTTGTGAAATTTGTGAAATTTGTGACATGAAATGCTTGCAACCATTTGGTGCAAGTCACTTCGCGGGGAGGAATAGGCTTTGTTTGAAAAATTAAGCCGGATACTGATACCTATTGCCGGTAAACTGAACAACAACCGCTATCTTACTGTACTGCGTGATGCATTTATGCTGTCATTTCCATTAACGGTTTTTGGCTCCATTATCGTTGTTATTATCAATCTGCCGTTCTTAAAAGGGTGGATGGGCGAGGGCAATCTGACGACTTTTCAAAATCTGCTGAATATTGCGCCTAATGCCACACTGAACATCCTGACCCTATTCGTGGTCGTCGGGATTGGTTATTACCTATCTCGAAGTTATAAGGTCGAACCCATATTCGGCGGCATGATCGCGTTGGCCAGCTTTTTGATGCTGACCCCGTTCGTGCTGACGCAAGAAAGCGGTGCAACGATTGCCGGGGTCATTCCGGTTGATCGGATTGGGGCAAAAGGCATGTTCCTTGGTATGATCGTTGCTTTTATCGCGGCTGAGATTTACCGAAAGGTGACGCAGCGGAACTTTATTATTAAAATGCCTCCAGGCGTTCCGCCGGCAGTTGCCAAATCGTTTGCCGCTTTGCTTCCGGCGTGTATCACATTGGGCATATTTTTGATCATCAACGTTATAGTTACCCTGACCCTTCACAATAACCTGCATGATTTGATTTATCATGCCGTTCAGGCGCCGCTGGTGCATTTGGGCAGTGGAATTATACCTACATTGATTGCTATTTTCTTTGTTCAGCTCTTATGGTTCTTTGGGCTTCATGGTCAAATCATTATCAACTCGGTTATGGACCCGATCTGGAATACGCTGGCGCTTGAAAACTATGAAGCGTACTCCAAAGGTTTGGAACTGCCGCATATTATCACGAAGCAGTTTGTGGATATTTATACAGTAGGTATTGGTGGTACAGGTATGACCCTGGCTGTCGTGCTCACGATTCTGATCTTCCTGAAGAGCAAGCAATTGAAGCAGGTCAGTAAGCTGGCCCTTGGACCGGGTCTGTTTAATGTCAACGAACCCGTCATATTCGGTCTGCCGATTGTGATGAATCCGCTTATTTTCGTTCCATGGGTCATTTCTCCAATGATCGTTACGCTGATTACTTACTTTGCCATGTCCACGGGTATTGTGCCGCCGCCCAACGGGATACAGGTTCCTTGGACGATGCCGTTGTTCTTTAGTGGAATGATGGGTACGGGCTCCCTGATGGGTGGCGTGCTGCAACTGTTTAATATGGCTGTCGTCTTTATCATCTGGTTCCCGTTCCTGAAAATTATTGACCGGATGAACGTTCGTAAAGAGCAGGAAGAGGAGCTTAGCCAAGCAGCCCTTGCAGGTAAGGATCAAACTGTTGGAATGTAACGTGAATGGGCTGCTGAAATAGCAGCTTGTTCATTGCAAAAGAGAGAGGAGTAGAGCTGTGAATCATACCGAAATGAAAGATATAGAGAAGCAAGCGATTCAGTACCGTTTTCCATCCGACTTCTGGTGGGGTTCATCAGCTTCGGCTACCCAGACAGAAGGAACCGTGGAGGGGGACGGCAAAGGACCGAACATTTGGGATTATTGGTTTGAGCAGGAGCCGAACCGTTTCTATAACGGAGTCGGCCCTGCCGATACATCCCGTTTCTATACCCGTTACAAAGAGGATATCGCACTCATGAAAGAGCTTGGTCACAACTCTTTCCGGTTCTCCATTTCCTGGTCGCGTCTGTTTCCGGCGGGAAGAGGTGCAATGAACCAGCAGGCGGTTCAGTTCTATAATGCCGTCATTGAAGAATTGCGGCAGGCGGATATTGAGCCGTTTGTGAACCTGTATCATTTTGATTTGCCGATGGCTTTACAGGAAAAAGGAGGCTGGGTGAACCGGGAGACGGTCGAAGCTTACGTAGATTACGCTAACACTTGCTTTGAGCTGTTCGGGGATCGTGTAGCCAAATGGTTTACGCATAACGAGCCGATTGTCCCGGTGGAAGGCGGCTATCTGTACGATTTTCATTATCCGAATGAAGTGGATTTCGGCAAAGCTGTACAGGTGGGATATCATACCCTGTTATCGAGCGCAAGTGCCATTAAGGCTTACAAAGAGGGAGGCTATAAAGGTAAAATCGGTATTATTTTGAACCTGACGCCGACCTATCCGCGTAGTCAGCACCCGGCAGACGTGCAGGCTGCTGAAATATGCGATGCGTTCTTTAACCGTTCCTTTTTGGACCCATCTGTGACGGGAGAATTTAATCCTTTGCTCGTAGAGCTGTTACGCCAAGAGGGATTTTTACCTTCAATGGAGGACGGAGATCGGGAGATTATACGCCAGGGTACTGTGGATCTGCTGGGCATTAACTATTATCAGCCGCGCAGAGTCAAGGCCCGTGAAAGTCTGCCAAATCCAGACGCGCCTTTTGTGCCAGAACGTTTCTTTGACTATTATGCCATGCCTGGTCGCAAGATGAATGAGATGCGGGGCTGGGAAATTTATGAGAAGGGGATTTACGATATTCTGACCAATGTCAGACAAAATTACGGCAACATTGAATGTTTCATTTCAGAAAACGGAATGGGCGTTCAAGGTGAGGAAAAATTCAGGGATGCACAGGGCATGGTCCACGATGAGTATCGCATTGACTTTATCCGTGAGCATCTCAAATGGGTTCAACGGGCCATCACGGAAGGCTCCAATGTGAAGGGCTATCACTTATGGACGTTTATGGATAACTGGTCCTGGACGAACGCTTATAAAAATCGCTATGGCTTCGTGTCTGTCGATCTTCAGAACGAAGGCAAAAGATCCGTTAAACAGAGTGGGCACTGGTTTAAACAGGTGATCGAAAATAACGGATTCTAAGGTGATAGGTGGTCCTCTGGACCGCCTTTTTTTCTTCATCGCTGGAAATGAGCTATGCTGTATACCGCTGGTGAGAAAGTATAATGTTCGGTATACTACTTATACCGTAATACCTTAACGTCCCGCCTGCAGAGACATAAGAACCAGCGCTACCGGTGTTTTTGGTAAAATGCTGACATAAAACAATTTTTAGTACAGGTGGTAGACAGATGAACAAATACGAGCGGATTGCACAAGAGGTCAAACAGCGTATTATGAATAAGACCTATAGCGGTGATGATCCGATTCCCGATGAGATTTCACTGGCAAGTGAGTTTCAGGTAAGTCGGATGACGATTAAGAGGGCATTGGATACGTTGGTGATGGAAGGGCTGCTGAATCGTAAAAGAGGACACGGCACCTTTATCGTCAAATCGGTTCATAATGGTCCTGTTAACGTCGTGGTCAATGAAATGCTGGGGTTAACCAACGTACTGCGCGGGAAAGAAATCAAAAATAAGATTGTCGCCTTTGACGTTCAATTTCCATCCAAGGAAGTAGCGGCTCATCTATTTATTGATGCCAATTCTCCTGTATATCATGTGATCCGTCTGCGTGTTGTGGAGGGTGAGCCGTATGTTATCGAGCGCACGTACATGCCTACGAAGCTGATCAGCGGTATTACCGAGCAGGTGCTGTACGGCTCGGTGTATCAACATATTAAGGAGGAGTTGGGCCTTAATATTGTCGGTTCACATCGTACAATCCGCGCGTCCAAGTCGACGGAACTGGACCGTGAGCATTTGGACTGTGCAGCGGATGATCCAATTTTGGAAATTGAACAGGTGGGTTATCTGGATACGGGCATACCATTTGAGTACTCATTCTCGCGGCATCGGTACGACAAATTTGTGTTTACTACGGTGAACCGGATGCGTTGAGCGGCGTGTACGAAGCGGATGGTAATGGGTAAAAAGAAAACATGGCAGAAGGAGCTTCCTCTATGCAGGTGCTTCCCTGCCATGTTCTTTTTCATGAAACGAATTAGTTGCCCAGCAGTCTGACTTCATGCACCGTTGGGGTATACCAGTTGTTTGGATTATTAAATAATACCGCATTTACGAGATTGATTCGCACGTAGCGGGCTTGGAAATTGACTTTGTCACTGGTAAAGCCATACGCAGTATTGGTCGTGCGGTCAATGGTGGAATAATGAATTCCATCCGTGCTGTATTCAATTTTATATTTGTAATACGCTTCAGAGCCTTTGTACATAAACCATGAAATATCCACTTCGCTGATGGTCTTGGTACTGCCCAAATCGACCTGCCACCAAGCAGGCCAGGATGCAGATGCAGCCTTCCACGAGGTTTGGGCGTTGCCGTCGTTCGCCAGTGAAGCCGGAGAAGCGGATGCAGCAGAGCTGGCCGTCGCTGTTTTGCCTTGCGCGTGATTCACAAGGGACGGCAAGATGACCGAGCCTGTTGCCGCATCCAGATCCCAACTACTGTACCAGTTCAGGGTTGCTGTTTTATTGGAGTCATTCAGCGTCAGCGGCAACCAGATGAATTTGTGATCACTCAGGTTGAGTGGATTCCAGCGGTCGCCCATATAGATGTAGCTGGTGCCTGCGCTGCCTGTAATCGTGGCGATGGAGTGAATTTGCGAACCATAAGCTGCCGGGTCACCGAAGGGCGACAGCGCAGACCAGCTTCCGGTCATGGAGCTGGCGGTGGCGTAGGCTCCCTGGTTCGGATACCAGCCGGATGCCTGCGAGGTGAACAGGTAGTAGGTGTTGTTTTTTTTCACAACAGCAGGGGCTTCGCGGTAGCCATTCTCGAAGATCCAGCCAACAAATGACTGTACTCCCGTATAGTCGGCTGTCAGCTTGAAGATCGCCATCGTATCGTTGGCCCCGCCATTTTTACGGGAAGCTGTAATAAGGTAGCCGCTACCGTCGGTATCCGTGAACACTGTCATATCACGGGACTCGTAATTCAGCGGACGGAAGCTGCCTTGGTAGACAAAATTCCCGTCGGGTGTATCGCTGGTAGCAACAGCTACACGACCGAGCGAATAGTCTGTACCATTTTCATAATGCGCCCATAGTACATATTTTCCGGTGGTTTTGTTGTAAATAACCTTGGGTCGTTCGATTTTGCTGGAATTTAACTCAGGGGCGGAATTTTTGGTGAGAATGGTGCTGCGGAAGGACCAATTTTTCAGATCGGTTGAGGTATATACGTTCACCTTTTCAAATTTCCAGTTCTCGGCATGCTCGCCGTACCAATAATAAGTGGAGCCTACTTTTAGAATATTGCCGCTGTTCGCCTGTATCGGGTTGCCGGCAGTGTCTTTCCAATCCGTTCCGTTGGTAATGGCTGTGCTTGCTGCTGCGTTCAGAGATAGCTCTGCACGGGTAGCGTCCAAACCATTCAGTGCCTGAATCGCCTCGGTCCCATAGGTTGCATGAGTCACGCCTGTCGTATTGGCATGTGCTGCATCGGGTTGAAGACTTGTACCGGCCACTGCGAGCAAAATACAAATCCATGCGCCTAACCATTTGCTGCTGTTGATCCACTTCACGATATCATCTGCCTCCCTTAATACGGATAGGATGGGCCGGAATGGCTTGTCCCGTGCCTCATCTTCGATTTTATCTTAATTGGAAGCGTTTACAAGTGGAATAAATTGAAGTCTTATAGCGGTGAGCCAAGTTTTGGAAAGGTCATTACTTACACCGGAAAATATTCATGAATGTGCGATTTGTCATTGACGTGTTCGAATATTTCAAATTTAAAGTGACTGCAATCACATTAACGGTTACTTTATGTGGGTATACTGGGCTGTAAATGGAGGGTTAACAATGGGGTGCATATGGTGAAACACCCTTTGTTCATCTTATTTTGGAGAGAAGAGGGATATAAAGATGCTGAGTGAGCAAACCATTGCAACGATTAAATCGACTGTACCTGTCTTGGAGGTGCACGGAACTACGATCACCAAGCGTTTTTACCAGATGATGTTCGAGGCTCATCCCGAGCTGCTGAATATATTCAATCACGCTAACCAGAAGCAAGGACGTCAGCAAGGGGCACTGGCCAATGCTGTATATGCGGCTGCACAGCACATTGATCGTCTGGAGGAAATCCTTCCGGTGGTGCGGCAGATTGCACATAAGCATCGTAGTTTGGGAATCCGGCCTGAGCATTATCCTATCGTCGGAAAATATCTGCTTGCTGCGATCAAGGACGTGCTGGGGGATGCGGCTACAGATGAGATCATTAACGCTTGGGCCGAGGCCTATGGTGTGATTGCTAAGGTATTTATAGACGTGGAAGCTGAAATGTACAACGAGGCGGAACAGCAGCAGGGAGGCTGGTCAGAATTTAAGAGCTTTGTTGTGCAGAAAAAGGTCAAGGAAAGCGACCAAATTACGTCCTTTTATCTGGTGCCGCAGGATGGACAGGTGCTGCCTGCATTCGAGTCTGGGCAATATATCAGCCTCAAGATGCAGATTCCGGGTGAACATAATACCCACATCCGTCAATACAGCCTTTCGGATGCCCCAGGACAACCTCACTACCGGATATCCGTAAAGCGCGAGGATGCCGTAGGGACCCGTCCGGCGGGTAAAGTATCCGTGTATCTGCATGAGCAGGCACAGGAGGGCGATGTGCTGCAGGTATCTGCACCGGCTGGTGATTTCACGCTGGACCAGGCAGATCACAGACCTGTCGTGCTGATCAGCGGTGGCGTCGGGCTAACCCCGATGGTCAGCATGCTGGCTTCCTTGGTGAAGTCTGCCCCGGATCGCCCTGTCACCTTTGTCCATGCAGCAGTCAATGGGGATAACCATGCTCTGCGTAATGAGGTGGAAAAGTTGGTCGCCGCACATGCACAGGCCGCAGTTCGGTGGTGTTACAGCAGACCAACAGAGCAGGATCGGCTGACGCAGGCCTTTCACAAGGAAGGCCGTCTGGACCTGCCCTGGCTGCAATCCGTGGTGCCGGAACGTAACGCCCAATATTACTTTTGCGGTCCTGAGGCGTTCATGCAATCGGTGTATGGCCTGTTGAAGGAGTGGAATATCCCCGTTTCGGATATCCACTATGAGTTTTTTGGCCCTGCAAGTGTGTGGGAAGCAGAAGCGCAGTGAGCATCACAAAAAGACGAAGGATAGCTGTCCTTCGTCTTTTTTGCGATGATTACAATGGGAAATCGTACTTATTGGTTACTAATTCTTCTTAGTGTGCTCGTGTTTTCATAAGATGGGCGGACGCAAAAATTCCATACGCTGCGGCATATACTGACGTAAAGCCTCTGGAATACGGATCGAGCCGTCCTCCTGCTGATGATGCTCCAGCAACGGGATCAAAATCCGGGGCGAAGCGACCGCGGTATTGTTGAGTGTGTAGCAATATTGCAGCTTGCCGTTCGCATTGCGGTACCGGATGTTGGAACGGCGCGCCTGAAAATCAAGCAGCTGTGACGACGAATGTGTCTCGCCATAAGCCTGTCGGCTGGGCATCCATGTCTCAATGTCTACCTGCTTGTAGGTTTTTTGCGCCATGTCGCCTGTACAGACCGCCATTTTGCGGTAGGGTAGCTCCAGCAGCTGAAGCAGGTCTTCCGCATTGCGCGTAATCTCCTGAAACATCTGCTCCGAAGCATCCAGACTGGCTTCGCAGAGCACGACCTGCTCCACCTTGGTGAACTGGTGTACACGATATAGTCCGTGCACATCTCTTCCGGCTGAGCCTACCTCATTGCGGAAGCATACCGATACAGCCGCCAGCCGGATCGGAGCGGTGACATCTACGATTTCACCGCTGTAATATGCGACCAGCGGAACCTCCGAGGTGCCTACGAGCCATTGATCCTCCCCTGCGATGCGGTAGGTCTGATCCAGCCCAAGCGGGAAAAAGCCAGTGCTGCGCATCGCCTCCGAGCGTACCATTAGCGGAACATCCAGTAGCTGGAATCCCCGCTCAGTCAGCAGATCGACTGCAAGCTGCTGCACGGCCCGGTGCAACGCCACTCCCGCTCCCGTCAGGTAATAGTTACGGGTTCCGGCTGTTTTGACACCGCGAGGAACGTCGAATAGGCTGTGCAACTGGCCGAGTGCCATATGATCCTTCGGTTCAAATCCGAAATCGGGTATCATTCCGACCCGTTCCAGTTCTATGTTATCTTCATCCGATCTGCCCCGTGGCGTATCTGGCGATACGATATTAGGCATCAGAAGCAAGAGCTGTTGAAACTGCTCCTCCACTTCCTGCTGCGGGACTTCCAGACGGTCTAATTGTCCGTTAATTTCTTTGACCTGCCGCTTGGCAGCCTCTGCCTGTTCATTCTTTCCGGCATGAAGCAGCGCCCCGATATCCTGACTACACTGATTACGCGTCTGACGTAGCTGTTCCACTTCCTGCAGCAGCTCTTTTCTCCGATCATCCAGGGTCAGCAGCTCTGCCACCGATACCTGCATTCCTTTGTTGTCTGCTGCTGTTTGTACCTGTTCCCGATGCTCTCTGATCCATTTGATGTCCAACATGACACCGCACTCCCTTTCGGATAAAAATACAAAAAGCGCCCTCATCCACATGGGACGAGGAGCGCTTATATCTCGCGGTGCCACCCAAATTGACCGGACAGCATGACAGATGTCATGACTCTCCAATCCACTTTGCTCCGCTGTAACGGGCGGGTCCGGTTTACTTAGGAACACATATTGCCATAACCTACGCTAACGTATGATCCTTGGCGTAAACGCCTCCGAGTTGGATGCTCTTCACAGGCACAATGTCGTTTGCTTTTTTTTAAGTATACGGATTTTCGGCAGGGCAATCAAGGGTATGAGTGCTGTGCATAGGCTTACTTACTTTTTTCATCATGATCCTTCCAATAAAAATAAATACACAGCGTAATCAAGATCAGTGGAAATAAGTAAAAAGCATCATTAAACCCTGAGGAATGGGTGACTCTTAAATAGTATAGAAGCCAAAACATAGACATGCTTGCTATCAAAGCCATGGTGCCGCTCACTGAATACATGTATATTTCTCCCTTACTAAGTGTAATAGAAATATTGCAAAAGTAGATGGTATTTACAACATTATAATGTATTTTACGGTATTATCCATATTTCATATTTATGAAGGAAAGAAGGTAGGCTTTATTTCTCATGTAAGTTCGTCCTGCTTCACCTGCGTTGCAAAAACTGGAATAATATAGAATTAAAATACTCATTTCGCTGTTCAAAATGGGCTATAGTCTCTATAATGCCTTTTTAATTTCATGTAAAATGTAATGATTACCAAAATGAACAGCGAGGGAGGAGAACATGGAGGATTTTAAAGATCGTTTACATACGATTCGCCAGGAACAGAACAAGCTGCTCAAGGAGTATCAGACATTAATTGCAGACTATGAAGCCTCGGATATCATTCTGGAGAATGAGGAGCTGCGACAGAGGTTTGAGGAATATCAGGCTCGTTGCATTCAGTTGGAAGAGCGGGTACGACATATGGAGCAGGAAAATGGAAGGCTGCGCACTTCGCTAACGGAGCAAATGCTGAGTGAAAAGGCGAATATGATTCGCATTTCCCGTGAAAAACTGGAGACCTATTTTGCATCCAAAACAACAGAGGGGCAGAATCGGCTGACAGCCTTTGAATATGGGGCCAAGAACCGGGTGGACCAGCTTGTTCAGCAAGCCACTCATGAGCTTAAAGAGGATCAGGACGAAATCGTTGCCAGATTGCGGCTGTTCTCGGAGGAGATCCATCACCGGATCGTAGAGCAACGCCAGCGATTTCAGGAAGCAGAACAAAAATTACTCCATCAGATGGCAAGCGAGCTCCATCAGCTTGAAGAAGAAGAGATCAGCGAAGAAACGATGCAGAAGCGCATGAAGCAGAATCAGTTCGAAATGAAGCTAGGCTTGAACTGGATCAATAAGCTGGGGATTTTGCTCATTATTTTGGGTGTAGGAGCCGCCTTTAAATATTCATATTCAAACTGGTTTACAGGCAATATGAAGGGTGTAGCCTTCTTTCTGCTGGGAGTGCTGATGCTGGTCGGCGGCGAATGGCTGTACCGCAAGCAGAAGCAGACCTTTGCGCTCGGTATTTTGGGCGGCGGGATTTCCGTGCTGTATGGATCGATTTTCTACAGCTATTTTTTGCTGGAGATCATAGGAATGTATACAGGCATCGGCTTGTCCGTACTGGTTACGGTGACCGCTGTGCTATTGTCATTAAGGTATGAATCGCGAACGATATGCTCTTTTGGTTTAGTAGGGGGATATCTTCCGCTGTTTTCCTATATGGCAGCGAACGGGCTGGAAGGGAATGCGGTTTATATCGCCATGGGTTATCTGTTTCTGTTGAACCTGCTCATTCTGCTCGTATCCTTGCGCAAGCGGTGGGTCATTGTGCAATATATCAGCTTTTTGCTCAATACACCTTTGATG
Source organism: Paenibacillus sp. Aloe-11 (assembly GCF_000245715.1). Taxonomy (NCBI): domain Bacteria; kingdom Bacillati; phylum Bacillota; class Bacilli; order Caryophanales; family Paenibacillaceae; genus Paenibacillus; species Paenibacillus sp. Aloe-11. The sequence continues at coordinate 124,415 of NZ_JH601081.1, read as the reverse complement.
ATTGTGCTGGCGTGGTTATCGGAAAGCACCGCAGCGAGCATGCTGTATGCAGTTATTACATTTACGATGTATCTCGGTATGACGCTGTGGGTGCCTTTCCGTTTAAAAATAAAGCTGTCATGGCTGGATTTCTCCCTGCTGGCTCTGAACACCGTCGTGAGCTGCAGCGTTCTGTACTCTCTCTTTGGTGATGCGGGTCTGGATGATTACAAAGGTCTGCTGGCATTTGTCTTTTGCTTGGTGTATGGGGGTCTGGGACGATGGGTTAGTCGATATATTCCAGCGGAGAAACAAACGAAAATATTATTTTATGCGACTTCACTGACCTTTGCTATCCTCATGATTCCGTTCCAGTTTGGAGTGAGATGGCTATCCATGGGCTGGTTGATCGAGGCCGTGCTCCTGACTTTGTGTGGGTGCCGTTACCGGTTGAAGGAATTGGAGCGAGCAGGCTGGGGCATTTTAGGACTATGTCTGGGCGCATTCTTTTTCGTCGATTTCCCTATATACCTGCTGTCAGGCTTTGAAACGGATTATTTCGGGCTCAAATACACACTCATTACCCTCGGGATGTTGGTTGTTACTTTCTTTTATGCCATTCAATTCAGTCGTCCGGATGCGTTCAAAAACAATCGTTTATATGAAATGCGTATCATGCAAGGGTTTAAATATGCGGCTTTGTTGAACGTGTACTGCTACCTCTTGTATGAAGCCGGGCACTGGTACAACATCGTCGTATCGGACGGATTTGCCCATTACACCTTGTACAAGGTGTTGCTGTACACGTGCGTGTCGCTGGTCTTGGCTTATTTCCTGCCTAAGGTGAAGCTGTTGTACGATCGGGTGATTAAATACTACAGTCTGGCATTGTACGTCATAGGCTATACGTTGGGACTGTTGGTTACCGTAGCGGTTCCGACCTTGCATGAAAATTATGCGCAAAATACGGCTGCTGATTATGTAGCGTTGACGGTACTCGCAGCTTTTAATGTACTGGTCTTCTTCAGCAGCAGGGATTTCCTGAATTCACTGATGACACGTCATTATCGAAGCATAGAGTTGTATCCGGTCATTATGGGGGTATATTTGCTGGGCATTATTACTGCCTTTCTTGGGGTTCAGTTCCGTCTGGGGGATGCAGGTCTCGTATTCAGTCTGGTATATTTACTGCTGGCGATTCTGTATATCGTATACGGCTTTCTCAAGCGGTTGGTCTATATTCGTAGATTCGGTCTGGGACTGACCCTGCTGTCGACAGGCAAGCTGCTTTTATATGATCTGCACCTGTTAACAACAGGAAGCACCATCGTAGCCTACTTCTCCTTCGGTGTGGTATTGCTGGCAATTTCGTATATTTATCAAAAAGTATCCAATCGCATGGGAGAGGCCATTATAAAGCAGGATGTCGAAGAAAAAATGTAGTTTTTTGTAGAATTGTGTAGATATTCGACAATATGAAAATAAATTCGATAAATAGTGAAAAATTTTGTATGACCTTACATCCTACTTACGCTATAATGAGTAAAAATTATTTATGTACGCATGCTTATGTTTATGCGGAAGTAGAGATGAATGAGGGGGATATAATGAGTTTGAGCAAGGGGCAGAATAGCCTGTCTGATAAAAATGAACGCTTCTCGTCGGCCGGATTTATCTTGGCAGCGATCGGGAGTGCGGCAGGACTGGGTAACATTTGGAAATTTCCGTATATTACTGGACAATATGGCGGAGCTGCATTTTTCTTGTTGTTTATTGTCTGCCTGTTGCTTGTAGGCTTGCCAGTCCTTTTAGCGGAGCTTGCGCTTGGGCGTGCGGGTCGAGGAAGTGCTGCTTCTGCCATGGTCAAAGTGGGCGGTCATCCGATTTGGGGCAAGATGAGCATTATGTTTGTTATCGTGCCATTTGTTATTTTATCGTTTTATTCTATTGTAGGAGGCTGGACACTGCACTATGCCGTAGAGGCATTCAGTGGAAGTCTGTTTTCAAATAATGATTTTGCTGGACAGTTCGCCTCCTTTTCCTCAGGCTACGCTCCGTTGGTTTGGCTGTTGATTGTTTTTGCATTTACAGCAGTCGTGGTTACGCTTGGGGTATCGAACGGGATTGAAAAGTTCAATAAAATTTTGATTCCTGCCAAGGTTATTCTGTTGCTCGTGTTAATGATAAATGCACTTATGCTGCCAGGTGCGAGTGGGGGCGTATCCTTCTTCCTGAATCCTGACTTCTCTAAACTTAGCATAGAGTCTGCATTGGTTGCTTTGGGACATGCCTTCTTCTCGCTCTCACTGGGGATGGGGATTATGGTCACGTACGGTGCTTATGTGGATCGTCGACAATCGCTTGGCGGAGCCATGCTGGCAGTTGGTGGCGGGGATTTAATCTATGCATTTATCGCAGGTATGATTATTTTCCCTACAACCTTTTCCTTTGGAATTAACCCGGCTCAAGGGCCGTCTCTGGTCTTTATTGCTTTACCGGCTGCGTTCTCTGCCATGCCTTTCGGTGCTTTCTTTGGCGGGTTGTTCTTCGTACTGCTGGCGGTTGCTGCATTAGGTTCTATGGTATCCTTGCTGGAAGTACCCGTAGCCTATGTTATGGAACGGTTCCGTTGGAGCCGGGTTCGCTCGGTTATCATCGTATCTGTCCTATGCCTGATGCTGGGTGTCCCTTCTGCATTGTCCATGGGACTGGTTCCGGAATTGAAAGTCGGTGACAAATCCTTCTTTGATTTCGTTGACTTCACAGCTTCCAACATCTTCTTGCCGTTAGGCGGCTTGCTGATCGTTATATTCACAGGTTACTACTGGAAGACTGCGGGTGAGCATGCGAATCTCAAACCCTTCTGGTTCCGCGTATGGTTGTTCGGTCTTCGGTATGTTGCACCGATTCTGATGCTGCTGGTCTTCCTGCACACCTCAGGAATTATCAAATTTTAAGCAAAACCAACAAGAAGGTATTTTCTTCCCAAGGGAAGAGATACCTTTTTTTGTATATCTATCAGTGCTTACCTAACTGTGGAAAGGGGTGATATAATAAAAACATTGTCATTAATTTTAACTTCAATGAAATCATTACGATTATGAAGTTCTATATAATGAACAAAAAGGCTACAGGGCATCGCACAGACGATGTGCAGGAGAGGGAAAGGGCAGAAGAGGTTGGAACAGACAGGGAGCTTGAGTTTGCAAGAAGGACGGCGGCTGAAATGAAATTGAATCGGTTGCCATCACAACGTCGTTATATGCCAGGCTTGGATGGATTAAGAGCGCTGGCGGTCATCGCAGTTATTGTGTATCATCTGAGTCCGGACTGGTTGCCGGGTGGTTTGTTGGGTGTAGGCGTGTTTTTTACTTTGTCAGGGTATTTGATTACCGATATTTTGGTCAGTCAGTGGGATACATATCATAGCTTTAAAATGAAAGATTTCTGGCTGCGTCGTGCCAGAAGGCTGCTGCCTGCCATGTTGACGGTTGTGGCTGTCATTGTTCTGTGCTCGCTGCTTTTCGATCCGTCACGGCTTACAGCCTTGCGCGGAGATGTACCTGCCGCTTTAGTGTATATGAGCAACTGGTGGTTTATTTTTCATCAGGTTTCGTACTTTGAAAGCTTTGGGCCACCTTCTCCGCTCGGACATCTGTGGTCGCTGGCGGTGGAGGAGCAATTCTATATTTTGTGGCCGCTACTGCTGGCGCTGGGGCTTAAATGCATGCCAAGGCGCAGTGCACTCGCCGGCTGGGTGACAAGTCTGGCGTTCATCTCTGCGCTTCTGATGGCCGTGATTTACGTGCCGGGAAGCGATCCGAGCCGGGTGTATTATGGCACGGATACGCGCGGGTTCGCTCTGCTCATCGGTGCAGCGCTGGCCCTGGTATGGCCGAGCGGCAAGCTGAAAGAGCAGACCTCAGCCAAGGCGCGGTTGCTTTTGGATAGCATCGGCGCCATTAGCTTGCTTCTGCTGTGTCACTGGGCGTGGGCCTCGAATGAATATGACCCGTCTCTGTACCGGGGTGGTTTGTTAGGCATCGCGCTGGTCACTGCTATTGTAGTCGCAGCATTGGCACATCCGGTGAGCCATCTCGGCCGACTGCTGGGACTCAAGCCCTTGCGCTGGATTGGCGCCCGTTCCTACGGGCTGTATCTGTGGCATGTTCCGGTAATCACACTGACGACACCTCAGGTGGATACCGATGGTGTGCATGTCACGCGAATCATTGTACAACTGTTAGCTACCATACTTCTGGCGTCACTCTCGTATAAATATATCGAGGTGCCGATCCGCCACGGGGGATTCCGTAGCTGGCTTACGGGAATCCGTTCAGCGGTTCGCAGACAGGCACGGTGGAGATGGATACCTGCAACGGCAGCATCTATGCTTTTGGTAGGCGTGCTTGCAGGTGCTGTTCACCTGTACGTGGCGTCTCCTGATGCAACGATACAGGCAGCATCAAGCGATGAGAAGCCTATTGCGAAGTCAAAGGCGATGCCTCCGCTTCATGGAACGGTATCCGTGGCTTCCAGAGAGTCCCAGGTCAAGCCGCCGCAAGCATCCCAAGGCAGCAAGGAGCAGACTCCAGCGTCGACCGGGCCCCAAACGCCCAAAAATACGGCGGTCAAGGCTGGGACTACCGATAACCTTACGACACCTTCGGATATTTCAACCCAACAAGCTGCGCCTGCGACAGTTGATGGCTCAAGTGTGACCGCGATTGGGGACTCGGTCATGCTGGATGTGCAGTCGTACATTGAGGAATCCTTCCCAGGCGCTGTTGTAGATGGGCGGATCGGCCGTCAGATGGCGGAAGCGCCTGCCGTGCTGGAGCAACTGAGGCAGAATGGGCAACTGGGGAAGACGGTTATTATTGAGCTGGGCACGAACGGTGCTTTTACCAAGGACCAGCTATCCAATCTGCTGGCCAGTCTGAAGGATGCGAAGCGTATTATACTTGTGAATACCCGTGTACCACGACCGTGGGAGAGCATTGTGAACAAGCATCTTGCCGAAGCGGCCTCCCAGGACTCACGAATTACGATGATCGATTGGTACGGAGCCAGCTCTGGTAAAAACTCATACTTCGAACATGACGGAGTCCATTTGAAACCCAAGGGCGCTAAAGCCTATGCGTCTTTGCTGGCTCAGGCCCTAACGAAGCAATCTTCATGATTGGCAATCATACTTCATACATTTCTTTAAGCTATGTAAGTGAAAAACCACCGGGAGTAGGCTATCCCCTGATCCGGTGGTTTTTCTTATTTAGTATCCGAAGGGAAGCGCACTTTGTGGTAAAGTAACCTATGTAAATATGTCTATATTGAGAGAAATATTAAATGTGGTGTGGAGGTACATAAGCTTATGGAAAAGGGCTATTCACATAGTAGGGCAAGCGAGTACCGCTCAAAGAGGAACAGAAGAAGACTCGTGTTGGCTGCTATTTTATTATTTATAGTGGGTTGTATTACTTTGATTACAATTATGTTTTCAGACAGCAAACCAGCGCAAACACAGGAGCTTGCTAAAAAGACAGATTCCGTTGCGCATGATCCATCTAAAGTAAAAGCAAATACGGATTCCAAGGGTAAAGCAGCTTTACCAAAAGACGAGACCGGCGTTGAAGATGGCGCTTTTGTTGAGAAATATTTAAACCAGCAAATGCTCGGACAAAAGCCGGATGGAGCTAATGGAAAAAAGGTAGCCTACCTATCTTTCGATGACGGACCATCTGTGACGGTAACACCTCAAATACTGGATATTCTGAAAAAACAGAAAGTAAAGGCAACCTTTTTTATCGTAGGCAAGGAAGCCAATGAAAACGAACATACAAGGAACATCGTCAAAAGAATCGTTAAAGAAGGCCATGCGATCGGAAATCATACGTATTCACATAATTATAGGTATTTGTATCCTCACAGGAAAGTAAATACTGAGCGTGTTATGAAGGATATTGAAAGGAATAATCAGGTCTTAAAGAGCATTCTGGGGCCGGACTTCTCTACAAGAATGGTCCGATTTCCGGGAGGCCATATGACATGGGAGAGAAGAGATCCGCAGGGGATGGCTGCATTGGATAAAGTACTGCTACAAAAGGATTACCATCAAGTAGATTGGAACGTGTTAAACAAAGATGCAGAGGGTAAGCCCAAGAAAGCAGCCGCATTGATAAATCAATTTATAAAGTCAGTAAAAGGTCGGGAAAAGGCCATAATCTTAATGCATGATACCTATGGCAAGGAAGAAACTGCAAAAGCTTTGCCACAAATTATAGAGTATCTCAAAAAGCAGGGATATGAATTTAAGATTATGAAGTAGATAATCGATATTGAGCTACATTTTCTGGAGTTGCCAAAACTGGACGATCACGCGGTTCCCGTTGAAAATGGTGGATTGGTCAACTGGTTACTATTTTTAAAGGGCGCCGATAAATCCAATTGGGAGGTGCTGAAGATGAATGAGCCTGTATTAAAGAAAGCAATGGATACGTTAGAATTTCTTAGTCAGGATACAGAAGCCCGCCGATTATATGAGGATAGACAGAAATACTTGCATGATGAAGCTTCTATGATTGAAGGAGCGCTAGCTGAAGGCGAGGCTCGTGGTGAGGCTCTAGGTAAACGGAAGAAGGCGGTTGAAATGGTCAAAGAACTTCTTGCTTTGGGAGTTGAAATTTCCATTATAGTAAGAGCCTCTGGGCTGTCTGAGTCAGAGATTTTGGCTTTAAAAAATAAATGATGGATCGCAAAAGGACGAGGGTCATTAGCCCTCGTCCTTTGTATTGCAGCATATGGAGTTGCTCTCTGCTTTTAGATCCGCTCTGCTTCACCCATCGCCTGAATAAAAGCACCGATTCCTTTAGGATCGTTGGTTACAATAGGCTCGCTGATATAGTAGGCGAATGTACCGTCCCGACGATCTTTACCGCCCAGGCCGCTTACTTGCACCGTTTTGTTCAGATTCACAAGTCCTTCTTCGGTAATCGTAATAAATTCATCGATAATCCCCTTGCGGATGATTTCCGCTTCTTGGCGATAATGCTCTGGCAAATAGCCTTTGCGTACGCCTTTGGCGATCGCATACAGAATCATGCAGGAAGCGGATGCTTCCAGATAATTACCTTTCACGTGGCCCAGATTGAGCACCTGATAAAAGACCCCGCTAGCTTCATCTTGGACCTTCAGCAGAGCTTCCAGTGTTTCTGTCAGCATATTGATCAAGGCAGGACGATCTGCATGATCCTCCGGAATATAGTCCAGCACGTCAACGAGTGCCATGACAAACCAGCCCATCGAGCGGCCCCAGAAGTTTTTGGAACAGCCTGTCTCCGGGTTGCACCAAGGCTGCTCATGCTTCTCATCCCAAGCGTGGTAGAGCAGACCTGTTTCAGGGTCACGCGTATGTTTGTAGCATAGCTTGAATTGCAGGGTCACATCGTCAAACTCTGATGAATCTCCGAATTCGCGGATAAATTCAGCGTAGAACGGTGCACCCATGTACAGGCCATCCAGCCAAATTTGGTATGGATAGATTTGCTTATGCCAGAATGCGCCCTCGCTGGTGCGCGGATGTTTTTCCAGCTGACTGCGTAATTGGTAAGCTGCCTTTTTATAACGTTCATCCCCTGTGGCACGATACAGAGTGAAGAGCAGCTTGCCGTTGTTTACGTGGTCAATGTTGAACTCATCTACTTTATAGCGCTGAATGACGCCATTTTCGTCAACAAAATGATCCATTTGTTTCTTTACATATTCCATATACTTGGGATTACCTGTTAGCTCGCCAACCCATTCCAGGCCTTTATAAATGACACCGTGGTCATATTCCCATTTTTCAAAAAATTCAGGACTACGTGCCAGTACAGAGTCGCTCATGCGTACAGCCCAGGAATCTGTTTTTGTCGGATTAGTCGTTGGTTGTGATATCGGATTTGCCATGATACAGTCACCTCTTTGGAAAATGTTCGATCGATGATCGTTGTTTTGGTTTACATGGACGGAGTATGTGTCTTAGGGTCAACGGGTTTGTTCTTGAAGCCTACATTGTTGTTGCCCCAGCACCGATCGTAATTAAACCCTGTCAGCTGTTCGAACACCTTACGTGCTTCCGGCTTGGCTGATTTCATGGAGCCCCCGTTTTTGAGACGATCAATTTCGGTGATAAGCTTCTTGTGGCTGTCAATGTCCAGCTTCATGATGACGGAAGCAATCATACCGATGATCGCCAGAGCGATCGTGCCGACGACGAGTACATAAAAGATGGCGTGCTGGGCAGCAAGCGGTTGGGTATCGGCTCCGGATACGAAGCCATAGTGCTGTAACACCCAGCCGAGAATGAAGACGACAACGGCCCGCACCATTTTGCCAGCAAACGTCATCATACCCGCGTAAATGCCCTCGCGGCGACGACCAGTCAGTGCTTCATCCACATCGGCAAGGAACGTATATTGGTTCCAGGGAATGTAGTAGACACCGCCTGTACCAAGTCCCATGAACAGTGTGACCACGTACAACCACATCATCATATTGGAGGCACCTGTCAAGTAGAGCACGCCGTAGCCCAATACGCTGAAGCAAACGATGACGAGTGCGGCGATGAAAGGCATACGGAAGCCTTTGCGCACGCAAAATTGAATGAACAAATAGGTGGAAATCAGTTGAATTACAGAGTTAAAGCTGTTGAGATTGGATACCATCTCCGAGCTTTGGAACAAGGAGAAGACAATAAAGTACGTGAAGGCAGATGTGAACAGCCACTCGGCTGAAAAGCCCCCTAAATACATACCAAGATGATGACGGAATGTTTTCACCCGGAAGGTCGATGAAATATCGACGAAGAGCTTTTTCATGGAATCAATAAAAGAGAGAGGAGCCTCGCCTTCCAATTCCTTTTGCAGCTCCTCGTCGGGACGTTCCCAGGAGTTTTTGTACAAAAATGCCATAGCAATCAGCAGAATCGCTGCAAACACAAGCCCGGTGTACAAAAAGGGCAATGGAGAATCTTTGCCGTAAGCGGCGATAAAGCGACCAGGGATGAAGGCAGCAGCAAAGTTGGCCATTTTACCGAACATTGCTTTCCATCCAGTCAGTCTGGAGCGAGCGCCGAAATCCCGGGTCATCTCTGCGGCAAGTGCTTCATACGGCACCATAACAGAGGTATATATCAGCTCAAACAGCACGTAGGTACTCAAGTAATACCAGAAGCCCAACCCATCTACCCAAAGCAACGGATACACGAGCATCAGCGGGATACCCAGCATGATGAAAAAACGGCGTCTGCCGAATTTACGGCCCAGGCGGGTTCGGTGAAAGTTGTCGCTGATGAAGCCCATGATCGGATTGCTGACTGCATCTATAATGCTGGCAACGGAGAAAATGGCTGCGGCCTGAACTGGAGACAGTCCGCAAAAGGTCGTATAGAAGTACATAAGCCATGCGCCGCTGACGGCAAGTGCGCCGCTTCCCAGCATGTTACCGCTTCCATAGGCGAGAGTGTGTTTCAGTGTGATTTTTCGTTCCATGGTCTGTTCACCTCATATTTTCTATGGTTATGAGGACAATCACCGGTCACTATATAATGCAGAATTGTCTAAGTTGGTAGATGGGCCAGGGCGTCCTGATTGGAAGGGGCTTTTAGCGCGCCCCTATATTGGTACCGCTCGGTGTTCCCGAGCCGATCAGATCGCTTCCCTTGGCCAGCTTAAGGAAATTGCCCAACTGGATGGAACCGTCTGCACCTCGTGTGATGGAAGGCGTGAGACTGACAAAATCGTCTGCACTGACTACCAGACCTTTGGCATTCGTTGATTTTTTGTTTTTCCACCAAACACTGGAATTGTCTTGATCTGTACCGCTTGTTTTGTCACTGGAGCTTCCCTCAAAGGAAAGATTATTGATGAACACGTGATCACCCTTGTCAAAAGCAAAATTACTTTGTCCATTGTCCCATGAGGTATTATTGGTCAACGTAATGCTGCCAGGATTGCTATTGTAGGTGAAGCCATGCTTCTTGTTCTGGAAAGCAATACTGTTTTTCACGATATGGTTGACCTTGATTTTGTCTCCACCCAGCTTAAAGCCGTTGCCGTCACTGTTCTTGGTAGACGTTCCATCTGAGGTCTGCCCGTTGTGGTGGGCAACACTGTTCAAAATCGTTACTTCACCGATAGGGCCCGTTTCGGTTTTGCTATACAAATCCCAGCCATCGTCTACGTTGTACGCAGCCAAGCAGTTATCAAATACATTGCCTGGTCCTACAGTCAGCTTGGCTGCAAAACCGTCGGCATCCTCACCATTATCGGGATCAGCGTTATCGTGAGAGTAGGAATTCAAAATCAAATTGTTTGAAGGCCACTCACTGTTGGAGGCGGTAGTGGAGTAACGTCCGAGCTGGAGTCCAGTATCCCGGTTGTGGTGGGTTTCCACATTTTCAATCCGGTTATTGCTGCCGCCAATATAGATACCGTTATCCCCGGCACCTTTGACTTCAAGCCCTTTTACCAGCCAATAGTCTCCGTTAAGCTGAAGTCCCCGGTTGCTTGAACCAAAGGCTTGAGCTGAAAAATCAAGCACCGGCTTTTCGCTGCCGTAAGCAACAAGCCCCTTGAGTGAGCCCTTGCTTCCGTTATTCCCATGCTGAACGGTGATCGTTGAGGAGTAGGCGTAGTTGCCGCCGCGCAGGTAAATCGTCTTACCCGGTGCAATTTGTGTTAGTGCTGCTTCAAGAGTGGTCGGACTGGATATGGTGCCCGGATTGGACACGTTACCATTTGGTGCTACGTACAAGTCGCCCGCAGCCAAGGTTGTGGCAACAGCAGATGAATCAACTGTGCTGGAAATCTCTGTAGAGAGGGCAGAGGAAGAAATGCTGGATGACGTATCTGCGTAAGCGGTTCCAATAAGGCATGAAGAAGCGAAAACAAAAGAAACACCGAGGCTTAGAGCGTTAAAGCCGTGTTTTGGACGATCATTGCGTTTAAACATGTAAATTCCTCCTTATTTGAGTTCTTATTTTGAAATAGATAGCATATTTACAAGCGGTCCATGCTGTCTTTCGAGTAAAAACAGGACACCTCCTGGGTGACAGATTCTCCTACCCTATGTCCAAAACGCTCTAAGATGCATATGCACAGTGTAATATATGTTAACGTTTGCATCAACAGTTTTTTGCTGTTTTTTTTGAGATTGTGAAAAAAAGTTCACACATTTGTTTCAACTAAAAATGTAGCTTTGCCAGATTGGGAAAATTTGATTATACTTAAACATTATACATATAATAGGAATGAAATCTGTGAGAAAAGGCGGGTTTAACGCATGGAGAACGGGAATGATTTGACGAATCCAACGTCTAAAGAATTGCTGGAAAAGCAGCCGCTAGCTAAAAGCGAGATGATAGATTGGCTTAAAGCGATTATTGTAGCCATTGTGCTCGTGTTCATTATACGTTGGCTGCTATTTGCGCCATTTATCGTTGAGGGAGCATCCATGGAACCGAACTTCAAGACAGATGAACGAGTTGTCGTGAACAAGATCATTTATAGTTTGCGTGATCCCAAGCCCGGTGAGGTTATTGTATTTCATGTCAGAAAAGAAGGTGAGGATTTTATTAAGCGTGTCATTGGTGTTGCGGGGGACCAGATCCAATACCAAGGCGACAATCTGTACGTAAATGGCAAGAAAGTAGAGGAGTCCTACATTCAAGGGGCCATCCAGAAGGCGCATGCCAAGGGAGAGCTATATAATAATGTGGACTTTCCAAACGGGACCATAACGGATTCCAAGGTTCCCGAGGGTTATATATTTGTCATGGGTGATCACCGCAATAACAGCAGGGACAGTCGTGCCATTGGCTTTGTCTCCATTAAAGATATTGTTGGACGTGCAGATGTGATATTTTGGCCGCTGGACAGTATGCAGTGGGTCAAGCACAAATAATATAGGTTGAGCTTAAAAGCTACCTATCATGCCACTGCATATTTTCTAGTTCAGCTTATATATTATATTTTTTTCGTAAAAGGGTCAGGCAGCTTCCGCCAGTCCTGTTCCATCTCTTCAGGAGTCAGCAGCGTCTCATCCAATGTACGTTCGATCTCTTCCCGGTCCATATCGATACCGATGAATACAAGCTTGGTAACCCGGTCGCCATATTGTTCATCCCAGTCAGGTGTCTTTTCAAAATCCTCGCCGAGATAGTATTGTCGTTCTTCTTCAGTCAAAGCAGATACCCATAGCCCTGCGCGCGCGAATTGCTTGGAGCTGCCCGCCTGACTGAATGTAAAAGCAGTACGGTTCTGCGTGGCGAACCACACCAGCCCCTTGGAACGGACAACCTCAGCAGGCCATTGTGCCAGCCATTTCAGCAAGCGTTCGGGGTGAAATGGAATCTTGCGCTTGTACACAAACGAAGCAATGCCGTATTCCTCTGTCTCCGGTATGTGCTCATCTTTGTTCATTTCCTGTATCCAGCCAGCCGCTTGACTGGCTGCTTCAAAATTGAAGCGATGCGTGTTCAAAATTTCCTTTGGATCAACTTTACCGTATTCGGAACGAAGGATTTTGGCGTTCGGTTGAATGCCGCGCAGCGCTTTTTCCAGTCGTTCCAGCTCCTCCAGGGACACAAGATCACATTTGTTAATGATCAGCACGTCACAGAATTCCACCTGCTCTATCAGCAGATCAACGATGCCGCGTGCATCCTCCTCCGCCACTTCCTGCCCACGCTCCTTGAGCGAGTCTCTCGAATAGAAGTCCTTCCAAAATTCCGGCGCATTCACAACGGTCACCATAGTATCCAGTCGCGTCAGCTTGGTCAGATCTATGCCATTCTCTTCATCTACATAGCTGAACGTCTGGGCAACCGGAATCGGCTCGCCTATGCCCGTAGACTCAATAAGGATATAGTCAAACTTTTTGTCGAGCGCCAGTCGCTCCACTTCCTTTAATAAATCCTCCCGCAAGGTGCAGCAGATGCAGCCGTTGGACATTTCCACCAGCTTCTCATCTACGCGCGATAATCCTCCACCGTCACGAACGAGATCGGCATCTATATTTACCTCACTCATGTCATTGACAATGACAGCTACACGCAAGCCTTCGCGGTTGTTCAGTACATGGTTGAGCAGCGTGGTTTTGCCGGCGCCGAGGTACCCGCTTAGTATCGTAACCGGTATTTTCTTTTCCGATTCCATCGTGTTTGCCAACGTAATCACTCATCCTTTCGAAAGTTTATGAAATGCTGAATATGTTGCAGTACTTTTCTTTTTCGAATTACTTAATCGTAATAATTACGAATAATAAAAATAGTAAATCATTAATGAGAGAAAATGTCAAGGAAAGGGAGAGGTAGCTGACGACAGAAGAGATGCTCAAGGCATTGGGGCGGTTTAAGGCTTAGTGTGGTGCTATACAGATGCACAGGCTCGATTATGATAAGGCCAAGAGGACTTGCGTTAATCACACGCAAGTCCTCTTTTTTCACCTTTATATTCATATAGCTGTCTCAGCCCTTTACAGCTCCGGCAACAACGCCTTTGACAATGTATTTTTGCAGAAAGATAAATACAATAATGGAAGGCAGCACAGCCATTACCATGGCGGTCATGGCATATTGCCAGTCTGACGTATACTGACCGACGAAGGTATAAGCCGCCAGCGTAAGCGTTTTGGTGCTGGGCGAGCCGTTAACCATGAGCAGGGGCAGCAGGAAATCATTCCAGATCCACATCACGTCGATAATAACGATGGTGGCAGTGACTGATTTCAGCAAGGGGAAAATCACGGAAAAGAAAAGCCGGAAGCCCGAGGCTCCGTCGATCTTGGCGCTTTCGTCAATCTCGGCGGGAATGCCTTTCACGAAGCCGTGATAAATAAATACGGCCAGCGGTGCGCCAAAGCCCCAGTACAATAGCCCTAGCCCCCAAGTGCTGTCCGCCAAATTCAGGTCTTTTGCCAGCCGCAGGACGGTTAGCATGATGGACTGAAACGGAATCAGCATCGGCATGATGCACAGCATGTATATCACGGAGCTCCATTTACTTTTGGTTCGTGCCAGCTTGTAGGCGGCGATAGAGGATATCAGCACGATACCTGCCAGGCCGACCACTGTAATGATCGTGTTGTTCAGAAACAAGCGTGGGTAGTTAATAAACTGCCATACATATACGTAGTTATCCAGCGAAAACTGTTTGGGCAGCGCAATGACGTCGGTCATGACCTCAGCGAAGCTTTTGAACGAATTGTTAATGGCGAGAAACAGCGGGTACAAAAATAACAGCGATAATACAATCATGCCCGCTTCCAGCAAAATACGTCCCGTACGGCTGCGTTGCATCAGGCTTCAACCTCCCTGCGTTTGAAAATAGACAATTGAATGATTGTAATGATCAGTACGGCGACGAATAAAATCAAAGCTTTGGCTGTCCCGTAGCCGTATAGATTGTTCTGGAACGTGTCCCGATAAATATCATAAGCAATACTGTAGGTCGTACCTCCCGGTCCACCGCCAGTCAGGGATAAAATGACGTCGAACACCTTGATCGAATTGGTCAATGCCATGAAGACCGAGATGGTAATGGAAGGTGCGAGCAACGGCAAAATAATACTGAAAAACCTGCGAATCGGCCCTGCTCCGTCTACAATGGCAGCTTCCTTCAAATCATCCGGTACGGATTGCAGGCCTGCAATGTAAATCACCATGTAAAAGCCAATCGATTGCCAAATGGATACCGCCAAGATGGAAACAAACGCGAGTCCTTCCTCACCCAGCCAGCTTAGCTGGAAGATGCCCCAGCCCGTACTGTGCCCCAGTGATTCAAAGCCTTGCATGAAGATAAATTTCCATATAAATCCGACGATCACGAGGCTGAGGATGTAAGGGATAAAGAAAGCCGCCCGCAGCCAGGCCGAGCTTTTCAGCTTCATGTCAAGGACGAGCGCCAGCAAAATGGCCAGCACGTTCACCAGCACAATGTACAGAGCGGCATATTTGACGGTAAACCAGGCTGCATGTGCAAAGTTGGCGTCTCCGAGCAGAATTTGCTTGAAGTTATCCAGACCTACAAATTTCGGATGTTTGGCAATGCCGTTCCACTTGGTCAGGGAATAGCGTATCGTCATCAAAAACGGAATATAAAATGCAATCGTAATGCACAAGATTACGGGCAGTGTGAATAAACCGAATTCCAATTTACTGCCCTTGTCGCCCCGAATTCCCCTTTTTTTCAGCATAACGCACCTCTTTTTCTCAACATTTTCCGATCTTTCGCTCCAAGCCGTTTGAGATATAATGAAAGTATAGGATAGCCTCTCGGCCGGACCAATGGATTTAAGAAAACAGTTGAGGGTAAAAATGTGTACGCTTTCAAAAGGGGCGATGATCATGATATTAGAACGGGCAGGCGCGCTTCTTCGATCCATATGGAGGCGAATTACGCAGAAATTAGTGAACAAGCTCATACTGCTTTTTACCTCGGTGATCATTCTGGTGGTGGGCTCGCTCACGATTATTTCCTATCAGATGATTGAAAAGGAGTCAGTCAACCATAGCATCGCCAGCACAACCAATAATCTGCTGCTGGTCAATCAAAATTTGGAGGATTACCTGGAAGGGATGCAACAGTTGGCGCTTCCGCAGCTTCGTTATAACGATATCATGAACGCGATTGCCAATGAGAACAATGACTATGCTTCGCGCATGGTCATTGAAAATTATTTGCGCAGCATGTTTTATTCGCGCAATGATCTGGAGGCCATCTATCTGTACGTGGCCGACCGCCATCAATACTATGTGGTTACTCGGGAGACGTATAACATTACGGTACGCAAAGGAGTTAACACGGATATTCCCAAGCTCTCCTGGTATCAAGAGGCGATGGCGAGCACGACCAACGAGTCGTTTCAATCCTTTGTGGGCTCCCGTTCCGATATGGGCTATGTGGCGCCGCAGGCCAGCTTTATGGCATATCATCGAGTGCTGAGGTCGATTGCATCCCGTCATCCGCAGGCGATGTTGTCCTTTTATTACAATACGAGCGCCGTCGACGATATCATGAAGAACATTCCACTGGGCAAAGGAGATCATCTGCTGCTGATAAACCCCGAACGGGTTCCCTTTTATGTGGACAGCTTTCCGCTGTATGAGCGGATACGGGATTCGGGGGTACTGGCACAGATCGGCAAGGGAGGAAGTGGACGGGTAACGTGGTCAGATCGCAGCAGCAACCAGGAGTATCTGATTGTTTATGATGCTGGCGAAAAGGAAGGCTGGCAGCTGATCAAGCCTATTCCTTACCGCCAAATTTATGAAGCGGCAACGACGACACGCAATTGGAGCTACGTGATCGGGGCTTTATTTTTAGGCGTATCTATTATTTTGGTGACGCTGACCTCGAATGCCATTACCCGGCCTTTACATAAGCTGTCTACCCAGATGAAGCGGTTTAGCACCGGAGATTTTGGGGCAGCGGCTCCTGTGAAGGGACATGACGAGATTGCGTATTTGTCACTGCATTTTAACGAAATGGTCCAGAGAACCGAAGAATTAATTAATGAGCGCTATCGAATGAAGCTGGTCGAAAAAAATGCCATACTCAAGGCACTGGAGGCTGAAATTAATCCTCATTTTCTGTATAATGCCCTGCAAGCTATATCCACACAGGCATTAAAGCGGGAGATGTTCGACATGGCCGATATGGTCGATGCCTTGGCCCAAACGCTGCGATATTCGATCAACGGCAAGGATATCGTGGCTGCCCGCGAAGAGCTCAAGCATATTGAACGATATATGGGCCTGCAAAAAGCAAGATTCGGGACGAGGCTGCGGTTGGAGCTGGTGTGGGAGGAAGCGCTGATGGAGCTGCAGATTCCGAGGTTATCCGTGCAGACGTTGGTGGAAAACTCCATCAAGCATGCACTGGAAAAAGTATCGAGCGATATCCTGATTGTGATTTCAGCCGAATCCGGTGCTACAGATGCCATCATTACAGTCAGGGATAACGGGCCGGGGATCTCGGAGGACAAGCTGAGACAGGTGCTGGATTCGTTCCATGAAAAATGGGAAGAACGGGAGAGCGAGCATATCGGCTTGAAGAATCTGAATACACGGTTAAAGCTTTTGTATGGAGATCAGGCAGGATTATTCATACTTGCAGATGAAACGGGAACGGAAATCAAAATGCGCATCCCCCAGGGAGGAAATATTCATGTATAACGTACTGATCATTGACGATGAGGAGCCGTTGCGCGAAGCCATTCGTATTGTCGGGGATTGGGAGCATCTCGGCATCGAGCATATCTATGAGGCAACGAACGGAAGGCTTGGGCTGGAGATGCTGAGTCAGTACAACATAGATGTGGTCATGGTGGATATGAAAATGCCGGAGCTGAACGGTATCGAGTTTCTTCGTGCCATCGAAAAGGCGTATCCCCATCTGCTGACGATTGTCATTAGCGGCTACAACGATTTCGAATATACACGACAGGCGATACAGTCCCGGGTGGTGGACTATTTGCTGAAGCCGATCCACCGACAGGATCTGAACCAGGCGCTGCGCAAGGCCGTGGACATCCTGGCAAGCCGCAAGCAAAGCGAAAACGAGTTCATCAGCCAGAACATTACGCTGAATATGTCGCTGCCCAAGCTGAAGGAGAAGCTGTATCTGTCCATTTTAGATGGCAGCTTCAAAAGGCAAGCGAATACGACGCTGCTCCCCTTGATCGGAGCAGATCAACCGGGGAATCGCTTTGGAGTGAGCGTACTGCGGCTGTTGAACAGGGATGAGGTTCGCAGGACACGTTTTCATGGCGATACCGAACTGATGGACTTTGCCGTAACGAATGTGCTGGCTCAGACATCGGACGAGCGATTGAGCTGCTTTAGCTTCCCTCATCCAAGAAGGGAGCGTGAAGTCATCTCTGTCTGTACCCTGGCTCCGGGACGGGAAGAGCATATGGCTCTTCTGCTGGCACAGGTGACACAGAAGGCGGTGACGAACCTGCATGGGCTGTTCGGCATGGTGGTGGCCGTCGGGGTAGGCCAGCCTTGCACAGATGTAATGGAGCTGGCGTCTGCTTACGCGGATGCGAAGGCGCTTATTCACAGCACAGATGTGTTAAAGCTGGAAGGAGCATCCGTTCTCCATACGACGCCGCGGCAGATGATAAAGTCAGAGGAAGTGCAGTGGACGGATCGGCTGCTGCTGATCCAAAAGGACGCCCAGACAGGCCAGGCGAACCGGGCAAAGGTACTGCTAAACGATCTGCTGAAGTCATTGGCATCCGGCTCTGTGTTCCGCTTGCAGGACGCGGATCGGTTGATCAGGGAGTTTCATTTTTTGCTGAGAGAAGCAGCGGTTGAATTGGGCGCATCTGTGTTGGCATCTAGTCAAAAGGGCGCTTTTGGGGAAGTGGAACGGGTGGCTGAAGGCGAGCTGACTGCTGATTTTACAAGCTTTGCCGACTACGGACAGAGGCTGACCCGGATGCTGGAGCTTTACATTGCCGGGGTTCAGCATGCCCAGGCGGGGAACCAGCCCTTTGACATATCGGATATCAAAAAGCATATCGACCGTTACTATTTTGAGGATATCAAAATTTCATTTTTTGCCGAGACTTATTTCTTGAGTCGGGAGTATCTGATGAAGCTGTTCAAGCAGCAGTTTGGTTATGGCATTCACGAATATGTACAGAAGGTTCGCATGGACAAGGCGAAGGAACTGCTGAGCGATTCCAGTCTGAAAATTCAGGAGATTTCCGATATGCTGGGCTACAAGGATAAAAACTACTTCAGCAAGGCTTTTCGCAATTATTATCAGGTTTCACCGTCCGAGTATCGCGTGAGCCTGCAATAAACTACTTTTTTACCCTTAACGCTTCACTTATCTGCCTTTTTAAATCGGACCATATTTTTTAGAATGAGCGCATGGACGTTGATCACAAACAAATGGGGGAGTATCCATGTTAAAGAAGATGATGGCGTTGTCCGGCAGTTTGCTATTGACGGTCGGTTTGTTGAGCGGGTGCGGAAGCAGCGGTGACTCAGACGCGGCGAAAGGGAAGGCTGGCGGCAACGAAGAATTGAAACCGGTTACAATCAATATGTTCACAGCCTCACCGGAGTATACGGATGCTTTTAACGCGTATATTGAGGAGTATAAGAAGGTCAAGCCTAACGTAAAGATCAATCTGGAAATCATGCAGGCAGACTATAACACGATTCTCAAGTCGAAAATTGCCTCAGGCAGTACACCGGATGTATTCCAAACGACGGCAGGAGGCGATATTGATACGTATGCTGATTATAGCGCCGATCTGACCAATGAACCGCTGGCGGCAGCCATGACAGATGCAGTTCGGGCGAATATGAGCTCCAGCGACGGCAAAGTGCTGGGCTTACCAGTGAAGGGGAACCTGTTTGCGCTGATTTACAACAAGGATTTGCTTGCCAAGGCCGGAGTAACCTCCCCGCCTAAGACGATTGCGGAGATGCAGGACGCAGTCACCAAGCTTGAGGCGAAAGGCATTACTCCATTTGCCAACGCGTATAAAGAGTGGTGGGTATGGAAGCACATCTTCCAGCACTATGTAGATGCCGCCGCGCAGGATGCGGGCGTAGAGCCGAAGCAGCTCGTTAGTGATTTTATTGCAGGCAAAGCCAAAATCAAGGACTACCCGGTGCTGTACAACAACTTCTTCAGCTTCATTGATTTGACGGTGAAGCATGGCACAGATAAGCCGCTGGAACGGGACAGCAATGCGGAAGTGAGTGATTTTGCATCCGGTAAAGCTGCGTTTATGACAGGTAAAGGCGCATGGGATGAGGAAGCAATCAAGAAGATTAATCCTGATCTCAAGATTGGCATCATGGGATATCCGGTAAGTGACAAAGCCGAACAATCGGTCATCATTACCGGGGCGGATCAGGCGCTGCGTATTAACAAGGATTCCGAGGTAGCCAAGGAAACGATTGAATTTTTCAACTGGCTATACACCTCAGAATACGGTAAGAACTGGTTCTCCCAAGTAGCAAAAGTAATTCCTCCAATTAAGGATGCGCCGCTTCCTGATCTGGAGATGCCTAAGGAAATGGAAAGTATTTTGAAAACATCGAAGTCCGGTGATCTGTCTGTCAACTACTCGCTGGATACGTTCCACCAAAAGTTTGGCGAGCTGATGCAGGCTTATATCAGCGGCAACATGAACAAGGATCAGGCGGTTGCAGAGATTGAAAAGGCCTGGGTACAATTAGGCTCGTCACAATAAGGCTGATTTTACAGAGACGTCCGCAAGGACGTCTTTTTGTGCTATGGAGAGGCTTTTGAAGGAGTATTGACAAAAAAATATCTAATAATATTTAAATATTTACTTGCAAAAAGTTATTGGATTATGGATAATAGATTGTGTGCAATATATCTACGACATACAATATACATAATGACTGCACGGTGCAAATACGAGGGATACTCCGGTTGGGGAATCTCTTTGTTCCGTTTGGGCTGTGCCGATTTTGGTAGTACAGATTAGAAAAGAGAGGATGAACATTTTGACGAATTCGTTGTTTACACCGTATAAACTCAAGGATTTGGAATTAAAAAATCGTGTAGTCATGGCCCCAATGTGCCAATACTCGGTGACGGCCAAGGACGGGATTCCGAATGATTGGCATCATGTTCACTACTTAAGCCGGGCTATTGGAGGCACGGGTCTAATTATTATAGAAATGACGGACGTAGAGCCGGATGGACGAATCACGGACTATGATTTGGGACTCTGGTCAGATGAACATATTCCTGCTTTTAAAAAGATCGTGGACGGCGTGCATGCGCACGGGGCCAAGGTAGGTATCCAAATTGCCCACGCGGGCCGTAAAGCTGAGGATGCGGCAGTGCCAGTGGCTCCTTCTGCCATTGTCTACCCGGATGCGGGTTATAAACAGCCACGCGCACTCACCACGGAAGAAGTACAGGGCATGGTGCAAAAATTCGCAGATGCCGCCCGCCGTGCGGTTCAAGCGGGTGTGGACACGATTGAGCTTCATGGTGCGCACGGTTATTTGATTCACCAATTCCATTCGCCGCTCACGAACAAGCGGGATGACGTATATGGTCAGGATTTATCCCGTTTCGGTGTTGAAGTCATTCAGGCTGTACGCAAGGAAATGCCTGCAGGCATGCCGTTGATCTTCCGCATCAGCGCGGTGGAATACGTGGACGGCGGATACGATGTGGATCATGCCATCGAGCTGAGCCGTGCTTATCAAGCTGCCGGCGTAGATGTCGTTCATGTCAGCTCAGGCGGGGAAGGCCCGGCCGGAGCAAGAAAGCCGGGCAACTATCCGGGCTACCAAGTGCCGTTCGCGCGCCAAATTCGCGAAGCGCTGAGCGTTCCGGTGATCGCTGTCGGCGCACTGGATGACCCGGCCCTGGCGCAGTCTGTTATCGGCAACGAGGATGCCGATCTGGTCGCTATAGGACGCGGATTGCTGCGCAATCCTTACTGGGGCACGCATGCAGCGGTCACGCTGCGCGGCGAGAAGCCTTCCATACCTGAACAATATCAACGTGGCTACTGAGGCCTAAGTAATCCCACGTTGTTTATATATAAACAGGCACCTGACGAAGTATACGCTTCGTTGCAGGTGCCTGTTTTGTTTTAGAGGACAGACATTAAAATGTAAGCAATCTTGCAATCGATACTCGTATGGATTAGTGTTTGAGATGTTGAGAGGCTATTTCGAAATAGAGAAATAAATAGAATATGTAAGTAGAAAAAGACGATGAGTGTCCGTATGAGGTTGGTTGAATAAACTGTAAAATGTTGTCGCAGAACGACGGATTTACGTGCTATAATTCCAGTAACAACAGAATGGCTTAGGTGGGCGGTCGGCTAAGTCTCCCGGAAGGGAGGTGATGCCTGTGGAGGTTAAAGATGCTCTGACATTAATGATGATGTTCGGCACGCTATTAGTAGCGTTGATCGGATTAATCGTTACGATTGTTATTGCGTTGAACCAAAACAAATCGAAATAGACCGCCCTGGAGAGGGAAACACGGTCTATTTCTAATAGCTAGCCCTTTTCAGCCGACCGCTCTTCAAAGCGGCTGTTGCCAAGAGTAGGGATGTTACCAGCATCCTTGCTCTTTTTTAGTATAACCTTCTATAGCTCATTTTAGCACATTTGAATAATCAATGTAACTGAATGCGGCTGTTACTTGGTGAAAACTTTAATCTCCTTCGGAGCGAGCGTCACGGTGATCGAACCGTTGTTGATCTGAATGGAGTCGTTGCTTAACTGATTGGTCAGACGGGTGCCGTTGGACAGATTGTCAAAGTTGCCAATCGTGCGGGTTTGGCTACTCCACGAGTTGTTGATGAGTACGATAGCCTCGTCGCCATTTTTAGAGCGCTGGAAGCTGTAAAAGGAGTCGTCTGCCCATTTTTCCTTTTGGCTGCCGTTTTGTAGGGCAGGGTGGCTGTTGCGCACACGGTTTAGTTTGGCAATGTACTGGTACAGCTCATGATTGGCGTTAAACACGACGTTTTCACGGTTGGCGGGATCATCTCCGCCGCTAAAGCCCTGCTCGGTGCCTTGATAGATGATTGGAATCCCGCGCGACGTCAAAGTAAAGCCCAAGGCGGCCTTGAGCTGTGGCCATTTGTCAGAGCTGGCACCAGGCTTGCCGGAGGCATCGTTGAGGAAGCGCTTCACATCATGATTGTCGATAAATACGCCGTTCGTCTGGGCATCGCGATAGTAACGGTCATCCGAGTAGCGTTCCTTGATTTTGGTCATGGACTGATCGCGCCCGAAAACATCCTTGATCGTATAATACATGGGGAAATCCAGTGCGGCATCGAGATATCGGGTGTAATCGCCTACATAAGCGGGATCGCCGCTATAAATTTCACCGATGGTAAAGGTATTGGCCGCTTGGTCAAAATCCTTCAGGAAGCCTTTAGGTACATGCTTGGCAGTGTCCACCCGCAGTCCGTCGACGCCTGTCTCGTTCAGAAGCCATTTGATCCAGTTTTTGAGCTCGTTGGCGGTTGCGGGGTTGTCTTGATTCAGGTCATCCAGTCCGGCCACATCACCGTTTTCGATTTTCCATTGGTTGTTGGAGCTGTAGTCTGCCCCTGTGATGTCGCCATTGTGATGATACCAGTCTGCTTTGTCAAAAGGGGCCTTAGCGAAGCCGTTTGCTGGTTGAAAATCGCCTGTGTGATTGACAACTACGTCCAGCATAATGGCGATTTTTTTGTCGTGCGCTTTACGGACCAACTCTTTGAACTTGTCCATGGTTCCGAGATGCCCATCTACTGCATAAAAATCATACGTATGATAGCCGTGATAAGCGAATTCGCTCTTTTGCATCGTTACCGGAGTAATCCAGATGGCGGTAAAGCCCATATTCTGAATGTAGTCGAGCTGATTGATTATGCCTTGAAAATCGCCGCCATGCCATTTGCGCATGTCGCTGTTGTTGGAATTGAAGCCACCGTAATTATCGTTCGATGTATCCCCGTTGCTGAAACGGTCTGTCATGATAAAGTAAATGCTCTGTTTGCTCCAGTCGGTGCCAAGGGGAGATGGATTGGAGGGATTACCCGGTTCAGTGGGAGTAGAGCCGCCCGAAGGCGACCCCGTTTGGACAGTTCCTGCGGCTCCGTTAGAGCCAGGTGTGTAGGTAGAAGTACCTGTGCTAAAGAAGTAGTTTTTGGTGTTGTTGCTGTCCCAGTTGTTATTGCCGTCATTAAAGGCGGCTTCCAATTGGGAAGCAGAACCGATATCGACGGTAATTTTAGCATAGCCGCTAATCTCGGCATCCTGCATTTTCACACCGGGCACGGCAGTCCAGTTTCCGCCAGCCGGGCGATAGTGAATGTAAGGTGTGTTGAAGCCTTTTTTGTAGTATACAGTTACCTTGTTAGTTGTACTGCCGCCATCCCCGGGATCGGTACCCGATGGAGCGCCAGATGTGATGGTTCCCGCATTGCCGCTGTTGCCTGGCGTGTAAGTAGAAGTACCTGTGCTGAAGTAGTAGTTTTTGGTGTTGTTGCTGTCCCAGTTGTTGTTGCCGTCATTAAAGGCGGCTTCCAATTGGGAAGCAGAGCCGATATCGACGGTAATTTTGGCATAACCGCTAATCTCGGCCTCTTGCATTTTCACGCCAGGCACAGCCGTCCAGTTTCCGCCAGCCGGGCGGTAGTGAATGTAAGGCGAGTTGAAGCCTTTTTTGTAGTATATGGTTACCTTGTTGCCTGTACCACCGCCGTTATCGCTGGGCTTGGCCTTGCTGATAATATATTGTTTGAATCCATTCATTTCCCCTGTTGGTGAGCCGTCGCTGTTGACGAGATTGTTGATGCGCAATAGCGTAAAGCCGTGATAACCGAATTTCGTGATTTTTTCTTCAATCTTCTGGAATCCGCTGCCGCCTGTTGGGAGTGCATTTTCACCATTCAGGCGAACGCCCTTCGCATTCGCGATTGAGGAGATGGTATCTACCAGTGTGGACGGCAGGGAATAATTCGGTGCAGTGCCACTGTCATTCATCTCCAGTGCAGTAAAGGTCAAATCCAGATCGGCATCTTTGAACTTCTGAATGAGACGATTGTAATCATAATATCCGCCAGCATGCTCTGTGCTGTGAGGCATGGCAGGGTTGTTCATCTGCCAGTGCAGTCCGGAAATCTTGGCTCCGATGCGGACGCCGAACACGGAATCGAAGTTTTTGTGAGCAGCTGCTCCGATGACGCCCAGATGGTTTTCGAGCACGCTTTGGTACCACGACAGAAAATCCTTTCCATAGGTAGAATTATACCCGCCGTTCGTGTAAAATCCGTCCCCGTCAGTCGGCGGGTTGATTTGGCTAAGGCTGCTTAGCTTGGTACTCCAAGCCGCATTAATCTTGTCCAATGATCCATACTTTTCATTCATGGCCGTGCGGAACGCATTTTTGGCTGTTTCAGTATAGGCTTGGAACTTGCCCCGTGCCGGGTAGCTCCATCCTGCCGCCGGATAGTATGACGGGTATCGCAATTCGCCGGAAGGGCCACCGCTTAAATAGATTTTGGGGATCATGCTTTTGTATCCGGCAAAATGTTCAGCGAACGAGGCATACAGTTCATCATATTGCTTGCCAGCCCCGCTCCATAGCGGCGAAAGGGCTTCGTTATTGACATAGCCGCTTTCATCCTTGAACTGCATTTCATCTGCACTGCCTTTGCTCGACAGCCAGCTTGGCAGCGGGATGTTGCAGTCATCCCCGACATTTCCCCCACACTTATGCGTAGAGATAATAGGAACCCATTTCAGTCCTGCCTCTTTCACAGCGTTGGCATACGTCTTGTAATAGCTCCAATCGAACTGGTTATCTCCTGCACTTTCCACATAGCCCCACCAGACGTCGGTGGTGATGGCATACACGCCGTTGCTTTTCAGCGTTTGCAGTTGCTTTTTGAATGCGCCCCAGTCATTGATTTTTGCCAGCGGTCCCATAACGGAAGCCTGAAAATCATCAGCAACTGCGGCGCTCGCCGTATTGGAGGGTGAGCCAATGAAGGCGGTCAGAGACAGCACAAGGCTTAGCAGAATCAGGCACCCTTTGTTCCATAGACTTCGATACAAGATCAAACCGATCATCCTCCCCAAAGCATAGTTTATTTCGACAACATTTTGTAAACGTCTACAAAAATAGTATAAAGCAAGCGGTTGCATAAAAAGAAGAATTTATTGCACACTCGGGGTGGAGAAATATGACCATTTTGCAGTGACAATCTTGTGCTTCCATACGAGTACAAGCAAAAAAACAAGGCATAGGTCTGAATCAGACGCATGCCTTTTAGGGATGTTCGAATAGTAAATTCCAGCATATTTCCTTAATAGATAGGACGATTCTTTCGGTCGGCAATGCCACTTTTGCGGTAAAAATACGTATTGATCCGATCCCGCCATTCCTTGGCGTGCTCAGCCTGATGCTCCAGCCGCTCAAGCACCTGTTCATATATCCCTTCATTCAGCTGCTCCCGCAGACTGATCCAAGTGTCTTTAAGCTGGGCCGCACGTTCAGCACCTTCAAAATGGGTATCATAGAT
Organism: Paenibacillus sp. Aloe-11; assembly: GCF_000245715.1. Classification (NCBI taxonomy): domain Bacteria; kingdom Bacillati; phylum Bacillota; class Bacilli; order Caryophanales; family Paenibacillaceae; genus Paenibacillus; species Paenibacillus sp. Aloe-11. Next base: position 98,342 of record NZ_JH601081.1, on the reverse strand, counting down.
ATGCTGAATGACCGTTTGGCCGGAGTGGAGCGTGTGCGTATAAGGAACATGGTGAAAAAATAATAGCAATTCATCCGGGCAGGTGTCAGTAGATTCGTAAATATCGGCATGAGGAGAAAAATATTGTCCTGCATAGCCCGTTCCGGTTGCTGTCGTGCGGTCTACACCAATCCCCCAGCAATCGGCAAAATGGTAGGTGCCCCACATCGAATATTCATAGCCGTCCACATCCGGCCCGTAATGGTGACCGGGACTAACCATCCAGCCGACCCCGAGAGGAGCGGTGTAGGATTCGTAGATATTCCACGAATCGAGCAGCATTTGCTTAATGGCAGGAATCAAATCTGCACTGGCATCATCAGCCCCTTGCCCGCTAAACGTCAGCCGAACCCATTCATCCGCGATTTCATCTGCGGACAGCTCCGGGTCCCATGCCAACCGTCCGTAGCCGTAAAGATTGGATTGGGCGAGCAAATGTCCGGTCCAATTAGCGTCAGCTCCAATATTGGACACAGCGGCGATCCCATAGTTGCCGCGTTTGGGAGAAGGGCTCGTTTGTTCCTCTTGGAAGCTTCCGCTGCCGACATGGACAATAGCCTTCCTGCGGCTGGAAGCAGAATCGCTCTTGCTATGCAGAGCGCCACTCACAATTCGCTTGATGGTGGAGCCTTTTCCCTGTGCATAGGTGTCAAAATCCAGTACCTCCTTCCATTGCGGAACAAGGTAACACAGATGTCGCTGCTGTCCCGTGTACTCTTGTGCAATCTGAAATTCCAGCAGTACCTGGGTAGCTTCCAGCGCACCAAACAGGGGAGAGACAGGCTCCCGCACCTGAAAATCCATGGGGCCATTTTTAATCTGTAAAATGACATTATCCCGAAACAGCCCATCCAGTGGCTTAAAATGGTCAAAGGCCGCGCGAGCCCGATCCGTCTTGCGGTCCCGCCAATCCTGCTTGCAGTCATAGACAAAGCAGCGCCAAATCACACGCCCGCCATAGGGCCGCAGCGCATCTGCCAGCATGTTGGCTCCATCGGCGTGATGACGCCCGTAGCTGAACGGGCCGGGCCGATTCTCGGAATCAGCCTTGACCACGAAGCCGCCCAGATCGGGAACAGCAGCGTAAATCTCCCGGGCCTTGGCCTGCCACCATCCAGCTACACCGGGGTCCAGCGGATCGGCGGTGGTTAATCCGCCGAGCTGAATAGGGCTGGCATAGTTAATGCTCAGGTAGATTTGGATGCCATAGGCGCGAAACACCGCGGCCACTCTGGCCACATCCGGTAGAAATGTAGCTGTAATCAGCTCGGTTTCTACGTGATGGACATTCACATTGTTAATGGATAGCGCCTGAATGCCAACAGAGGCAAGCAGACGAGCATAGTCTCGAAGGCAATCCATATTTGTAGTAAAGGCATAATTGTCATAGAAAATGGACGCGCCCGCATACCCGCGCTCTACACTGCCGTCCATGTTATCCCAGTGGTTAATCATACGGATAGGATTAGCCGGATTGGACAGCACATCCAGAATGGGTGCCTGCAACGATTCTTCGCTGGTAGGCTTCAGCTTGCCATCCAGTCCACCTTGCAGGTAGCGCAGCAGATGAAAAACCCCATATAATACGCCTTTGCTGGTCTGCCCGGCGACCGTGACGTACGCCCCTTTGATATCATCGTTTTTATATGGAGCTGAATGTGCCGGGTTGGAAGTCTCCATCCCGCGAATTCGGTAGCCTTCTGTGCTCACTTCTGCCTGTTCTTCTGGGCTAAATCGTTCTGCAACCCATGCATGCTCTTGGAATGTACCCAAAGCGATGAATGGCGCACTCACAGGAACGGCGCTGATCCGCGGCTCCTGTCCGAACATGGAGCTCAATCCGTGCTGAAGCTCACTTGCAGCTGTTTGAAGCACTTCATCTGCCTTTTGAGCCACAATGACTTTGCACCAAGCTGGCAAATTCTCCACCTTACGATTACGTCGATAATGCAGCCAAGCGTTATAGCCGCTCTCTTTTTGCATATCCATACGCTTGCTCATATTTGGGGCCTCCTTTTGGGCAGGTGAAGGTTATTGTCAGACATGCTGCTCCTGATCCTGACTCATATGCCGGGGAAGAACGAGACGATTGCCCTTGCCTTCATACAGCCATAAAATAGCGGTAACTCCGCGGGGGTAATATTTGCTGCCGTGGGCAATGCCGGAGAGCATTTGGTCGCTCCAGCACCAGTAGGATTCCTCGGGGTGAAGGAGCCATGAAACATGGGCGGCATCTGCGGCCTGCCCTGCTTCTTCCCAAGGCAGCTCCAGCAGCTCACGGGCGATAAACTGCGACAGATAGATTTTACTCAGCCAGGAGTTGTTACTGGTCGAGGACAGCTTCCAGCCCCCATCTTCGAACAGGCAAACCCCTGGTACCAGTACGGTTTCCAAATGGCGTCGCAGTGCCTGGATATATCCGCCGAACCGTCCATCAGGCTTAAGCGCGTCCTCACAGCCTGTAAAGTAAGGGAAGATCAGCCCCTCAATCGCAGGGATAATCTGTGAATCATTGCCTTCCTGAATGACGGCCGGAATATAGCCCTTGTCTGTCATGTGTGCTGTGATCGCTGCTGCACATTTGTCTGCCTGTAAGCCAGCTTCTCGTGCAAGCGAGTCGAGACCTTCTGAGGCAAACACCTTTTCCAGCGCAATATATACAGCCCAGCATTTGCTGCCCAGATAAATGTTGTTGCGGGACTGGCCCAGGGATACGTCCAGACTATCGTAGGTCGTAATTTCCGCACCTCCAAGGGTTCTGGAGCTGTCCAGGCCCATTAAGCCGTTACGTTGTGCCGGGTCTGGATGATCCCGCTGCAGCATGCTATCGAAGCACTCACGCAGGGTAGGCAGCATACGTGTCGTAAATGACCGATCCTGTGTCTGCTCGATATATACTATGGCGCAGCATAGCCAGTTCACCAGCTCTTCGTGGCTCATATAAGAGAAGCAGCCGTCAATCCCTGCCAGCTCATAACAGGAATACCCCTGCCGGGAGAACACATTCGCCACGCCCATATCGTGCGTAAACGTGATACCGCCCGAATGGGTTTGTTCCTCTCCAGGAAAGCGTACCTCATCCCGGTAGCTGTATCGTTTGACAAACCACTCCAGCTCGTTCCGTACCGTCCACGGGTTCCAAATCAATTCATAATAGAGCTGATCCGCCGTCAGATCGAGCGTATTCATCATCCGATACTCGCCTTCGTTCACAATCCAGATCGGTTCTCCGTCTGCTTGCTGACTAAGCAACTGGGTGCTGCCGTAGTAGCTGTGAATGGCCTGGGCGAGCATGAATTCCTGATCCGGGCTCAAGCTTGCAGATTCCATCCAGCGATTAGCCTGGACACAGGCTGCGGTCAGGTCTGCAAAATGCTCCAAGGCATAGCTCCCCACGTCTTCAATATCCTTGAATAGCCGGGTGTAGTAATACGCCGCTTCGATGCCTGTCGTCACGATGCCACCGCGATAGAAGCATATGGCGAAGGAATACGTACGCTTCTCGCCTGCCGGAACATCCATGAGGAGTGCACCAGTCAAGCCCAGGCCAAAGGATAAATTCTCGGCCATAGGCTCTCCGAGCAGCTTCTCCAGTGCAAATCCACTGGCAGGTATCGCCTCGCTGCTGTTGGTCACAATGGCTGTGCTGCGCCCTTGGCCGATGCCTGTGAGTCTATCCGAGCGGGGAGAATTCGTAGCATCCCTGCGCGGGTCCTCTCCTACAATGCGTATGCCGCTGTAGGGATCACTGCCCTGATAGCCGAAAAAAGCTCTCCGTGCAGCAGTCCCCTGCGTGTTATCGACCGTTAGCTCGGCAAATACCGCCGGAACCAGCGCTGCCCGCAGCTCGCTTGTGTTCGCAGATCCTGGCTCGGGCACCGGACGAACCGGAGAGTACAGCCGGAACGTCAAATCCCCGGCCTGCCATGTATCCGTTCCCGCTTTCAGCTCACGGGTAATGTCTTGATCAGCAAAGGCAACGAGTAGCGGCTCTATTTTTTTATCCTTTTTCTCCACATCATAGCGAGTGCTTTCGTCCTGTGCAGATGCGAAAAAAGGAAGCGCCTCGTATACGCTGCCGTCTCTGGATTGCAGCCCGATGTATACATTTTCATCCGCAGGCTTCCCCAGCTCCAGGCCGAGTCCGCCGCGATTTCCCTTAAACCCGAGCGTAAAGCTGGAGAAGGCACCTATAGGTGCATGTTGTGTGTTATAAAATATGCTTTTCGTCATATAGTAAAACCCCTTTCACAATGAAGTTTAACTTTCGTTTAACACACATAGAGCCTAGCATGTCATTTGCAAGGGAGCCATTGTCAAATCGCTCAACTATTTATCCAAATCGCGCCAAACACGATATACTGGGGGTAATTACTATGCAGTCAGGAGGGAAAACATGTCATCACCACGTTTACCAAAGCGTCCGGATCACCCAGACCTTACGGCTGCCGGGGAGGAATTCTTTTTTCCCGATGTGCGGACTACGGTCAATCTGTTTGCCATCCATACGCGAAGTGTCGGAAGAGACTGGAGCTATCCACCACATGAGCATCCTCAATATGAAATTAACGTCGTGCTTGCGGGAGAACAGATCATGGTCGTGGATGGTCGCAGCTATACGCAGCGTGAGGGTGATTTGGTGCTGCTGCGGCCGGGAATCGTCCACTCCAGCCATAGCAGTGGAGAGGGCTTTACGTATTTTTGCATGCATTTTGATATTGATGATAAGCTGTTTCTTTCGCTACTGAGCCGTTTGGAGCAAGTCCTGTTCCCGGCCGAAGGCACGGTAGCGGGGCAAATGGGACCGGCACTGAGCAAGCTGCTCGATCTTTCTGCGCTAGAAGACATGGGAGCAGGCGGTGATTCGGTGGCCAAGCGTATGCGGATTCAGTCCGCTGTATTTGAGCTGTTTGCCACGTTGTGGGAAGCGGTATCGAGCGAAGCGGCACATCTGCCAGGACGCGGATACGTGCAGACAGAGCTTGCCCATCAGATTGCCAGTCGTCTTCAGGGCAGGGTGAATCAGCCTTTTGGACAAGTCGGCTCAGTGGAAAAACAGGACGGGATCGAGGGGATTTCATCGGAGCTGGGCATTAGTGTGTCCCATTGTAACCGTGTGTTTAGGAGTGTTTTCGGCGTATCCCCCCGTGTATATCTGTCCGGGCTTGTCCTGCATGAAGCCAAGCTGCTGTTGGCTGATCCGCAATGGTCAGTACAGCAAATTGCTGACATGCTAGGCTACGGAGATATTGCGCATTTTAGCAGACAATTCAAGCGTTGGTCGGGTCAGTCGCCGACCTCCTACCGCAAAAGCGCGGTGCAGGGAAACCCGTCTGAATAAAAATATGTATACTCATAAAATAGTTATGTTATAATCCCTATAAAGGAGCTGAGATTAATATGAATTTACAGCATCAGCGTGTCGTCGTAATTGGCGGCAGTTCAGGTATAGGGCTGGCAACAGCCATAGAAGCAGCAAAACAGGGGGCGAGTATCGTGATCGCCGGGCGTTCTGCGGACAAACTGGAGCAGGCGAAGAAACTCATCCCTGCCGAATCGGTGGAAGCCTTCCAACTGAACAATCAGAAGGAGGAGGAAGTGCAGGCGTTTTTTGAAAAGGTCGGAGCATTCGATCATTTGTTCACACCGGGCGCGAGCTATACACGTGGTCCGATCACTATAGATACGGAAAAGGCGAAAACTCCGTTTGAGGGGAAATTCTGGCCGCAATATTTTGCTGCTAAGCATGCGGTGCCGCATATCTCCAGGGACGGCTCGATCGTCCTCATGTCCGGGGCTTTCAGCCAGCGGCCAATGGGCTTTGGTGCTACATATGGAGCGGCCAACGGCGCCATCGAAAGCTTGGGCAAGGCGTTGGCGGTGGAATTGGCCCCGGTACGGGTCAATGTCGTATCTCCCGGCACCATTTGGCGAGACGGCCCCGAGGGCGAGCAGCGGGCGCAGGCTTTTGAGGAATACAAGGAAGTCACCTTGCTCCGTCGAGTGGGCTATAACGAGGAAATCGCACACACCGTGTTGTACCTGATGACGAACAAGTTTACCACTGGAAGCGTGCTGTTCCCGGATGGTGGCTATACGCTGATCTAAAGCGCACAGAAGTGTATGTTTCATTCTGATCTGATCCGACAGGCAGGAATAAATCTTTAAACAAAAACCGGTTCAACACCATACAAAGTGTTGACCGGTTTTTTTATGATAACAGGTTTGGTTCTTCCGTTACTCCATCCGCAGTCTTGTCACTGGATAGCCCCGAACAACATTGCCTAAACCCTTGCAACTCTTTAGTTCTGCACTTCTAATCTTTTATATTTTCGAAAAATACGTGGATAAATCACTTTAGACCCGATGCATACCAGCGCTAGCATGGCGAACAACAAGCCGCTCCACAGCGTCCCCTGTATCCCTGCTCTGGCAATAAACCACCCCCCTGCCAGCGAGCCCAGTGAAACCCCTAGGTTAATAAACGAGATATAAAGACTGTTGGCAAACGCGGGAGCTTCTTTGGCCTCATCGATCACCCAAATCTGGGCGACAATCAGCCCACTGGTATGAACGGCCCCCCACACGATAATGATGAAGAGCGTAGGGATAAATGAAGAACTGATCCCGTACAACAGCAAATAGGTGCCCCCCAAGACTACTGGATGAAAAAGAGCGGTGCGAACCTTATGCAGGCCCATGAGCTTGCCAGCCAATAGATTGCCGAGCATTCCGCCGATACCAAAAATAATAAGCAGAAAGCTAATAACATCGCTGCTCATACCTGTGTTTTGCCCCAAATATTCGGCAGAATAGCTATACACCGAGAACATGGCTGCAAAAATAAAAGTAGCCGCCCCGATATTGAGCCATAGCGGTATTTTACGCAAAATGCCAAGCTGCTTCCGGTAGGAGGACATTTCGGCTTGCGGTGTATCCGGCAGCATGAATAAAATGCCGACCCCTGCAATCCCATTCGCTACCGCAGTAAACCAGAAGGAGGCCTCGTAGGAAAATTGATTGGCGATATAGGCCGTAATCGGAATACCGAGTACCATTCCCATACTCGTGCCGAGAAAGGCTTTGGCGGAAGCTTGTGTTGCTTTTTCCGGGGGATACAACGCAGTGGCGGCGACAAAAGCCAGCGAGAAATACACCGGGTGGAACAGAGCCGGAATGATACGTAAAATCACCAGCAGATAAAAGTTGGATGTATAGGCTGACAGCAAGCTTGTTACGGCAAAAACAAACAACGACATTGTCATGATTCGCTTGCGGTTAAACCTGGACATCAATAGCACCATGAAGGGACCAAACAGCGCGATGATCAATGCAAATGAACTGACAAGAAACCCGGCCTGAGCTGTCGTAATATGAAAACGTTCAATGATGACCGGCAAAATGCCAACCACACCGAACTCAATCGTGTACACGCCGAATAGGCCAAGCGCAATGAAAAGCAGGGGCTTTCTATATTTCATTAGTTTCATTCCCTCTCTATGTCTTCCCGCTTTACGTCCTTGATTTTGCATGCTAATATTTTATTAAAGCACGAAATTGTAAGTCAATACCCGAAATGTACATAATAATAATTGTGTTTATGCAATATGACCTTGGATTTAAGGAGATGAATTTGATGGACCAAGTGGACCATAAAATTTTGTTGTGTCTACAAAACCAGGCGCGTATCTCCATGACCGAGCTGGGTAAGGAGGTTGGACTTTCCCAGCCTGCCGTAACGGAAAGAGTGCGGCGCATGGAGGATAAAGGGATCATCACCGGGTATCGTGCCATGGTTTCACATGAGAAAGTCGGGAAGCCGATCATGGCTCATGTGCTCGTGCACACGAATCAATGCAGTTCATTTGTTGAGTTTTGCCAATCTGCACCTGAAGTCATTGAGTGCCATCGAATCAGCGGCGAGCAAAATTATCTACTTAAGGTTATGACCGAATCCATGCTTAAGCTGGAGCAATTCGGGGATGAGTGCGGAAAGCACGGTCACTCTACCACGTTAATCGTCCTGTCCTCGCCTGTAGAGCACAAACATGTAACGCCCGTTTTATCAGACCCTATTTGAGCTGCCGTAAATGGCTTGGCAAAGCTCGGTTGTAAACGGACCTGACATACCTTCATATACTGTATTGGTAAAAGCGACTACACTGAGTCTTTGCGCGGGATCAACGAACCACGAATGACCGTAAGCTCCTCCGAGGCGCCACGTTCCGGGGGATTCTGCTGTTCCACTTTCGTCGGGATTGTGGAGTACGGTGAATCCCAGTCCAAAGCCCCGCCCTGGCCAGCTTGCCAAGGGGAGGCTTCCGGTCTGGATGGTGCCCATTTCACGAACCCACTCCTCCGGAAGTAAAGGATTGCCGCCGTTTCGCAGTGTTTCCAGCAGCCGCATGAAATCTTTTGCGCTGCCAATCATACCTGAGCCACCAGAATGAAAGGCCGTGGGATCAAAGGCTCGTGCAGGCTGAAAACGAATCCCCGCTGTGCCTTCAAAAACCTGTGCAACCTCAAGCTCACGCATTCGCCGGGGTTCTGGTGTATCGTTAACATAAGGAGCGGCAAGCCGTCCGGCATCAACGACCGAGAAACTGGTATCGTGCATACCCAGAGGTTCTGTAACGAGCTTTTTGACAGCTGCATCAAGGGTTGTGCCACATACACGGCTAATGATAGCTCCGAGTACATCAGTGGCAATCGAATAGCCCCATGCTTTACCTGGTGTATACAACAGAGGCACGGAAGCCAAACGTTGCAAGTTCTCTTCCAGCGTAAGATTTGAGAAATCCATGCCATCCGACACGCCTGCACGATGATAGGGCCCGCCGCCTTCCTCCTCTAAAAAGCCATAGGTCAACCCTGCAGTATGTGTGAGTAATTGGCGTACTGTAATGGATGGCTGTTCGCCGCTGATTAATCGGGGGCGGAAGTCCGGTAACCAGCGCTCTATAGATTCATCGAGTTCAATCAACCCTTGGGCGGCCAAAACCAAGGCCGCAGTAGATACAATCGGCTTGGACACAGAAGAGAGCCGAAATAAAGCATTCTCATGCATAAGACGATGTTCTTCTCGATCAGCCAGCCCCGCCGCACGGACATACACGGGTGAACCATCCAAATATATCATGACCACTGCGCCGATTAGACGCTTCTCGGCAAGGGTTTGATCCAGGACTGCATTTACACGTCCGTCCAGACCATCTTGTATCGCAAAAACTTTACTTTCCAAACTCATGAATACCTCATCCTCTCTATGATCCAGCGGTTACCGCTTGGTGGAACTTAGTTTACAGGATGAGAAGGCGATATTACATATGTAAACAAAGGTATTGAGTGGGTATTAACGTTAAAATAAAATTATATTATAATGATGGCCTTGGATTTAAATGAATAGGATTTTACAAGAAGCTATGCTGCGTTTTACAGTAGCTTTTTAAGCTGAGATACACGCCCTTGTGAGACCCCAAGCCATTTTGCATAATCGTATTGTCTGGCATCGGGATGCTCCTGCATAAGCTCTCTAAGGCGTCCGAGCAATTTTTCTGCCGATTGATTCGTTCTTTTTGGAAGTGTATGTTCTTGAACAGAAGGAGCTGGTATGGGGCAACAATCGATATTCCCCTTTAATTTCTGGGTGCAGTCTACGCATAAAAATGAAGCTCTGTAATATGTCAGGTGTTCAACTGTGCCACACAGCTTACAGGTGACACCTGTATACTTCTTTAAAGCCATAAAGCCTGTTTCCTCATCCACAAAAAATTCTACCGAATCCCCACATTTAATATTCATAGTCACCCGTATTTCCTTGGGAACAACGATTCGATTCAAAGTATCCAACGAGCGCGTCATACCTGTGTTTTTCATAATCTACCTCCTATTAAAAAGATGATAAGTAATAAAATAGTAGTATTCATTGTTGTTCCAAAAGATGGTACTATGGTGAACAGGAAAACATTTCATAATAATATGAATTTTTGAACTACATAGATTCTGTCAGAGCCATCCGACGATGGCTGATGTACGGTAGGCTAGCTGATCGAGTCTATGGATGTAACTTTTTCGTTTTTGGAGGTATTGCGAATCAAAATCACACCAAAAAACCTGGCGATTTGCCAGGTTTTTTTCAGTATAATCTTGTTCTCCTTAAATATATTGCCCCTTTCCCTGAATAAAGAACTGCGATTGTAGATAGTTGTACGTATTTCTGGCGAAGTCAAACGGTTGACCATTGCTTAAATGAAAAGTTTGATCAACGAGCAACTTCGGATCACCCGGTTTCAGACCCAGATGCTCCGCTTCCTCTTCATTCAGCTTATCCACGTGTAAGTAAGAGTCATAGAAGACGATCTTTACATTCAGCGCATCCTGCAAATATTTAAAGATGGAATCCAGTACGATTTCCTTGTTGAGGTAAGTCACAACGGATTTATTAAAGTAGGATTCTTCAATACAAAACGGCTGATCGAAGATGTAGCGGATTCTTTTGACATAGTACACGTCTTCATCCATACCGATATTGAGATTATTTGCCACTTCTTTTGTCGGCTTGCGCAGGTCCAGTTCGAGCAGCTTGGACGAAACGTTATCCTTCTTCTTGCTATCGTTTATCTGTAGGCTAATATAGCCTGTACGTTTCAGCTTACGGACAAAGATGCCGCTGCCCCGAATCTGAAATATATTTTCGTTTTTATCCAGCAATTCCAATGCCTTAATGATCGTGCTTTTGCTCACATCAAAATGTGTCATCCACGTCTCCAAGACAGGTAGCTTATCGCCCTGGTTAAGCTGTTTCTCTTCAATGTATTTCTCAATTTTCTTTGCGATTTGATGATATTTTAACATGAGTATTCCTCTTCACTTGATTATCAGTTATTAATGATTAAATTGTAACATATACCTGATCGAAACACACACTGTTAAATTATAACCAAACATATTTTTTATCATCTTGTTGAAAAATTGTACCGTTATAATTATAATGTAAACGTACACATGAGATTAGGGGGCGATTGAGATGGCAGAAAAAGTTAGAGATTATCCAAAGCTTGCACAAAGCATTCTGGACGCTGTTGGTGGCCAAAGTAATGTTATTGGGGCTACACGCTGCGCCACCCGGCTTCGATTGGTGCTTAAGCAATCAAGCCCAGAGGCGAAAGAAATTGTGGGAACGCTACCAGGGGTTATTACCGTCGTAGAAAGCGGCGGGCAATTTCAGGTTGTTATTGGACAGCATGTCGGCGAAGTCTTCGAATCATTTGCAGGTCTCGTGAACCTGGATGATACTGCAGTAGAACAGGGCGACAAAAGAACCGTATTGAACCGGATCATTGCTACGATGTCGGCAGTCTTCGCGCCCTTCATTTATATCCTGGCTGCAGCTGGTATTTTGCAGGGGATTTTGATCCTGATCAACCTGGTGTCCGACAGCTTCGCGATTACGGGAACCTATCAGGTACTGAGCTTCATGTCATGGGCTCCTTTCACGTTCTTACCAATCTTCATCGCGATTACGGCATCAAAGTACTTTAAAGTGAATACCTTTATCGCCGTTGCTTGTAGTGTTGCATTGGTTAGCCCTGACTGGGCAACAATGGCAGCAAGTATTACAGACGGAGCGAGCATCAGCTTCCTGGGTATTCCCTTGACGGGAACGACATATACGTCCTCGGTGCTTCCACCGCTTCTCCTGGTATGGTTCTTGTCCTATCTGGAACGCTTCCTGAACAAAAGAATACATGAAATGATCCGGCCGTTGTTCGTTCCATTACTATCCATGGTTATTATGGTTCCGCTGACTATTTTGCTACTCGGACCCTTGTCAACATGGGGGGCAAATGGTATTGCTGCTGGTTACAATTTCCTTGCTGAGAACTTACCGTGGCTTGCAGGGGCAATTATCGGCAGCGCATGGCAGATTATCGTAATCTTTGGCATCCATTGGGGCGTTCTACCGATGGTTCTTGCGAACTTTGATCTCTATGGTCGGGATTCATTCCAGGCTTATCAGACGATTGCCATTATTGCTCAAATCGGTGCCGTGCTTGGCGTTATTTTGAAGACCAGAAATCAGGAAACCCGCAAAGTCGGTGTCTCCGCAGGTATTACGGGATTGTTTGGCATTACGGAACCGGCGATCTACGGCATTACTCTCAAATTCAAGAAGCCGATAATCTACGGATGTATTTCTGGTGGTATCGGCGCGATTGCAGCCAGTTTCTTTAATCCATTCTACTTTGCTTATGCCGGACTGCCAGGCCCACTGACGCTTGTCAACGGAATCAGTGATGAGTCGCCGATGTCCATCTGGGGCATTCTGATCGGTGCTGCCATTGCGTTCATTCTTCCCATTATTTTTATTCAAATTTGGGGTTACGGTGAAGACAAAGTGAAAGCAACGGCTGCAGCAACTCCAACTCCAGCCAGTGAAACACCAGCCGCTACTACCGTTCCTTCCGAGGAAGGGGAAGAAGCCATTTCTGCTCCACTGGTGGGCAGAGTTGTACTGCTTTCCGAAGTCCCTGACGAAGCGTTCAGCTCAGGAGCCATGGGCCAAGGCGTTGCCATTGAGCCGTTGGAAGGTAAGTTGTATGCACCGTTTGCTGGAACGGTTGCAACGACCACGCCTTCCAAGCATGCGATCGGACTGCGTTCGGCATCCGGCGTTGAATTGTTCGTTCACATCGGTATAGATACGGTGAAATTAAAAGGGGCGCCATTCACCTTGCATGTCAAGGAAGGCGACAGCATCAATAAAGGCGATTTGCTTATCGAATTCGACATCGCCATGATCAAGAATGCAGGCATGTCGACCATAACACCTGTCCTTATTACGAATGCATACGAGTACCAAAATGTGATTCAAGAAGACGCAGATCAAAGCGCTTTGACTCAAAAATTGCTTACAGTCATTAAGTAAGACAACAATACCATGATAAAAACCAGATTACCTGAAATTTCCTAGGGGGTGCGCTCTCGTCACCCATTAATTTGGGGGTGGCTGGAACCAGGGAAGCAAGGGTTCAAACGGTGTTAATGAAGGTAACGGATCATGAAGCGCTACAAAACTTTGAATAGTATAAACATGTTATTGTTTCAATTGCGGGAGTTTAGGACCATTCCACTTTATTAGCAGTGCATCTTAGTTTAATTGAAGGGGCTCAGTTTCTAAGGAGACATATGAGCTCCATCATATATTTTATAGGCTGTTCTTGCTAATAATCGCCTCAATAATTTGTAAGTTCAAACATCTGACAATAGCTATGTCACTCTGAGTCGTTTTTGAGCTGGTTTAATCTACCCCACATTGTGTTTGGCTCTTCATCACGGAGTGAAACATCCTTACTCAGAAAAGGTTTCGTTCGCTTGGGGGCGAAGCCTTCTTTTGTTTCACTGGAGCAGTGCAGCATTCTCCACAAGGTTGAGCTTTCCTTCAAAATGATATATCCGATAAGCGGAGGAACCGATGTTCACCAGATCGGTATCCGATGTCGAGATGTAGGAAGCAAAGATTTTGAGCAATTGCCGGATGCCTTGAGAATAAAAAATAGGGTTCATCGTAATGTTCCATAGCAAAGGGAAACACCTGATTTACTGAACGAAGCCCCTTGAATGGGGATGGAGCTTGTGGCGAAGGCTTGAATTTTTCACACACGTATCATCCAGGATCACAAAAATGGAGCCATGATCTAGTGATGACTTCGTTGAAAGAGATGGCCAGACAATAATCAACAGCAAATAGAGCGGAATGGAGAACGAAATGGGAACCAGAATGAAAATTAGAGTAGAGCCCAGACGGTTAATTATCATGTTGATAGGAAACATATTTATGGGTTTGGGAGTTGCTATTTTCAAGCTGTCCGGATTGGGAAATGATCCCTTTAACGGGATGGCAATGGCACTTGCGGAATATATCGGGTTCTCATATGCCACTTTTTTAATTATGCTGAATCTCGGATTGTTTGTAGCTCAATTCTTCACGGGGCGAAAATTCATCGGAGCAGGTACAGTTGTAAATGCCTTCTTATTGGGCTACATCATCACATACTTTTACGACTCTGCGCTGGGGCTCTTTGGTGAACCTCAGGTGCTATGGCAACAGGTAATCATCGTTGTGGCCGGGGTCGTAGTAATCAGCTTGGGGGTCTCTCTATATCAAACGTCCAATGTGGGCATTTCCCCGTACGACAGTCTGTCTCTTATTATGCGGGATTACGTCCCGAAAATCCCTTATTTCTGGCACCGAATGTTTACAGATACTATTTGTGCATTGATTTGCTTCCTGTTCGGAGGCATTGTTGGGCTGGGGACGCTGGTATCGGCATTTTGCCTGGGACCGATTGTTCAATTTTTTGATGTCCATGTATCGGAGAAGCTACTGGCTAAAGGGCGCAAGGATATTCAAAACTCCGCACGAACATAGGCACGTATGCACAGGTATATCAGACCTTTTCAACAGAAACTTTGCAACAACAATTGACCAACATTTCCCTTAAAACAAATCCGTTACAACAATGTCCAAGTGTTACGGCTTGAAAATGGCAATAAAACGGTGAATGATGATTACCGTATTCAATACCTGAATGACCACTTGGTGCAGGTAGGCGAAGCGATCCAAGACGGTGTAGAGGTTATGGATTACACATCATGGGGCTGTATTGACCTTGTAAGTGCATCAACGGCTGAAACGAAAAAACGTTATGGTTTTATTTACGTAGACCGTAACAATGATGGTACGGGTACATTAGAGCGTTACAAAAAGAAATCATTCCACTGGTACAAAGAAGTCATTAGTACAAATGGTGCAAGTCTTAAAAACAATAACGAATAATTATGGTCTCGCTTTTGTTTCTGAGGAAAAGTCTAAAACAAGGTTAACACAATACTCAATCTGGCATCATCTCATGCCAGATTGAGTAGCATTAACTGCTTTCACAAGAACGTTTTCATATAGGTCAATCTGTGTAGATAATGCTTATGGATACGGATTCTTACTGTTCAAATCAGGCGGAAACTTGCTTTGTCATCATTGGTAACGTTTTAGGAAAGTTTAATTCATTATATCCACAAACTACACAAACATATTTACTCATTGTAATATCATCACATTCCTTAATTGGCTGTTGTAATTCTTTGTCCTTAACGCTCAGTTCCAACATCAATACTTTGTTTGTTAAATACTCAACCGTACATGCATATTTCTTTTGTTACATAAAAATGTTAATGAATTTTAATCTAGTCCTATACTGATGTCATTGTATCGTAGATGATGATCAGTACGTTAGGATTATCATGATGATAAAATAGCACAAAATGAACAATACAGCTTACATCAAAGCTGCCCGTCGTTCTTCATACAAGTAGCGTGATCATGCGTAAACGTCTGCATGCCATTCGTATTAAGTGTATTTTCGATTCTTTACCTACAATATTTTTTTATATATAACGCTCTTTTATAAAAATAGTGTACTATAAACATTTAGGATGATCCCGATCTAACATTTTGACTGACGCTTGGGACGCTTTGGTACCATATAAGAATAGCTCCGATTAATATCCTAACAAAAAATTTTAGGGAATGTCTTTTGTTGCTGATGCTATTCGTATCGGCAGTTGGTAGATTAAAGTGCTCGATTATCATAAACTACTGTAGAATTCGGTTCTAAGTAACAATATCTCGTTCCCCTATCCCGTCTCGGTCAACCATCAGTTTTCCAGTATTGCCGCCTCAGAATTGATGAACCGTCTTTAAGTTTAAGCCTCTCATCCTCTGATTGAACAACAGACGAACAAATCCTTGAAACGAACTTCCTCGGCTTCCCAAATGCGCGCAGAATTTTTTAGCATTCCAAGCGCTACAACTCCGTGACGAACTTGATGCGCTGGGGCAAATCGCCGCTCAACTGGCTGCCCCAGCTGTAAAAAGCCAGGTGTTTATACTTTCGTTCTCAATCGTTCAATTGCGGGAGAAGCAACGGCACAAAGCAAGATCAGAATGCTAGCACCCAAAATCGCTGCGGTGATACCACTTACATTGATAGCCCAACCTCCTAACGAAGCACCTACTGCGATTCCGCAGTTGCATGCGGAAACATTCAACGTGCCCGCCAGTGCTTTTCCTTCGTTTGCAGCATTGATAACCCGAGCCTGGCTAAGCGGAAAAAGCGCCGTATGTGCTATTCCCCATACAGCCAGCGCAGCTACGAACATTGCAGGATGTCCGACGAGAAGAACTGCACTTGCCGCTCCTACAGCCAATAGAAGGCAGAACAAAACGTTAGCTTTTATGGCGTGACGGTCAACAAGTCGACCAGCCAGATAGTTGCCGTATAGACCGACTGTACCAAACCCCATCAGCCACCAGCCTACATGCGATGATGCGATACCAGCATATCCTTCCAGCATGTCAGCGAGGTAGGTGTAAGAAGCGTACATCGCTGACAGTATTGCAACTGAAAGGACGAGGTTGGCAATAAAGTAACGATTCGAAAGAGATTTGATCTGACTTTTCAAGCTTGTCTCCTCGACAGGATGGAGTTTTGGCATGGCTTTGGCCAAAAGCAAGGCCACCGCAATCGAAAACACGGCCAGAAACCAGAAGGCTCCTCGCCAACCTACAGCGTCACCAAGTACGGTGCCCAAAGGGATGCCAAACACCAATCCACCAGTTAAACCCAAATAGAGTTTGGAAATCGCCTTGCCGGCATCCTCTTTTGGTACAAGCTTAGCAGCAACATCGCTGCCGACTCCCCAGAAGACTGGAAGTAGAGCCGCAGGGACAATTCGTGCAATCATTATCGTCCAGAAGCCCGGAGCTAATGCGACGGCTGCATTACTCATAGCAAATACCACCAATATCCATGCAAATAGCGTGCGCCGCTCCACACGCGCGAATAATACGGTCATAATAGGGCCGGCGAAAATAATAATGAGTGCAAACGAAGTCACCAGCTGACCAGCGACCGGTATCGAGATATTGAGGTCTCTTGCCATATTCGGCATAAGACCTATTATAATAAACTCGGTTGTGAAGATTACAAATGCAGCCAGCGATAGGATGAAAATCGATAGGTCTGCACGTTTATTTCTGTCCTTAGTACTAATGGTATTTATAATATTTCACCTTCCTGAATTATGTGTTCTTCTCTGCTGTACTGAATCTATACGAAACATATATATCTATTTTTATCGGTATATAGATACAACTGTTTTCAAGAAAGTAGGCTATAGCACGTATCCACAAAATGATGTACTAAGAATTATTCTAAGCCAGCTTATTTGAAAAAAGATTATCATTTGAAACAAGCGTGAGGATAAATCCATTAAAGCACGATCAACCTCTCGCTCATCAAATAAATATAACGGACGCACTGCTCTTGATAGGCAACAGTTACCGCAAAAATAGATCAAAGAATTCATTTATAAGTTCAATCACAGGTGAACCTGCAAGAAAATAATACATGAGTTGATACAACGCCTACACTCGAAGTCCCCACGGAGTATCTCCAGCTCCAAATACTACGATGAGAAATCCACCTGCCGATCCAAATCCCCAAAGTACAAAACCAATTATGGCTAACAAATAGGCAAGTCTAAAAATGTCGGTAACTTATTCTTATAAAATCAGAAATAGCCGTCAGTCTCAGTATAGGAAATTTCCCAATCAATTCGGCAATAAATTGCTGTTGCAAGAATTGGTATGTTACTCTCTCAAGTGGACAAATTTATTCATCGATTCGGCAATCTGCTAATATTTCTGGTTTAAAGCGCATGCTATCAGCCTCAGTTATAGGGCGAATGACCTTACAAGGAACACCAGCAGCAAACGAATTTGCTGGGATATCACGAGTCACCACGCTCCCAGCACCAATCACACAATTGTCACCTATGGTAACCCCTCCACAAACCGTTACATTGGCTGCCAGCCAGACATTGTTACCAATGGTTACTGGCTTTGCGTAACATAAGTGTTTAACCTCTCCTTTTTGATTAATCATCTGCTTTCGCTCTGAAGCAATAAAGGGATGGATTGGAGTAGCAATGGTGACATTGGGACCAAAAAGGGTATTGTTTCCAATTTTAATTTTAGCATCATCCTGAACTGTCAAGTTATAGTTAGCGAAAAAATGATCGCCGATTTCGGTGTGTGTACCATAATGAAAAAAAATAGGTCCTTGCATATAACAATTCTCACCTATACGTCCTAGCAATTTCTGGAGTATACTATTACGTTCTTCTTCCTGATTCTCGTACATATCGCTATAATATCGACTCAGATTGTGAGCATTTCGTTTTATCAGTTTTAAATCAGGGTGCGATGGAGCAAATAACTTCCCTTGGAAAATACGTTCTTCTTCTTTCATATTTATCAGATCCTCTCAAATGACCAGTTTTAATAATTGACTGAATTTACACGTTATTTAGTATAGATTTATAAACACCATTTCAGGTGTAATCTCTCGCGAAATGTATAGACAATAAAGAAAAAGCCAATCTACTCTTTTCAGTTAAGCATTTATTGTTTTCTTCCCTTTGGCAGAAAAACTGCCAATAATCCTAATAGTGGTGAAAAGGAACATAGTTGTATGACCCAAGCTACACTTGTAATATCAATCAATGATCCCAAAATAACAGAGCCCAAGCCCCCCCAATGAGTGTTCCAATCATGCCCGCAAACTGTAGGATAAATAAACTGATTTGTGCTTGAGATAATGTTACTCCATATGTCCCAGCATAATAAAACGAATAATATCCAGTCATCCCTGCTAGATACACGAATTTGGAAAAGAGAAGCAGTACTAAGATAAAGAGTGTAAAAGCAATGAAGAGGTTGTTGCGATTTGAAGTATTTGGAGCTACATTATTTGTCGTAGAATGAATCGTAGATTGCTTGGTATAGCAATTTTTGCTTTATACCAACGACTGACCCGACTTTGAATGAGCATACCTAAGAAACCTAATCCTAATAACCACAAATAACTATGTTGACCTTGTGGAAAAATTAAAAAGGCTACAACTAAAAGCATCCAAAATGCAGATGAAAATGCAAAGCCAAGCATACCGATTAGTGAACATAACATGCCAGCCGGTAATAAGATTGGCATCGGTTTGCGATCGGAAATATAACCAACAGGGGTTGCAGAACCGATGCAGGTATTACTGTCTGCATTGTATCATTCAGTAGATGTGCAATACTTACACCGGCTAATGCCCAATTAGCTGCTCGGTTGATTTGTAAGGGTGATGAATTTGAACTCACTAAATCGCCTCATTTTGCTAAACATAGTTTCTCACCAGGGTTCTATCATGATGTGTTCTAGGCACCCTGATATTGATTATCAGATCGTGTTTATTAGTTCCAACATTAAATATATAAATGAATTCAGTATTATTTGCCGAATCTGATATTTTTTACGGTCGTTTGTTCTAATGAAATATGTGAATAGTTTCTATTTCCGCCTCTGCCAGTCGGAGATTGAGCAAGAAAACCTACCTTGACTTTATCCTCAACAGGAAGATTAAAGAATCTAGCCATGAAGAACTGTTCACCATCTAAAGAGTAGTGAAATGCAAATGACTGACCGGATCGTGAAATTTGTAGCCACACGGAATCTCCTTCGATATTGTTACCGTTAGCATCGTCTGAAGTTTGGTTTGTAACTACACTAACAACAGCATGTGTATTGAAATCGGTAAGTTCGAAACATAGTTTCCCCCATACTTCCCAGTCCTTCATCACCATTATGCAAGCTGCATCGTAAACATCTTTGAAATCAAGTTGTACTTTTGCACGCAATACAAAATTTCCGCAAACTTCCGTATAGAAAAACGGAGCATTTACAAGACTCTCAGGTGTAATGCCTTCTTCTGAAACAGCTCCATTATTGCAAAAAATATCAGTTTTCTCTGGGGCGTACATAATCACTTTGTCATCTTCAAATGATATATGAGATTCGTTTAACCAAAAAAAATTGTCAAAATCTTGAATGCTCACCCTAATTCCCCCTGTTTTTATAATATGGTTTGCAACTATTCAACACTTCAGATGGTATTATATCATCGAAAATATGCTGGACAAGTCACTTTATCTCCATAAAATATCACTATATTCCCAGAGAGGATGATTTTAATGAGAATTGATACGATGCCATTAGATAGTACATTCTTCGAAAATATTCAACATGGTCAGCTTGATTTTCCAATTCAATACTATGTAGATGAGCTACATAAATTTAATAACTACAAAGTCCCACTTCACTGGCACTTTGAGCTAGAATTCTTTGTTGCTCGTGGAGGAACTGTGTTGGTTCAAGTGGGTCATCACCAAATTAAATTAGAAGCTAATGATGGCATCTTCATTAGTAGAAATACATTGCATTCCTATGAACAAATAAATGAAGATGACCTATGTGAATGCCCCGTCATCGTTTTTTCTGCTGAACTGATTGCTCCCCATACAAGTATTTTATATAAAAAATACATCGTGCCGATTCTTAGCGACAAAAACTTGCCATATGTCGTATTTCATACTCAAGAAAAATGGCATAAGGAAATTTTGATAAAGCTGGATTACATCTTTGCTCTACTTCAACGATATGGTGCTGTGAGCAGTTACGGTTCATTTCCTATTCTGGATTTTGATGTAGATCCAATCTCAGATGTTGGTTTCGAAATGCAAGTACAATGCCTTCTCAATCAGATTTGGTTGTTGATTGTTCAGCATCGAAACCACCTTCCTGTGGTTACTACTGATAAACGGGAATTACATTCTCAAGTAAGACTTCAGAACATGATTTCATTTATTCAAAAAAATTACATGAACCCTGTGACACTCGAAGACATTTCAAACTCCACAAATATTAGTAAGAGTGAGGCGGCACGATGCTTTCATTCTTATTTGAAATGTTCTCCTGTAGAATATTTATTGCAAGAACGGATTGATGCGGCGAAACGTCTTTTACACACTACTCCCCGCTCTATCCAAGAAGTCTGTTTGGAGTGTGGTTTTAATTCCTCAAGCTACTTTATTAGAATGTTTAGAAAAAAAGTCGGAGTAACACCTGGAGAGTACAGAAGGAAAAATACAATTTAGTTTATCGTTAACACCATTTTTTTAGAAATAACTATCATATCTTCACATCAATCCAAATCGTTCATGCGATTATATCACTGTTAATCTCGGTAATCGATACAACTCTTGGCCTCAACAACTAGTTGGATTACTAATATCCATAACTGTGTGAACAATTTCATGTTCAGTAAATAGAGCTCTGATCAATTCGATTTTTGCTTTGTCGTAAGTCAGAATCCCCACTTCACTTTAGCTTATTTAGTAAGTGTAAATTACATTTGCTATAACAGGAAATTTTAAAAGCACAGTATAATTGCAGCTATGTCACTGTCTTCAACCAAATTCAAGGCTCGCCAATTGGCGAGTTTTCTTTATCTCAGTTAACCATCATAAGTATAGCATAATCCTTAAAAAACGACCCAATATCATTATTAGTATATAAAGTTTTTATTTAGTCATTGATAAATTGTAGCGGTATAATTATAATTTAATTATACTGTTACAATAAAAAGGAGGAAATGAAAATGGGACAATTACCAAAAGACTTTTTATGGGGCGGCGCTTTAGCCGCGCATCAATTTGAAGGTGGCTGGAATCAAGGCGGTAAAGGGCCAAGTGTTGTAGATGTAATGACAGCAGGTGCATATAACGTACCACGAGAAATTACAGAAACAATTGAAGCTGATAAGTTTTATCCAAACCATGAAGCAATTGATTTCTATCATAAGTATAGAGAAGATATCGCCTTGTTTGCTGAAATGGGATTAAAATGCTTACGAACATCGATCGGCTGGAGCAGAATTTTCCCAAAAGGCGATGAAGCTGAACCGAACGAAGAAGGATTACAATTCTATGATGATGTATTTGATGAATTACTAAAGTATGGAATTGAGCCTGTTATTACACTTTCTCACTTTGAATTACCGTTGCATTTGGCAAGAGAATATGGTGGATTCAGAAATAGAAAAGTAGTAGACTTTTTCGTACAATTCGCGGAGGTTTGCTTTAATCGCTATAAAGATAAAGTAAAATACTGGATGACATTTAACGAAATCAATAACCAAATGGATGTGAATAACCCCCTGTTCTTATGGACAAACTCGGGTGTTATGGTAAAAGAAGGCGAGAACGTGAAAGAAGTAATGTATCAAACCGCACACCATGAACTGCTCGCAAGTGCATTAGCAGTAACAAAAGGAAAAGAAATTAACCCAGAGTTCCAAATCGGGGCAATGGTATCTCATACACCAATTTATCCTTATTCATGCAATCCAGAAGATGTGATGTTAGCTGAAGAAGAAATGAGACAACGCTACTTCTTCCCTGATGTACAAGTTCGTGGTTACTACCCAAGCTACGCTTTAAAAGAATTTGAAAGAGAAGGATATAATATCAAGTTCGAAGAAGGCGATGACGAAATCTTAAGAAATGGTACAGTTGATTATTTAGGCTTTAGTTACTATATGTCTACAACTGTCAAAAGCGATGTCGTAAATGATAACACTGGAGATGTTGTGAATGGCGGATTGAATGGCGGATTACCTAATAGTGTAGAGAATCCGTACGTCAAGGCTACTGATTGGGATTGGACCATTGATCCAACTGGACTTCGATATACATTAAACCGTTTTTATGATCGCTATCAAGTTCCATTATTTATAGTAGAAAATGGATTTGGTGCTGTGGATACTTTTGAAGCGGATGGCTCCATCCATGATCCAGAAAGAATCCAATATTTAAAATCACATATCGAAGCCTTAGAAAAAGCAGTCACTTATGATGGTGTTGATTTAATTGGCTATACGCCATGGGGAATCATCGATATTGTGTCATTCGGAACAGGAGAAATGAAAAAACGTTATGGCATGATTTATGTGGATCGTGATAATGAAGGAAACGGATCAATGAAGCGTTATAAGAAGGATTCGTTCAATTGGTACAAACAAGTTATTGAAACGAATGGGGAAGAATTATAGGATATCCCCTGTTAACTTAGCAATGAACAATAATCCGAATAATGGACGCTTATAAATAAATACCTCATTCGGGTTATTTTGTAAATTTACGGTTTGCAGCCGCGCTTATGATTAGAACAAGGTGTTTTCTGGAATATCTTGTTCTAAATTCATTCGCAGATTGAGTTGGCTCGTGGTGATATATTGAATTTACAAAAGAAGCCCTCCTTTGAATGGTAGCTCCACTTCCATTTTTATAAGGAACGACTTCTTTTTCTGTGACATAATTGAAAAAGGGTATCCTTAAGTCATCTACGATGACTTTTGGGACAGCCCCTTTGTGAACAGCCTGAAAGGGGCTGTCTTTTGTGTGACACGATCAACAATATGCAAAAAGGTATTCATCTACCATAATGACATCTCCAAGTCTTGCCACTAACATCTTTTCCGAAGGAAGCATCATTAAATGTTACCGCGAACAACATAGCAATAATGAATGCTCCTTCAAAATAACGTGCTCACTGCCAAATCTTGCTCGGTTTAGTTGAAAAGAAACCAAGAGCTTGTATTTTTACAAAAAATGACTGTTCGTTTGTACGAAGAATTGCGATTGTTCATAGTTATACGTTATTTTGGAAAAGTCGAATGGTTGCCCATTGGTTAAGTGAAACACAGATTCAACGTATAGTTTAGGATCTCCCTTTTTTAACCTTAAATACTTTGCTTCTTCATCAGTCAACTTATTGACATGAAGAAATGTATCCGCAAAACCGATATTTAATCCTAATCCTTCTGTAATATAATTAAATACTGATTCAGAAATAATTTCGTTATTCAAATAAGTAATGATCGATTTATTGTAATACGATTCCTCTAAGCATAACGTTTGCCCGTTAATATAACGAATCCTCTTTAAATAATAGACATCGTCACCTGGTTCCATATTTAAATTAAGAGCCGCTTCTTTTGGTGGTTTACGAACGTCTAATTCAATCACTTCTGACGTTATTTGAAAATCTTCAAGGCTTTTTTTATACCCCTGATTAGATAGAAAACTAATATATCCTTTTCTCTTATGCCTTCTAACAAAAATTCCACTACCTCTGACTTGAAACACAATCCCTTTTTTCTCTAAGAGATCTAAAGATTTGGTAATTGTACTCTTACTCACTTCAAATTGAGTCATCAACGTTTCTAAAGATGGCAGTTTCTCTCTCTGTTGAAGTGAATGCTCTTCAATATATTTTTCCAGTTCATTTGCGATGTGTTGATACTTTAACATATACATTCCTCTTTATTTTTTATCAATACCAGAATTATACCATAAACTTTTTAAAAGTACACTCAACTAAATTGTACATGTTTTAAAATTTTGTTTGGTTTTTTATATATTATACCGTTAAAATTATAATGTAAGTGTAAAGTGAATTAAGGACGGATCCAATGACAGAAAAAGTTGAGAGATTATTTCAAGCTTGCAAAAGATATACTAAAAGCTGTTGGCGGAGAAGAGAATGTTCTAAGCGTTACACACTGTGCAACTCGACTTCGAATCATACTCAAGCGCTCTAATGTACAAATTGCAGAAGGAAACAGTATTTCGTTCTTAGGAATTGCCATAAGTGCAACGACGTATACCTCTTCGGTGCTGCCACCGCTATTTTCAGTATGGATGTTGTATTACCTTGAGAAGTTTTTAAATAGGAAAATAAACGAAGTGATCAGACCGTTATTTCTCCCATTTTTCTGTTTAATAATTATGGTACCGTTAACAATTTTATTAATTGGTCCTGCGACATCAATGGGCGCAAATGGAATTGTAACGGGCAATCGGTCCATCTCTGTTAATCAATTGGATCGTATAACTTTAGCTATGGAGCGATCCGCAGACCATTTTTATGATCGTTATGTTAAAGAATGTATTGAGGAAGAACCGCTGAACTGGCGAAGAATTAGCCCCTTTTTGTACCGCTGCGTGGAACTGGATCGGCTCGATTGCTTGCAGCGAGTTGTCATTTTGCTGCTGGATAACCCTATCTATCCTCCGTTGCTCTTTGAAGTAGCCGAGGATATTTTCAAAGACGGACACAATGCAGCAGCGGCGTTCCTTTATAAAAATGTCGCCGAGAGTGAAAAACATCAGCATTCTGAGCGACTTGCGGTGTGTCAGTATCGCCTGTTTAAGCTTACGATTGGGAAGGATCGAGCGATTAATCTCGAAGCAGCAAATAAATTTGAGCCTTTTGTCAATCGTTTGGGCGAAATCGATCAACTCGATGCCTTAAAAGATTTGGCGAATGTATACAGAGCATTGAGCCAGTGGGACAAGGTATACAAGTTTGCTAAGGAAATGAGGCGGTTAGGGCAAATAAAATATGCTCTGGCTCATAGCCCCAAACACAAGAAACAACGGTCACTAAAGCAACTAAGTAGACCACTTTTTGTATATATAGCCTATTCTGATTTGATGTGTGCAAATGCATGTGATGCAAAAGGAAATTATGCACAAGGCTTAGAACATATCCGTGCTTATACTGATTTAAGCTGGGTGAGGGAGCAAGACCCGGATACACTTCATTGGATTGGCCTCTTTCAACGCTGGGCAAAGATTAATACATACGTAAACAAGCTCATGTCTGGAGATGTTAGTGTACTGCCAGATTACGTAGAGTATATGGCCGGTGAACAACACATTTTTGCCGAACTTTTGAACGTTATAGAAGCAGCCAATCGTTACAATATCAATGTGGATCATATCCTTCAGCGCTTTGAGCCTCAGATTGCAGCTTATCAAGAACCCACATCTGAAGATATGTTTACCCAGCAGGTTTTACCAGAAGAGTATGTTCGGTTTTGGTATAAGCTTGCTAAGTACAGCCTAAATAAAGGAAAATTTCCTTATGGTTTTAAATGTTTAATAATTGCTTTTGAAAAAGCTGTTACAATTAACCATGTACTACTTATTTCCAATTGCTCAGGTTTGTTTGATCGTTTCAGAGCGTATGTCGCTCCTGGAACACTGGCTCAGTACGAAAAAATGTCTCAGGAGGTGTGGGAAAGAAATGATCAAAAGGATGGCTTTCTTCTTGGCAGTAACTAGCTTTTTACTGGTATTCGCACTACCAATTCAAGCTGGATACCCAAGCCATGGTGGAATCCAAATTCAAGGACACATTGGCGGAGCCTGAATCAAGCAACAACTCATTGCCAGAGACCAGCTTCAAGTGCTGGTCTTTTTTGTTTCAAATTTTTTTTGAAT
The DNA here is from genome assembly GCF_000245715.1 of Paenibacillus sp. Aloe-11. Lineage (NCBI taxonomy): Bacteria > Bacillati > Bacillota > Bacilli > Caryophanales > Paenibacillaceae > Paenibacillus > Paenibacillus sp. Aloe-11. Next base: position 72,010 of record NZ_JH601081.1, on the reverse strand, counting down.
GAAAAAATGGATAATTCATATTTACTCATTCCATCCTAAAATGAGATTCATTGGGAGGGAATTTGAATGAAGACGTATGAAACGTTACATCAACAATTAGAGAATGCCAGACAGCTGCTTTATGATCTGTGTAACCACTACGGTTTTGAACATACCTCTGTACTTGAGCAATCTATGCTCTTAGACGAACTCATAACCAGTACAACCGTATCTTCCAATCCCCCCTATGCAAAACTAATCCCCCTAACGAGTAACGGAACTGATTATATCATAATATCTATAAAATGCCTTATATGAAATAAAAATACATCCGAAAGTCAAAAAATGTAATAAATTGTGTGGAGGAAGCTTGATGTGATTTTCTTTGTAACAGTAGATCAGGCAAATGCTGCTCTCCCTCAATATTTGTACAATATTGTCCTTGAAGTAAACAATGTTGAAGTCACATCTGATGCAAATCCTTATATTGAACGAGCAACCAGTACAACGTATGTTCCCATTAGATTTATATCAGAGAATTTGGGTGAAACTGTAAGTTGGAATAGAGAGAAGCAAGAGGTTACAATTCGTTCAGGAAATGGAAAAATCGTGCGTCTGACTATTGGAAGTAGAGTAGCTTATGTAAATGATAAAGAAAAAATAATGCCTGGTGCGCCTGTTATGCCAGTATCGCCAAACCGTGTGATGGTGCCGCTCAGATTTGTTTCAGAGGTGATGGGTGCGACTGTAGAGAGTACCTCAAAAAATGAAACTATATATGTAAACATTACTAAGCAATAACTTGAGTAAATTGCAGAATACATGAATGCTTCTATGAGCCGTGATTACGACAAAATGCTTTCACTGTCTGATGATTATCGCTTTAAAATAGACCGGGCACGACTTAACTTTCTAAAAGCCCAAGGAACACCGATAGACTATCGTATCATGTCTGTAGATGAATGCACGTACAAGTTGAAAATGAGGAATGTTGTGGTCAATATGATTCCTTCGTCATCTGACTATAAAACAGTCGAGTACGAGTCTGAGAAGGTAGACGATAGTTTAGAGGATAATATTTAATGGTTAGGGAGACTTATAAAGAAAATAGGCGGAGAGGTGGAGAATTTGAATAGTGTTGCTTGGCATCGAGTTGCTTTTGAATGAGCTCTCTAACGCTTTCCGATTTATGATATATTCTCGATATATGATTTGAATTGGATGGTGATGACTGAATGAATCGTGTACAGGACCTGGGTAAGTTAATCAAACTAACTGGAGATAGAGCTAAACTGGACGCTAAAGCAAATGGCACCTATATCGTCTATAAAACGCCGGATGGTCAGTTTGTTAAAGAGTACAGTAATGGTGAAGTTGAACGAATCAATGAACAGGATATTCAAATTACTGGTTAAGAATAAACCGACAACTGTATGATACAGTGATCGGTTTATTCTATATTTACATCGTATTGTGCCCACAATGTCAATTCGATGTGTATTGCACCTCAAAACAGAGCCCGTTAGTAATGAACTGTTCTCATTTTTCAACAGATTTCAATTTTCTAATCACACGATCCAAAACGTATCCAATAAGATACCAGAAACCCAGTGTAGTTAGGTATACAACGGCTATTGGAATATCTGCTTTTCGCACAAATTGAAATGACTCGTAAATCCAAACCAGCGGGCTAATAATAGCCAATAGTATATTATAGTCATCGTAGCCCGAAACATTTACGATAATTACTAAAATTGAGATTAGGACCAACCAAAAGCGAAATGATTTCATGTAGCCATACCTCCAAACAAAAAAATCAGATTGGCCATGCTTCTTCAGGCACTCCGTATTGTGAGAAAATATAATCTCTCGACTCATTGGCTAAAGTGCGCAGGCGTTGGATGTCTGCATGCAGCATTTTTCCGTGCCGTTTGACAGCTTTCCCAGCCACAAATACCGAATCGACGTTGCTTGTGTTGGCACATTGCACAACAGCGCCGATTGGATGATTTACCGGAAACATATTCAGATCGTCGGTTCGAATCATAATCAGATCGGCTTCTTTCCCTGGAGTTAACGTACCGATTTTATGATCCAGTCCCAATGCTCGGGCACCGTCAATCGTCGCAAATTCTAAAATGTCCCGTGCGGAAATGGTGAATTCCACCGGCATTTCTCCTCTGGATAACATTTTTTCATTGATTCTGGATCGTTCTGCCTGCAAAGCGAACTTCATTTGTGCAAACATGTCTCCACCGGTTGATACGACGACATCGACTCCTAATGAAGGTCTTCCTCCGTTTTCCATAAACAACCCTGTAGCTGGGTAGCCATGTCCCATCATCATTTCGATTTCCGGAGTCACGGAAATGGAGGCGCCCGAATCTGCGATTAGCTTATACTCCTCATAGCTGAGTGTATTGGCATGGACAAAGTTAAGATCCGATCCGAGCAGTCCGGCCTTATGCAATTTTTCAATCGACCGATCCACCGAACCCCATGTCCCGAAGCCCAAATGCATTGTACACAGCACACCGAGCTCCCGAGCGAATCGAATCTCATCAACCGCTGTTTCCCATGCGCTAAATTCTGGTCCTCTTATGGCCAACCCCATGGTAAGCAACTGGTCATCTGACGAGAAATATTGCTTTTTCACCCGTCTGCTGTCATCGGATTGTCGTATCTGGCTTTCTCTGGACCAATATTCGGCGTCACCAGGAGCTCCGTGGGCAAAGACCGCTCGTGTTCCCGATTCTTGCAAGCCCCGGATCAGCTCATCTGTATGATCGGGTGAATTAATCATCGACCAATCCAGTAGTGTGGTAACCCCTGCATCCAACGCCTCCAGCGCACCCAGCAGATTGGCTACATATCCATCCTGCGGGCGTAATTTAGCTCCAATATTCCCATAGTACATACGCCCCAGGTACTTTTCGAGAGACCAATCGGCACCTACATTACGAACGACAGATTCCCAGGTGTGGCGATGTGTATCCACGAATCCTGGCATCACAATCATGTTTGTAGCGTCAACAACTTCATAATCGGATGCGTCCAACTCCGGTTGAACAGCGACAATTTTGGTTCCCTCGATAAGAATATCCGCTTTTTTAAAATCACCTATGGTCTTATCGAGCGTGAGTACACAGCCGTTTTTGATTAATAAACGATGGTTCATTCTTTTATCTCCTTTTTGTGTTGTTAGATGACTTGTTTCTGTGTTCCTTCTTAAAAATAGGCATTTAACCTACATATGTATATTGTAAGCCTGATGATATAAATCACAGCATACTTATTTCGTGCAGGGACCAGAATATACACCAAAAAAGCCTACCTACCGATCATCTGGCAGATAGACTTTTGTAAAAGTGCCCTAGTCTGATAAGGATTAGCGTTCCCATGCTTCTGTGCGCAACTGCTGCTGGCGCGTAAATAATACCGGATAAATAAACAGGCTGAGCAGCACGCTGGTCAAAATCGCAGAGGTCATGGTGGTAAATACGATCAGCAGCTGCAAACGGACGGCGGCAATGGGATTGGCTCCTGCGATGATCTGCCCGGTCATCATACCGGGTAGCTGGACAAGCCCCAGCGTTTTCTGTCCCTCAATGGTTGGAATCATACTGGAGCGTATGCAATCCTTGAGTATGGGAAAAATGGCTTGTCTCGGTGTGCCACCCAGTGCCAGGATGAGCATGATTTCAGGCTTACGCAGCAGGACCTCTGACTTGAGCCGGGACACCAGCAGGCTGGACAAAATCATGGAGCTGCCAATGATCATGCCGCTAATCGTAATCATATACCTGGCTGTCGCCGGAATGATATGCAGGCTAATCAGGAATGCCTGTGTAACGATTTCCACACACAGCAGCGTCAGAAATGATTTCCACATGAGACCGGGAATAAATCGTCCTTTGCGTGCCACATTTTGCGAGGCTACGGTGATCATGAGCAGAATGAACAATACGATAAATCCGTAGCTCTGCATCCCGAAAATCAAATGTAATACATAACCGATAGCCAGCAGCTGAACCGATGCTCTGATCGTGGCGATGATAATATCCCGATCCAGACCAAGCTTGAAGGATTTGGACATGACGATGGCAATAAATACAAAACCGAGGGAAAGAATCAAGGCAATAATCGTCATACCCATTCCCCTGCGATGAACCTGCGGGTTTCACTATGCTGCGGCGCATGGAAAAAGGTCTCGGTATCCGCTTGTTCCACCAGTCTTCCGTCGATCATCAGCCATGTTTCGTGGCCGACTCTGCGGGCTTGTTCCATATGATGCGTAATCCAGATCATGGTCGTTCCCTCTTCCTTGTTCATTTGCAGCAGCAGATCCTCAACCTCTTTTACCGAGGCGGGGTCCAGTGCGGAGGTAATCTCATCCAGCAGCAAAATATCCGGGCGGTTGGCGAGCGTCCGGGCCAAGGCCAAGCGCTGTCTTTGACCACCGGACAGATCCTGCGCTTTCTGGTCCAACAGGTCGCGGGTGAGCCCTACGCGTTCCAACAGACCGGACGGATCATGCAATACCGTACCGTGCAGCCGTTCTGCAGTTTGGAGATTGTACAGGACGGTTCCTTGAAGCATGGGAGCATCCTGAAAAACCAATGCGACTTTCCGTCTCAGTTCAGGGATTTCCCACTCGGATACAGGTTTGCCAAATACGCTGATTTCCCCTCCATCCGGTGACAGTAAAAGGTTGCATAGTGAGAGCAGTGTACTTTTGCCAGACCCGGACGGGCCGACGAGCGTGGTAATTTTGCCGGGAGAGACCTTTGCCGTAATTCCGTTCAGGACAGCACGTTGCCGCTCAGATCCGGTAAAATACTTGGTGACGTGCTTAAATTCAATCGCTGGAAGTGGTATGGAATCCATAAATATAGTGTTCTCCTTTATAGAGGATCAAAAAAGTTGTCAGACCCGCTCTATGAGCTTATTTCTTTTATTATACCAGTTGTTGCAAACGGCATTGTCTTTGTATAGACTAACAGGATTAGTTAAAATGGAAATAGGGTTCGAAATTCGATAAAAGGAGACATAGGGATGTCACCGAGAAACGGAGTAAAGCTGCAAGATATTTTACAAGCTGCCGAGGATATTGCCAATGAACGGGGGATGGGGGAGGTCACGCTCACCACGCTGGCGCAAAAGCTGCACATTCGTCCTCCATCCTTGTACAACCACGTAGACGGATTGAACGGACTGCGTCAAGTGCTGGCACTGCATAGCCTTGAGCAATTAGAGGAGGCTTTGACAAGTGCGGCGGTTGGCAGAGCGGGCGATGATGCACTGACTGCGATGGGGAAAGCATATATGCGATATGCCCGCGAGCGACCCGGGCTGTATGAAGCGATGCTGTATGCTACCGACCGCAAGGATACCGAATTGAGGGACGCTGCGGATCGTGTGGCGGAGCTTGTCATTTCCGTCCTGTCCAGTGGCTACGGCTTCAAGGAAGAGGATTGCATTCATGCAGCAAGGGGGTTCCGTAGTCTTCTGCATGGGTTTGCCTCGCTTGAACAGAAGGGAGGCTTTGGTTTGCCTGTGGAAGTGGATCGGAGCATTGCAGTGATGATGGATACCTTTTTGGCAGGCCTGAGCGTGCAGCAGCAGCGAAATGCCGAGCTTTCAGAAAAATCCTGAGGTCGAACAAGTGTAGTCTGCTGATTGTCTCTTTGATACGAAGGGTAAAATACTGCTGTATAATCATGGAGATGAAACTGCGAATACAGGAGGGATATGTGTGAACGTGCTGGTAATCGGTGCAAATGGAAAAGTGGGCAGACATCTTGTTCGCCTACTGGGACAAAATGAATCACATCGCGTAAAGGCATTCATCCGTAATCCGGATCAGACTGAGGCGCTTGAGCGTTTGGGAGCGGAAACGGTGATAGCTGACCTTGAAGGGACGGTTAGCGAAATTGCCGCAGCCGTAAAAGGCAGCGATGCTATCGTGTTCACGGCAGGCTCTGGCGGAAAAACAGGAGCAGATAAAACCCTGCTCATTGATCTCGATGGAGCGGTCAAGGCGATGGAAGCTGCCGGGCAAGCGGGTATCCGCCGCTTCATTATGGTCAGCGCCCTGCATGCGGAGAATCGGGAGCAATGGCCCGAGTCGATTAAGCCGTATTACGTGGCAAAGCATTATGCAGACCGTCTGCTGGAAGCGAGCAATCTGGATTACACCATTCTTCGTCCGGGTGGGCTGACAGATGAGCCGGGGAGCGGTAAAGTCACTACCGGGAATAATCTTGACAGCCACTCTATTTCCCGTGAGGATGTGGCGGGGGCGGTAGTCGCTGTACTGGATGAACCCCAGACATATCAACGTGCGATTGATTTGGTGTCAGGCAGTACGCCTATTGCCGAGGCTGTTCGGCAGGGTTGATGAGTCGAAAGGCATTTGTATTACATGATAGAGAGGCAGACCCGGAGTCAGGAATCCAGGTCTGCTTTTTTGCTCCTTTTTAACCATTATTGCCCCCACCACTGCATGAGAAGACGGTTAACGATGAATGTACCGGCCAGAATGATAGCCCAAAGATACCGTTCGCTGCGAAATAGCGCTGCAGTTGCTAAACCAAAGATCATTAGTTCAGCGCCAAGATGAACCCAACCTTGAAGAGGCAGGGGGCCAGCGAATCACCCTCTCCTTCAGCATGATGTGATAAATACAAGCTCCAGATGATATGAAAGAAAAAATTTGATTAAAACTAATGATATTATTTATAATACTAATATAATTAGTTTTATAAAACAAGGAGATGAAATGAATGCGTATCGTTCAGGTGCAACATATGTATCAATTGACGTTTATGCCCCGACTGTTCCCGGTGAACTGTTACTTGGTGGAGGAGAACGATGGGTTCACCCTGATCGATGCCGGATTGCCTTACAGTGCCAAAGGTATTGAACAGGCTGCTGCGCGGATGGGGAAGCCGATTATACGAATTGTATTTACCCATGCCCATGAGGATCATGTGGGTGCGTTGGATCGGTTGAAGGTAAGAAATCCTGATGCGCAGGTATTTGTCTCCAGACGAGATGCGCGGTTGCTGCGGGGTGATGTGTCGTTGGAGGCGGGTGAACCGGATACTCCCATTCGGGGCAGTGTGCCGAAAGGCATTCTTACCCGGCCTGATGTCTTGCTGGAGGATGGGGACCATGTAGGCTCGCTGCTGGCGATCAGCGCACCGGGACATACGCCGGGCTCGATGGCATTTCTGGACATGCGTACCCGTGCGTTGATTGCAGGTGATGCCTTCCAGGTCCGAGGTGGTGTGGCGGTGTCGGGAAGGCTCAAGCCGCTGTTTCCATTTCCCGCACTGGCTACCTGGAACAAGGACCGCTCGCTGGAAAGCGCCAAAAAGCTCGCGCATCTCAAGCCGTCCTTATTGGCTGTCGGGCACGGCAACATGCTGCAGTATCCGCAGACCCAACTGGAAAGGGCAATTAAGGATATGGAGCAACAATACACAGCGCAATGATCCCATATTCAGCCAACATTCAGCCAGAACTCACAAAGTCCTAAGCTAAGGCAGATACAATATGAGGAAAATAGAAACAGAGAGAGGTGCATCGGATTTGAACGTTTGGAAAGCGAACGGTCTGAAATATATCCTTCTATGTAGTCTCATATTGTGTGCTGTCGTGAGTGTCGTTTCTTTATGGAGTTATTCGGGCAGCTCGGCGTCCCAGTCCGCCGCTTTTAGGCAGGGCCCATCCGGCGGATTCGGAGGCGGTGGACCTGGCGGGGGCATGGGAGGACCGGGGCAACGTCCCTCCAACGGTCAGACTGACGCAAATCGTGGAGCAGGAGATGTAGGGCAGGATACAAGCTCAAATTCGACATCGACGGATACCACGAATAGCTCTGACGGTAAGAGTCAAGGTACAACAGGTCAATCTGCCGATTCATCCACCCCATCCACCCAGAATACATCGACATCGGGCAACAAAGGTACAACGGCCGGGAATGACAAATCTTCATCCGGAGGCAGCGGTGCTGCTAGAGACGGGCAGCATCGAGGTCCGGGTGGCATGTCCGGCAACGGACCTGGTATGGGCGGACCTGGCGGCGGTATGGGTGGTGGAAGAAGTGGAAACTCTTCATCCGCTTATGCAACTCCGCTGGCGATCTTTGCCGCTGTATTCTTTGGTGTGTTCGTGTTTATTGCGTACCGTTTTCGGGCCCGTGAATGGAAGCTCGGGGAAAGCAACCGGGGGCTGATGCTGTGGACCGTGCTGGGTGCGGGATTCTTTTTAAAAATGGCGATCGCCCCGTGGATCTCGGGTCACATGGATTTAATGCTATTCCGGAACTGGGCTATGACGGCAGCGGATAGCTTATCGGGCTTTTACACGAACGGATCAAGTGATTATCCGCCGTTCTATATTTATATTTTATATGTGATCGGTAAAATCGGCTCTACAGATGCTTTCAGTCCCTATATGTCTGTGCTGCTGCGGCTTCC
>NZ_JH601081.1:40733-63535 GCF_000245715.1 Paenibacillus sp. Aloe-11 | reverse complement strand
TATATTAGCCGATATCGTGACAGCGTACATGCTGTACCGGCTGGCAAGCAAACGGGTCGGCTATGCAATTAGCCTTGGGCTGGCTATATTCTATGTGTTTAACCCGGCTGTATTTATCAATTCGACCTTCTGGGGACAGGTAGATTCTTTCTTTACCATGCTGATTGTGGGCATGATTGTGCTGCTGGTGGAAAACCGGATCGGCTGGTCCACTGTGTTGTTTACGATAGCGGTATTGATGAAGCCGCAGGGGATTATTTATGGGCCGGTTCTGTTCTTCGAGCTGCTCAAACAGCGTAAAATACAGCCTTGGCTCTTGGCCGTCGGCGGAGCGGTTGTGACGACCATTCTGGTCATATTGCCTTTTTCGTGGGGGCAGGAGCCGTTATGGCTGCTTGATTTATACAAGGGAACGGTTGGCGAATATCCGTATGCTTCCGTGAACGCGTACAACTTCTTCGCACTGATCGGTGGCAATTATACGCAGGATACTACGACGTTGTTCCTGTTCAGCTACCATACATGGGGTATGATCTGCATTGTGCTGGTGACTTTGTTTACGTGGTGGATGTATATCCGCAGTCGGAAACCACAATTTGCCGCTGCAGCTGCACTGGTGCTAATTGCAGGTGTATTTACCTTCGCTTCCAGCATGCATGAACGATACTTATTCCCTGCCGCTGCGTTGGCGGTACTGGCGTATCTGTATTTGCGGGACCGAAGATTTTTGTGGCTTGCGGGTGGATTCAGTCTTACGATTTTCCTGAATACCTTCGATATTTTCTATAGCTCCAATACTCGGGATCAGTACGGTATCATATTGTGTGTGACCTCGTTGTTGAACGTGCTGCTGTTTGGGTATTTGGTCAAAGTCGTATGGGATTGCTCCAAATCCAACACGATTGAGGCTGCTCCTGCCAAGGACATGGCTCCGTCAGAGCTTCCTTCCGGGAAACCTGCATGGGGAGCGCCTGCTCAAGCCGTGAACACAACGATGGAAAAATAGCTGATAGCAAAATGTACAGAACAAAAGAAACCGCTCTTTGGCAAATGGAAAGTGGTCAAGTCGCCACAAGCCATACGCTCAAAGAAGCGGTTTTTTTATTGATAAGCCTCAATCTATATATTCGTTCAGTTTCTGGATATCGCAGATGGTAATCTCTCGTGTACCCTTAGTATGAATAATCCCCTGCTGTTCAAATTTTGCGAATTTGCGACTGATGGTTTCGCGTGTGACACCCACATAATTAGCCATTTCTTCGCGTGAAAGGGGGAGATTTATTTTAATGTAGGAGCCGTCCGGTTTGCCGTATTTATGCCCAAGCTCAAGAATCATATAGGCGATGCGGATTTCCGGGTCTTTGGTAGCCAGGCTTTGAGCCAGATTTTCGGTATGTGCCAAGCGTTTGGTAATGGTTTTGAGCAGCTTCAAAGAGATATCGGGATTGTTGCGGATCAACTGCTCCATATCATCCTTGGTGAGCATACAAATATCAGTATCTTTTAAGGCATACGCACTAAAGTTACTCAGCTCATCGCTGTTAAATATATTCAACTCGCCAAAAAAATCGCCAGTTGTCAGAATGTGCAGAATTTGTTCCTTGCCCTGAGGCGTCATCTTCAGAAGCTTGACATGCCCGCTTTTAATAATGTACAGCGTATCGGATGCTTGTTCCTCGATAATCAAGGGCTCGCCTTTCTGATATTTTCGGTGTCGGATCATGGAGCTGACCTTACACAAATCTTCGCAGGACAAAGAGGAAAAGATAGGCACTTTGCGGGCACAGGGCTCCTTTTCGCACTGGCAGGGGCAGGACATCTCATTCACATTCATTCACTCCATTCATAAACCGGAAACTAAAAAGTATAGCACATTCTTGTTATTCTGTATCATCTATTGGGGCAAAATGGCTTTGATCCTCACCGCAGACTGGACAAACCCAGTCTTCCGGAAGGTCCTCAAACGCTGTACCTGGCATAACGTCTTCATCAGGGTCGCCGATAGCAGGATCATAAATGTATCCACAGGGTTGACATACATATTTTTTCATCTTTAGTTCTCCTTGTCACCAAAAATTTTTGTAAGCTCTGGCGCGTCCGATTTGAGTCCCTGGATGATGGCTGTTTTATATGGAAGTGAAGCGAGAGCATCCCCAAAGCCGATCACACCGCAGATAGAGCCGTTTTGTATGAACATACGTGTATAAGAAACTTGATTTTCACGGGTCAGGCTGGTGTCACAGGCTTGTTCGTCTACCAGACCTATGGAAAACAAGGGGTATTCATAGCTGTTGGACAGGGTGACAGGGATGGGACGCTGGTAATCGACGGAAGCGCCCGCCATATTCGCGCCTGCTATTTTTCCTTGCTCTATGGCACTTTCCCATAATCCGTCCACTCTATTCTGAAATTCGGCTACATCACCTGCCGCATATATATTGGGGAAGCTGGTCTCCATTTGTGCATTCACCCGAATGCCGTGTCCAATATCAAGGCCGATTTGGCGTGCAAGCTCAGTATTGGGTACGATTCCGATAGAATATACGACATGCTCACAAGGAATGACAGAGCCGTCCTGCAGCTCTACACCTTCTACGTGATCTGTACCTGTAATACGCTTTACGCCTTGTCCAAGCCTTACCTCGGTGCCCTTTTCGGTAATCCGTTGGGTCAAGATAGCGGAGGCCTTCTCATCCAGCTGGCGGGGCATAAGCCGGTGCGAGGCTTCCAGAATGGTTACAGCATACCCGGCTTGCTGGAAGGACCAGGCGTTTTCTACCCCTTGAATCCCACCGCCGATGATACATATCCGGTCTCCCTGTCGCAATTCCGTTTTAAGCCTGTCTGCATCTTGTCGAAACCGGATATTGTGAACGTTTCTTAGAGAAGCTCCGTCCAGCAAAAGCTTGCGGTTGTGAGCTCCTGTACACAGCAGTAGCTTGTCATAAGCAACGGTTTGCCCGGTGGCTGTTTCGATGGTGCAGTCCTCTGCGTGTATCGCGGTGACCTTTATACCGGAATACACATGAATTCGTTGAGTGGCAAACCATTTTTCCTTTTTGATCAGGATTTTGTCGCTGTGCAGGTCAGTGAATAGTCCCTTGGAAAGCTTGACTCGGTTATACGGCAGGGATGCTTCTTCCCCGTAAATAGAAATTTCGGCCTGCTCATCATGATCCCTGATCGCTTTTGCCGCGTTAACGGCGGCAACGCTCCCTCCGATAATAACGTAATGTTGATTACCCATTCGGTATCTCTCCTATTCGCTATACGCTGTCTTTGTTCAAATGACGCTAAGCAGTAGATCTGAGACAAATTCAGCGGCGTTCTTAATTTTCTTCACTTTTTCATCTTCTGTAGGAGAAAAGCGAATGCGTACCGGGAATTCCACATGCGTCATACCGGTTGATTTGATTACCCCGGAAGTGCTTTGGACCTTCATATTGGTACCGTTCAAGTAATCCTGTACAACTTCAATGGCTTCTCCGCTCCAGCCGTAGGAACCAAAGGCAGCAGCCAGCTTGCCTTCCAGATTCATCTTTTGCATTTTTTGCAGCAGGTCTTCCAGCTTGCCCGTCATGTCAGCATATTTGGTAGAACTGCCGACGAAAACAGCATCCGCTGAGGCAATACTATTCAAAATCTCCGTTTCATCTGCCTTATCTACATCCCACAGCTCCACCTTGATTTGATTCTCCAAAAAGCAGTCTTTCAGGATGTTTGCCATTTTTTTAGTATTATTTTTTAAGGTGGCATAAACAATCGCTACTTTTCTATCATCCTTGGTTTCGGTGCTCATAGATGCGTACAAATCAATGAATTTGGCAATATCATGCCGGATCGCGAAGCCGTGGGAAGGGGCGATCATCTCAATATCCAGATCAGCAACCGCGTTGATTAATGTACGCACATATCTGCGATGCGGATGAATAATAGCTTGATAGTATCCGATAAAGTCCTCGGTGATATCAAAACCGGCCTCATCGGCAAATAGATGCTCCACAGCCACGTGTGTGCTGAAAATATCGCACGGGAACAAGATTTTATCTTCCACGCAATACGTAATCATGGTTTCTTCTGTATGGAGGTAAGGTGTTTCCTTGAACAGCAGTGTCTTGCCTCCAATATCGAGTTGATCCCCATCCTTGATGACGAGGAAGTTGCGATGCTGAAGCTTGTACATTTGTTGAATTTCCGGAACGGCAATCTCCGTGCAGACAATCGTAGCGTTTGTTGCCTTGGAAGCAAGCGCCGCCAATCCGCCGGAGTGATCCGGTTCCGTGTGGTTGACGATAATATATTGAATGTCCAGCGGATCGATCAATTCGGCTACAGCCTCTGCAAATTCTCTACCGAACGCCATATCTACAGTATCTACAATGGTTGGTTTCCCAGTTTTTAGCAGATATGCATTATATGTTGTACCCTTTGATAGTAAAAGACGATGAAAGGGAACCTCACGATTATCAATTTTTCCTACCCAATAAATATCCTTTGCCAGTTGGAATCCTGGTTTCATAGGAACAACCTCCTGCTCGTTTTTGTTTGTCTAGCACAATTCGATTCTAGTTGGATGTAACGATGAAAAAGTTGATTGAAATCAAATTTTTGAATATTTAAAAGTATTTTTGACTTAAATTTAGTTTAGTGATTGCAATCACAAGACGAGCGGAATATTTCAATACAATAAGGTCATATCGATTGAAAAGCCTGAGAGCAGCATGTCAGGCGTCTCAATCCATCACAAGCAAATCTACTTTCAAACAGGAGCGTGAACCAATATGAAAATATCAAACCTTACTCAATTTCAGGAATATAAAGAAGCTGCGTTTACAAAACGAATTGTGCATAAGGAAGCCGACAATGTAATTTTTATTCTCAACTTTACTCCTAATGCTGAGCTGCCAACACATAATCACCCAGGAGCGAATGTATATTTGCTTGTTCTTGAAGGCAACGGTACGGTAACTGTGAATGGTGAAGAAACGGCAGTTGTGCAAGGGGATATAATTCATCTTACAGGAGATGAGTACTTTTCCTATCGTGGTGGTGCAGAGGCGAATTCCAGCCTGCATGTGGTGTTGACCAAAACGCCAAGTGAAAGCTATGCGCAAAACATATAAAAGAGAGCACATCACCATCGCTATATAAAGCAAAAAATAAAAAAGGTTAAATTTTTTTACGCTTATATTGATAATGAATATCATTATCGAATTTTAAGAAGAGGTGTTGATGGCCGATGCAGACAGTAGATTACAAACAGGTGCCAGGGCACTGGATATTGGCAAGTCTCGGTAAGCGCGTGCTTAGGCCCGGAGGGTTAAAAACGACACGTTGGATGATAGAGGGACTTGACGTAACCGGACAGGATGAGGTTATTGAGTTTGCTCCCGGATTGGGCATAACTGCCCAAATCACACTGCGGCTTAATCCCCGCCGTTATATTGCGATTGAACAGAATGAGAAGGCGGCTTCTATCGTAAAAACGTATGCAAACGGAGCAAACCGGGAAGTGATTATTGCCGATGCTGAACAGGTTCCGTTGCCGGATGCCTCTGCGACGGTGGTATATGGGGAAGCCATGCTGACGATGCACCCAAGGGCCAAGAAAGCACAGATTATTTCGGAAGCCAGGCGGCTTTTGAAAACGGGCGGGAAGTATGCTATTCATGAGATGTGCTTAGCTTCAAATGATATTGAGCCTGAGCTCAGAAAGCAGATTTACAAGGATTTGGCTGTAGCCATGAGAGTTAATGCGACACCGTTAACGGTACTCGAATGGGAACAGCTGCTGAAAGAGGAAGGTTTTAAGGTCGTTAAAATCTATACGGTCCCCATGCACTTACTGCATCTGCCACGTATCATTCAGGATGAGGGCTGGTTGAGATTTGGCAAAATTGCCTTTAACCTTATGCGCAACCATGCTGCCCGGACAAGGGTTATGGGTATGCGCAAACAGTTTGTAAAGTATGCCGACCATCTGCAAGCGGTCAGTATCATCGCTGAGCGATAGCCTGAGTTCTGAACAAGAGAATAATAAAGCTTGTTACGCAAATAGCAAAAAAGGAGACGAAACCCCAACCAGGGATTCGTCTCCTTTTTGTAATTTACTGCTATGTCAGGCTAAATTTATTTTTGAAGATTTTAATTTTGGTTATAGATTCTATACAGGAATACAGCAGCCTCGGCACGAGTGGTTGGTGCTTTAGGGGCTATTTTGCCGTCTGATCCTGTAATGAGGCCTTCCTGAACCAGTGCGGCCAAGCTTGCAGCAGCATAACCAGCAATATCTGCACGATCACTGAAGGAATCCAGTGCAGCCGTCGAGGCTGTGGCAGCCAGCTTGTTTGCCTTTTGCAGGGCTTTGTCGGTCATGACCATCATATCCTGCCTGGATACAGGTGCATTCGGGTTAAATTTGTTGTCACCGGAGCCGCCTGCGATGCCAAGCTTTTTGGCAATGCCTGCTGCTTCGTAGTAGTAGCTTCCTTGCTTAACATCGGCAAAGTTGCTGTCGAAGCTTGTGGTCAGCCCCAGCGTTTTCACCAGCAGCGTCAGATATTCCGCCCGGGTGATTTTGGCCGCAGGCGAGAATTTATTTTCCGTCGTACCGTTGATGACGCCTTTGGAGGACAGGACTTCAATTTGCTTCTTGGCCCAAGCATGTTGGCCCAAATCCTGGAAGGATTTTTCCACATAGGCTACGGCATATTGGCTAAAATGATGCGTAGTAAAGCGAACGGCTCCAATGGATGCGTCATATTTTCCTGAGGTCACCGGAGTAGCGTGACCTGCTGCATCTACATACTGAATAACAATATGCTCTGTATTTTGCAGTTCTGCTGCTGTAGGCACATAAGGAATAGCCACGGTTACAGCCGCATTGTTGTTATTCCATGGCAATCGCTTGCCGTTGGCTTTGAGATTCAGCTCAATCACAGGACGAGTTCCGATATGAGATCGCGCTTGTGCATCCAGCTTGCTGTTGCTGCCTGAACTTAATTCCAGTGTAATATATTGCGCTCCTGCTGCTTCTGCAGTCCCGAGCATGTTGCCTGGGAGGGTAACGACTGCCATTCCCGTCTTAATTTGAATGGCGCGGGATGCATCCGCACTGGTTACAAAGCTTGTCGGTAGCGTCAGCTCATAGGAATTGGTCTGATTCGATTCCACGGTGACCTCTACCGTTTTCATTCCTTTGCCATCCGCTTGGGATGCAGCGAAGGCGTTGTTAAGGAAATCGGAATCCATTGTAATTGTCGCTAGTCCTGTGCTGTTGTTCAGCTTGGTAGTGAACGATTCAATGGGATTGCCCTTGGCATCCAGCACGCGGACAGACGAGGCTGTGCTCGGTGTTGCGGTTGTGGAACTTCCGCTGGCGCTGCTGCTACTGCCGCTACTACTACTGCTGCCATTGGAATTATTGCCATTGCTACCGCTGCTATTGCCGCTATCGTCGTCTTGGTCGTCCCCATCTTTGCTGCTTGTATCAGAAATCTGAATCATCAATACAGCATCGTTGCCTTTATCAAATTGCACGGTTAACGGGAGATTGCCCTTCGGTTGAGTTGCCAGATACTCTTTTTTGATCGTCAGAACATCGCCGTTAACAGTATAAGCCGTTGCTCCGATGGATGCTCCCGCTTGTTTGATATCGGTAATGGAGGAAGCATCGTTCCAAGTAATGGTCGTCTCTATATCCGTCTGCTTGCTGGCCTTTTTGTCAAAGCTGGCTGTTTTCGGATTGATACTCGCATTTACTTCTACAGGACTTTGGATGGCTCTGACCGTGAATACGGCCTTGTCTCCTAAGTCAAAGAGCAATTCAATGCTGACGGTATCGCCTTCTTTCAGGTTTAGGCCGGACAGGAAGCCTTTTTTCAACGTCATCGTATTTCCTTTTACGGTATAATCGTGGCCTTCGACCAGCGCATCCCTGTTATAGACCGCTTCTGTGACACTTCGGCTAGGGCCTTGATTCACGCCATAGACCACTTGGGTAACGCTATGGGCTTCGTTCCAGGTAATTTCCGTGGTCACATCTGTTGGATGGCCAAGGTCAAAGTTACGGGATGCTGGATTGATAGTAGCCGGGTTGGCCGAAATGATCACTTCACCCGATGCCAACACCTCGATTTGCCGGGCACCGGTTTTAATTACTCCGGTTTCATCCTTCGCATCTGCATAAACGATATACTTGCCGGCCTGTGGAGTTGCCCACTGATAGGTGTCGCCGGTTGAATAAGTATCAAGCGTTACTGTCTCCTGACTGTCTTCATTCAGTGCCCGGAAAGAGTAGGTTTTGTTGCCGATTCCACCGACAGCCTCCGCGCTCAGGGCGATAACGCCTTCTGCCGCTTCATGCTTGGCTCTTAACTGCACGGATAATGGCGTATACACCTTAAACGGAATGGAATTGCTCTCCGCGTATGTTTCAGCCTCTGAACCCGGCCAGCCGTAAATGGTAAGGTCTTGTGTATCGCCAAACACTCCCCAGCCAATGTCGGATACACCCTCACCCAAAATGACCGTTCTGAGGTTAGGAGAACCGGTAAAGGCAAACCCTCCAAGTGTAGTATTACTGTCCAAAATGGCGACTGACTTCAAATGATTGGAGAAAGCGAAGGCCCAGTCGTTAATTTTGGTCAGGTTACTTCCCAACACAAGTGTTTCGATGCCTGTATCAGAAAAGGCGAAGCTTCCGATTTCCGTCAAGCTGTCAGGCAGTTTCACGGATTTCAGATTGTTAGTTCTGTTAAAGGCAGAAGTACCAATGGTCAACAATCCCTCGGGGAATTGGATATCCGTAAGGAACTGTGCCTTTTGGAAAGCGTAATTACTGATATTTGTTACGGTCGCCGGAATTGCATACACAGAATCCGGTTTAGCCGCAGGATATAAAATCAGATTGGTTTTCGCTTTATCCAGCAGCACCCCATCTTCACTGGCATAAGAAGCATTGTCTGGATCGACATTAACGCTCTTAATCATCAGTGAGCTGGCAAAAGGATTACCGCCAATGGCGGTCACACCTTTCCCGATATTCACAATAGACAGTCGCTCGGAGTTGGACAGTACAAAGCTGCCCAGGGACTGTACTTGGTCCGGAATCGTGATTTCCACCAGACTGCTGTTGTATTGGAAGGCATAGTCACCAATTTTGGTGACGCTTTTGCCAAGATCGATGCTTGTCAGCTTGAAATTATAGGCGAATGCATACGCACCCAGCTCTTCGACTCCGTCACCCAGCTTCACTTTTTCTAGTTTGTCGGAGTGCATGAACGCCGCCTTCCCGATGGTTTTGACGCTGTCTGGAATCGTCAGGGAAAGCAAGCTAATGCTGGAATCAAAAGCATGATCTCCAATCGTTTGCAGGCCATCCGAAAGCGTGATGGAGCTCAAGTTGGCTGCAACATGGAAGGCATAATCCTCGATTTTGGTCACGGTGCCAGGAACCGTATAGGCATCCCGACCGTGCCCGGCGGGATAGCGGATCAAGGTCGTTTTGTCCTTGTTGAACAGCACCCCGTCCTGGCTTGAGAAAGCTGTATTGTCCGCAGACACTTCGATATTTTTTAAGCTTGAGCTTCCGGTGCTGTCAAATGCCAGCTGTCCCAGTTGAGTTACGCCCTTCCCGATGGAAACATTGGCTAGCTTCGCATTTTCGGCAAATGCAAAGTCCCCCAGGGTGGTTACACTGTCCGGGATGACAACGGATGAGATTTGCGTTTCTGCAAAGCCTCTTGCTCCAATGGTGAGCAGCCCGCTGTTCAGTTTGACGGTAGCGATCTGGGTTCCCCAGAAGGCTTCATCCCCGATGGAAGTGACAGAGCCTGGAATTTCGATGGACCCGATCGCCGAGGAAGTGAAGGCTCCACGGCCAATGGTGGTCAGGCCGTCTGGCAGCTTGATTTCTTTCAGGCTGGTTGTGAGGTAGAATGCATGATCGCCAATTTCCGTTACACTCTCCGGAATATTAATGGAAACGAGATTACGGGTTTCCCGGAACGCTCCTGCATTAATTCGGGTTAAACCATCCGGCAGGTGCAACGATTTGAGAGCTGTGTCACGGGCAAAGGCATTATCGCCGATTTCCTTTACTGTGCTCGGCAGCGTAATTTGTGCAAGCTTGGCGAGATCGGAAAAGCTGCTTTCCCCGATCACTTCCAGCCCCTCCGATAAAGTGATAATTTTAAGTTCCTTGGCATAGCTGAATGCTGCTCTGCCGATTTTTTTCACCGAGGCCGGAATTTTCACCGATAAAATATCCTCGCGGTAGGCAAATACCTCCTCACCGATTTCGGTCACACTATCGGGAATGACAATGTGACCGCCAGGGCCGTTGTAGCTCGTCAGAACTCCATTCACAATCGTGAAATCAGTGTTCGAGACTCCCTCTACCGTGATTCGGCTGGTGGCGGATTTTCCGGAGGCCGTCGCCGTAATTGTTGCCGTACCGGTTGCTTTTGCTTGTACCAATCCGTTCTGATCTACAGTGGCAACAGACTCATTAGAGCTTGTCCAGTTGATTGGGCCTGCAACTTCAGAGCTGGTAGTGGCTTTCAAGGGCTTGCTTGAGCCAACGGTCAGCTTTAACGCCGCACGGTTCAGCACGATGCCCTGGCTGCCGATGGGTGTGACCGTAACCTGGCTGGAAGCTGACTTGCCATTGGAGCTGGCTGTAATGGTTGCCGTGCCGACACTCACACCCGTAACAGCTCCCTCTGTATCGACGGTGGCCACCGCCGGATCAGAGCTTGTCCAGGTAATCGCTTTGTATGTGGCATTTACCGGCGTAATGGTTGCCTTCAAATCCTCGGTTGTACCGACGATTAAGGAGAGATCCTCCTTATCCAGTGCAATGCCTTCTGTTCCTACAGGCTCAAGAACAATACTTGCACTGCTATAGTTGAACGCATAGTCAAACATGTCTACGGAGATTTTGTCTGTAGGAAGGCCGTTTTTCGTCAGCTTGTCCTTCAGATCAGTGATATCCATAGTGACTGTATTGACAGAGGTTCCGTCCGGCAGCTTTTCATCAGCATCCTTGATAGCCACCAGATTGGACAATGCGCCGCCATTGCCTGTGGTTAATTGCAGCCCGCTGGTATAATGGTTATCCTTGATGGTCATCTTTAGATACGTTTTGTCATTTTCTTTATAAATGCTGTAATCAGCGAGCTTGGGGCCTGTTTTGTCATAGGCAAAATCAAAGGTCCAGGAATCGGTTCCCTGTCCGTTTGTACCTGCGACTACCCCGGAGATCTTAAAGGTATATATTCCTTCCGGTACCTCGTCATTATTTTGGTCCAGTCCGTCAAAGAAAGGCTGGTCGCCCAGAAGAGCCTCCGCCCAACTGATTGCACCAGAGCCTGGATAGTAGATGGATTTCGGGACGTGCGAATAATTGAACTCTTTGACCATGTTTCCGGCCTGGTCGGTAAGGGTATACTTCAAGCTTTCCGCATTCCGCAGCATGCCTGTTGAGATACCCACAATTTTTGAGCTGTTCCCCAAGCTGTTCGGGGAAATTGCGAATTTCTCGGGCATGACTCCCCAGTTCAGATCCAGGGCAATGGCAACCTGGTTTTGGCCCAGAAGATACTGCACACCGGGATACAAGTTATAAACTGTGCTGCCTAGCATAGAGTAGCCTTCCTTGCCATACTCCGTACCATCGAAAATACGAGGTTGTCCCCAATCCCCATAGAAGCCGACGAACGGAATGGAGAGGTTCACACCTTTTTCTGCATTCAGCATCACGAATCCGTCAATAAAGGTTCCGTTTTTAGTCGCTTGATCAAATTGTGCTTTGAGCGCATCCGACAATGTGATTTTCACAGTAACGCTCGCTGTACCATGTGCAGGTACAGTTACTTTACCGTTCGTTGCGCCGCCGTATTGTACCTGGATGCCCTTACCAGCATAGTCTGTAGACTTCTGCGCAAAGAGGCTCTTGCCATCCTTCGTCACTATTTTTTCCGATAGAGCCGCTGTATTCAGGTCATAGGTCAACGCCTCATCCGACATGCTGTGAATATCAAAGGTAAAGGAATAAGCTCCTGCTTTGTTGTAGCCCAGCTCGGCTTTGGGTCGTTCATTGTCCTTAACCGTTACATAAGCTCCTGTCGTGACTGCTCCGCTCACATCGGCCAAGCCTGCGCCCTGCTTACGTGGGGAGTAATATTGCTGATCCGCATCCTTGGCAGGGTGGGCGGTGTTCATCAGCAGGGTATGCACCAGCTTTTCCCGTTCAACCGCATCTGCAATATTCAATTTGTTGGTGACATATTGTTTTACTATAGCCTCGGCTCCGGCGATATGAGGAGAAGCCATAGATGTACCACTCATCGTCTCATATTGATTGCCGGGAACGGTAGAGTAGATATTTTCTCCGGGTGCAGTGATTTCCGGTTTCAGCTTCAAATCCGGTGACACGCCCCATGAAGAAAACTCCGACATCTTGTATCCATCTGGATTAGGCGCATTTGTTCTAAATTTTTCGTCCACCGTCAGCTTTTTATTAGCCAGGTTCAGCAGGAATTCTCCGTCTTCCTTTGTAATGGAAACGGCTGGAATGTAATAGGAGCTGATATCCATGTTGGCTTTGCCTGTTTCATTGTCGAAAATAACAGCTGCTACCGCGCCAGCCCCATAGGCAGCGCCGACCTTTTCCTGGAAGCTTATTTGGCCGCCACGGGATATCAAGGCGATTTTTCCTTTTAAATCGCCTGCCTTCTGGATATCCTCCGTGCTTCCGTAACCAGCGTATACATAGTCGTATGTACGGTTTAACGCCTGTATTTTGGGATCAGCGGCACTGGAGGTATCGTTGAAAATAATTTTTCGATCGCCTGCGAGAATATAAGGGGCGTCCGAAATACCGCTATTCACCATACTTGCCACGGATAAGGCAGCTTCATAGGTGGAAGGAGCGGCTATGATGGAGCTGTCGGGCTCATTGGCAAACGGGAGATTGGAGCCGGACTGGTTTTGATAAGCGGAGCTGAAGCTGTTGCCGGCAGCCACCACCAGGTTGATCCCGGCATTTTCAATTCTGCTGTACATGGCATCCTTGCTTGCTTCTCCAGCTGTAGAAAAGCCCGCATTGGAGCCAAGGCTCATATTGATAACATCTGCTCCCATTTTGACTGAATCGTCCAATGCAGCAATGATATCAGCATCATTGGTATACCCGTTGATGTCATCAAACACCTTCATGATCATCAACTGGGCATCAGGTGCAATCCCTTTTAATTTATCGCCACTCGCAGCTATAGTGCCTGCCACATGAGTACCGTGGGCATTGTCAGAACTGGCTGAGGGAATAACATTGGTGTCTTTGTCAGCATAGTCATAGGCGTAAGGCACCTTGTCATCCATGTAGACATCATCTACCTTCACTTCGCCAGCAGACATATCCGTACTGTTTAGGATGTCACTAACCTTTTGGCGGCTATGTTTTAGGGTCAATGAGGGAGGCATATGCGTAG
This sequence comes from Paenibacillus sp. Aloe-11, assembly GCF_000245715.1. Lineage (NCBI taxonomy): Bacteria > Bacillati > Bacillota > Bacilli > Caryophanales > Paenibacillaceae > Paenibacillus > Paenibacillus sp. Aloe-11. Next base: position 50,042 of record NZ_JH601081.1, on the reverse strand, counting down.
AAAAGGCTTCATGCTTCCAATCCAGACCGGTGTCGATAACAGCCACCGTCATCCCCTTTCCTGTATAGCCGGCCGCAGCTGCCGCTGGAGTACCGATCATTCCCGAGCTGTTCGCCATGAGAGGCTCCATGGACTGCTTGGGCACGACCTTTTCGTAGGTGCTGGCTACCCAGGCGTTTTTAACACCAGGCAATTGTCGAATCTCCTTCAACTGCTGGTAGTCTACCTTTAGCGAAATCGCATTCATAACCATGTAATAATCGTAGATGACTTCTAATTTGGGGGCGGTCATCTTGCTTAATCCAAAAGTTTTTAAGGAAGATGAATCTTTTGTGGAGAGCGCACGAATCTGGCTTTTTAACGATTCGTGCTGGGCTGTGAGGGTACGCTCACTGCTTTGCAGAGCATTCAGTCGATTACTGAAAGCTTTGGCGGAAGCACTGGAGATAAGCGGGGCTCCTTGTAATTCCACAATTACGGTTACTTTACCCGAGGGCTCGTAGGTGGCTTGTGTTACGTTGGCTTCTCCTGATGCTTCATAGGTTGCCTCTGCAACTGATTTTCTGGCGATTCCGCTGTGCTTTAAGGCTCCTGTTTCCAGCTTTTCCTTAAAGGAAGGCTCGCCTGAGCTGGAAGCTGCTACTGCATCCGCTTTCTGTTTTGCGGTATCCAGTGAAAGCATAGTGTTGTTCTCATCTGTCGCTGAAGCCGCAAATCCTGATCCTGCAGCAAGCAGGGTGTTGCTTATGAGTAAGACGATAAGAAAGCCTGCAATCCATTTATTTTTCCAAACCTTCAACAATCTCGTTCCCTCCTAAAAATAGATTAGTATAGTAAAAAGAGATCCAGCAGGACCCACTGATGTGCATCACCATTCACCCCTAAATGATAATGATTATCGTTATCAATATACTTAAAAATAATAGAAGGAGTCAATACAGTAGTTTTAAAAATTTTCACTAAACAGAGGTTGATCGTGTTGTGGAGGCCTGGAGGCAGGTGTTTCTTAAGAGGTTATTGAAGTTTATGTTTCCACATTACCATATTACTAGAGACATTTGGAATAGTTAACCAAAATAAAATGATGATATATCGAAAGGAGGAAGCAGGTTATGAAGCTGCATCGAGCCATCGTGGTGGATGATGAGATATTCACCCGCAAAGGGCTGCTTCAAATTATGGACTGGGAAGCCTGTGGCTTTGAAATCGTGGGAGAAGCTGATAACGGTGAGGATGCGCTGGAGCTAATCGAAAATATCCACCCGGACCTGGTTATTACCGACATTCGTATGCCTGTGCTGGACGGATTAGAGCTGATTCACACTGTACTCGAACGGAGTACAGAACACCCTGCGTTTATTATCTTGACTGGCTACAGTGATTTTGCTTATGCGCAGCAGGCGCTTCGCTATGGAGTTCATGATTTTATGCTCAAGCCGATAGATGAGGGTGATTTCTCGGCTACGCTGCGCAGACTGGGTGAAAGGCTGCATCGTGAGCGGCAGAATGCACAGCTATATCAAAACCACCGCACAGGCGGGCTGTTAGAAACATTGATGATGAACAACGTGGATGATCGCGTGGTGACCCGTTGGGAAGAGCAGCTACGGCTTGGAGAAGCGGCACATATGTACTATGTACTCGTCGAGCTGAATGATCAACATCCATGGCGTCCCGGTGACGATGGCGTCCTGTTGTCGCTTTTCCAATTCAGGGAGCTAATAGAGCAGGCGCTTCATCGTTTAATGGGCAGCAAGCACCCACTCTATGTCCATGAGCATCGTAACCGGATTGGACTCATTGTGCCAGACTTCTTTTTGAAGTGCTTTGAAGCCAGAGTGGAGGTGTTTATGAAAGCGCTACAACAGGAAATAGAGGGGATGAAGTCACTGAAAGATCAAGTGGCCAGCCGGGTCTTTATTTACGCAGGAAGTCCTGTGAACCGGCTGCAGGATATTCATCAGTCCTATGCCTGTGCGAAGGAAGCAGTGCTCCATAAATATATTCATAACCCTAGCGGTATGGTGGTATATGAGGAGGGAGGAATGCCTTCACTCCACTACAGGACCATTCATCAGGACGTACTGAATTGCTTGACGGAGCAAGTCGAGGAACTGCGGCTGAAAGAGCTGCGTGTGACCGTGGAGCATCTATTCAGCAGCTTTCGGGAGGAGTGTTATGCCCCTGAGGCTATGAAAATGAGTCTGCATCAATGCGTGCTCAGTATTGTACGAGTGATTCAAAACATGCAGGGAAATGAGCATTTACTTCAGTCACTGGAACCGATGATGAACTGGCAGGATATGAACCTGTCACTGGGTGAACTACAGCGGCTGTTTACGGCATTTGCCGAGGAAAGTGGAACATATATTGGCGTTCTGCGCAAGGAGCGTCAGCAGGGAGGCATCCAGCACATCCGTGCCTACATTGAGCAGCATGCCGCTGAGAATATCAGCCTTAAGAGTATTGCAGCCCGCTTTTACATGAATCCGGTTTATCTCGGCCAACTATTCAGAAAAACGTACGGCGTGTACTTTAACGAATTTCTGCTGAAGCTGCGTATTCAGGAAGCGAAGCGGCTGCTGCGACAGACGGATTTGCGCATTTATGAAATTGCCGAGCGCGTGGGCTTTGGCAGTTCCGACTATTTTGTTACCCAGTTTGAAAAGAGGGTGCATGCCACGCCAAGCAAATACCGCAACAGCCTGAACGCTGGAGACGGGCCAGAGAGGGCCAGCGAATGAAGCAGCTGCGTACAACATTGGATCATGTCCGGCTGCGGGATAAAATGCTGCTGCTTTATTTCCTCTGTGTGTTTGCGCCCGTCGTGCTGACCAATCTGGTTTTTTACCACGTCACCTCGCAAAATGTAAGGGAGCAGCGTATGCAGGATATTTCCCGTGCGCTGGAGCAGATCAAAGTTGAATTTTATCGTGAGTTTGAGGATGCGATGGAAATCTCGTCTATCTTTTATACCGATCATCAGCTTAATGAGCTGTTGGAGCAAACGTATCCCCACCCTGCTGATTATATTGCCGCCTATGATTCTTATTTACGTCGTATGCTGAACAATACTTACAGTCCTGTATACCATTCTGTGGGTGGAATTACGATCTACACAGATAATCCGACGCTGTTGAATTCCGGGGGAATCAGCTTTATAGATGAGCGGGTCAAAAGCTTGCCCTGGTATGGCAAAATCCCGCCCGGACGGCAGTCCAAGCCTATATTTGTACGCACTGACGACGGTACGGGTGAACAACTGTATCCCTTTAGCCTGATTCGGCGGATGAATTATTTTTATTCCCAAAATGGGCGCGAGAAAATACTGAAAATAGAGCTGCGGATGTCCTCCATCCGAGATATTTTCCATAATCTGAATTTGCAGGGCAGTCTCTTTCTGCTCAACGAACGGGGAGACATCGAATATACAACCGATCCCAAGATTGATATACATCATGGGGGTGTGACCTATAGCACCCTCCAGCTGCCTGAGAACACCACAGAGTTCAAGACCCATTATGTGCTGACGAGTAATCTCAATGGCTGGAGCATTGTGGCTGCGGTATCGGGAGATGAAGTGCTGTATGGAATGCAGGAATCCCGCAATTTCGTGCTGCTGTTAACCTGTATGAATATGCTGCTGCCTACCTTGATCATCGTCTGGATTACACGTTCGCTGAACATGCGAATTCATCGTATTCTGAGGTATATGAAAAAGGTGAAAAATCAGCGTTTTGAACTGATCCCCGGCACAGAATCGCGCGATGAAATCGGGCAGCTAACAGGCGAATTCAATCGGATGACGCTTAAAATAAAGCGACTGATTAACGATGTATATGTAGCGGATATCCAGCGAAAAAATATGGAGATTCAGCGCAGACATGCCCAGCTTAATGCACTTCACAGCCAGATTAACCCGCATTTTCTGTTCAATGCATTGGAGACGATTCGTATGCGGAGTCTGATGAAGCATGAGGACGAGACCGCTCACATTATTCATAACATGGCGCGGATTTTCCGCAATTCGCTGGTGTGGAACAAGGATCGAGTCACATTGCGGGAAGAGCTGGAGCTGATCCGTTGTTTTCTGGAAATCCAGCAATACCGCTTTGGTGAGCGGATAAGGTACGAAGTGCAGGCGCAACCCGAAGACCTGGACTATCTGCTTCCCAAAATGGTTGTGCTGACGCTGGTTGAAAATGCAAGCATTCACGGCATTGAGCCGCTAAAGCACGGAGGGCGGATTGAGATTCATTTTGAGCATCAGGAGGAGCGGCTGCTGCTAACGGTTCGCGATAATGGAGTCGGCATGTCTATGGAGCAGGTACAACGGCTGTACAGCTACATGCAAAGACAGGAGGAAATGGGCGAGCGTATCGGCTTGCAGAATGTCATATACCGTCTGAAGCTTTATTACGGAAGCCGCTTTGAGCTTGCTATTCGCAGCGCACCCGGTGAGGGAACGGAGATTCGTATTATGATTCCCGCGGACCAGGAGTGAGCGACTGAAGTGGCAAGAAAAGCCAAAATTCGTAGCAATCCACACACAAAGTTGCCTAAATATGTATACAACTTTTTTGGGAATTCCATGTAAATATTGATATGTAAGTCTATTTTATTCGATAGGAGGGAACAACATGAAAAAACATTAGCTGTAATATTGTTACTTCTTTTGTTGGAAATGTACAACCTATGGAATCTATTGGTACAATCAGTAGAAGTATAATTCAAAGGAGGAATAATCTATGAAAAAGAATAAATTATTTTTGGTATCAGCCTTATCTATTAGTTTGCTAGGGGCAGTTGCCATACCAAGTGCGATTTTTGCAAGTTCAGATGTAAATGATTCTGCGAATGCATCCACTACTGCGACCCAAGATGCTGGTACAACAGCTACTGGTGACCATGTAGTAACTCCTCAAGTAATCGGAAATTCTTTCGGCAGCAGAGTACAAGGAGGTGCAACTGTCCAAAGTTCCTTTGAGGTTCCTAAAGGATATGGGCATGTTAAACTTACTCTGAAAAATAATTCCAGTTATCCAGTCAAGGTGAGTTTAACGCACAATGATTCAGGTAAAGTATATATCGATGGATCTACAACAATCTCACCTCGCAGTTCAATTACTTGGAAAAGTACTAATAAAGGTTTCACAGATGGTTTGCGTTCGGGAAGCTACACCCTTCAATTCCGTGGTGGCAATTATGACGTTGATGCGGAATTCGATGGAGTTGCCGGTTCGCGGCCTGGAGATCTCTAATAGCTTCGGAATTAATTTTAGGAGATAAGGACAATGGCTACTGCCACTGCAACATGTACTTATACTGTTAAGTAAAAGCGACAAGCGGAGCAAAAAGGAAAGCTTCAGGCCTCTTCATCCGGTCTGAAGCTTACTTCTGTGTCAAAAGTATATAATATACGGAATTTTTGGCGTAATTCGGATTGATGTAATGCAAAGGATGAATAATCTATGAACAAGAACAAATTATTTCTTGCATCAGCCTTATCTATTAGTTTGCTGGGAGCTGTTGCAGTGCCGAGTGGGATCTTTGCAAGTTCAGATGTAAATAAATCAAGAGATGTTTTTAATGACACGTTCGACAGAAAGGACCCAGTATCACGCTTCGAATTAGTTCCTGGATACGGGCATCTTAAAATTTTTGTGAAAAACAGAGGTAATTCAACCATTACTTTTAGTCTGGTGCATAAAGATAGTGGAAAATTATATATTACTAAGACTGTGGGTGCTGGTAAAGAATTATCCTGGAATAGCTTAGATTCTTTTTCACAAGGGCTGCGCTCAGGAAATTATGAGATGCAATGGAGAGCTGGCGGCAACATTGTGAATGTCACAGCATGGGGCGTGTCAGGAACTGATTCTGCGAATACCTCCACTATGGTGACCCAAAATGCTGGTACAACAACTACGGATGACCGTGTCATAACTCCTCAGAAGATGGGAAATTCTTTTAACTTCACTATAGGGGGAAGTGCAACTGCATCAGGTAGCTTCGAGGTTCCTAAGGGTTTTGGATATGTCAAGCTTCGCATCAGGAACTATGCTAATGCCCCAGTTGATTTTACTGTAGAGCACAACGATTCTGGTAAAGTGTATGTTGACGGTCAGACGGTCAGAAAAAACAGTGAAACGGTTTGGAGAAGTAATGATGTAGGAATTTCGGACGGTATGCGTTCTGGACGATATACAATCCAGTTCCGCGGTGGTTCAAACAAAGTTAATGTGGAAATATGGGGCGTAGCTAGTTCCCTGCCTTCGTACACAAAATAATAGCTGAACAAAAAAAAGAAGGTCTGGACCTTCTTTTTTTTGTTTCTCAAGGCCGGACAGAACCAACCTATAATAATTTTTTGATCTGAGATATTCGGCCTTGTGACACGCCAAGCTATTCGGCATATTTGCTCTGCTTGGCTTCTGGATGTTCAAGTATTAGTTTCCGTAAATGATCCACCTTTAGTTTCCTAAGCAAAACCTTTAGATTGTCAGGTGATCGAAATTCATGGCATTTTATAAAATGAAAGTGCTTACAATTTGGTATCCACAATTAACCAACAAAGAGGCCGAAAGGGGATTGTCTGACATGGCAAGCAAAAGATTCGGAATGTTGGGTCTGGTATTCATCATGATGGTATCTATGATCACTGCCTGCTCGGGAAGTGCAGGCAAGGAGGCTGCGTCGGGAGATAGCAAGGAGAAGGTAACGTTCACGTATTTTAATGCCAACGCGGGCAAGGACATCAATACGAATGAGACGCGGATCGGCAAAATTCTGGAGGATCAGACGGGCGTAAACTGGAAGCTGGAGCATTTGGTGGGGGATGCCAACACGAAGATCGGTACGTTTATTGCCAGTAACGATTATCCGGACGCCATTGTGCCTGAGGGCACGATTGATAAGCTACTGGATGCCGGGGCTTTTATTCCCCTGAATGATTTGATCGATAAATATGGACCGAATATCAAGCGCGTATATGGACCGTATTACAACTTGATGAAGGCGGAGGACGGGAATATTTATTTTTTGCCGCTCAGCGCGGTGGTAGGTGATTATTTGCCTGCGCCTAACGTGGAGCAGGGAGCCTTTTGGGTGCAGCGCAGGGTGTTGAAGGAAGCAGGGTACCCAAAAATCAAAACGTTCGACGAGTATTTGGCTCTGATTCGCAATTACGCGAAAAAGCATGCAGACGAAGGCTTGACCGGGTACTTGTCGTTAACCACGCAGGATAAGTTCTTTGCTTTTACGAACGCACCCATGCACCTGGCAGGCTATCCGAACGATGGCGGCACAATCATTGATATGAAATCGCATCAGGCCACGGATTATGGGGATGAGGAAATCACGAAACGGTATCTGAAGGCGCTAAATCAGCTCAATGCGGAGGGCCTGTTTGATAAATCATCCTTTGTGGACAATTACGACCAATACTTAGCGAAGCTGACCTCGGGCAAGGTACTGGGCTTTTTTGACTACCGCTGGCAGGTAGGGCAGGCGTTGAATAATCTTCAGGAAGCCTCCAAGCAGTCGGGGAATGATGATTTGGAATATGTGGGATTGCCCGTTGTATACGATCAAAACATTAAAGATCAGTACCTTGATCCTCCATCATTCATTAATAACCGGGGCATTGGAATCACGGTCAGCGCCAAGGACCCGGTGCGTATGATCAAGTTTTTTGACAACCTGCTGACAGACGAGAATCAGGTGTTATCCCACTGGGGAGTTAAGGGCGAAACCTATGATATAGATGAGAAAGGGCGCATGTACCGAACGAAGGAGCAAATCAGGCAGACAACGCTGGATGCGTTCCGCGAGTCCTTCGGGTTCAAATATTTTGAATATAATTGGCCGCGATACGGCAACGGCTCCTCCCTGCCTGACGGCAACTCGGTCAGTCCGGGGCGGCAGCCTGAGGTTGCGCGTATGTCCTACACTGAAGGAGATCAAAAGCTGCTAAAAGTCTATGGTGTAGAGTCCTTTTCGCAAATGTTTTCCGCCCCTGACAAGCGCCCATGGTATCCGGCCTGGAGTATCCCGATTGCTCAAGGCTCACCTGCACAGCTCTTCCAGCAAAAGAAGGGCGACCTGCAGCGCAAATATTTCCCGCGTTTGGTGCTGTCCGCACCGGAGCAGTTTGACGCGATTTGGAATGAATACACGACTGAATTCAACAAGCTGGATGTGAAGGCATATGAGGAACTGATCACGAAGGAGGTTACAAAAAAAGTAGATATTGCCGATAAAAAGTAAAGGAGGAAGCATCTATGGGCCGTACGACAGTTGCCACGACCTCCCCGGACCCTTTGCCATCCTCACGGCTAACCGGCTTTAGGGGATTTATGCACAGACTGAATCAGCAGCGGGCACTGGTATGGATGTCCGTTCCTTTTTTAATCTGGCTATTTATCTTCAAGTATTTACCCATCTGGGGCTGGACGATTGCCTTTCAGGATTTTAAGCCTGCCCGCAAGCTGATTGATCAGCAATGGGTCGGGTTGAAGCATTTCCGTTTTCTGTTTCAGGATGAACATTTTTTGCGGGTGATGCGCAATACGCTGGCGATGAGCTTCATTAACCTTGTGCTGGGCTTCGTTACCGCTATAACATTGGCGATTTTGCTGAATGAGCTTCGTCAGATTGTGTTCAAGCGAGTGGTGCAGACGATCAGCTACTTGCCACATTTTATTTCGTGGGTGGTGGCGGCCAGCATTATCAGTACAGCGCTGTCGGCGGACGGCGGCATTGTCAATGAGGTGCTGATGTGGCTGGGACTGATCAAGGAGCCTATCCTGTGGCTGGGAGAGGGAAGCTATTTTTGGGGCATTCTCGGTGCATCGGAGGTATGGAAAAATGTCGGCTGGAACACCATTATTTATTTGGCCGCGATGACGATGATTGACCCCTCACAGTATGAGGCGGCTGAGATCGACGGAGCAGGGCGTTTTCAGCGGATTTGGCATGTGACATTGCCGGGATTAAAGCCCGTATTCATCATTCTGCTCATTATGAACATTGGCAATCTGCTGGAATCCGGCTTTGAGCCGCAATATTTATTGGGTAACGGCATGAACGTCGACTATTCGGAAAATCTGGATATCTTCGTCCTGAAATATGGTATCCAGATGGGCAACTTCTCGCTTTCCATTGCTGCCGGGATGTTTAAAACAGTAGTCAGCTTTATTTTACTGTTTAGCGCCAATCATATTGCGAAGCGGTTAGGGGAGGAGAGATTGTTCTAGAAAAGAGTGAGTTACGGGGGGGAGAAGGTCGCTTCGCGTGCAGATTGTTCTT
>NZ_JH601081.1:18706-40723 GCF_000245715.1 Paenibacillus sp. Aloe-11 | reverse complement strand
TTCTTCCGATCGCTGTTATCCCCGGATTCCTTTTTATCATAAAACATTAGAGGTTGGAATCCGGGGATAGCTTATGCTTACGATGCGAGCTTTCCTCTGGAAAGCTTTTAGCCGAGCGCTTCGCTTCTCCAGAACAATTCTGCCCGCTCCGCTGCTCCCCGCCGTAAAGTCACTTTTTTATAGAACTGAGGGTTGGGGCAGGGAAGGGCATAAGGGAAGGCGCGTGGCTCGCGCTTCCTTGGGCAACTGCGTGGTTGCTGGCTCAGCTTCGCTATCGCTTGTTCTTTCAGAGCTGAGTTAATGGTGGCGATAGCAGAAGGTGCTTGCTCTTGCATACTACAGGTAAAGGGGGGATTTTTAACAGGCCGATTCGCGGACCTTATCAAGACCTTATAAACGAGCTAATGTACAACTTCTAATAACACTAATAATTCACAATAGTCCACTCCAATTGCCACTAATATAACCACTATAATCACTCAACTAACAGTTCCCAAATAACAACACCAACCAGCTTCAAGAAAATGAATTGAATTAGGGTGCCCAGCCGGATGGCCAGGCTATTTTTTAGAAAGGGGAGGAAGTCATGGGCAAAGGGAAGGCCTTGCATGGGCGATTTCGGGCGCCCTCGGATCGGATTTTTGATGCGTGCAATATGGTGTTTATGTTGTGTCTGATGGTGGTGACGCTGTATCCGTTTTTGAATACGCTGGCGGTTTCGCTTAATGAAGCAAATGATTCGATTCGGGGAGGCATTTATTTGTGGCCGCGTGAATTCACGTGGAGCAATTATGAATTTGTGTTTAAGGAAGCGACGATTTTCCATGCTACGTTGATTTCTGTACTGCGTACGGTTGCGGGCACGGTAACCTCGGTGTTCTGCTGCGCGATGGTAGCGTATACGATCAGCCGACCGGAGTATGTGCTGCGCAAGTTTGTCTCAATTGCTTTTATTTTGACAATGTATTTTAACGGTGGGTTGATTCCAAACTTTCTGCTGGTACGGGAGCTGGGGATGCTTGGCACCTTCTGGGTGTATATCGTGCCTGGGCTGATCGGAGTGTTTAACGTCATTGTGATTCGATCCTTTATTGAAGGATTGCCAGAAGGGATTTTGGAGTCGGCGCGTATTGACGGGGCCGGGGAGTTTGCCACTTTTGTGCGCATTGTGTTGCCGCTCTGTGTACCGGTGCTGGCGACGGTGTCGCTGTTCACGGCAGTCTCGCAATGGAATTCCTGGTTCGATGTGTTTTTGTACAATTCGTCGTATGAGCAATGGAGCACCCTCCAGTATGAGCTGATGAAAATCCTGCAAAATTCCAATACGTCTGTGAACGCTCAGGACTATGCCAGTCAGTTCGCAGGCTCGGAAAATCTGTCGAAGGCGGTTACTCCTACTTCCATTCGGGCCACGATGACGATTGTCGCTTCTGTGCCTATTATTTTGGTCTACCCATTTTTACAAAAATATTTTGTAAAGGGAATGACTCTGGGAGGGGTCAAAGGATAAAGCAACTGAAATTCAATGGTACAAAAACGAATTCAAAAAAATTGAGTATTGGAGGAATTGCTTTGCGGTCATATAGGTATACAACTTTTTGTGTGATGCTGTCTGGGGCACTGTTGCTGCCTGTCGCATGGAGTGGAGGGGCCGTAGTGAAGGCGGCTCCGTCTGTGGAACATTCCCCGCTTGTTTCGAAGACCATGCTGGCGACGGCGGGTGTGAATAAAACGATCGGGACATATGGATTTGAGCAAGGAAACAGCGAGGGCTGGAAGCCGCGAGGGGGTAATACCCAAATTGCATCCGTCTCGGAGGCTGCATACGGCGGCACGCACAGTCTCAAGACAACTTCCCGCACGGCTAACTGGAACGGAGCGGAGCTGGATGTGAAGCCGCTTTTGCAGCCGGACGTAGAATATGAAATTAGTGGATATGTGAAGCTGGATGGCAAAGCTGCGGTTCCAAGCGTGATTAAGCTGACGGTGGAGCAGCAGTCGACAGGCGGGTCTACAGAATGGAAGACAGTAGCACAAACGGAGACAGCAGATACAGCGTGGGTCAAACTTCAAGGGAGATATAAGTTTACCGGGAATATGGATGCATTGAAGCTGTATATCGAAAACTCGAATCCTGCACAGGCATATTATGTGGATGAGGTGGAAATCAGACAGGTGTCGGAAACGCCAGTCACTCCATCCCCAACGGAACCGACCGATGGTATCGTATCCGCCGGTTTTGAAGAGGGTACAACTCAGGGCTGGGTATCCCGTTTAGGGTCCGAGAAGGTGCAGGCTTCGAATGCCGATGCGCGAACCGGCTCGTACAGCCTGCTGACCACAGGCAGACAACAGGCATATGCCGGGCCTAAGCTGGATGTGACAGCCAAGCTGCAAAAGGGCAGCCAATATACGGTCAGCGCCTGGGTGAAGCTGGCGCCTGGCGAGCAGCCTGCCAAAGTGAGACTTAGCGTGCAGCGCGATTATCAGGGTAAAAGCGCGTATGAAACGGTGATAGGCGATACGGCGATCACGACAGGGGGATGGGCGCATTTGTCGGGAACGTATACGCTTGCGCATGATGCAGATGCGGTTTCTATGTATTTGGAAACGGCAGCAGGAACATCCTCCTTTTATATGGATGATTTTGAGCTGTCTCTTGTTCCTCCGCTGGCTATTGAGAAGGATATCCCCTCTTTGCATGGAATATATCAGGGGCAATTCAACATTGGTACGGCGATTATGGCATTCCAGACCGAAGGGGCTTACGGTGAGCTGGTACAAAAGCATTTTAACAGCATCGTGGCAGGAAATGAGATGAAGCCCGCCTCCTTGCAGCCGTCCGAGGGACAGTTCCATTGGGAAGAGGCGGACAAGATTGTACAATTTGCCAAACAGCACGGACTGGCGATTCGCTTCCATACTTTGGTATGGCATAACCAGACCGGGGACTGGATGTTTAAGGATAAGAATGGACAGCCGATGACACCGACTCCCGAGAATAAAAAGCTTTTGCTGGATCGACTGGAGACGCATATTCGTACAGTTGCAGTCCGTTATAAAAATGATATCACCGACTGGGATGTGGTGAATGAAGTCATTGATCCTGACCAGCCGGACGGTATGCGCCGCAGCATGTGGTATCAGATTACGGGTACGGATTATATTGAAAAAGCGTTCCGTGTCACGAGGGAAGTAGTAGGCCCTAATGCCCGGCTGTTCATCAACGATTACAACACGGATGAACCGAAAAAACGGGATTTTCTGTACAATTTGGTGCGTGATTTGCTCGCTAAAGGAGTACCGATCGATGGTGTAGGTCACCAATCGCATATTCGCCTGGAGTTCCCTTCTATTAGCCAGATTGAGCAATCCATCGAAAAGTTTGCTTCGCTCGGCCTGGACAACCAGATCACGGAGCTTGATATGGGCCTCTATTCCAATGATACGGATCGCTACGAAACGATACCTGAATCCATGCTGATCCGGCAGGCTCACCGCTATCGGGAGTTGTTTGATATGTTCTCCAGACAGCAGGAGCATATCAGCAATGTGACCATTTGGGGTACGGATGACGGAAATACGTGGCTCAGTAATTTCCCGATTGCCCGGCTGGATAAGCCGCTGCTGTTCGACGAACGGTTAAAGGCCAAATATGCCTATTGGGCGCTGGTTGATCCGTCCAAGGTTCCGGCGCTGTCAGCGGGAAGTAACAAATAACTGGGTGAAAACGGGTGAGTAAAGCTATGCGGTCTCGCCCGAACGCAATGGCGGTTTCACCGGAGCATTAATTGGCATGTAATCTACGAAGGTATAGGCTTGACAAAAGGGTAATTGCGGAAAAATAGAAAAGAACAAAAGCAGGCTGTCCTTCACATGTTTTGACATGTACGAGACAGCCTGTCTAGATATTGCAGGGATAACCGTTCTATTCCAAATTGGCGTGTTGGCCAAACATTGATTCCGAGGTCAGCTTGCGCAGCTTCATCGTTTTGAGCACCAAGGCGTCACCGTACAGCAGCAGGGTTTGCTCGAACAATGAGCCCATGGGTTGAATCGTCTGGTAATCCTTGTTGGCCGGGTCCTTGGGGGCGCCGGGCAGCTTGACGATAATGTCAGCCAGCTTGCCAATGGTGGACTCTGGAGAAGTGGTTAGAAGCGCCATGGAGGCCCCGAGCTTCTTCGCTTTTTCCGCCATGGAGGTCAGGCTTTTGGTTTCGCCTGAGCCTGAGCCTATAATCAGCAGATCACCTTCACCCAAGCCGGGCGTTACGGTTTCCCCAACCACGTATGCTTGAATTCCCATATGCATCAGCCGCATCGCCAGCGAACGGATCATGAATCCTGAACGGCCCGCCCCGGCGACGAACACCTTGTTCGCAGCGGTGATGGAGTGAATCAGCTGTTCCGATTCCGCATCACTGATCAGTTGTGGAACCAGCTGCAGCTCCTTGAGCACCTGGGATAAATATTGAGAGGTTTCCATTGGAATTAACCTTGCTTGATGAGCTGCTGCATTTGGGAAGCTACAGCTTTTTTGTCATCCTCGCCAGTGATTCCACCGCCGACAATAACCAAATCCGGTTGAGCTTTCACTACCTCAGCCAATGTACTCAGCTTAATGCCGCCAGCTACGGCTGTTTTGGAATTTTTTACGACTTTTTTGACCGTTTGCAGTGCTTCAAACGGACTTTCTCCTTCCGCTTGCAGATCGTAGCCCGTATGCACACAGATATAGTCTACGCCGAGTGCGTCGATTTCTTTGGCGCGTTGCTCCAGGTTTTTAACGCCGATCATGTCCACCAGGATTTTTTTGCCGCCCTGTTTTTTAGCCTCTTCTACGGCGCCTTTGATCGTTGCATCTTCAGCTACAGCCAGAATCGTAACGATATCTGCACCAGCTTCGGATGCTTTTAGCACTTCATAACCGCCTGCATCCATCACTTTAAGGTCAGCAAGCACTTTCAGATTCGGGAATGCTTCCTTCATTGCTTTTACTGCATGAAGTCCTTCATTGATGACAATCGGTGTACCGATTTCGACGATATCAATATATGACTCTACTTCCTTTACCAATGCAATACCTTGCGGGATATCTACTAAGTCTAAAGCCAGTTGAAGTTCCATGTTATTAACTTCACTCCTTTGGTAAATTTGTATTTGATCAACGGGTACATGCTTTGTTGAGTGCTGCTTATTCTGGATTCCATGCACAGGTCTGATTGTAAAGCCACGATATCCGCTTGAAAAGTACGCACTAATTCGTAACGTAGTTACCCAGACGATACTGTAGCTTTCTAAAACCACCTGTGAGGAGGGGCCTGTGGGAACCAACTATTCGTAGCCTGTTTAACCGTGCACAGCATTGTCAGGTTGCAAAAAAAATAATTTTTCTATTATTGAATTGACTTCGAGTAAGTTTTTGACTATATTTGTAATATACTGGTATGCAAAAATATAGAAATTAGCAGCATAGGTGCCCCTGAAGAATAGTGATTAGGCTAGGAGAAACCGTAATTTTCAGGTAGGGAGGCGGGTTTTAGTGGAAGAGGTCCTGAACCAAAGGGAGGCCATTTATTTGTTGTCGGACAGCCACGAACTCGATAAAGCTTGTGAGTTGTTTAGACTCAGCTATACGCATAATGATTGGGATGAAGCGAACAAGGTTGCAGACTATATGCATACTTTGGCAGCAAGCCTGTATCATGCCCAACTGAGAAACGCTGCGGACGGCATATACGTGACACTGGACACCAAACACCCGCTGGTGTTTTATTATGCTTACAGCTATCTGGCTAAATCTATTTATTATCAAAATAAGGGCAAGTATCAGGAAGCCAGAGATTATATTATGAAGTATGGCGAAATGGGTTGGTTTATGGGGCTGGATCAGAGCGGTCAAGAAGAAGTGGAGAGATTCCGATTTCTCGCCAAAGCCAATTTATATACCATTGAATTACTTTCGGGCAAAAGGGAGCTTGTGCCTGAATATGTTCAATTTCTTCACAATAATGACGAGGAAATACTTCCAGGGCTGATTGGTATTGCCGAAGCGGCTAATTTGAATAATTGGGATATAGACGACCTGCTGAACGATTTTGCTGACGATATCGAGATATTTGAAAGTTATGAAGATAGAGGGAACCGCGTATATTATATAAAGCTGGTCAACCAGTTAGCTATTTATTATTTCAAAAAGCAGCAGTACGCCGTTGCTTTGAACTATGTCCTTGTCTCCCTGCAATTTTCGGTTAGTGTGGAAGCAGATGCTGATTTCAGGACGCTGGTTACTCTGTTTGAGGCTTATCGAGATTTGGCAACACCGTCACAGCAAGAGCAATATCAAACCATTTTATTAAGGGGGCTTCATAATGAAAAAGGCATTAATCTCGGTAACTATGGTCTTGGCGTTTCTTAGTATTACTCTTCCGGTGGCAGATGCAGAGGGAGGGTTAAACCCTCTACATCCTTCAAATCATGGTGTCTTTTCTCATCGTGGTTGAGCTTTGAGTTTCCATCATGAGGAGGTCCGGCAGGGCCATTGACAATAAAGGGAGCACACTTTTACGCATGTTGCGTTCAGTGGGCTCCCCTTTTTTATGCCGATTATTTATTTTACGATATACGACGTCAGATTATTGGCCAGCTGCTGCATGGTTTACTTACCGCGCTGTTCGAACAATTGAACGATTTCAACAATTACCTTGGCCGCAAGCACCATGTTGTCCACCGATACATATTCAAACTTACCGTGATAGTTCTCTCCACCCGTAAAAATATTCGGTGTAGGCAGTCCCATATAGGACAGTTGTGAACCGTCTGTACCGCCACGGATTGGCTTGATAATAGGCTCAATATTCAGCTTCTTCATCGCTTCATACGCAATGTCCACGATATGTTTGACAGGCTCGATTTTCTCCTTCATGTTGTAATACTGATCTCTCAGCTCCAGCGTAATGCGATTTTCTCCGTAAGCGGCTTGCAGCTCTTTGACCACGTTCGTTAAATAAGCCTTCCGGTTTTCAAAGCTCTTACGATCAAAATCACGGATAATATAGTGCAGCTTTGCATGTTCTGGCGTGCCTGTGGATTCCAGCAGATGATAGAAGCCATCGTATCCGTCCGTATATTCCGGGGCTTCGTCCACAGGCAGACGGCTATGCAGTTCCATGGCAATTTTGGCGGCATGAACCATCTTGTTTTTAGCTGTGCCGGGATGGACATTCACCCCCTGAATGGTAATATGGGCGGCTGCCGCGTTGAAGCTCTCATACTCCAGCTCTCCGAGCGGTCCGCCATCCACGGTATAAGCATATTCAGCACCAAAAGCAGCTACGTCAAAGCGTTCCGGTCCTCTTCCAATCTCCTCGTCCGGTGTAAAGGCAACGCGGATCTTGCCATGCTGGATTTCCGGGTGATCTATCAGGTAGTGTATGGCTGTCATGATTTCTGCGATCCCGGCTTTGTTGTCTGCACCAAGCAGGGTCGTACCGTCTGTGGTGATCAGGGTGTGGCCTTTATATTGCGCCAGCTCGGGAAACTCACGTGGAGAAAGCACCACATCAAGCGACGCATTCAGCGTGATATCTCCTCCGTCATAAGAGTCTGTCAGTTGCGGTTTTACCCCTGCGCCAGTCAGCTCGGTTGCCGTATCAAGGTGTGCGAGAAAGCCAATGACGGGAACCTCTTTATCCGTATTAGAAGGAAGGGTCGCCATCACATAACCGTTATCATCAATGGTTACGTCCGTCATACCGATGGCTTTCAATTCATCTACCAGGAGGTTGCCCAATGTGAGCTGTCCTGGTGTGGTGGGGCAGGTGTGGCTGCTTTCGTCGGATTGGGTATCTACCTGAACATAAGTGGTCAGGCGGTCGATCAGTTCCTGTTTCATGTGTATATCCTCCTTGGCGTCATTACTGATATAATGGGAATTTTCCAAAACTCTAATGATATATATTCTATCATGATTGGACTTATATATGAAAAAAATGGGTTGGGCTTTTCAGATGATGGGTTGTGTTGCACGGGTACGACGGGTAAGATAACAGTAAAAGAACGTAAAAATGAAGTAAAACCATTAAAGGAGTCTGCAATGCCTACGTTAAAAGATATCGCTCAGGAGGCGGAGGTTTCTATATCCACGGTCTCCCGAGTACTGAATTATGATGAAACTCTGTCTGTGTCAGAGGAAACGCGGCGTAAAATTTTTGAAGTTGCCGAACGGATGAAATATACGACTGTTAAACGTAAAAATGGCGGTATCGGCCGTCAGCCTCGCAAAAAGGCGGAGGGGCCGATCCGGCTGGGGATGGTGCACTGGATGAGTGCATACGAGGAATTGGAGGACCCTTATTATCTGTCCATCCGGTTTGGTGTGGAAAAAGAGTGCCGCCAAAGCGGGGCGCAGCTGGAGCGCATTTTCAGACGGGAAGATTTGGCCGCCCTGAAGACTTTGTCTGAAGGGCTGCACGGGCTCATCGTGCTGGGGCATTTTAGCAGCCAAGAGGTAGAGCACATGCTGGAGCTGCCCGTTCCTTGTGTCTTTCTGGATCACCCGGTGGAGCGCATGGGCGCAGACTATGTGGTCATTGATCTCGCGCGCGCTGCGGCCGATGCGCTGGATTATTTGATGGACGCGGGGCATCGTCATATCGGATATGTGGGCATGGGGCGGGATGAACAAGCCCATGATGCTGGACTGGCAGAGCTGGATGCCCGCTATGAGACCTTTTTGCAGTACAAGGAGCAGCACGGATTATGTACATCGGATGACGTTCATGAGTGCGGCGGAACGGCGGCAGATGGCTTTCGTGCGATGGAAGCCGCGATCCTCGCAGGCCCGAAGCATCTGCCTACGGCCTTCTTCATTGCGAGCGATTCAGTGGCTATTGGAGCATTGAAGGCGCTGGAGCAGCATCGCATTGCTGTCCCGGAACGTATCTCAATCGTTGGCTTCAACGATATTCCGACAGCCGAATATTTGACTCCCTCCCTGACAACGGTCAAAACGTATACCGAGCTGATGGGAGAGACAGGCGTTCAGCTTTTGCTGCATACGGTGCGTAACGGTCCGAACGAGGTGGGGCGGAAGGTTACCATTCCGACCGAGCTGATGATTCGCAACAGCAGTGCGCCGCTGCATACCTATACCCAATAAAATGATGTTGATTTGAACAGCTCCGGTTTACCGGGGCTTTTTTTTTACTATGAGCAGATACAAAAATAGAATTGACAATTGTTTTGTAAATGCTTACATTAGGAATATATTTATTTTACTAGGTTTTACTCGTTATTTTTACTTAAATATTTTACTCTATATAAGAGTAAAAAATAAAAGGTTGAGGTGACTGCCCATGCGTACCATTTTGCCGTTGAATGACCAGTGGTTTTACCGTCCTGAATATGTCGAGAGTGAAGTAAATGCAGGGATTGATGTGAGTCGGTATGAACCCATTCTGCTGCCGCATACCAATGTGGAGCTGCCGTATAACTATTTTGACGACAAGGCGTTTCAGTTTGTTTCCACATATAAAAGAAAACTGGATGTTCCGGCAGATGCCAAGGGTAAGCGGGTGTATGTCGATTTTGAAGGGGTTATGTCCTATGCACAGGTATATTTGAACGGAGTAAAGGCGGGTGAGCACAAAGGCGGCTATACACCATTCAGCATTGAATTGACCGAGCTTGCTGAATATGGCGGTTCCAATATGCTCACGGTTGTCGTCGATTCTACGGAACGGGACGACATTCCTCCCTTTGGGGCAGTCATCGACTATCTGACCTACGGCGGCATTTACCGGGAGGTGCAGCTGAGAATCGTCGAGCCTGTGCATTTCGGAACGGTATTCGTCCAGACGCCGGAGCCGCTCGCGGCGAGCAAAGCGGTACGTGTGACTGTCGAGCTGGAGGGAATGGATGCTCAGCAGGACGATCTGGCGGTCGGCTTACGGCTGCTGGATGGAGACAGCTTGAAGGCGGAGACCGGACCGACAGCAGTGACTGCGGGCGATCTGGCACTGGAGCTGAAAGAGCTGAACGGTCTACAACTGTGGGAGCTGGACGATCCCAAGCTGTATGAAGCAGAGCTGACGCTGCTGCGTAACGGGGAAGAACTGGATCAGCTGACCGTGCGCTTCGGGTTCCGCGAAGCCGAATTCCAGCCGGATGGATTTTACCTGAACGGGCGGAAGCTCAAGCTGCTCGGCTTGAACCGCCATCAGTCTTACCCGTATGTCGGCTATGCGATGCCCAAAAGAGCGCAGCGACGTGATGCCGATATACTCAAAGAAGAACTGGGTCTGAACATGGTGCGGACGTCGCATTACCCGCAGTCCCGTCATTTTCTGGATCGTTGTGATGAGATTGGACTGCTCGTTTTTGAGGAAATTCCGGGCTGGCAGCATATCGGTGGTGAAGCATGGAAGGAACAGGCGGTAAAGGACGTAAAGGACATGATTATCCGTGATCGCAATCATCCATCCATCGTGATCTGGGGTGTACGGATTAATGAATCGCAGGATGACCATGATCTGTACGCCCGTACCAATGAGCTTGCACGCAAGCTGGACCCGACCCGCGCTACGGGCGGTGTGCGTTATATTGTAGGCAGCGAGCTGCTGGAAGATGTATATACGATGAACGATTTTGTTCATGACGGTGGGCATAAAAAATATTTGGCGAAGGAAATTCGCAATTTCGATACGTATGATGATACAGAGGGCGTAGATGGTGAAACGACAGGCTTGCGCCAGCCGTCTTTTGTTACAAAGCTGGATCACCCGGTCCCTTATCTGGTAACGGAATATAACGGGCATATGTATCCGACCAAACGTTTTGATCAGGAGGAACGGGTGATGGAGCATGCACTGCGCCATACACGGGTGCAAAATGCCTCCTATGCCGATGAGGGCATTGCCGGAGCGATTGGCTGGTGTGCTTTTGACTATAATACACATGCCGACTTTGGTTCTGGCGATAAAATTTGCTATCACGGTGTCATGGATATGTTTCGTCTGCCTAAATTTGCAGCAAATGTGTACCGCAGCCAGAAGCATGCCGAGCAGGAAATTGTGATGGAGCCGGTTACGTATTGGTCCCGTGGTGAGCGAAATATAGGAGGCATCGTGCCGCTGGTCGTGTTCACCAATTGCGATGAGGTGGAGTTCATCTACGGTGATGAGCGCAAGGGAGTTTATCGTCCGAGCCGAGAGAAGTACCCGGCGCTTCCACATCCTCCCGTTGTTATCGACGAGCTGACAGGCCAATGGGGCATGAAGTGGGAAGATGCGGTGCTCATCGGGTATGTGGACGGTCAAGAAGTGATTCGCAGACGCTACTCTCGTAATCCGGTGCCGACGGAGCTGCGGGTGTCCGCAGACGACACCGTGCTGGAGGCGGGTGATTGGGACGTGACGAGAGTGGTGGTGGACGCTTTGGACGAATACGGCAACGGCTTGCCGTTCTATGCTGATCCCGTTTCGGTGGAGGTCGAGGGAGTGGGTGAATTGATAGGCCCATCCAGCTTGGCGCTCATTGGCGGGCGTATTGCGTTCTGGATTCGTACGAAGGGTGAGGCTGGCAATATCTGCGTGAAGGTTTCCGCCCCTTCCCGTTTTAGTCCGCAGGAATTGAGCATTATCGTAAAATAAGGATACAAAGGCAATATACAAATGGCTTTATACTCTAAGTGAGGTTTCCATTATTTAAAAGGGGTTGTCCGCAGGTTCTGCAAGAATCTGAGAGGGCAACCCCTCTTTCGTGTATTTTAAGGTGCGTTAATCTATAAATCTCGTAAATTGTGTCTTATTCCTGAGTCAATTAACAATTACGTTCATAGGTTGGAAGGCATAGAATACACTATCGAACGCAAGGGAGGTGAGTTCTATGGCGATCCTTTTACCTTCGCAAATCTATAATCTCGCTGCGGGTGTGGGTAAATCCTTTTTTGAAAACTTGAATGGCGGCAGTAATGCTACAATTACCGTGAATAATACAGGTGCGAATCCGGTTAATCTTGTCGTTACCCGTGTTAACGCACCTGTGATCACGTATGTTATCCCGGCAGCCAACAGTCTTACGTTGGAAGTTGCTTTGCTGCTGGTAGCCGCTCTCCAAGCTACCGCAGCCGGAGCTGTAACGGGCACGATCCAAATTGCTACAGCTGATTTTTAATCTGTGACGACTGATCCTCTAACTCTGGCTTGCTGCAAAGTGAGCTAGAGTTTTTTTGTTTATTTGAAACTTTCTGAAACTTTTTTGGGGTTGTGCCGATATATACATATACGACATAGAGAATCGACAGGTCAAACTTAGAAACTAACACATTTGAAAAGGAGCACCCTGAATGAGCTTAAGCAATCCGGTTTTACGTGATGACATTTTTTTGCGAGAAGATGAAAGGGAAGTTAGCGAACAACGCATGACCATTGGAGGAACGGTAAACAAAACGTTGCTTCTACTTGTTTTGCTTATCGTTTCTGGCAGTATAACCTGGTATATGAATGACCAGGGGATCATAGAGGTACTATCCATGATGACCGCAGGCTTGTTCGGCATGGCCGGCATGGCCCTTGCGATATTCTTTTTTCCAAAAACAGCTCCACTTCTTTCACCAATCTATGCGATTTTCAGTGGCTTTGCTTTGGGTGGTATTTCAGCTTATATGGAGTATGAATACCCCGGCATTGTGGCCAATGCCATTTTGCTGACGGTGGGTATCTTGTTACTGATGCTCTTTATGTACACACAGCGAATCATCAAGGTGACACGGGGCTTTATCTCATTCGTTGTTTTGTGTACGCTGGCCATTGCTCTGGTTACACTGGTAGACTTTATCTTGAATTTTTTCGGTATGAATGTTCCGTATATCCATGAGACAGGCTGGCTTGGCATCGGCATCAGTTTATTTGTTGTGATCATTGCAGCTTTGAATCTGCTGCTGGATTTTAATTTTATTGAGGAGCAGACCGAGCAAGGAGCACCCAAATACATGGAATGGTACGGCGCATTTGGATTGCTCGTGACTCTGGTATGGCTGTATGTGCGGATTCTGGAGCTGTTGTCCAAGTTCAGCAAGGAGGACTAAGTGTCTGCGATTCATGAATAGTTTCACTTTAATGTGCAGTTAGGTGCAGGATAAGGAGAAGAGGACGGCTGAATCGCCCTCAGGCTGTTAGAGAAAGTCCCGACAGCCTGAGGGCTATCTGCTGATGCAAGTGGTCTTTGCTGTTACCCGTTAACACCGTGATTGAAAGGAGCAAATATCATCAGCATAAATGTAACTACTAATATTTTTCTCATGTGAATACACTCCCTGTAAGATATTTTGATACTTTGTCAGTTGTTTCGTTGTTGCAAACGGACGAACGGTTTCGAACATGGCAATAGTTGTAATGAATTCCCTGTATAGATCCATTGTAACTGCTGTTTGCAAATAATTCAGAATATCATTTATGGCGACACCATACCGCTGCTGATTTATGTTATAGATAGCTAGTTGATGAAGTAATTTCACATAATACACACGATTTCCAAGGTCTTCAAAGCTGGAAAAGGTCTCTAGCCGATCGGGAATATAAGAATAATACTCGTCAATATTCCATTCATTTATGTTTGCTGCCTCAAAAATTGTGATTAATCCGGGCAATGTTTCCTCATCGTTTTCTTGTAAAAACTCATTGTACTCCTTCAATATTTCCTTATTCCCGGATAATAAGTCGACAGCGTATCCATTGGCCACTGCCAATCCTTTAAAACGTTCTATTTCCTGTATATCTTCGTCCGTAGCATGTTCGTACCATCCTAAGTCAGCATATTGAGCTATATATTCTCTTGCTCGATCAAAAAGACCCTGCTTCTGGAAAACGATGGATTTAGCCAGGTATCCGTATCCAAAATAAAAGATAAGTGGGTGCTTTAGCATCTGATTTAGAGGAGCAACGTCACCCCATTTTTGTCTACTGTTATAACTGCGTTCAGCCATATTTAAAATGTGATCAGCTACACGATCCGCTTCTGCCCAATCATTTTGTCTATAATTTAGCCGAAACAATTCAAAACCCTTATCCAAGGGATGCACGTGTTCAGACAACAAATAAATCTCTTCCTCTGTTTTAAAACGATTCTCCATCACTAACCCTCCATAAGATAGATTCATTTCACTATAACGGAGCGCACGCTACAATAGCTTTTTAAGCTGGGAAATACGGCCTTGTGACACGCCAAGCCATTCCGCATATTCATTCTGCTTGGCTGTGGGATGTTCCCGCATGAGTCTTTTTAGGCTTTCAATCAGTTCTTGTGATGACCGTCGTTTTACTTTTTTTTCTTTGTACGTAGGCTCCTTAACAACAGGGGCAGGAATGGGACGAACACCTACGTTTCCCTTCAGGTCGAGGATACATTGCTTACATAGAAGTAAACCTTTGAAATAGGTTAGATCCAGAAATGATTTGCACAAATTACACGAAACCCCGCTACTATACTTTCCTATGCCCATAAAACCTTGTTCAACGTCCATATAAAATTCTAAAGGCTCGCCAATCTCAATCCCCATCGAGTTTCGGATTTCCATCGGAATAACAATCCGGCCTAACGTATCCAAGGGACGTGTCATACCTGTTCTCTTCAATTGGTATCCTCCTTATCAGATGATAGAAACCCACTTCATTTTCTGAACGGTCACCTATGATTTTTGTGTATAAAATCCAATGTTCTCCAAAAAGAGGTATTTATTGTTGTACCAATAGATGGTATATTGAAAACATACAAATATTTCATTATATTATAAGTTTTCCAATTCTTCTTTTTGCTTAAATTTGCAGACTTACAAAGTTCACGCTGAAAGGGTGATTTATTCATGGAAATAACACCTACGATTCGGGCAGAAATTGAAAGATATCTAAAACAGAAAGGCTTAAGTATGACCCAGTTTGGCAATATCACGAGTTTAAATGTAGGTACTGTTAGCGGCTTCATCACAGGCAATCGTTCTTTATCTGTTAATCAACTGGATCGCATTACGATGGGCATGAATTTACCACCGGATTATTTTTACGAGCGGTTCGTTGAAGAATGTGTTGAAGAATCTCCACTTAACTGGCGGAGAGTAAAACCTTTCGTGTATCGTTGTGTTGAGTTAGGACGACTGGATTGCTTACAGCGTGCTGTAAGTATGTTTCTAGATAGTCCGATCTACACTCATTCACTCTTTGAACTGGCTGAGGATTTGTTTCACAAAGGGTATCGGGACACAGCAGCTTACCTTTATGAAAATGTGGCTGTGAGTGAAAGAAAGCAGCATTCAGAACGGCTTGCTTTGTGCCAGTATCGGCTATTTAGCATCCGGATCGGGAAAGATCAGGCTCAAAATCTTCAAACGGCTGCTAAATTTGAACCTTTTGTCGACCGTTTGGATGAAGTCAACCAACTGGATGCCTTGAAGGCCTTGGCCAACGTGTATAGATCATTAAGTATGTGGGATAAGGTCTATAAATTTTCACGTCAAATGTATAAATTAGGACAGGTTCAATATGACTTAGTTCATAATTCCAAAAAAGAAACAGGACTGAAAAATGAACTGCGTTCTGGACCACTGTTTGCATACATAGCCTACGCTGAGTTGATGTGCGCACATGCTTGTGATGCGAAAGGAAGTCATAAACAGGCATTAGAACATATTCAAGGTTATGCCGATCTAAGTTGGGTAAAAGAGAATGATGATGAATCACTTTATTGGAAGAACCAATTCCAGCAATGGGCTAAAATTAATACTTACGTAAATAGACTTATGTCTGGAGATATTAGCGTGCTGACGGATTACGTTGGCCATATATCAGGTGAAAAACATATTTTTGCTGAACTTTTAAACGTTGTAGAAGTAGCTAATCGGTACGACATCGACATTGATCATATTCTTCAGCGATTCGAGCCCCAAATTGCAGCTTATCAAGAACCAGCACATACGAATACATTAGCAGAGCAGCAAGTTATACTCGAAGAAACTGTACGATTCTGGTATAAGTTAGCTAAATATAACTTGTTTAAAGAAAGATACCTGTATGGATTTAAATGCTTAATAGAAGCTTTAAAAAAAGCTGGTATAATTAACCATGCACTGCTTATTTCTAATTGTGCAGGCTTATTTTTCCGTTTCAGTGAACACGCTGATCCTGAAACACAGGCCCAATTTCATTCCGCTTATGAGGAGGTGTGGAAAAGAAATGATCAAGAAGATGGCTTTAGTTTTGGCAACAACTAGCTTTTTACTGGTATTCTCACTACCAGTTCCAACCGGAATCCCAAGCTCAAGCCCAATCCAAGTTCAAGGACACATTGGGACATTTTAATCAATTTTTAATTCTTACTATGGACCAGCCCTTAGGCTGGTTTTTTTTGTTTATTTTGTTGTTTTGGCTAAAAAATGATCATAATGCATTTGTTCATTACCTGCTAAAATGAGATTTATCAGGGGGGAATGAACATGAACAATGATGAAAATTCAACGTTAAATCAACAGATCGAAAGTGCCAGACAACGATTGCATGATCTTTTTAAACAGTATGGTTTTGGACATGCTTGCGTACTTGAGCAGGCTATGTTTTTGAACGAACTAATTAATCAGTACAATCGTATGTATCAGAATAAACATCACTTTGTTCAGTCAGAAACCTCAGAAATCACTCCTTCCTTATGCAAAAATATTCCTCTTCCCAATCCCACATAACGATCATAATTATTCAATAAAATGGATTATCTGAGATAAAAATAAAAATACATGTCCATGTAATAATATGTAAATAAGTTGGTGTAATTTAGATCAGTACATCGGTCGTTTTGAGCTTTTATCGATATGTGGAGGACCTGAGTTAATAACAAAAAGACGGCCTTCATTCCCTATTACTAGGAAATTGAGGTCGTCTTTTGTTTCATGCATTTAACTACTCCGTCAAACTACGAGTTTTTCAGTGGCCTCGATATCCCCGGGATTGTCTTTATGCTCTCTTAGGTCTAAAAATCATAAAACTGATCGCGGCTAGAATCCAGACACCAATACCGCCGTAGAGCATTATCAAGCCAAAGCCGTGCACAAGCGCTGCATGGACGACGGCTCCAGACGAATCCAGAGAGGAGAGTTCTGGCAAACTCTGCCTGAGAGATACAGTATTTCCGGCGGCTATTTTTTCGGCTACAGACCGCAATTGCACTGCATTGAGAGTCCCGGAAAGGGCACCCTTCAAATAAGACAGAATACCTTCCTGCAAGATGAATCCCATCACAGCGATGTTGATGGCCAGACTGATCAATCTGGCACTCATATCTATACCGGAAGCCATGCCTGCACGGGCACTCGAAACAGAGCCGGTGGTCGTGTTGGTTACAGGCGTGTTGGTTAAACCAAGCCCAATACCAGCCAACAAGGAGCCAGGGAGCATGGTCAACCAACTGGCGTGATCGCTGCCGCTGCCATATTTCATCAAAATGAAGCCCATACCGAGGATGAACAGACCTGATGGAATGACTATGCGCGGCTGATAGCGGAGCGAGAAACGCTCTGCCAGAGGCGGAATTACCAAGGTGGGCAGCGCATAAGCCAAGAGAGACAGCCCGGCGGCTACGGTGCCGTAACCCAGGCCACTTTGGAAATAGATCGGTAGATAGATCATGAACGGCCAGAAACTGAAGTTCATGCCGATGGAGCCAAGGAGAGCGCCGGAGAAATTACGTATCTTGAATACGGAAAAGTCAAACATCGGATGGGTGCTGAGCTTTTCCGCAAATAGAAAAACAATGAAACTTATTGCTACTGCAACAAGGATGCTGATGGATGCTCTGCTGGTAAAGCCGAGTTCCGGCCCTTGCGTGATAAAGTATGCAAGGCCAAAAACGGTCAACGAAAGCGTGACGATACCGATAATGTCCAGCTTTTTCACCTGCGGATCTCTGGACTCCTCTATGCCACCGAATACAAGAATCAAAGTAAGGATGGTCAACGGAACGTGGACCAGGAAAACCCAATGCCAGTTCAACACGGCTACGATCATGCCGCCGATGATAGGTCCAAAACCGAGGCCGATACCGAACACGATCCCCCATATACCAAAGGCTTTGCTACGTTCTTGTCCTTCCTGAAACCGATGTGAAAGAATTGCTATCTGGCAAATCTGCATCGCACCAGCACCCACCCCTTGAAGAAACCGACTGATGATCAGAACCGATGTGCTTTGCGCCAAGCCACAAATCAAGGATGTAATACCGAACAAGACAAGGCTGATAATAAAAATACGCCTCCTCCCATACCGGTCAGCCAGCGTTCCAACAGCCATCAGAACTGTGGCACATGCAATGGTGTAAGCGTTCATAATCCATTGCATATCCTTAAGATCGCCATGCAATACTTTTTCCAGAGTTGGCAGTATCACTGGCACACTGGAAATTTCGAGGCCGAACATCAATGCGGACAAACATATAGCAGCCAATGCAATTATATTTTTGCGGGAGAGGGAGAGGCTCACTGAGAGGTCCCTCCAGACTTTTGTTCACGGTCTGGACATCCGGCAGCGCAACTATAATATTGCGCCTCATTAAGCGCAACTCGTACACCAACACCAACCAGCCTTTTTTCGTCAATTGTACGATCAATAGCTTCTTCAATAAGTACTTCTAAATCTGCTACTGCTCCTACCTTATTTAAAACGTATTTGCTCAAGGGCAGCCATCCTCTCTATCTTTTCATGTTTGGTTCACCTTATCGATGTGAGTTTTATTATATAATCTAAATCATTTATTTTACATAACGTAATCAATCCATTATGATGATTATACAAAGTAATTAAATGAATTTCTCATAAAAACATTAAATTTAAAGGAGAACATTCAAAGTGGATCATGTAGACAAACAAATCCTCTTTTATCTTCAAAGTCAGGCAAGAATTTCAATGACGGAGCTAGGGAAATGCGTGGGTTTGTCCCAACCTGCTGTAACAGAACGAGTTAAACGAATGGAAGAAAAAGGGATTATCAAGGAGTATCGCACTATCATCTCTCCTGAAAAAATAGGAAAGGATACGGCAGCCTATATATTGTTTCGGACTAGAGATTGCCATGCATTTCTTGATTTTGTCCATACATCTCCACATGTTGCCGAGTGCCACCGTATAAGCGGAGAACACAGTTATTTATTAAAAGTAGTGACCAACTCGATGCGCACCCTCGAAGAGTTTAGCAACCAGTGCGATAAGTATGGAACCTACACGAGCCTGCTGGTCATGTCGTCACCGATCGATCATAGACTTCTCATTCATTCTCTGGAAGAAGCAAGTGGAACTGCTAATTCAGAAAAAAATTAAGGATGAAAAAAAGACAACCCGGGATTACGTTAAATACATAAAAGTTGGGTAAACATAAACATCATGACAAACAGGAGAGGAGTGGGTGTATGTATCAAGTGGTGTTGGTGAGGCATGGAGAAAGTGTGTATAACCGTCAAAACCTGTTCACAGGCTGGACGGACGTGGACCTGACTGAACAGGGAACGCATGAGGCTATCGAGGCGGGGCGTATTCTCAAGGAGGCCGGGTATACGTTTGATTTGGCATTTTCCTCTGTGCTAAAGCGTTCGATCCGTACGCTGTATCACATCCTGGATGAGCTTGATCATTTGTGGATACCCGTGCAGAAGTCATGGAAGCTGAATGAACGCCATTACGGTGCGCTGCAAGGGCTTAGCAAGCTGGATTCTGCTGTAGAATATGGCGAGGAACAGGTTCATATCTGGCGGCGTAGCTTGACAGTGCGGCCTCCCATGCTGGATGAGAAGGATGAACGGAGTCCGCGCAGGGAAGAGCGTTACCGCCATATTAAGCCGGAGGAGCTGCCGCTGGGGGAAAGTCTGGAGGATACGGTGCACCGGGTCGGTGAGTTTTGGAAGCAGCGGATTGTGCCGTTGATTCTCAAAAAGGATCGAGTTATCATTTCCGCACATGGCAATACGTTACGCGCATTGATCAAGTATATGGAGAATCTGGACGAGGCCGCATTGCTGGATTTAAATATTCCGACAGGCATTCCGCTGGTGTATGAGCTGGACGATCATATAGATCCTATCCGACGCTTCTATTTGGGTGATCCGAGTCATGTGGAGGCGAAAAAGCAGGCCGTAGCCAATCAGAGCAAGGTGACGGAGTAAATGGAAGATACCAAAGAGGACAGGACGCTACCTCGCATCCTGTCCTCTTTGTGTTGAATAAAGTTAAGCTTTCACGTCGTCTTCCGCTCCCCGGCTGTCTTTTCCGGTGGGAAGTACCCATACCGATACGCTGCCGGCGCGAACCGGAAATACGCCGTAGCCGTCCTGCCCGATCGTTACGGCGTGATCGTGATGTCCCGTCAAATCAGTCCATTGCTCTCCTGCGCGCTGCTTCCCTACGAACATACGCTTTTCTCCGTTGTCTGCATTGGTGACCACTACAGCGCAGCCGGAACCTTCCAATTCAGGGACACCCAGACGCACCCATCCAATCGTATGGGGATCATCCAAATAATCCTTTTGCTCTCCATAGGCTTTATGGTAGCGGGCATACAGGAGCGGATCTAACTCAGCCTGCTTGCCTTTCACGGGTGTTTTCCCCTGAATGCCGTAGTAATCCCCGTAGAATACGCAGGGGTAACCGTCCTTGCGCAGCAAAATGAGCGCATAGGCGCTGGGCTTGAACCAGTCCGCTACCCAGGATTCGAGCGCTTCATGGGGCTGAGAATCATGGTTATCGACAAAAGTGACCGAGTTTAGGGGGTGAGTATAAACCAGCGTGTCCTTGAAAATGGTGCTTAGATCGAAATCCTTGCCGCCCAAGGAAGCGCTATATAGTTTATAGTGGAGGGATACGTCGAACAGGTCGATTTTATAATCGATGGTATCCAGGAACTTCTGGCATGATTTCAGATCCGGCTTCCAAAACTCGCCCACCATATAAAAATCCTGTCCACGCTTCTTGATCATTTCCGTGGCAAACTCCCGTACAAATTCATGATTGATATGCTTGATCGCATCCAGACGAAATCCGCTGCATTGCAGGGTATCCACCAGCCACTGGCCCCAGCGAATCATTTCCCTGCGCACATCCTGGTGATTATAGTCAATATTGGCAAACATTAAATAATCATAATTGCCGAATTCATCATCTACATGATTGCTCCAGCTTTTATTTTTGCCTAAAATACGATAAATTCCTGTCCGGCCCTGACTTGCATCATAATCCGTTCCGTTAAAATGTTCAAAATTCCATTGGAATGTGGAATACTGACCTTGACGGCCGGGAAATGTAAATTTAGTCCACCCTTTGATATCAAAGGGCTCTGAAATAACCTCATTGCGGTTATCCGGGTTAACTTCAACGACCTTGAACACTTCGGTTTCATCCGCACCGGCCTTATGGTTCATGACCAGATCGACATAGACGGTCACGCCGTGGCGAACGCAGGCGGCAACAGCCTCCAAAAGGTCTTCCTTGGTTCCGTATTTGGTGCGTACCGCACCTTTTTGATTAAACTCGCCCAGATCGTAAAGGTCATAGACGCCGTATCCCGTATCCTCGGGCGATTGGCCCTTGGTGACAGGTGGAATCCATATCGCGTCAATTCCTTTAGCCTTCAGCTCCGGTGCCAGGCGGGCAAGTTTCTTCCAGTGAGAACCGTCTGCTTCAACATTCCACTCGAAAAATTGCATCATCGTATGGTTCCTTTTCATGTGCGTCCCTCCTCCATATATAACAAGTTACCCACCAAGTGAGGGGGGCTAAACGTCAGACGGTTAATATGGTGCTAAACGATGGCTAGAAAAGGAAACGTGAACACGATAAAATGAATCTAACTTAACAGGGATATAAATTTCAGGCTAACCCATGAAGAAGCATGAGCGACGGAAGGAGGAGGGAAGAACATGACGGAACCACAGCAAAGCAGAAATGAAGCGGGCGAGCGGCTGATGAAAAAATGTACGTATTGTCAGGAGATGAAGCC
>NZ_JH601081.1:12493-18696 GCF_000245715.1 Paenibacillus sp. Aloe-11 | reverse complement strand
GGAGTTTCAGCGCAGACCCGGCCGCCGGGCGGGTCCATATTCCCGGCGTGGTCCTTGCCGTTCCTGCCGGGGATTAGCCGCACAAGAGCGTGTGGCTCCGTCTGCCCCTTCTTCCGGCGAGGAAATGAAGCCCTTGGCCGCTTCCATGATGCGGCATAACCTGGGGGCAGGTGAGGCTGTCCCAAGTCTGGATATATCAGCACAGCCTGACCTGTTGCCTCACCTACCCCGCAGGAAGCCAGTCACAGATAAGGCGCGTGAGCGCCATCGGCAGCGGGTGCGGAATCTGCTTGGCAGGCTAAAGCCTGCGGATACCCGTGCATTGCGGCTCAATCGCAACGGCATGATTCGGCTCAGAGGCAGATCCGATCAGGGGAGACGCTGGCATCAGGAGATTGAACTTGATTTGGCGATGACTTTGGTTAGAGAGCGCATGGCGGTGATTGTAAACCCATACACCGTTCGCAGGCTCTACAGTAACAAGGAATTTCGTCAATACGTGCTCAAGCGTGACCGTTATACCTGCTTTTTCTGCGGCGGCTATGGTGATACAATTGATCATTTACTGCCTCGGGCTAAAGGTGGGCATACGACGCCGGTCAATTGTGTATGTGCCTGCAACGAGTGCAATCAGATTAAAGCTGCCCGTGATGTAGAGGAATTCATCGAGTCCGGTGTGCCGCTCCCGTCTCCTGATGATTTCGAGGCTCCCGATGATTCTGATACTTCTGAGGACATCTTGCATACGTAGGGTGTTCCTGAGGGAGTATCAGCCTATATTAGTGCCCTTTTGAGCGGTAAAATTGGACAGAAAACGAGTTTATTCTAATTTTTATCTAAAATAACAAATAAAAATTTGCAGAATTTTGTGTAAATTTAAAATTTTTTCGACGTTTGTGTTGTAAAAAGTGTAATATAGAGGTATATAGAGGTATAGGGTTCCGTTTCGGCCTGTTATAGTCACGAAGAAGCGCTTCGTGAGATATTCCGCAGCAGTAACAACAACAGAATACCGTCCGAGCAATATACAATTGGCATCTGCGATAATCAGTCTTGCCCTTTAGGGTATAGGCCGGTTTAAGCTGTGCTTCTTGCATGTTTAAGGACGCGAGTTCATAGAATGTTTTATTGCTAGAGTTTATAGATACAGGTTATGAGAAAGGGATGGACTTCTATTTTCACAGTAAAGGAGGACGTTCACGCATGTCTGAAAACCAACAAGAGGTGGCTGTAACACAAGAAGCTGCCAAAGAGTCTCGGGATGTATTGGACCAATTGATGAAACCGGAGGTTCAGCAATCGCTGACCGTGCTGGTAGAGAATCTGCCCAAGTTGACTGAGATGGTTACTCTGATGACCGACGCTTATGATGTAGCTCGTAGTTTGGCAACCGACCCTGTCTTTCTCGGAGATATGAAAAACTCCATGGGAGAGTTTGTGAAGCCTGTTACAGAGTCGGCTAAAGGTTTGGCTTCTGCTGCCATTGAAGCTAACGACCGCGTGCAAACTACGGACGGCAGTGTAGGTCTGTTTGGATTGCTCAAAATGCTTAAAGATCCAAATGTACAAAAAACACTGCGTTTCAGCCAGGCTTTCCTGGACATTCTGAATGAGCGCCAACGCGAAAGCAAATAATTATCTGATCAAGAACGGAGGATGGACATGTCGAAGCAAATTTTGATCTTGGGCGGCGGATACGGTGGATTGCTGGCCGCTCTCACAGCACGCCAGCATCTGGACGCTAGCCAAGCAACCATTACAGTGGTAAACCGCTTTGCGTCGCACCAAATTATTACGGAGCTGCACCGTTTGGCGGCAGGTACAATTGCCGAAAAAGCAGTTGCACTTCCTTTGGAGAAGCTGCTGCGTAACAAAGATATTATTCTGAAAGTGGATACCGTTTCGGAAATCAAACCGGACGATAAAAAAGTAACCTTGGCCAGTGGCGCTACGTTGAGCTATGACGCTCTCGTTATTTCCCTGGGCAGTGAAACGGCTTACTTTGGTATTCCAGGACTGCAAGAGCACAGCTTCACACTGAAATCAGTGGCGGAAGCCAATCGCATTCGTGCACATGTCGAAGCTCGTCTGGATGCTTACAAGCAATCCGGCAACAAAGCAGATGCTACAATCGTTGTCGGCGGTGGTGGTCTGACAGGCGTCGAGCTGGTAGGCGAATATGCTGACAAGCTGCCTGTGATTTGCCGTGAAAAAGGCATTAACTACGAAGACATTAGCCTCTACTGTGTAGAAGCTGGACCATCTATTTTGGCAGGCTTCCCGCAGGCACTGGTTGATCGTGCAGTCACAAGCCTTGAAAAACGTGGCGTTCAAATCGTAGCTGGTGTTCCAATTACGGAAATGAAAGCCGACGAAGTTCTGCTCAAAGACGGACGTTCGATCAAAACGAGCACATTGGTCTGGACAGGCGGCGTACAAGGCAACGCACTGGTTGGCGCATCCGGTATCGAAGTGAACCGTGGTCGTGCAACCGTGAATGGTGCCTTGCAATCGACTTCCCACGAAGACATCTTCCTGGCTGGTGACAGCGCAGTGGTGTTCCCGAGTGAAGGCGAGCGTCCATACCCTCCAACTGCACAGTTGGCTTGGCAAATGGGCGAGACGGTGGGTTACAACCTGTTTGCTTACTTTAACGGAGCAAAAATGGAACAATTCACACCTGTATTCTCCGGTACGCTGGGCAGTTTGGGCAGAACAGACGCGATCGGCACGGTAGGCGCGAATGGCACCCAACTGAAAGGCGCTGTAGCTACGTTGATGAAAGAAGGCAGTAACATCCGTTACCTGTCCCACATTAAAGGACTTTTTGCATTGGCTTATTAATATTTCTTGCTTTTATATGCTTTATTCAAAGAGAGTGCAATTCTGTGCTCTCTTTTTGTTTTGCAGTTAAATCCATTATAAACCAGTATATGTAAAATGTCATGTGTATTTTTGGATATATGTTGTAAATTATGGTTGATATGATATTTTTGTGACGATACACTGGTAACGAACAATAACGAGGAGGGGCATTATGAAAATCAGGTTATTAATTTGTCTTATAGTTTTATTAAGTTTTGCTGATGCTAACTTGAATTGGGCATCAGCTCAAGCTCAAGGCCAAACGCCGATACACCTCAAGGTCAATGAACATTACGTCTTATATACCTATCCCGCATCACCCTTTGTGGACAATAAGAACAGACTACTTATACCACTTCAAGCGGCCAAGGATATATTGGGTGGTAAAGTAACTTACAATGCAGCGAGCAAAACCGCTTCTGTCGATCTGTTGGGCCGTAATGTAACGGTCACAATCGGATCACCCGAAATATCGGTTAACGGCGAGCCAGTGATAATGGATACAGTCCCCATCATGAAAAGTAATGCGATGTTTTTACCGGTATCCATTCTGTTGAAAGATACAGATGCGAAGATGGAGTGGAATCCCAAGCGTGAATTATTGTCACTAAAGCATGATAGTTTTACCGAAAGCCCAGTTCTTATGAATTTTAAGGGACAAGACCTGGCTCAGGTCATGGATGCGAACGCGTTTGATCTTACTTCCTTTGATTGGGATCGAAAAAAAGGCATATTGGATATTTATGCTATGTACGAGAGCAGCTTATCACCCGACTTCAAGCAAATCGACTTTAATCCTATGATTGTCTATAGCAAAGGAACCTATAGCGTATATCCTTATTCTAGACCCAGTATGTTTTACAAAGTCAAAATAACCAGCCCCGGTCATTTGGTGTATACAACAAATACAGGTAAAACCAATGCGGATAGTGATTATATAAAATACATTACTTCCGTAAGCAGATTGATTAAATAGTGGAACGCATGATGTTTGTATATCACAAAAAGCGACAAGGGCTCTAAAGCCTTTGTCGCTTTTTTGAAAGATTAATCTTAGAAGGTAATGATTTGGCTGCTGTTCCCTTTATTGCGTACGTATCCCACGACTCTGTCAACGGACTCTCTATTTTTTAGATGATAAATAACGCCATCTGTCAGGCTGGTTCTTTGAGTGCTAGAGAGTTTATTCCAGTCATCTGAAGTTACATACACATCCACGGTAGCTTCACTGCTGTCGCCTCTCACAGTGAAATCAAGGTTGATGCCGGCGTAGCTGCCGTATCTATCGGTCAAATTACGCTGGATCGTGCTTGAATCCAAAGATGAAGCTATTTTCTTAATCGTAACATCGCCTCTGCTGTTGGATGTAAAGGTCGCCAATTTGTCCCTATTACTGGAGTTCTTCACTGTGCCTTCCACATCGGCATCTTTGTACTCTTTCAAAATATCTTCAACGATGTCCTCCAGATAGCTTTCCCTTCTACTGTCGGATAGGTCATCCCATCTGGACTTTGTCATTTCGATGGTCACGGTAATATCGCTTTTATTGCCATCCAGCGTGATATCCGAGTTCGTGTTGTAGGAATCACTGTAATCCTTGTTCAGTTGCTTTTGGAGATCTTTCAAGGTGTCAGAGCTGTTTTTGCTTGCTTCATCTTTTAGCGCCTGATTGTCTTTTTGCAATTGAGCAATGGTAGCGTCTTTCGTCGTGTTCGCTGCTTTTGCTGTGTTCAGCTCTTGAGTCAGTGTTGTAATCTGGTTGTTCAGTGCTGTAACCGTAGATTGATCAATCGGAACACCGTTGTCAGTAATGACTACGCGTTTGTTGGTGCCATCCCATTGTACTTTTTTATCCAAAGCTGTGCCCGCCAGCTTCAGCGGGATATACGTCACGCCATCCAGCAAGAATGGTTCTGTTTTGGCATCAGAAGGAACCTCGGTTCCGTTGTAGATAATTTTAATATTGTTAAAAACTG
The DNA here is from genome assembly GCF_000245715.1 of Paenibacillus sp. Aloe-11. NCBI lineage: Bacteria > Bacillati > Bacillota > Bacilli > Caryophanales > Paenibacillaceae > Paenibacillus > Paenibacillus sp. Aloe-11. The sequence goes on along the minus strand of NZ_JH601081.1, from coordinate 13,855 downwards.
CTTGGATCGGCTTAGTTACTTGTGCAGCATATGTAGATTGGCTGAACAGCGCCCCGGAGATGGCCAAGGCCGACACGGCAGTGATGATGACAGGTTTCTTCATGGATTTCAATGATTTCATTCGTTGGTCTACCCCTTTATTTAAGAATTAGCGTGGTTCATAGACTAGAGTAACATTAATACCTACAAAATCCAACACATTTGGAAGAGTAACTGTTGGTTGTGCTTATATTGTTTAGACGCAACAGTAACCGTAAAAGTTGCCCTGTTTACACAAATGTTTTTTTTAAAAAGCAACGAACCCAAATAAAACAAACCCACTGCACAAGACAACGAGACTTGTAAGATAAAACGTCATACGAAACCTGAGGCTGTATATGACATACAGGGGCATAATGATGAGTACAGACCAAATCAGAACGTGAAGTGGGGAGTGAGCGTATGCTCAAAATTTTGCTATTTATTCTCGTTATTCAAATGATTTATGTGTCGGCGTATACACTGCGCATGATTTTGACGCTGAAAGGTCAGCGGTATATCGCTGCGCTCATTAGCACCGTGGAGGTTACGGTCTATGTGCTTGGCTTGAATGTGGTGCTCAAGTATCTGGATCAGGTGGCGAGTCTGGCGGTATACGCTATTGGTTATGCGTTGGGTATTCTTATCGGGGCCTGGATTGAGGAAAAAATAGCACTCGGCTACGTCACTGTCAAGGTTATCAGCAATGAGATCAATGGAGGAATTGCCAATGCGTTGCGAGACAAAGGATACGGCGTTACAGCCTGGCTGGGCAGTGGGCGGGACGGAGAACGTCTGGTGATGGAAATTTTGGCTAAACGGAACAATCAGAATAAGCTGTACCAATCGATTTTGGACCTGGACCCCAAGGCCTTTGTCATAACGGTAGAACCGAAGCAATTTCATGGCGGTTTCTGGACCAAGGCAATCCGCAAATAAATATTTTGGTAAAATACGCATATTTTTCGGAGGCTGGAGCATATTAATACTCGCACAGGCGAAAATGAACAGAATGCCGACAGGGGATTACCCTATAAAAACCGAGGGGGAATGTAGATGTACAGACGCCAGGCCCCGGAGATCATCCCAGAGGAAAATACAGCCATTTGGTCGTGTACAAACGAGGGCTGTAACGGCTGGATGCGAACGGATTTTACCTTTTTGAGCGAACCGGTGTGTCCACTTTGCCAGGCCTCGATGGGGCAGGAAATGCGGATGCTGCCGATTCTCAATCAGGCGGGCAATACCTTTGTCGCCCAACGCTCTTGAATCAGGATTTGCAACATCTATGAACACCAAAAGCCGCTCCAGCACATGCTGAGCGGCTTTTGGTGTTGGAGCCAT
>NZ_JH601081.1:0-12468 GCF_000245715.1 Paenibacillus sp. Aloe-11 | reverse complement strand
ATAGGACCCGATTGTCCAAGACAAGACAGGCTTGCGTGGATCACGGCCTCTCCATACGCTGCACGGAATCACGATACACAATGTGACCCTGTACAAGGACTCGGCCAAAACGACTGCCGGGGTGGCTTATTTTTTTCATCATCGATTCAATGGCAGTACGTGCCATCTGTTCAATGTCCACTCCAACGGTGGTCAGCTGTGGAACAATAAGAGTGGCATATACATCGTTGTCGAAGCCAACCACAGAACAATCTTCAGGCACACGGTATCCCTGAGCAATCAGCTTTTGCACCAGGTTGTACGCCACCTGGTCACAGTTGCATACGAAGGCGGTCGGCAGCGGCTGGGGCAGCTCCATATCAACGTATACACCTTCGTCGTCCCGGTCGCTGAGCACCCACTCGTTACGTAGGGGCAGCCTGTGCTCCAGCAAGGATTTATAGTAGCCGAGGAAACGATCCTGAATGCTACTGGTGGAATAAAGATTACCCACATATGCAATATCCCGGTGTCCCTGGGCAATCAAATAGTTGGTCAGTTCGTAGGCTCCGTAAAAATTATCGGTTACTACAGAGTCGATATCGGCATGCTCATCATAAAAATCAAGAAACATTTTGGGCAGGTCCATGGATTGCACCAGCTCGATATATGGCTTGCTTACTTGTCCCAGAAGAATGAAGCCATCCACCTTGCGATCGTAATAGATACGTGGCAGATGAAGCTGCTCCTCGTCCTCGCGATGGAGGATGTGGAGGATGCCGTAGGAGCCGTAATGTTCGAGTTCCCGTGCAATTTGCTGATAGATGTGCAGATAAAACGATTGGCCGGGGCCGGTAAAACGCTCGGGAATGACAACGCCAATGTTATAGGTGAGTCCTTCCTTCATGGATTTGGCAGCGGTATTGAAACGGTAGCCCATTTCGCCCGCAAGCGTCTTGATGCGCTCTTTTAGCTCATCGCTAACTCCTTCTTTGTCATTGAGCGCCTTCGACACGGTGACACTGCTAACCCCCAGCTTATCTGCAATATCCCGCATCGTTACGTTGCTCTTCATTTCCTGTTCCGCCTTCCAATTAAAAAAGATCAACATCAGCAGCATAGCTGTCCTGTAAATATAAAGAATAGCAGCATAGCTGCCCAGAGAACAACGGTTAGCCTGCGGATAACGGTTGTTCTCTGGATAGTATACATGGTTCCGCAGACAGGATAAAGCTTGCGGCCTATGTCCGCTGCGAAGAATGAGGTTGTGCTTGCAGCAGCGCTTCATTGCGCTGAATCAGCTCACGGCGGACAGCGGAGCTGCCGAGTGAACGCAGTGGGTCAGTCGGTGTGTTGAACGTGTAGTCCTCCAGGCGAGCGAGGGTCGTTGTTGCTACGTGGATACGGGTGTCACTGGAGGCGTAGTAAATAAAGACTTCATTTTGCTCGTTAACCACTGCTCCGTTGCAAAAAATAACGTTCGAGACATCCCCGACGCGCTCTTCGTCATAGGGGGCTATAAAATGCCCGCCGGGCTTGGCGATGACGCGCGAAGGGTCCTCCAGGCTGGTGGCAAAGGTGTACAGCACATATCGCAATCCTGCGGCCGTATTGCGCACGCCGTGAGCGATATGAATCCAGCCTCGGCTGGTCTTGATCGGAGCGGGTCCTTGCCCGTTCTTGGCTTCGTACACCGTATGATAGCAACGCTCGTCAATCACCGTTTCATTCTCGATCACGGGCTGTGTAATATCCTTGCACAGACCGAAGGCGATGCCGCCGCCCGAGCCGGTGGAAATGAATCCGTCCTGCGGACGCGTGTAAAAGGCGTATTGGCCGTTCACGAATTCGGGGTGCAGGACGACGTTGCGCTGTTGCGGAGAACGAGTGGCAATGTTCGGTAGACGGGTCCACGTGCGAAGATCGCGGGTGCGGACCAGTCCGGCCTGAGCGACAGCGCTGGAGGTATCGTGGGGTGGTGCGTCAGGGTCCTTTTTTTCCGAGCAATAAATGCCGTAGATCCAGCCGTCCTCATGCTTCACCAGCCGCATATCGTACATGTTTGTTTCGTCCGGATCGATATCGTCCCATATCAATGGGGCATCGATGAATCGGAACTGGTCAATACCGTTATCGCTCTCGGCCAGGGCAAAAAATGATTTCCGATCCAGCCCCTCGGTGCGGGAGACCAGGATGTATTTGCCCTCATGATAGATCGCGCCCGGGTTTAGCGCTGCATTCACGCCCAGACGCTCCATGAAAAATGGGTTGGTCTGTTCGTTCAAATCAAATCGCCAATGTAGCGGGACGTGATGACGTGTGAGTACAGGATAGCGGTAGCGCTCGTAGATGCCATTGTAAAAGGTGGTGTTGACCTCATTCGGGCGTGTAATCAGTTCCTCTTGCTGCGTCAGCAGCTTATTGTATTGGTTATGAATCATTTCGTTCCCATCCTTTCCAGCATTTCAATGCAAAATCGGCTGTTGTGATATGGGCATTTCCAAGGTCCTGCAATCTCTCTCGGATCAGGCTTGCCATCCGCTTGAACGGACCAAAACCATTCACCTCCGGGGCGTGAATCTACGATATACTGCCGAGTGTAGGCCCACAAATCCCGTACAATCTGTAAGAAACGTTCGTCTTGTGTGCGTTGATACGCATTGTAAAAGCCGACGATTCCTTCTGCCTGTACCCACCATATACGCGAGGTGTCTACCCGATCGCCTTCCCGTTCGTTGATCAATGAACCATCTGGCTGAATAGCACGTTCGGCTACCGCATGGGCGATATCCATCACCATGTCCACATATTTCGGGGGATGGTTACCCAGTACATTCATAGCGTCCTCGATCAGCCAACTGGCTTCAATATCGTGACCGTACGAGGTCAGGTCGAGCAGAGAGCGCCAGTCACTGTCGAAAAATACCTCCAACCGCCGGGCGGAAGCATCGTAAACACGGCTGTATAAAATGTCCAGTACATTCGCCAGTGCATTCCTTACTTCCTCATCCGGCTGTATGCGAAGCAGCCCGGTATACGCTTCCAGAACATGAATGTGCGTATTCATCGTGATGTGCGCGGTAACCCCGTTTTCGCTGAGCAGCTCATTAGGCTGTGTGTTCCACATCCGGTCAAATTGTTCACCATATGCCTGGCGGGTGCGATCATATCCTTTTTGCTCCAGCAGGTGAAACAGCTCCATAGCCAGTGGCAGGACATCCGGGTCGCCCGTTGCCCGCGCGTATTCGGATAAGGCATAAATGGCGAATGCCTGCGCATAGACGTGTTTGCACGTGTCCGCTGGACGGCCCGTGTGATCTACCATCCAGTACATGCCTCCATATACCGGATCTATCAGGTGCTCTTGCAGGAACAGGAAAGCGTGTCGTGCGGCGTCCTTATAGATGTTTTCCCCGGTCACACGGGCTGCTGCCGAGAAGGACCAGAGCAACCGTGCAGTGGCAATCCCGCCTTTGTTCGCCATCTTATGGATGTGCAGATCGACGTCCACCTTACCATAAAATCCACCGTGCGCTTCATCCTTCAACCCTAGCCAGAACGGGAGTATATGATCCTTCCATTCCTGTCTAATCTCATGTAGCAATGTGTCCAAGAGGCACAATCCTCCTTTTTGAATTTTGTTAGGTTATCGTTAACTTTATGAAAAGATCATAATCATGTATTTAAAAGCTGTCAACTCACTTGATTAGTAACAGCTATCCAAAGGCTAAGCGATATGCAGCGAGAAAGTTGTAGCGTTGATTAATCGCTGGTTGTCCATCAATAAGCATTCTAAAAATAATAAAATTGACATAGTAAGCGTTATCATAATAGAATGATTTTGTTAGTTTAACGATAACCTTATTTATAACAACAGGAGGGGTCGTTTTATGAAATTGTCCAAAGTTTTGGTGCCGTTACTATCGGTGCTGTTGTTAGCGGGGTTGTTTGCAGGCTGTGCCCCCAAAGGCTCAGATGCGCCGGCAGCCAGCTCTGATCCGAAGGATGTGGAAGGTGAAATCACGGTCATTACGCAACGAACAGACATTGTGGATACGGTGTTTCAGGACTACGCCAAGGAATTTAACAAGCTTTATCCGAACGTGAAGATCAATTTTCAGGCGTTAGCCGATTATGAGAGTCAAATTAAGATCCGGATGGGGACCAGGGATTACGGAGATGTCTTGCTTATTCCTACCAGTATTCCCATTGCAGAGCTACCCGACTTTTTCGAGCCGCTGGGCACTTATGAGGAGATGAAAAGCAAGTATACCGGCATTGAAGAACGTATGGTGGAGGGCAATGTCTATGGTATTCCGGTAGCAATGACGTACTCCGGCGTGATTTATAACAAAAAAGTGTTCAAGGATGCGGGGACCACGCAGCTTCCCAAAACCCCGGATCAATTTTTAAAAGCGTTACAGCAGATTAAGGATAAAACCAAAGCGGTGCCGTTGTTTACGAACTATGCCTCTGGATGGGCACTGACCCAGTGGGAAGCTGATTTGGCTACGGTGGCGGGTACGAAGGAATATGTGAATGTTACGCAGCCGAATACAGACGACAATTTCACGAAGGGTCAGCCTCACTATGAGCTGTATAAGATCATGTACGATGCGGCTAAAAATGGTCTGATCGAAAAAGACCCGACCACCACGGATTGGGAGACCTCTAAGGCGGATTTGGCTCAAGGCAAAATAGGTACGATGGTACTCGGCTCCTGGGCCATTGATCAGATCAAAAGCACAGCGACCAACAAGGATGATATCGGGTTTATGCCTTTTCCCACCAATGCCTCCAAGGTGCTTGTTCCGCTGGCAGGTGATTACAACCTCGGTATTAACGTAAACAGTGAAAATAAGGCAGCGGCCCGTGCCTGGGTGGACTGGTTTACCGAGAAGTCCAACTATGCCGTAGAGCAGGCGGGCAGTATTAGTCCGCTACAGGGTGCGAAATTGCCTGAGATTTTGAAGCAATACGGGGAACAAGGGGCCGTCTTTGAAACGCTCACTCCTTCACCAAAAGGACAGGAAGGGATTGTTGATAAAATCGACAAAAAGGGAGAAATCGGCTTGTGGCAGCCGGATTTCAAGAAACGCATTATTGAGGCAGCGGTCGGCAACCGCCCGGAATCGTATGACACCATTATGAAGGATCTGAATGACGCATGGGTGAAGGCACGAGCTGAAGTGGCTGCGAAGGAAGCCAAATAGTCATCTGAACTGATGATTAGAAAGGATCGACGTAGCAGTCGACGGACGGATAGCCAGGAGGTGCAGCATGTTCAAATTTTCGAATCTCAGCTACTCCAAACAAAGATTGGCGATTATTGCAGCCTTTTCATTTATTCCGCTGGCGCTGCTGATCACTTTTGCGTACTTGCCGGTGATCAACATGTTCAAATACAGCTTTTCGGACTGGAACGGCTATAGCAAGCGTCTGGAATATGTGGGCTTTGAAAACTATATCCAAATCTTTACCGATCCCGAGTATTTCTCGGTGTTTAAGGTCAGTCTTTATTACTTTGTCGCCACGTTTGTACAGATGGGGCTGGCTCTTTATTTTGCAACCATTCTCAGCTTTCAAACCTGGTTTAAAAATGTGTTTAAAGGCATTTTATTTTTCCCTTCTCTAATGAACGGGGTGGCCATTGGGTTTATTTTTCTATTCTTCTTCAAGCCGGACGGCACACTGGATACACTGCTTCAGGCCTTGGGGCTGGGTTCGTACATCAAGCTGTGGCTGGGCAACCCGGAGATTATCAACATTTCGCTGGCTGGCACGTCGATCTGGAGATACATGGGCTTTAACTTTATTGTGTTTCTTGGTGCAATTTCCTCCATATCAAGTGATCTGTATGAAGCGTCCGATATCGACGGAGCCAACCGCTGGCATCAGTTCAGGTACATTATTTTGCCGAGCATCAAGCGTATTTTGCAGCTGAATCTGATCCTGGCAATTAGCGGTGCAATCAGTGCATTCGATATTCCTTATATTATGACTAGCGGCTCCAATGGCAGTAAAACGTTCGTGATCCAAACGATTGATGTGGCGTTCAAATACAGTAAGGTCGGTCTGGCCTCGGCGATGGCGGTTATTTTGCTGCTGATTGTGATCGTGGTTACACTGCTTCAACGTATGCTGATTCGGGGGGAGGACTAATCATGTATATGCTGAAAAGAACGCTGGCAAGCAGCATCAAGTATGCCGCGCTTTTACTGGGTGCGTTCGTTGCGCTGCTGCCAATTATCGTGATTTTGTTCGCATCCTTGAAGACGAAGGCTGAATATGCGGCCACCAGTCCGCTGACTCCCCCGGTGAACTGGCTGAATTGGGCGAACTATACCAAAGCCTTTGTCAATGGAAACATGCTAACCGGATTTGTGAATACAGCCTTTATTTTGCTGGTTTCGATCATCGGAGCCACGCTGACGGGCTCCATGATTGCGTATATTCTGAACCGCTTTAAATTTAAAGGCAAAAGTCTCATGCTCGGGGCGTTCTTGCTTGCAACCCTCATTCCGGGAGTAACGACACAGGTGTCGACATTCCAGATTATCAACAAGCTGGAGCTATTTAACACGCCTTGGGCAGCTATTTTGCTGTATTTGGGAACCGATATTATTGCGGTGTATATTTTTCTGCAATTTCTGGATTCGATCGCGGTGGCGCTGGATGAATCGGCCATGTTGGATGGCGCGTCCTATCTGACGATCTACTGGCGCATCATTTTGCCCCTGCTGAAGCCTGCCATTGTGACCGTGATTATTATCAAGGGCGTTAATATTTACAACGACTTTTACACCCCGTTCCTGTATATGCCCAAAACAAGCCTGCAGGTCATATCGACGGCGCTGTTCAAGTTTAAAGGTCCGTATGGCTCGCAATGGGAAGTGATCAGCGCGGGTATTATCATTGCTATTATTCCGACGCTGATTGCATTTTTGTCATTACAAAAATACATCTATAACGGATTTGCACAGGGTTCAGTGAAATAGAACAACGATTTAAGTGAAAATCAATAAAATCAAATGTCTCGATGAGAGGAGAGTGTATGTATGAGTAGATTGAATGTGGATTTGGATATAGATAACGTACGAATTGTGGGAGAAAGTCTGCCGGAAATGCCCTGGCAAGATAAGCCTGAGGGCAGTGGGGCTCCGGTGTGGAGACATACAGAGAATCCGGTTATTGGTCGGAATCCGGTGCCGGGTATTGCCCGTATTTTCAACAGTGCAGTAGCCCCGTATGAGGGGCGGTTTGTGGGGGTGTTCCGGGCCGAAACGATTAATGGACGTCCGCATTTGCATCTGGGCTGGAGTGACGACGGGTTGGCTTGGGACATTGAAACGGAACGCTTGCATTTGGTCGACGAGGAAGGGAATGATTACCAGCCTAACTATGCTTACGATCCGCGACTGGTGCGAGTGGAGGATACGTATTATATCATCTGGTGTACAGATTTTTACGGCGCGGCATTGGGGATAGCGCAAACGAAGGATTTTAAAAGCTTTGTACGATTGGAAAATCCGTTCCTGCCGTTTAATCGCAACGGTGTGCTGTTCCCCCGCAAGCTAAACGGGAACTATGTGTTGCTATCCCGTCCGAGCGACAGCGGTCATACGCCGTTTGGCGATATTTTTCTCAGCGAAAGCCCGGATCTGGTGTATTGGGGCAAGCACCGTCATGTGATGAGCAAGGGCGGGCAGGGCTGGTGGCAATCAGTGAAGATTGGCGGCGGACCGGCTCCGATTGAGACGACCGTGGGCTGGCTCATGTTCTACCACGGGGTGACGGGCACGTGCAATGGGCTGGTTTACAGTATGGGAGTAGCCGTTCTTGACCTGGATGATCCATCCAAGGTTAAATATCGTTCCTCCAATTTCGTGCTGACCCCGGAGGAATGGTATGAGGAACGGGGCTTTGTGCCGAATGTCGTGTTCCCGTGTGCTACACTGCATGATGCCGACACCGGACGGATTGCGATTTACTATGGGGCAGCCGATACGTATGTAGGTGTCGCGTATACGACAGTGTCTGACATGCTGAAATATGTCATCGCAACGGATGAAGTGGTCGCCGACGACCATGAATTGGGCCGGATGTAGGAGGAGATTTGAATGCCGGAGGATATGTCTTTACAGCAATTGCAATCGTATACGGGCAGTAGCCCGAAGCCCTCGGATTTTGATGCATACTGGGAGCGGGCGTTACAGGAGCTGGAGCAGCAGCCGCTGGATTATACGCTGGAGCCGGCCGATTTCAGTTCTCCGCTGGTGGAGTGCTACCACCTGTATTTTACAGGGGTGGGCGGAGCGAAGGTTCATGGCAAGCTTGCCCGTCCCAAAAAGATTACAGGGAAAGGCCCGGCTTTGGCTATGTTTCACGGGTACTCCTGTGACAGCGGCGACTGGTTCGACAAGGTGAACTATGCCGCGCACGGTTTCACCGTGCTGGCCATGGATTGTCGGGGGCAAGGCGGGCCGTCGGAGGACAATTTGCAGGTTCAGGGAACAACGATTCGCGGGCATGTAATTCGGGGAATTGACGACCCTGACCCGGATCGGTTGTATTACCGCAACGTATTCTTGGATACCGTGCAGACGGTGCGTATCTTAATGTCTATGGAGCAGGTCGACCCTGAACGGATCGGCGCATTTGGCTGCTCCCAGGGAGGGGCATTAACGGTTGCCTGTGCTGCGCTGGAGCCGCGTGTCCGCGTAGCAGTCCCGGTATATCCGTTCCTGTCGGACTATAAAAGAGCGTGGGCGCTGGATGCAACGACATCTGCATATGAGGAATTGGTATATTATTTTCGTTGGTTTGATCCGAATCATGTGCGTGAGGAGGAGCTATTCCAACGATTAGGCTACATTGATATTCAACATTTGGCAGATCGTATTCGTGGTCGTGTGTTATTTGTGACGGGACTGTCGGACATCGTTTGTCCACCCTCCACGCAGTTTGCGGTGTACAATAAAATCGTATCAGACAAGGAAATGCTTCTGTATCATGAATACGGTCATGAGTACCTGCCCTATCTGTCGGATCGTGCCATGAGCGAATTTTTGCGGCTATAGGGGTTGAACTTAATCACAGGCTCCTTTATAGTGTTAGCTATAACCTTCGTGAACGCGTAATAAATGAATGCCCCATTTGTATAACCTCAATAATATGGTTTGAGGGTCTCTACCAGGAACCGATAAATCCTGATTACAAAAAGTGTACGTCCTGTACATTTCTTGTGGTCAGGATTTTTTTACGTCATACGAGGGATTTACATGACAGCAAAGGAGCTAATGTAATGAACTTTAAAGTAGTTATTTTGACGCTTGCGACCTTTACGGTGGGTCTGGTGGAGTTAATTATCGGTGGCGTGCTGCCTCAGATTGCACAGGATTTGAATGTCTCCATAAGCACGGCAGGTCAGCTTATTATGATCTATGCCCTCGTCTACGCAATCGCTGGGCCGACTTTATTGGCGCTGACCGCCAGAATTGAACGAAAACGGCTGTATTTGTGGTCGATGTTTATCTTTATTCTGGGAAGCCTGCTGGCCTTCTGGAGTCCGAATTATGCTGTATTGTTTGTATCCCGTATCGTTACCGCTGCAAGCGGATCGCTGATTGTGACGTTATCACTGACCATTGCGGTCAAAGTCGTGTCCAAGGCTTATCAGGCCCGAGTCCTCGGTGTCATCTCCATGGGGGTCAGCTCGTCCATCGTGCTTGGCATTCCAGCCGGGGTGCTGATTGGAAATGCATTGGGCTGGCGTGTGCTGTTCCTCATCATTGCCTTGTTGACGGTAGTCTCTATGGTCGTTATGAACTTGTTTATGGAGCGAATTCCGACGGAGCATGTTGTGCCTATGCGCGAGCAATTAAAATCCTTGAAAAATGTAAAAGTGATCAGTGCCCATCTGGTGACGACGCTGACATTGGCGGGACACTACACGTTGTATGCGTATTTCACTCCGTTTTTGGAGAATCTTATGAACTTAAACGCCTCGTGGGTGAGTGTGGCCTATTTTGTCTTTGGACTGGCGGCAGTGAGCGGCGGCTTTATTGGCGGCTCGATGGCTGACCGGTTCGGCACAGCGAAAAGTATTCTTATCGTTGTTGGTGTGTTTATCGCTGTAATGTTCCTGCTGCCGTTCTCCATTCATTCGATTTATGTGTTTGCACCGCTCCTGATCATCTGGGGGATACTGAGCTGGGCCTTGTCGCCGCCGATGCAGAGCTATCTTATTGAACATGCGCCCGAATCGGGTAGCATTCAGCAAAGCTTTAATTTCTCCGCCCTTCAGGTCGGGATCGCTCTTGGCTCGGCTTTGGGCGGGGTAGTAATTGAGCATAGCGAATCTGTTGCTACGAATGCCTGGGTAGGCGGGGCGTTTGTGATGGTTGCCTTTGTATGCGGCGTATTTTCAATTACCAGAACCGGAACATCGCATACTGTCAGAGGGCACGAACACCAATCCGTTTTATAGTTCGATAGGCCATCCCCCTCTTTCATAATGCGATAAACCATGTTATACTACACACAACTATGAAGAAGGGGGTGAGGTAGGTGAATCACGAGATGCTGAACAACCGTATTAGCCAGCTGCCGATTGCTATGGCTGGCATTGTTCATGCTTTTCCATACAACGGGAGAAGTCTGTCCAATTTTAAGCATACGGTTGTAAACATCGCGAGAAGACGCCTACCTTAACTCGAACGGATTGCTGTACCTTCCGAAGAGTCGCGGGGCTTGCTCCTGCGGCTCTTTTTGTGTTACCCAGGTAAGGGTCTTCCTAAATAAAGGAGAGCCTGAACATGTATATCATAAACGGTCAACAATTAAAGAAATATCACGGGGCGAATCTGATTTTGGATGGTGCCTCATTTGAAATCCATACGGGGGAAAAGGTCGGTCTCATTGGCCGCAACGGAAGCGGCAAAACGACCCTGTTACGCCTGATTGCGCGTTTGTCCCGCCCGGATGAAGGCCAGCTTGTCATCGCCAAGGATGCGAGAATCGGCTATCTGCCGCAAATCCCGGCGGAGTTTGAGAGCTTCACCGTGTACGAAACGCTGGCTTACGCCTATCGTGAGCTGAAGGATTGCCGCAGCCAGATGAGCAGGCTGGAGCAGAGAATGTCAGATCCGGTTGTGGCGGCGGATACAGATCGCTTGGAGAAGCTGCTGCAAACGTATGCTGCCTTGCAGGAGCGGTTTGAGCGCAGCGGCGGCTACGAAATGGATGCCAATATAGATCAGGTGGCAGATGGACTGCGCATTCCCAAAGCTATGTATACGCGCAGCTTCGGCTCATTGTCTGGTGGAGAGAAAACAAAAATAGCGCTGGCATCACAGCTCATCGGTCGGCCGGATTTATTGCTGCTGGATGAGCCGACCAACCATCTGGATTTGAAGGGGCTGGAATGGCTGGAGCAATTTTTGCAGGGCTATACAGGTGCGTGTGTGGTTGTATCCCATGATCGTTATTTTCTGGATCGGGTCGCCGTCAAGATGATTGAGCTGGAGGATGGCGAGGCGTTTACGTACTATACGAATTACAGCGGCTACGTCAAGGAAAAGGAAGAACGTCTGCTGCTGCAGTTCGAGGATTATAAGGAGCAGCAAAAGCGGATCAAAAAGATGAAGGAGGCCATTCGGCGTTTTGAAGAGTGGGGCCGCAATGGCGACAACGAAAAGTTTTTTAAAAAAGCGGCCTCGATCCGTAAAGCCTTGGAGCGTATGGAGCTTGTGAAGCGGCCTGTGCTGGACCCTCAGGGTGCGGAGTTTCACTTAAAGCTGGAGGATCGCTCGGGCCGCAGGGTACTGCAATTTGAGGAAATCGTCAAATCCTATGGAGAGCGGCAGATATTGAAGGGGGCCACAGGCAGTCTGGAGTTTGGTGAAAAGGTGGCGCTGCTGGGCGATAACGGCTCAGGCAAAACGACACTGCTCAAGCTGCTGCTTGGTCAGGAAAGCGCGGATGCGGGGACGGTACAATGGGGTTCGCGCGTGGAATATGGATATCTGGCACAGCAAGAGAGAGAACGGGATAGCCGGGCGACCGTGCTTGCTTATTTCAAGGAAGAAGCTGGCGTAGAGGAAGGCGAAGCGCGCGGGCTGCTGGCGAAGTATTTATTTTACGGTGCCGATGTGTTTAAGCCTGTGAGCATGCTGTCCGGTGGAGAGTGGTCCCGCTTGCGGCTGGCGCTGCTGGTGATGAAAAAGCCGAATTTGTTGGTGCTGGATGAGCCGACCAACCATCTGGACATCGACTCACGCGAGGCGCTGGAGGAAGCGCTCGACACCTACACGGGAACGGTGCTGGCGATTTCACATGATCGCTACTTTGTGAATAAGCTGGCCGGGCGTGTGTGGGAGCTGGAAAATGGTAAGCTGACCTTTTATCTGGGCAGCTTTGATGAATACCGGGCGAAGAAGCGGGAGCTGGAAAGCGCCCGCTTGCAGCGCGAGGGGGATGCCGGGGCAC
>NZ_JH601080.1:94452-100738 GCF_000245715.1 Paenibacillus sp. Aloe-11 | reverse complement strand
TGCTCGGCGAGTGGGTCGAGCTGGAGTAGGTGGCGGATCTGGTTCTTTTGGCGAAGATTCCGCCTCACGAAGCGTACGCGAAAAAGAAGCATTCAGACCCGGCCGTCTGGATGCTTCTTTGGCTTTCCGTTTTATGCGGAAACGGTCTTTCTCCTTACGAAACGTCTATCTATCCAATAAACGACGAACAGAGACAACAAGCCGACACCGATTGGTATGCCGAAAGCTTCGTATGGAAACGGCGCTCCTTCAAGCTTAAACTGGTTTGTGGCGCGGTACTCAAGCCGCTTGGCGGCGAATTTAGCCGTCCAGATATCTTCCTGCTTCGCCAAATCTTCAAACGCAGGCTCCATTGCGAACCGCTCCAGCGCATCGCTGTGCAGGTAAAGCTGCTCAGCCTTCCCGCCGTTCTCGTTCCAGTTTCGGATATCGCCCGCAGCGCGCGTCTTAACGTCCGGCCCCACAAAAATCATTTTGTCGAGTTTCGGGACATCAGCTATTTGATATCGGGCGATCAGATTCAGACCGTGCCGGGTAACGATTGGCTCGCGTTTGCTTGATATCGTTAATGTTATCGTCGTGCCGGAAGCCCCGTACGTGTCAAAAGCCGAGGATAACATCAGCTCATCGGCACCCTCATACAGCAGGACACCGTTCTTTTTCTTGCTCCATTGAAACGCGTTGTTCAAAACATATACGATATCGCTTAATCCGGCTGTGAAAGGCTCCATTTGCGGATGCTGAACAAAATCGTAGGAAGGGTAATTCATTTCTTTCGCCACTTTCTCCGCAGCCGACTCCCCCATTTGCTGGGATATGACGTACAGTGTGGCATCGATCCCCGAAGTCAGGCCGGCCGAGGAGACTATGTTGCCATCAGACACGTAACGCTGATCCCTTTTCCAAGTAATCTCGGTATATTTCTTTTCCAATCTACTGATATCTCCCCAATGCGTTGCCGCAGATTTCCCGTTCAACAGGCCGGTATCCGCCAAATTTTCCGCCCCATTGCAGATAGATAACAAGGTCGTTTCCTTGCTGGAGTGCTTCCTTATCCAATCGCGGACAGGCTTGTATTTCGCTTCATCCAAATTTGGCATGAAAGGGATCACGATTATATCCGGACCTTTCCCCGTCAATTCGTCCAACTCGTCAAAAGTGTAATGCGGTGCGACATCAAGGCCGCCCGTCAATGATTTGATGTTTTTGTCGGGAGCTGCCGCAACAACATTGTACGAGCCCGTCATGGAGAACATTTCGTATGGTACGAGAAAATCGAACACCTCGGTCACTTCATTCGCCAAAATAACGGCCACTGTCGGTTTTTTCGAATCATAGGCAGGAGCTTGGATGCTTTGTAAAGAAGCAGGAATCGGCTTATCGTAAACCGACATAGCCTCCTGCATCGTGCTCATGAAACCGATCGCGCCGGTTCCTCCCACAACCAGAATGAAAACGCACACATACACGATGAAACGCCTTACTTTTTTCAATTTCCTTCTCTCCTCTGATTTTTTTCTAGTTGGTATTAATTACTTTCTTATTTCAAAGATAAGGGGAGAAGGCGAACTAATAAACTCGTCCGAAGACTATATTTTTCCCCGACTTAGGTCCAGGTAAAGGACTTTTTTTCTCGAACAGCAATTGTTTTCCCGAAAAGAAAGCACCGATGTCCCGGCCCGATACGCCGCTGCCGTTATTCGGTCAGCCTTCCATTCTTCATAGGCTCGAATAAACATCTCGTCAATTGGCTGCCGAGGTTCCCCCGTGCACGGTGGCAAAAACGAGATTTTGCGCTGATATCATAAAAGTAAAAAAAGATCCAATCGACCGTTGAAGGGTCTGCTGGATCTTTTTTTATCACAAATTTCCTTCCAAAACTCTGCCTCAGTAAACCGAAGCTTTCTTCGAAGTGTTTTTGATGCCGTTGACATCATTAAACACAGTATTTCCCCATGCGGTTGGCGTTTTCCAGTCACTGCTGTTCACGAGATCAAGCCATGCGTTTTCACTGTTGTTGCCCGTCCAGGACCAGGCCAGATAGCCGATGCCTTTGGCTTGAGACTGCTTCATGACCTCGTAAGGATTCACGGTGGTGCCCAGGTTGTTGTTGCCATTGTTATAGTTGTAGCCAAACTCACCCACGATGACCGCCAGCCCCTTGTCCTTGATGGCCTGCAGCTCAGAGCCGATTTTACTGGAATCATTATAGTTGGCATACATATGGACGGAAAATAAGATGTTATGGTTGGGATCGTGTTGCAGCAGCTCTACGCCGTGGGCCTTGATCGGGGAAGCATATTGTCCCCAGCCGGAGCCGTCGATCACAATTGTATTTGGCACACCTGCGTTTCGCAGGGTGGTAATTGCAGTTTTGTAAGCGTCCCGCCATGCGGCATCCGAGAGGTTGTGGTCGCCCCATTCATTGGCGATATTCACGAGGACGTACTTCTGATTATCGGCCAGTATTTTTTTCACCGCTGGGTCAGCGAAATAACGGGCCATGTCGTTCAAACGGTTGGCATCATTGCTGCCAGTCACGTCGTGCAGCTCAACCACGGAAATCAGCTTGAGCTGTTTGGCCCGTTCGATGATCTCTCCGAGTCTTTGCGCCGATCCATTAGTTTGCCACACAATGCGGACGGTGTTGGACTTCGTCGCAGCAATCGCATCCAATGCCTGATAGGCTTGTGCGTCAAACCAGATATGAGGGTTGTTCACCCCGCGCATCACAAAGTTGTTCCCATTGGCATCCTTCAAATTGTTTCCGCTTACATAAAAACCGGAGGCTGCAAATGATGTACCTGCATTCAATAACCCTACACTGGAACAAAGCAGAAAAATAATAGTAAAGATGAAAGCCTTTTTGCCATAAAGACGCCAATCTCTCACGAATCAATCTCCTCCTTCTTTATAGTCCAGTTAATCTTATGTTGGAAATGGAAACGTATTCCACCGACTGTAATGTTGGAATAGGGTGCATCATTTCTTTTCTGCAAGGGACGGGTATTAATTGTCTAGTCCCGCATAGAGTGACATAGGGGAAAAGGAGGTATGAGGATGTGGAAATGGGGGAAGCGACTGTCTGTGTTGGCGGCGATCCTGCTGCTGTCGGTTTTTATAAGCGCATGCAACAGGGATGATGCTTCAAGTAAGGTGAAAATGGAGTTTTTTCAAAACAAGCCGGAAGCCAAGGGCTCCTTTGATAAGCTGATTGCTCAATTTAATCAGGAGCATCCGGATATTGAGGTCACACAGGTGAATCCGCCGGAGGCGGAGACCGTGCTATTGACCCGGGTCGTCAAAAACGACGTGCCTGACATCGTGGGACTTGGAGCCACCGATACCTATTCCATTTTGGCACAGAGCGGTATTTTTACGGATTTGGCCAATACGAAGCTGCCGAGTACTATAGATCCGATTTATCTTAAAATGCTCCGGGATTTGACCGGGATAGACTCAGTTTACGGAATCCCTTACGCTGCGAACGCGAATGGTGTGATGTACAACAAAACGCTGTTTAGGGAAATGGGATTAAGCGTGCCCAAAACGTGGGACGAACTGATTGCAACGGCGCAAAAGATCAAGGCCGCTGGCAAAATCCCGTTTTATTTCACATATAAAGATGATTGGCAGACTAACCTTCCCTTTAATGCACTCGGGCCGAATCTGGTGGGCATTGATTTTTTCCTGCAACGGCGTGAAAACCAGGTCACCTTTCAGGATAAGTACCGCGAGGTTGCACAAAAGCAGCTGGAGCTGCTGAAGTATGGACATGGCGATAATTTTGGCAAAAACTATGCCGATGGCAACCGGGCTTTTGCTAACGGACAGGGATTAATGTACATCCAGGGCACATGGGCGATATCTGAAATCCGTAAGGCAAACCCGAAGGTAGAACTGGGATTTTTCCCGTTACCAACAGGAAACGACGAGCAGGCGGTCAAACTGGTGTCCGGTATAGATACGCTGCTGGCCGTTTCGGAGAGCAGCCCGCATAAAAAGGAGGCCGAGGAGTTTATTGCCTTTCTGTTGAAGCCGGAGAACAGCAAGCAGTACATTACAGAGCAAACGCTGTTTTCGGCGGTGAAGGGGGTCACGCAGGATGATCCGAGTGTGGCAGAGCTGCTGCCGTATTTTAAAGCGGGGCGTGTCATTGATTTTGCTGATCACTATATCCCAAAAGCTGTGCAGTTGAATTCCATTGTGCAGACTTTTCTGCAAAATGGGGACATCGACGCCTATCTGGCGAAGCTGGACCGTGAATGGGATAAGGTAGCTAACCGCCGATAGGGGAGGAGGATGAGACATGAACAAGCGACTAACGGCTTTTTACTGGATGACCGTGCCGGCGGTGCTACTGTTTTTTATATTTTTAACCTTGCCTGCCTTGCAGGGATTGTATTACTCACTCACCAATTGGAACGGATTTGGTCATCAGTATCATTTTGTCGGGTTCAAAAACTATGTGAATTTGTTTCAGGACGACAATGTGGGCAACGCTTACTGGTTAACTTTCAAGTTTGCGATTGTGGTTACGATTGCGATTAACGTCCTCAGCTTGCTGATTGCCATGGGGCTGAATGCTAAAATACGGTTCCGTAACTTTTTTCGGGGCATTTATTTTTTGCCTAATATTTTGAGCGTGTTGATCGTGGGGTACATATTCAATTATTTGTTCTCGAACGTGTTTACGATTTGGGGGCAGAACCTGGGCATTACTTCACTATCGACGAACATCCTGGGCAATGAGCAGTTGGCTTGGGTGGGGGTGGTGATCGTAGCCGTATGGCAGGGGATTGCCTTTAATACGATTCTCTATCTGGCCGGGCTGCAAACCATTCCGACAAGCTTGTATGAGGCGTCCAATCTGGATGGTGCGGGTAAATGGCGTGAATTTTGGAGCATTACCTTTCCGTTAATTGCCCCGTTTTTCACCATCAATATGGTACTGGCGATGAAAAATTCCCTGATGGTGTTCGATCAGATCGTGGCTTTGACAAACGGTGGTCCGGGCCGGGCAACCCAGTCCATTTCGCACCTGATTTACACGGGAGGTTTTAGAGGCGGAGAATTTGCTTATCAGTCGGCTAACTCTGTCATTTACTTTATTGTGATCGCGATGATTTCCATCTTGCAGCTGCGATTCCTCCAGAGAAGGGAGATGGATCATTGATGAGAACGAGCAGACGTACCAACTGGCTTGTGCTGCTTCTGGTGGCGCTGGGGACGATATTTATCCTGTTCCCCCTCTATATGACGGTAACCATTGCACTTAAAAATCCTGAACAGATGGCGCATTCTGCCTTTGCCTTTCCGACCGAGCTGCATTGGGAAAATTTTAGTCGCGCTGTGGAAATGACTAACTTTTTCAGTGCTTTTCAGAACAGTGTGATGGTCACGACATCGACGGTCATCCTGACTTTGCTAACCAATTCAATGGTTGCTTATGCGATTGCCCGTAATATGCAGCGTCGATTTTTTAAGGGATTATATTTTTACTTTGTGAGCGCCATGTTTATTCCGTTCCCGATCATCATGCTGCCGATTGTTAAATTGGCCTCCGGGCTTCATATGACCAATCTGTTGGGTCTCATTATGCTGCATACGGTGTATGGTCTGGCATTTAATGTCTTCGTGTATGTCGGCTATATTCGTTCCATTCCGGTGGCACTGGAGGAGGCGGCCACGGTAGACGGTGCGACGACATGGGGCACATTTTGGCGCATTATATTTCCGCTGATGGCGCCGATCAGTGCTACGGTAGGAATTCTCACCTGTCTGTCCACTTATAACGACTTTCTGCTGCCGCTCATTATTATTAGTGATCCGGAGCAGTATACGCTGCCGCTCGTCCAGTATGTGTTCCAGGGGCAGTTCAATACCGACTTTAATCTGGCCTTTGCCTCGTATTTAATGGCCTTGCTGCCGATGATTATCGTGTATCTGCTGGCACAAAAATGGATTATCAACGGCGTTACACAAGGCTCTGTGAAGTAATTCCATAGCAGGTGCCACACGAAAAAAGAAGCCTGTAAATCTCAAAAATGCAGATTTGCAGGCTTCTAAAATTTTTTCGAAGTTGAAGTTTAGCGCTACTGAATGAACACTCCTTCACGCAAAAAAACGATATCATGGCCGCTTGTGGATCATACTTCCGCTTAATCGGCCAGCCGCACAATCGTTCTTCCTTGCGAGCGGGCTGCAAGGATGTCCTCCAGCGCGGTTGGCAGGTCAGCCAACCCGATCTCGCGCTCAACCAGCCGCTCTAGCCGTTCCGGCTTCC
>NZ_JH601080.1:83644-94442 GCF_000245715.1 Paenibacillus sp. Aloe-11 | reverse complement strand
TCGCTGCCGAGTCGCTGCCAGATCGCTACGCGGGTGTCATAAGGGCAGAAGACGGAGTCTATGCCCAGCAGGCTTACGCCGCGCAAAATAAACGGCAGCACCGTCGTAGGCAGCTTGGTGCCTGCCGTCAGGCCGCTCACGGCAACGGAGCCGTTGTAGGCGATCTGGCTGAGCAGCGAAGCGAGCGGCTTTCCGCCTACAGGATCAACGGCCGCTTGCCAAAGCTGCTTGCCCAGCGGCCGGATGCTCTCCGCGCCGTCGTAGACTTCCTCGCGGGAAATGACCTCGGCGGCTCCGAGCGCCTTGAGGTAATCATGCGCATCAGCCTTGCCGCTGCTGGCTACGACATGGTAGCCCTGCTTGTTCAGCAGGGCAATGGCTGCACCACCTACACCACCCGTTGCTCCGGTGACGAGTACTTTGCCCTGATCCGGCGCAACGCCGTTTTGCACCAGCCGATATAACGACAGGGCTGCCGTGAATCCGGCTGTTCCGTAAATCATCGCCTCCTTCAGCGTAAGTCCGTCCGGAAGCGGAACGACCCAATCCGCAGGTACGCGAGCATATTCGCTGAAGCCTCCGAATTGAGACACACCGAGCCCGTATCCGGTCACGAGCACTGCTTGTCCTGCGCTGAAGCGGCCATCCTCCGAAGACACGACCGTTCCAGAGCAATCGATACCGGGTACGAACGGATAGGCTTTGACGATATTGCCATCCTTGCGGGCGGCAAGCCCATCTTTATAATTGATGCTGGAATAAGCGACACGAATCAATACTTCTCCAGCAGGTAAGCTGCCAGCTTCTAAAGAACGTACCTCTGCCTGAACTTCACCGTCCTGCGTCTGATCGACGACCAGGGCTTGAAAGGTTTGAGTCATTTGTAAAAAGCCTCCTTTATTATTGCAATGTGGGTCTATGAAAAGCGAATTTTCAGTATGCCTCATAAATCATGCTATAAAAATTTAGTTTATAACCATCTATGCAGTCTGTCAGCGGCAATACTCACAGGTTTATCCTATATTATACCCTTATGTCCTGATTCTGTCGGAAAAGCCGGGATTACAGAAATAATCGTGCCATTTGTGTTTCAATAAAGTTCGCTAATCGGTGTTTAAGAAAGTGATAAATGAATTCTTACACGTTTTTGCAAATCATTTTACGCAAACGGGATGTATTTTCAGAATGACTGTGCTAACATACCTTTTGATCGTTAAATAAATCTATGAAGAAAGGTGAATGAATGACAACCAGAGCACTAAAAAATGGTTCGGTATTGTCCGAAGCCAAGGAACTGAATCTGTTCCGTTTGACATGGCCTATATTCCTTGAATTGTTCCTGTTTATGCTGATGGGAAGCGTCGATACATTCATGCTCAGCTCTGTATCTGATGATGCAGTGTCGGGTGTGGGCGCGTCCAACCAAATTATTTCAATTGCCATCCTTGTACTGGAGGTTATCGGCAACGGCGCTGCTATCGTCGTAGCTCAATATATCGGTTCTAAAAAACTTGTCGAAGCGGCCCAGGTTACGGGCACGGCCATTACGTTGAATTTAATGGTAGGTCTATTGCTTAGCGTCATTTTTCTCGTCTTTGGTACTCATATGCTGCAATGGCTGAATGTCCAGGGAGATATTCTGGCTTATGCAGATTCCTATATAAGTATCGTCGGGGGTGCTATTTTCCTTCAGGCATTGATTAACGCGCTGGCGGCAACCATTCGTACACATGGGTTTACCCGGGAAACGATGTATGTATCGGTGCTGATGAACGTGATTCACGTTCTTGGCAATTATGTTTTGATTTTCGGACATTGGGGATTGCCTGCGCTCGGCGTAGAGGGGGCAGCTATTTCTACGGTAGGCAGCCGCTTTATTTGTCTCTTGATCTTCTTCTGGCTCATGTACCGGGTCACCGAGGTGCGTGTTGAGTGGAAATATTACGTCCAGTTGTCGAGAAAATTTATCTCTAAAATTTTGCGTATTGGTGTGCCATCCGCGTTGGAGTCGATTATGTATCAGTCGTGTCAGCTCATATTCACGCTATATGTAACTTATCTGGGTGCAGAGGCGATGGCTACGCGTCAATATGCGAATAATATTTCAAGCTATATTTATTTGTTCAGTATGGCTGTCGGTATGGGTACGGCGATCGTGGTGGGAAGGCTCGTGGGAGCCAGACAGAAGGATACAGCCTATAAACGGGTATTAAGCAGTGTGAAATGGGCATTGCTCGTGACCGTAATTATTGATGCAGTAGTTATATTTTTCCGTGTGCCTCTGCTCAGTTTGTTCACCGAAAATCCTGAAATTATCCGTTTGGGAGCACAGGTTATTTTACTTAGCATGCTACTGGAAACCGGCCGGACGACGAATATCGTCATTATTAACTCGTTGCGTGCTGCTGGAGATGCCAAGTTCCCGGTCTTTATGGGACTGATCTCCATGGTCTGCATGAGCTTGCCGCTTGGTTATCTGCTTGTGTTCAAGCTGGAAATGGGACTCGCGGGTGTGTGGCTGGCTATTGCCGCAGATGAATGGACTCGTGCCGTCATTATGTATGCCCGCTGGCGAAGCCGTTTGTGGGAAAAGCATGCGCTGGTCGAGCACGATACACCGGATCAGCCTGCAGCCCCGATTCCGGCACATTGATGCCTAGCAGCATTTATGATTACGTGGAGGCAGTTCAAGAGAACATCTTGAGCTGCCTCTTTTTGCTGTCTGAAGCACCATCCGTCTGCGCAGTGGCACCACAGGCAAGTTTTAGGCCCAGCATATATAATCATGTATTCATAAATAGAAGTATGGTAAATTTACTAAAAAAAAGATATACTTTTGTTGCACTAACGCAGTACATGAAGGACAAGGAGTGTATCGATGAAGAAGCCGACGATTGAAGATGTTGCCCAGAAGGCGGGAGTGTCTAAAAGCACGGTCTCGCAATTTCTGAACAAACGATATAAATATATGAGTGACCAGACCAGAGACCGGATTGCCGAGGTGATTCAGGAGCTGAATTATCAGCCTAACGGGCTGGCCCGCAGTTTGAAGCAAAATCGAACGTTTATGGTAGGTGTTATTGTAGCCAACATTGATTATACGCTGTCGATTCAGTCCATCCGCGCGATGGAGGAGGAATTGCAGCGCTTTGGCATTCAGGTGATCATCTGTAACGCCGACGAAAATCCAGACAAGGAGAGCCAGTATATTGAGATGCTCAAGGCCCGCCAGGTGGATGGCTTAATCATCTTCCCGACAGGCAAGCATGCCGATATTTACAACCAGCTCATTCGTGAAAAGTATCCGTTGGTATTTCTGGACCGCTTGGTGGACGGCGTGAATACACGCAGCCTGCTGCTGGATAACGAAATGGCGATCAAGCTGGCAATTCAGGAGCTGGTATCCCATAAACATGAGCGGATTGCGCTGATTACCCTGCCGCTTGGAGTGAACCGGATTACGCCGCGAGTAGAGCGGCTGAGCGGTTACAAAAAGGCGCTGGAGGAGGCTGGCTTGCCCTTCCGGGAGGAGTATATGCACAGTGTACCAAGAGAAAGAATCCAGCAGACGCTGGAAGAGCTGTTTCAGCTTCCGGAGCCACCAACTGCGCTATTGGCCGGGAATGATATCGTGCTGGCAGAAGCGCTGAAATATGTGAATGCCCGCCGTATACGCATTCCGGCGGAGCTGTCCATTATCGGAATTGATGATGCGGAGTTTGCCCATATTTACAATCCTCCGATTACGACCATTACGCAGCCGATTGCGGATATGGGGAAGCAGGCGGCCAAGACGCTGCTGTCCAGCATTGAGGAGGGCGGTGAATCGGTGCCGATCATTTACCGTTTTGTGCCGGATATCAATCGGGGAGAATCCGTCAAGACGCTGTAGACGAGCATCAAGTCATACACTATAAAAATAGCCCGTATTCCTTTGTACGGCCTGAGCATGCATATGCTGCTCAGGCCACACAAAAGCGAATACGGGCTATTGAAGGTTAAGTCCGACTTTTGCTGATTCGGCCTTGTTGAGCTTGCGCTAATAGCGGCGAAGATTATCCGGGGAATGAACTCGGTCTAATTCGTGCTGGCGCTGAGCAAAAAGGACTCCAGCTCGGCTCGCGTCGGATAGCCGTCCATGTCTCCGGCTGACATGACAGCCAGCGCGCCGAGGGCATTACCGCGCTTGACCGCTTCGGCCAGAGGCAAGCCCTCCAGCAGCGCACTGATGACACCTGCGGCAAAGCCGTCACCGGCTCCGACGGTATCCACGACATGATCTACGCGGAAGCGTTTGACATATCCCTCTGCATCTGCGGATTTGTAATATGCGCCTTCTGTTCCCAGCTTGATGATGACCAGCGAGGTGCCGCGGTCAAGGTAGAATGAGGCGATATCTTCAGGCGAGGTGTAGCCTGTCAATATTTTACCTTCATGAATGCCTGGCAGGAGCCAGTCGCAGCCCTCAGACGCTTCGTTAATGGCTTCCACCATCGTTTGTGTGTCAGGCCATAGCTTGGGTCTGAGGTTGGGATCGAAGGATACTGTTTTGCCTGCCTTTTTCATAAACTGCTTCGCATGTCGGGCGAAGTCGCGGCATTCAGGGGAAAGTGCGACAGAAATCCCAGTAAAGTGCAGGTGACGAGCCCCGGCAAAGTAGGCTTCGTTAAAATCAGCGATGCTGAGTGTGGAAGCGGCGGAATGCTTGCGGAAATACTCCACCTCCGGGTCACCGCTGGTGACTTTGGATTTAATCAGCATTCCGGTAGAGTGATCCTTGGTAAACATGACGTTCTGGGTGTCAATCTTCTCCTGGCGCAGCGAATCGGCAATAAACTTGCCGAACGTATCCTCGCCGAGTTTGGTCACGAGCCCGGCTCGTAGTCCCAAACGCGCCAAACCGGCCGAAACATTCGTCTCCGCCCCGGCCAGCGCTTTGGTGAATGAACGAACCTCATCCAGAGAGCCTGCTTCATTGGCATAAAACATGGCCATCGGTTCTCCGAAGGTAACAGCATCCAATGTTGCGGTCATTTGAATTCCTCCTTATGTTTAGTAAACTAAATCTGTAAGCGTATGCACCACCTGAATAAAATGAAATTATCACATAAATCGGTTTTTCACAATGATGAAGTTGATATATTTGTTAAAAACTTTTTGGATAATGTAGATAAAAAAATATGAATTTGTTTATCAAAAGGTAAAAAACGTTTAAAAATCCGTGAATAATCAGGAGTTTTCAAGGTTTAGTGAAGTTTTGGGTTGACACTCCCTTAGATAATAATTACAATTCTAGCTAAGAAGTAGAGTTAGAAACCGCTTTTATAACAATTCCGTTGATAAAAAAGTTTATCTAAACAGGAGGAATGTTTTTATGGAAATGCGTTATTCAACTCATCCCGAGCATGCCAAGCATTTTACGACTGAAGAGTTGCGTCAGCACTATCTGATTCAGGATCTGTTTGTGCCTGAGGAAGTAAAGTTGGTCTATACGCATGAGGATCGTGTCATTATCGGGGGTATTTATCCCGTGAATAAATCTGTTGCGCTGGAAGGCAGCGATCAAATCAAAGCGGCCACCTTCCTGGAGCGCCGTGAACTGGGTGTTTTCAATGTCGGCGGCAGTGGTACGGTCAAGGTAGACGGTGAAACCTACGAGCTGGCCACGAAAGACTGTCTCTACGTAGGCAAAGGTGGCAAGGAGTTGATCTTTGAAAGCGATTCCAGTGAAAAGCCTGCAAAATTTTATATCGTTTCGGCCTTGGCTCATACGACGTATCCGACAAAGAAGCAATCTTTTGCCGATGTGCCGTCTGAAAGTCTGGGTTCACAGGAAACGGCCAACAATCGTACGCTGCGCCGCTATATCCATGATGAAGGCATTCAAAGCTGCCAATTGGTTATGGGCATGACGACGCTGGAAAACGGCAGTGTGTGGAACTCCATGCCGACACATGTGCATGACCGCCGCATGGAAGTATATTTCTACTTTGAGCTGGAAGAGAACGCGAGAATGTTCCACATGATGGGCGAGCCGAACGAAACGCGTCACCTGGTGATGAAGAATGATGAAGCGGTTATTTCTCCGCCTTGGTCGATCCACTGCGGTGCAGCTACGGGCAGCTATACCTTTATTTGGGGCATGGCCGGTGAAAATAAAACATACAAAGACATGGATCAGGTAGCCATGAGCGAGTTGCGTTAATCCGTTGACGTTTTGAAACGGAGACCTGCAAGCGGCTGATGGTACATGGTGATCCCATTCGTGGAAAGGATCAGGAACATGACGAAAAGGAAAGTTTTGGAGCATATCACTTCGGTTGGTGTTGTCGCAGTTATTCGGGGAAACACAGCGGAGGAAGCGTACCAAATGTCCAAAGCCTGCATTGAAGGCGGCCTGGACAATATTGAGCTTACGTTTACTACGCCGGATGCAGACCAGGTCATTCGTAGACTGAAAGACGAATTTAAGGATCAGGCTGTTATTGGTGCGGGGACTGTACTGGAGTCACTGACGGCGAGAATCGCTATTTTGGCTGGAGCGGAGTTTGTTGTGAGTCCTTCTTTTGAGGAAGAAACAGCAAAGCTGTGCAATTTGTACGCGATCCCGTATATGCCCGGCTGTATGACGCTGAATGAGATCAAGGAAGCCATGAAATTAGGCAGTGATGTTGTCAAGCTGTTCCCAGGCAATACGATGGGCGCTGATTTTGTCAAGGCAGTCAAAGGGCCAATGCCTCATGTGCAGATTATGCCAACCGGTGGCGTTGATCTGGATAATATGGAGACCTGGCTGCGCAACGGATGTGTCGCAGTAGGGATTGGCGGCAATCTGACGGCTCCGGCCAAGGAAGGCCGCTATGATCTGATTACAGAAAATGCGGCGCGTTATGTGGCCAAATATAAAGAAATTCGTGCAGCGCTGTAACGTGTAAGACGATTTATTTAACTAAATAGATTTATACTAAACTGTGATGGAGGCGTAAGTATGGGCCTGGACAATTTTTCACTGGACTTTTTTAATCTGAAAGGCAAAACAGCCATTGTAACAGGAGGCAACACGGGTTTGGGTCAGGGCTATTCCGTAGCTTTAGCCAAAGCGGGCGCTGATTTGTTCATTGTAGCCAACATTGAAGAGTATGAAGAAACCAGACGTCTGCTGGAACCTACAGGTGTGAAGGTTGTCTTTTATAAAGCTGACCTGACGAAAAAAGAATCGATTAAGAAAATTGTAGAAGAATGCGTCAAGGAATTCGGCAAGATTGATATCCTTGTCAACAATGCGGGTACGATTCGTCGCGCTCCTTTGCTGGAGTACAAGGCTGAGGATTGGGACGCTGTCATGGAAATCAACCTGAATGCTGTATACCATTTGAGTCAGGAAGTAGCGAAGGTGATGGTAGAGCAAAAAAGCGGGAAGATTATCAATGTCGCTTCTATGCTTGCTTTTCAGGGTGGCAAGTTCGTTCCGCCGTATACAGCGAGTAAGCACGCAGTGGCTGGCTTGACCAAGGCATTTGCCAATGAGCTGGCGGTTCATAACGTTCAGATTAATGCGATTGCTCCTGGTTATATTGCGACTGCGAACACGGCTCCAATCCGTGCGGACGAGAGCCGCAATCAGGAAATTTTGTCGCGTATTCCTGCGGGCCGTTGGGGCGATCCTTCCGACCTGATGGGGGTTGTCGTATTCCTCGCCAGCAAGGGTTCCGATTACATGAATGGTCATATCCTTGCCGTGGATGGTGGCTGGCTGGTGCGTTAAGCAAGTTAAGCGCTGTAAAGCACCGTAAAACACATCTGAGTCATGAGCTGAAGGCTGTCTCCAAAGGAAAAAATCCTTGCAGACAGCCTTTGTTTGTTCAGTTGGAGCTGTATGCTGAACTGGAAGAATTGGCGTGCTATGCTGATCCGTCCTATGCATATGGCATCAATGCCCTTATAATTTAATAAGAGAAAAATTGCTCAGGCTCCAGCCGTACACCAGGTTGGAGCCTTTGAGCATAACACAGAGGGATAGGAGAATAGAGAGATGAATTCACAGCAACACCAACGAGCTTTAGTATACAAATCTTTGTGGTATGCCGGTCCTTGGGTGCTTGCTGCAGGAGTGATTCTGATTGGTGCCAATTTGCGCGCTTCGATTACTTCTGTAGGGCCCCTTATCGGCTTGATTAAGGATTCTTTGCATATCTCAAATACACTGAGCGGGTTAGTAACGACATTACCGCTGCTTGCTTTTGCCCTATTATCGCCTTTTGTGGCTAATCTGTCGCGCCGCTTCGGGTCATCCCGTGTTATTTTTGCAGCCTTGCTGCTGTTAACCGCGGGTATTGTGGTGCGTTCCACGTTGGGAGTGACAGCATTATTTATCGGAACAGCCATGCTGGGATTGGCTATTGCCGTGTGTAATGTTTTGCTGCCCAGTCTGATTAAAGAGGAATTTCCTCGCAACAGTGGGCTCATGACCGGCGTATATTCAGTAGCTATGAATGTGGTTGCTGCAACAGCATCGGGTCTGAGTATACCACTCGCTTTGAACGGAGGTATGGGCTGGCGTGGTGCATTGGGAATATGGGCCATTATGGGTGTGATTGGTATTTTACTTTGGATTCCCCAGCTTCTCAAAGCACGCAAAACGGTCAATAAGGCGGCCATATCCGCCCGAACCGTCAATGTGTATAAATCGTCTTTGGCCTGGAAGGTGACGCTGTTTATGGGACTGCAATCCGCCCTGTTTTATGTCCCTGCCGCCTGGTTTCCCGAGATGATGAGCGGACAGGGAATGGATTCCGAGACTGCGGGCTGGATGCTGTCTGTGCTGCAGTTTTCACAAATGCCGTTTACCTTTATTGTGCCAATTTGGGCAGCAAGATTGAAGGATCAGCGGATATTGGTCCTGATTATGGCTGCGCTGTATTTTATCGGTCTGGGCGGATTTCTGCTGGGGGCTACGCAGTGGAGTGTGGTTTGGGTCATTTGTATCGGTATAGCAGGCGGTTTTGCTTTTCCATTGGTGATGATGTTTTTTAATTTGCGGACACGGACTCCGCAGCAGGCGGCAGAGCTGTCTGGTATGGCGCAATCCTTTGGTTATTTGCTGGCGGCGACTGGGCCAACGCTGTTCGGCTATTTGCATGATGCGACACAAGGGTGGACGATTCCGCTGCTGCTGCTTTTGTGCCTGAGTGTTGTGCTTATGTTTACGGGGCTGGGTGCAGCGAAGAAACGATATGTCGGGGGCGAGGTGGATGATCAGGCTGCAATTTGATGCAGAGGGCTACAGTGTCATCTGTGGTACAGAGCAGGTCATACTGTTGGCCAAAGAGTTTGCGCTCCTGCGTTTTCTATATGATAACCGCAACCAGGTATTCACCCGGGAACAGCTGTTGGATCACGTATGGCCGTTGGAATATCCGGTAGAGCGTACGGTGGATGATCATATCTACAGATTGCGCAAAAAACTCAAGTCATGGAATACGCTTCGTATTCATACAGTCAGAGGGTATGGCTACAGCTTGACTCTGACTGACGTGCAGCGACCCATTCATCCGTCCTTATACGATCAGGAGGTGCAGGACGCCGTACATGGACTATTCCGGAAATACCAGCTACTGGGGCAGGGGAACTCCATCGTAGCGCTGGCTGCCCAGCAGGAGCAGATGGGTTTTGAATTGTCTCCTTTTTATCAAATGTATACCCGGTTTGTGCAGGCGGATATATTGTGGTTTTTGGAACGGGAGGACTTTGCTCCTAAAGATCGATTGTACTGGATGTTATTGCTATATACAGGTACAGCAGGGGTGACGGATGAGGGGCTTACTCTGTGTGAGCGTGCGCTTTCCAGCAGGCTACTGTCCAGTGATCAGGAGCGGGAATTGCGTATTCTCAACATTCTGGAGGCTTATGTGGAGAATGGCCAACCTGAACGCGCACAGGAAGGTCTGCCACTGACCTTGATGGTAATGGAACGGGATGATCTCGATAAATTTGTGATGCCTGTTGCACTGATGGAGATGTATATGCATCTAGTTGCCAATCATATGGAAAAGGCTGCTGAACTGTCTGATCGTCTGAAAGGCATGCTGTCGAAAGCTCCATATTTGCGCGAGCTGGGCCGTTATCGCATGATGCGCGGACTAATGCTGTTGCGTACTGGAGATGTGGACAACGCCGAGCGGCTCATAGATGAAGGGCTGGATACCCTTGATATGGGTAAACAGGAATTGCTAAAAATCAAAGCAGTCTGCCAAATCCGCGGTTTTTTGAAGCTTTGCGGCATCTACCCCATGTTGGAAGAGAAATATGCGGCTCGGTACGAACGACTTGATCGGAACAACGGCCTAACACTGCATCGTTCGGCGCTGAGGCGCTGGCTGGAGCAGACACTTTCTGGGGTCTGATATTTTTCGCTGTCTGATTTTCTTCTGATATAGGCCCGTTAGAATGTTCTTATTGCTACAGAAGCAGAAATTTGAGAGCAGGGTGAGTAGAAATGAAGGAGAAGAAAGAATTGCAATCCACGCCCAGTATTTGGCGCAATAGCCGTTTTACGCGAATGTTTGCAGCGCACACGGCTGCTTCCTTTGGCGATTGGTTTGATGCCATCGCCATTCAGGTACTTGTTGCTTATCGCTGGGAGGCTGATCCCATGCTGATTGCGCTGATTCCGGTCGTGATGGCGCTGCCGGGTCTGCTGCTGGGCTCCATCGCGGGTACTTTAGCCGACCGGGTACATAAGGCCCGGCTGATGATCGGCTGCGATGCAGCTATCGCCTTATTGACGCTGGCGATTCTC
>NZ_JH601080.1:72698-83622 GCF_000245715.1 Paenibacillus sp. Aloe-11 | reverse complement strand
CCTGCCGTTGCTGGGCTTGCGCGCGGCGGCTGGCGTATTCCAAATGCCGTCACAGCAAGGCTTGACCCGCACGGTAGTCGCCAGCGGCGACCTGTTTCGGGCGACCTCGCTGAACGGGCTGGTCAATCAGGCCTCCAAAGTGGCGGGACCATTGCTGGGCGCCATGACCTTGACTGTGCTGTCCCCCCAGGCATGCATTATTTTGAATGCATTGCTGCGCCTCTGCTCCGGCCTGCTGCTGTGGCCGCTGCGCGGAATCGGTCCGGCACTGGCCAGCACAGAGCAGCAAGCGGTTGCTGACGAGCTGCCAGGAAAGCCGGAATCGCCGCGTACAGCGACTGAGGATGATGATGCCAAGATGCAGGAGAAGCCTGCTCACGCACCCCGTTTCCTCAGCCAATGGCGTGAGGGCTGGGCGTTCCTCTGGCGTACTCGAATGCTTTTGCATACGCTCATATTCGGGCTTTTCGGCTTGATTGCCATTCTCATGATTGACTACCAATTCCCTACGCTGCTGCGCGTGCTCGCTCCGGGGAACGAATCGCTGCTCGGCTGGCTGGTTTCAGCCATAGGGGCTGGCGCCGTCGGCTGCATGCTGGTGCTTAATCGCTTGAATCGTATAAGCGTGGGCTGGGGGCTGGGTGGAGGCTATGTGCTGATTGGCGGAGCTATTGCTGCTTTGGGCTGGGCGCAACCAGGGACAGGCTTGCCCGTACTGCTTATGATTGGGGCTATGCTGGGCGTGGGCAACGGCCTGTATATCATCACCCAGAACTACATTTTACAAGCCAAAACCCCGGCTGATATGGTGGGACGGGTCTTTGGTATCCAAAGTACCGTCATTGGTGCGATTATGATCGTTTCGCCCCTGGCTGGGGGATTATTAATCCGAATAGCCGGGCCAGGGACTGCCTTTGTCTGGATCGGGATGACTGTTGGCCTCCTGGGTTTGGCGGGATTACTGCTTCAATCCGTGATTTGGCACGAGCCCGTCGCTGATTCCAGCCTTACGACGGAACAACATGTTGACCTTGCATAGTCGTTTGTTTTAAATTTTGTAATTCTGGATTTTTAGCATAGGAGGAATCATGATGAGTCAACGAACTTCAACAACCGCCGCGCCTGTAGCACGATTGCTTGAAGGATCACAGGTGTATCTGCGTCCCATTCATGTGGAGGACACGGAGCTGTACTATAATACGTTGTTCCAACAGGATGTGCGGAGGCTGACAGGCACGCAGCGCAGCTTTACCAAGGATCAAATTGCGCGTTATATCGAGGCTAAGGGCCAGGATACCTCAAGCCTGCTGCTTCTGATCGCGCTTTGCGAGGATGATCGTATCATCGGGGATATCGCCCTGCAGGATATGGACACCATGAATCGCAGCGCTGGCATCCGTATCGCCATTACTGAGCAGGGGGATCAAGGGAAAGGCTACGGCAGCGAAGCGCTTGTTCTGATGCTGGATTACGGATTCGGTATTTGCAATCTGCACCGGATTGAGCTGAATGTATTTGATTACAATGAACGGGCCATTCGTTGTTATGAAAAGGTGGGCTTTCAGCGTGAAGGGGTACAGAGGGATGCTTTATTTTACAATCATGAATACCACGATTCGATTTTGATGAGCATGCTGAACCATGAATACCGCGACCGATATGTGAAAAAAGCAGAGAGCTGATAAACCACATTTACACGGGTTTGCAGAAGAGGTATAATAGATAAATAAAATTACTCATTGCGCGAATATGACCGACAATATTAAATGAACATGATTACCGGAGGAGCCTGTCACCAAGGCTCCTCTTTGTCTTTTGGAGGGGAACCTGTGCTGTACTTCAGGTTTCCCCTTTTATTTTGTCAGAGTGGTCATGTGCCAGGTCAGACACATATTTTGTACGCTAATTCTGCATTTTATGAGTATGAGAAATCTTTAAATTCTGGTTATATGCAATGAGTCCAAAGGCTAAAACAAAAGGAGGCTGACATCTATGCAATTTATACTATATCTTCTGCTGATTCTATTGTTCACAAAAGTCGCGGGTCATCTGTCAGTCAGGCTCGGTCAGCCAGCGGTGCTGGGGAAGCTGATCGCGGGGATCGTGCTGGGTCCTGCCGTCTTGGGCTGGGTTCAGAATGATACGCTAATTCATGATATGTCTGAGATCGGCGTGCTGCTGCTGATGTTCATTGCCGGACTGGAGACGGATCTGGATCAGCTCAGGCGGAACTGGAAGCCGGCAGTAGCGGTGGCGGTCGGAGGTATTATTTTACCGCTGGTCTGTGGTTTTGGTGTAGGGGAAGCCTTTGGATTTTCAGTGAATGAAGGGTGGTTCCTCGGGATTGTCCTGAGCGCTACTTCTGTTAGCATTACGGTGCAGGTGCTTAAGGATATGAACAAGCTGAATACCCGGGAAGGCTCGACCATTTTGGGGGCGGCTGTGCTGGATGATGTGCTCGTCGTGGTGTTGCTTGCAGTGATGATGAGTGTGTTCGGTATGGGCGGGCAGGAGATATCGCTAGGGCTTCTTGTCGGTAAAAAGCTGATTTTCTTCGCCGGAGCTGTGCTGGGGGGATGGCTGGTTGTCCCGTGGACGATGAAAATACTTGCCCCACTAAAGGTGACTGAAGCAGTCATCACGGCTGCGTTGATTATTTGCTTCGGGTTTGCGTATTTTGCTGATATGCTGGGAATGGCAGGGATTATCGGAGCCTTCGCTGCCGGGATTGCCATCGCACAAACCGACTATAAGCACGTCGTAGAGGAAAAGGTGGAGCCCATCGCTTATTCCATTTTTGTTCCTGTGTTTTTTGTCAGTATTGGATTAAATGTTTCCTTTGAGGGAGTGGGGCAGCAGCTCGGATTTGTGGTTGCTTTGACACTGATTGCGCTAGTGACGAAGCTAATCGGGGGAGGCATCGGGGCGCGGCTGACGGGCTTTGATAACCGTTCTTCGCTTGCGATCGGCTCCGGGATGATATCGCGTGGTGAAGTCGCGCTTATTATTGCAGCTACTGGTCTGCAAACGGGTCTGTTGGTACAGCAATATTTTACATCGGTGATCATTGCCGTCATTTTGACGACTTTGGCTGCGCCTCCGATCCTTAAGCTATGTTTTAGTGATAAGAAGGAGTCCTCCGCTCATGAACCAAAAAAGAAGGTCAGCATTGACAAATCATAACGAAAACATCGACAAGTCATAACGAAAAGACCCTTCGGGTTCAGCTTCTCATTGCGTGCATGGATAGTCCGATTTTTGGAGTAGAACGGACTTCCTATGCAGCATGAGAAAGTGAGCGGAAGGGCCTTTTTTATGTTAAATGCACTGCTAAGATGAGGAAATTAGGACTCGGATACCACCGTGAAACGTTGGTTCAGATGTTGAGGCTTTTCAATTTCGTCGACAACAGCTACCGCATAATCTTCATAGCTGACATAGCTTGCACCTTTGGAATTAACCAACAGCGTGTCTTTGCCTACTTGATAAGAGCCTGTGCGTCTGCCAAGAGCAAATTCAGCGGAAGGGCTAATGAAAGTCCAGTTCAGGTCGCTGGTGCCGCGTAGAATTTCCAGGTTTTTTCCCTGATTATTTGCTGTTGGATATACGAAATCCGGGAAATTAGGCGTATCTTTGACCAAAAGTGTGTGGGATTCGTCAGTAAACAAGCTGCCTGCACCACCTACGACAATCAGGCGTGTACCGGACACATTACGCAGCGCTTCAATCAGTACGTTACCTGCGTCTACATGCAGATGCTCTTGTCCCATTGGGGCGCCAAAAGCGTTAACGACGACGTCATAACCTTTCAGATCATCTGTTTTCAGATCAAAAACGTCTTTTTGAACCACAGTGGCACGATTTTCTGTTACTTTAGCCGGATCGCGAACGATCGCGGTTACTTCATGTCCTCGGTCCAATGCTTCTTTTATAATATTTCTTCCTGCTTTACCGCCTGCACCAATAACTGCAATTTTCATAATAGAAAGCCTCCTATAAATATAATGTGGATGGTTCATTCGTTTAATCGTAAGTGCATCCTGTTCATTCACGAACTTGGATATGTAACTATTATAGTTACAATATAAAATGAAAGTCAAGCGCTTCTGCTGAGCCAACTAAAGTCCTTCGATTGGAAAGAGCGAAACTTGTTTATCGGGCCGCATCCACTGTGATATAAAAGGGTGATTTTCATATGCTGAATAGTTATACAAGGCAGTTTTACTTTGGGCCGGGTTCAAGAATCTGTGGAAAATAAATATGTATAGTGTGCTCTCCAACCAGGTAAGTAGAAGAATATTTTTCTTTATATGTTGTGAATTTCCTCCAGGTATTCTATTAAGAAGCGGTTGTGGTATCCTTGGATCACTTGCCAATACGGGCTAGAGTCTATAGAAGTTAAAAATTTCCATATAAACTTTCGGGCTATGAACGCCGAATTAATAGTATAAATGGTTTAGTAGTTAGAGTTAATAACGACTGAGTCGAAGAAAGAAAAGAAATTAGGTTTGCTTCGATATACCGGCCTCTAAAGAAGATCGCTTAACACCACGATACAGAGGTTCAGCAGAATGGAGGTCAACAGTTTGGTATGGCGGAGCAGACGTAAAGTCTTGTGGGCTTGGCT
This sequence comes from Paenibacillus sp. Aloe-11, assembly GCF_000245715.1. NCBI lineage: Bacteria > Bacillati > Bacillota > Bacilli > Caryophanales > Paenibacillaceae > Paenibacillus > Paenibacillus sp. Aloe-11. The sequence goes on along the minus strand of NZ_JH601080.1, from coordinate 78,995 downwards.
TGGGTTACTGTTAAGCGCAGCTCTTGGGATCGGGGGATGCTTATCCCATAGCGATGGGGGAGAATCGACCAAACTCTTTATTGCTAAGAATTTGACCAACCCTAACGGCACACTGGCTACCTACTTGCAGGAGGCAAAATCGGTCAGTCCTGAGTTGGCAGCAGGGCGAGAGGCGCTCTCCGAGTCACTCGGGCTTTGGATGCAGGCGGCGTTAGCAAGTGATGATCAGGTCGCCCTTGAAAAGAGCTATGAAACGTTAAACCGCTACTTCGTGACGGATCAAGACTACATTGCATGGAAATTAAGCCCCGAAGGGAGGGCGGAAGTTAGCACGAACGCGCTTGGCGACGACTTGCGGATTATTGGAGCTTTGCTGGAAGGGGCCCGGAAGTGGAAGGACCATCCCGAATGGAGGGCGAGGGCTATAGATTTAACGGAAACGTTGTTAAGCCGCTCGCAAAAAAACGGATATCTAGTGGATTTCTACGATTTCTCCAAACAGGAAGCTCCTGATACGCTGGCCCTCGCCTATGTGGATTTGTCGACGCTAAAAGGGCTCATGCAAGAAGGCGTACTGGACGAGGGAACGTATTGGCGATATCATGCCCTGCTGCAGGAAATGCCGGACGATGGTGTATTTTACCCCAAGTCCTTTAACGTGGTCACCGGGGAGTATGAGTATGAAGCAACTGTAAATTTAATTGACCAACTACTTGTAGCTATTCATGCCGGAGAAACGGATAGGGATCAAGCGCATCTGTATCAATTTCTGAAGCAGGAGTTTGACCAAACGGGGAAATTGTTCGGACAGTATATGCGTACCGACCGGACGGCAGCGGTGGAGTATGAGTCCCCTTCGGTTTACGGTCTCGCCATCATGTTTGCTCTTCAACAAGGGGACAGGCCCTTGGCAGAACAACTGTACGAACATATGCTAACCCTCAAGGGACATGATGTCCGTTATCCCGGAGGGTATGTGTTTGAAGCCAATACCCATATTTTCGATAACCTGCTCCCTCTACTAGGGGAGTATGCCCTTGAAAACGAGTGAAAAGCTTCCCGCTTTGACCGCGAGGAGGCGTCGGGCAGCTCGGGCAGCGTGTCGGACATCCTAATTTGTTTAAGTCATAAATCATTTAGAGGTGGGCATGAGAAATAAAAGATTAATCCAGCGCATGGTCTGGGGATACATCCTGCTGATCGGTTTCGCGATCCTCCAGGTACTGCTGGTTTATGTGAACGTCTTTAGAGACCAGTCTTTTACTATATTCGAGCTGGTTTTCAGTACAGGATGCCTTGCGGCTCTGCTACTAGGCTTTCTGGTTCCGACCGGGGTCTCGGCCGTATGTATTTTTGTTTATATGGTTGCGTATTTGGTTTGGTTTACGTCTTACGCTGAGGTGAACGTGTTGTCGTTTTCCTGGCTGTGGCTACCCCCGGCCAATATGACCGCAGCCGCGTTTATCAAAGCCGGGCTGATCCGTAATAAGCGGCTTATGGAGCGGCTTGAGGAGCTGCAGCGCAGGAATCCCGAAGTGGACTTGAATACCTCGCTCGGGAATAAGGAAGCTTTTGCGGAAACGTTGGTCAAACAGTCTAACCTTGCCAACCGTTATTCAGATACGTACAACTTCTGTCTGGCTATGTTTAAAATTGAATTTTTGCCAATGGTGCAGGAATCTCTCGGTTCGCAAGGGTATGCCCGGTTGCTCGTTTCCTTATCGGAAGGAATTCAGAAGCAAATCCGCTACGAGGATTACAAGTTTGGCCTTGATCAGGGAAGGTTTATCGTTTTGCTTCCCATGACAAACCATGAGTATTTAAAGGCGCTGACGGATCGGATCAAGAACGCGCTGATGGACACTTCCTTCCAGGACCGGACAGGCCGGGAGTTGAAGTTGGTGATCCGTGCCGGGGCACTGGTTTTTACGAAGGAACAGTTCAGCAAATATGAAAATGCAGAGGCGGTCATTTCCGCGCTTGAACGCAATACAGAGACGGATTTGATCGGAGAATACATTTGAACTCATCGCAATTCATTGAGAATGATTTACAGTAGGAGGAGAAGGAGATGGCTTATATCGCCTGGTTTATTCCGTTATGCAAGATAGTTAGCGTCATTTTTGGCCTTGCGGTTTTGGGGCTGTTTATTGCAACGCTGGTCTTCCGGGTACGTGTGAATCGAAAATATGACCGGAGGAAAGTCAGTGGCTGATTTACTGTTAGTGTTATCGATTATAAGCATTTGGGTGGCCGTATTCCAGTCGATTCTAATTATGTGGGGCGCGGTTCGGTTTATTTTCAAGCAAAGCAGCAAGGATTGGAACATTCCCGATCCAGAGGAAATGGAGTATTTTCCCAGCGTTACTGTCATGGTCCCCGCGCATAATGAAGAATTGGTCATTGCAGCAACTGCGGCAAATATTTTGCGACTGAATTACCCGAAGGACAAAGTGCAGCTCATCGTTGTTGCCGATAACTGCAGTGACGGTACCGCTGGGAGATTAAAGGAGCTGAAAAACAAGGAGGCATTTCGGGACCGGGATTTTATGATTTTTGAACGGACAGGAACAGGTGGTAAATCCGGAGCGCTTAATGATGCGCTGGAGTATGCCAAACACGAGTGGATTTGCATTTTTGACGCCGACGCGGCGCCCGAGCGGAACGCTTTATACTTTTTGATCGAAAAGGCTATGGAAGAGCCGGATGCTTACGGGGCCGTTTTTGGACGGAACAAGGCAAGAAACCGTGGGCAAAATTTCCTCTCCAAATGCATCAATCTTGAACTGGTTACGTCCCAGCGGATTTATCATACCGGATTGTGGGAGCTGTTCAAGTTGGGGACGATTCCGGGGACGAACTTCATTGTAAAAACGGATTTGATCCGCGAGATCGGCGGATGGGATACGCAGGCGATTACAGAGGATACGGCCATTTCGTTCGAGATTCTGACGAGAGGACAACTCATTGCGCTAGCGCCCCAGGCGGAAGCTTATCAGCAGGAGCCGGAGCAGCTCAGCGTTTATTTGAAACAGCGGGAGCGGTGGGCCAAAGGCAATTTTTCCGTCGTGATCGACAACATCCATCATTTGTTCAACCGATCAAGCTGGCGCATAAAGCTGCATGTGCTGTACTACGTGGCGAGTTACTTCTGGTTTATGCTGGCCATTATCGTATCGGACATCATTTTCGTCGTCAATCTGATCTACGGGGTGATCGCGTTGTTCAAACCAGATGTGGCGATGCCTTTTCAGTTTGTAGATAATTTGTATGTCTACCTCATGATTGCCTGGGGCTTAATGTATTACCTTTTCGTGCTGCAAATCAATCTGGCGCTGGCGACCGATATTGGACAAAGCACGATGCAAAACTTTATTTTGTCCTGTATATCTTATTTCACTTATGCCCAATTGTTCCTGCTGATTTCCCTGCGCGCTTTCTATTCGATGATCGTCGACAAGGTGACGGGGAGAAAAACCAAGTGGTACAAAACGCAGCGGTTTGGGGGATAAAGCAGCCAGTCAGTGGCTGATCCAGGCCGAATAAGGAGCATTTTCTAGAAATACTCAGGGGCGAAAAACGGAGTAAGCGGGAGAAAAGTGGAGATCGGCTGAATGGCCAATTCTCTGCTTTTTTACGTTGTTCCACGGTAGGCTTAATCGGCGCTGAAGGCCGAACACGGTGGAATTTGAGGATTGAGAGGCCGGACATGTGCACAAAATGTCGGGTTTTATACATATGCCAACCAGGTAATGCGATAAAAAAGAAAAATTTATTTTTTTACATCAGCCTTATCTATTAGTTTATTGGGGGCTATTGCCGTGCCGAGTACGATCTTTGTAAATTCAGATATAACTGATTCTGCAAATACATCCACTACTGCGACCCAAGATGCTGGTACAACAACTACTGGGACCATGTAGTAACTCCTCAGAGCGTAGGAAATTTGGACTTTGCATTCTTTATACTCAGGTTCCTCCTTAACAGCAGGAACAGGAATGGAAGTAACACCTAAGGTTCGTTAAATCTCAATCCCCATTGAGTTCCGAAACCCATCTAATTAGTTGATGGGCATTATGAAAAAAACGCTAGGCTATGAAACCGCTTCACGTTCGTTACACAGAGTGATAATATAAAATTTGAAAGATTTGACCGATATTTTAGCCTAGGGATCTAAGGGGGATATCCATGCCATTTCAGGGACAACACATTTTGCCTGCTGCCAAGCACATGAAGCAGCTGGAGGGCATTTTGGAGAGCTCCTATGAGTATGCGGTTTTTCTGGATACGCATGTAGCGCAGCTGCGCAGCCTGTACCAGCTAGCCAGGAGCCGCAACAAGCAGATGCTTTTGCATGCCGATCTGGTGCAAGGCTTGAAGAATGATGAATATGCCGCGGAATATTTGTGTCAGGAGATTAAGCCATTTGGGATTATCTCGACCCGGTCCGGAGTGATTGCCACTGCTAAAAAGAAGGGAATTCTTGCGGTTCAGCGGGTGTTCCTGCTGGATACGATTGCGCTGGAAAAAAGCTACGCGCTGCTAGAAAAAACACGGCCCGATTACATTGAAGTGCTGCCAGGCATTGTTCCACCCATGATTAAAGAGGTCAGTGAACGTACGGGTATTCCCATATTGGCGGGTGGACTGATTCGTACCCCGGAGGATGTGGAAGCGGCTCTCGCTGCAGGAGCTACAGCAGTGACGACATCCAATAAACAGCTGTTCGAGCATTATAAGCAATAATTGTATCAAATGGGCACCATCAACCAGCTCACGTGCCATTTTGTTTGATCGGCAGGGATTAGTGGTATACAAGCACAGGCGGGAGTTCTCGCAGGTAGTTAGATTTCCCTTTTCATCGTGCACAGTGTGTGCTACGATATGGATAAGTTAATACTCGTCAGGAGATTTGGAGAGACCATGAACCGCTCGGCGTACGCCGCAGCGATGTTCGTGGTCTTTTTTTGTATCTTTTGATGACTGGGTTGGCAGATTGATCGTGAATATATACAAAGCTGGAGGGATAGAGGATGGGAGAACAGGGATTTGCTGCGCAGGAGAGAACGACTGTTTTGGAACGTATGGGGCGCGAGCATTTTGATATATTAATTATTGGCGGCGGCATTACAGGAGCCGGAATTGCACTGGATGCCGCAGATCGCGGCTTGAAGACGGCGCTGGTGGAAATGCAGGATTTCGCAGCAGGCACGTCCAGTCGCTCTACCAAGCTGGTGCATGGCGGTCTTCGTTATTTGAAGCAGTTTGAGGTTAAGATGGTAGCCGAGGTCGGGAAGGAGCGGGCAATCGTATTCGAAAATGGTCCGCATGTGACCATACCGGAGCGTATGCTGCTTCCTTTTCACAAGGGGGGGACGTTTAATGCGTTCACCACCTCGATTGGTCTGCTGGTATATGACTTTCTTGCTGGAGTGAAACGCAGTGAGCGCCGCCGAATGCTGGACATTCAGGCTACGCTGGAGCGTGAGCCTTTGCTGAAGCGGGAAGGATTGAAGGGCAGCGGCAGCTATGTAGAGTATCGTACAGATGATGCTCGCCTGACGATTGAGGTTATGAAGGAAGCTGTTGCGCGAGGGGCGCTAGCGGTGAACTATGCCAAGGCTGACAGCCTGCTGTATGATGACGGACGAATTAGCGGCGCAAGGGTAACGGATCGGGTCACGGGAAAGCCATACGAAATTCGGGCTTCGCTGGTCATCAACGCGGCCGGACCATGGGTGGATACGCTGCGGGAAATGGATCGCTCCAAAGAGGGCAAGATGCTTCGCCTGACGAAAGGCGTCCATCTGGTATTTGATGCCAAGCGCTTTCCGCTCAAACAGGCTGTGTATTTCGATACACCGGATGGACGCATGGTATTTGCGATCCCGCGCGATGGCAAAACCTATGCGGGTACGACCGACACGGTGTATGAGGGGGATACAGCTCATCCCCGAATGACTGCCGAAGATCGGGCGTATGTGCTTCAAGCGATCAACGGGATGTTCCCGGATATGAAGCTGGGCGTTCAGGATGTGGAATCCAGTTGGGCTGGGGTACGGCCGCTTATTTATGAAGACGGTAAAAGCCCTTCGGAAATTTCACGCAAGGATGAAATTTGGGAATCCCGTTCAGGCTTGATCACGATTGCGGGCGGCAAGCTGACAGGCTACCGGAAAATGTCCGAGCTCGTCGTGGATCGTGCAGTACGCGAGCTGGGGCGCTTGCATGGGCAGAGCTTCCGGGCGTGCCGCACCCGACATATCCCGATTTCGGGCGGCAGTGTAGGCGGCTCGG
>NZ_JH601080.1:37968-72688 GCF_000245715.1 Paenibacillus sp. Aloe-11 | reverse complement strand
AGGCTGGGACGCCTTCGTGAGCAAGCAAGCCACAGCGGGTGCTGTGCTCGGCCTGTCGCCGCAAATGGCCAGAGCATGGGCCACTCGATATGGCTCCAATACAGAGCGGCTGTTTGCCATCGCGACGCGCAGCATGGAGGAGGCCACGGAGACGGAAGCGACGCTGCCTCTGGAAGTACGTGTCCCGCTCCTGTATGCGATGGAGCAGGAAATGACGGTGACCCCGTCTGATTTCTTCATTCGTCGAACCGGAGCGTTGTTCTTCCAGATTGGCGATGTGAAGCGCTGGAAGGAGCCCGTCATTGCACTGATGTCTGAACATGCAGGCTGGAGCGCTGCGCAAGAGCGCCAATATGCGGCTGAGCTGGATGCTTATCTGCATGAAGCAGTGACGCCTGTAGAGGCAGAAGAGAAGTCAGACGTTGTGAAGGTCATCTGATTGCTGTGCAGGATATACAGCATCCGCTTTCACTTGCCCGTAATCTGCTGAAGCAACGGCTTTGACCGAAAATAAAAAGCATCAATTCTCCAATAACAAGAGAATTGATGCTTTTTGTATAGAACTGGCTTACAGCATCAGGTGGAACAGGAACGGCGCAGCCGCCAACGTAAAGAGAGCGGCGAGCACCATAGAGATGCTGGAAATTGTACCTGTCAGCGAGCTGAATTCAAATGCTTTGGAGGTGCCAGTGCCATGAGCACCGGTACCGAGCAGTACCCCGCGCGAGACTTCATTTTCGATACGGAACAGCTTGACGATCATCGGACCAATAATGAGACCACTCAAGCCGGTCAAAATAACGAATACAGCCGTGACGGTTGGATTACCGCCAATCGTTTGTGATACATTCATGGCAATGGGTGTCGTAATGGAGCGGGGAATCAGGCTGCTGAGCAGCGACGAGTCCAGATGCATCCATTTGGCAAGAGCCATGGAGGACAATACAGCTACAACGGAGCCTGAAAGCACACTAAATACGATTTGGGACGCATGTTTCTTCAACACAGGGAAGTTGCGGTACAAAGGAACAGCAAATGCAATCGTAGCTGGTTGCAGCAGCGTGGACAGCAAGTGCGCACCCGAATTATAGGAACGGTAGTTCACGCCCGTCAGCGTCAAAATCAAAATGATAACAACGGGTGTAATAAGCAATGGAGACATATACACCTTGGGCAGGGTGCGATACATACGTTTGGCCATCCAGTAAATAGCGAGTGTCAATACAATACATAGAAGACCGATCATGATGATTTGTGCTCCTTTCGTTTACCAAGCAGACTGGCGACCATACCCGTGCAGGCCATCACCAGAAAGGTGCCAAGCAATACTACCAGCATAATACTCATACCATCGTGTTCCAGCATCGGCCAATAATTCATAACACCGACAGCGGAGGGAATAAAGAATAATAGCAGCTCGGCCAGCAGCCAGTTCGCGCCAACCTCAATCCAGCTTAGTCGGACCAAACCGGTTTGCAGCAGAATAAAAAGGATCACCATACCGACAATGCTACCGGGTACAGGCAGGTGGAGCCAGGAAACTGCCGCGTTCAGGATGAGTGAAAAGGCCATCAGGACGGCAATCTGGAGGACACCGCGTATGAAGCTTTTCATATATATTAACTCCTATCTTTGAATTTCGTTATTTTCAAACTGTAATGAAATTTTACATCACCAGCTTTCATGAGTAAAATGCATATAAAGAATAAAACGTATTCCGTTTGTCTATGGAAGAAGGTGCAGGTTTGGATATCCGACATTTACAATATTTTTTAGAAGTCGCGCGGCTGCGCAGCTTTACAAAGGCGGCCCAGAGCATGTTCATTACACAGCCGACGATCAGTAAGACGATTAAAAGCCTGGAGGATGAGCTGGGTGTTACCTTGTTCGATCGAATTGGCAAAAGAATCGAGCTGACGGACGCTGGGAAGGTGATTGAGCTTCAGGCTCAAGCGATTGTGAAGTCCTTTCAAAGCTTGTCCTCGGAGCTGAGTGATTTGATGAACCTGAAAAAAGGGCATATCCGTATCGGCCTGCCGCCGATGGTTGGATCAAGCTTTTTTCCGAGTGTCATTGGCGAGTTTCACAAGGCCTATCCCGATGTGACCATTCAATTGTTCGAGGACGGAGCGAAGAAAGTGGAGCGGGACGTAGGAGCCGGGGTATTGGATATCGGAGTGATTGTGCTGCCTGCAAGTGAAGATATGTTTGAGACGTTTCTATTTGTGGAGGAAAAGTTGAATCTGCTCGTTCACCCTACGCATGCATTGGCTGAGTGCAAGGAGGTACCGTTATCCGCGCTGGCGGAGGAAGCGTTTGTGCTGTTCCGCGAGGATTTTACGCTGCATGATCGTATCATTGCGGAGTGTGTCCGTGCTGGCTTTCAGCCGCGTGTAGTCTACGAAAGCTCACAATGGGATCTCATCAGCGAAATGGTTGCTGCGAACCTGGGGATAGCGCTATTGCCGGAAGCCATTTGCCGGGATCTGGATTCCGAGCGCTTGCGTATTCTTCCGTTGGTGGACCCCGTCATCCCCTGGCATTTGGGAATGATCTGGCAGAAGGATCGTTACCTGTCCTTTGCAGCCAGAGAATGGATATCGTTCACGCAGGAACTGCTGCGGACGGAGTATGGCAGCAAGTAGTCCATAATAAAAGCTGCCCTTATGGGCAGCGATGCAGCTTGCGTCTATGAATGTGCCTGATTGTTTTGGTTTACCGCTCGCTTGGTGTGAAGGTATTTGTCCATAATTCGGTCAAGCCTGGAGGATTTGTCCAATACTCGTTCATCCTTTAATCCGTGTAAGTTAGCCATACGATTCAATTCGCGGCGTTCTTTTTCCATGAGTTTTTCCAATTGTTCGAGGTTCAAAAAGCCCACCCCCCATGTCGATTGTAAGGCATGTCTCCACTAGCGGCAGAAGAGTCTTTATAACGATGTTTTTTCCAGTTTACCACATTTTATTAACAATAATCCAGCTTACCTGATATTTAGCGACTTAATCATCATGGTTTTGCCAGCTCTACCCGATTGCGCCCTGAACGTTTGGCCTCATATAGAGCGTCATCCACTTTCTCCAATAATTTATCCGCTGTAATGGCGGGAAAACTGCCTGCTCCAACAGATACTGTCAGGGGAACGATGGTTCCGTCATTCAGTTGGAATGGTCCATGTTCCACAGCTTTTCGAATCTTCTCGGCAAGGCTTGCTGCCTTCTGGCTGTCGCAATCTCCAATCAGAATGGCAAATTCTTCGCCGCCTTTTCGCGAGGGGTATGCTCTTATTGTAAACTCCCGGTTTAACAGAATTCCTAATTGGCTCAAGACAGTATCGCCGTTCAAATGACCATAAGTATCATTAATTTTTTTAAAATGGTCAATATCCAGCATCACGAGTCCAAAGGGTTGTTTAGTAGCCTTGGAAGTATGAAAGACCTCTTCAAATAGCGCATCGAAAGCGCGCGGACTGTATAATCCGGTTAAATGGTCCCGATTCGCAGCCTCTTCGAGCAGATGAATGGCCCGTTCTGTTTTTTTGATATGGGACATCATAAAATAAGTGAACAGGCCGCCAAGCAACCTAACGGTTATGACTGTTATAATCGTTTCATTATCAGGAGGATTAACCACAAAGAAAGCAGATAACAGCGACACAACAGCAGCTCCAAGCACGGCTGACATCCATTTGCGGAGTGTTAGGGATTTTCCTCGAAGGAAGATAAGTGAAATGCCCAGTGTCATGAAGCAATTGACAGTAGCAGTCAGAGAAACATCTGTCCAACCACCGGTGATGTAAATACGGTACAGGCTTATGATCAGGGTGGTCAACAGACCGGATATAGTTCCTCCCATATAAACAGATATGATAATAGCCAATTGGCGCAGATCGACCACAAAATGTCCGTTGATCCATAAACCGGTCATCATTAAAAGAATACCAAACAGTCCCAACATTAAGCCGTTCATTACCCGATGGATATATTTATGTTTTTCCAGGTAACGCTCGTATTTTCGTGATAGCAAATTCCCAAAGAATAAGAAGCTTGTTAATAAAGCGAAATTGTTAATTAATTCTTTTAACATAACCCTATCCTTTATGCTGTAATGTGAGTTGGACACTGTTGAGAATAAAGTAATAAGTCTCATTTCTATATTTCGGTAAAAAATAAGTGCGAGTGAATAGTAATTGACCACAAACAATGCTTATGTCCCTTACGTTTCCTTTATCTTCGTGGTAAAGTGAAGGGACTATGACCGGAACGGGTGATCGTATGAAGGAAGCAATTCACATATCAGTGCGTCCACTTGTGGAATATGTGCATCGGAGCGGTAGCATTCACAGTGGTTTCCACTCCAACAGCAGTATGCTGGAAGGAACTCGCGTGCATCAGGTAATCCAGAAAGGCTATAGGGAGCATGACCGCAAAGAGGTATATTTGCGCACGGAAATTCCATATCAGGATGCATTGTTTATTGTCGAAGGCCGCTGTGACGGGTTGATTGAGCTGGATGGTGTATGGACGGTTGATGAGATCAAGTCGATATCTCTGCCCCTGGAAGAAATTCAGGGGGATGGTCAACCTGTACATTGGGCGCAAGCGTTCTTATACGCTTATATGATTGCTCGCGAGGAGCAGCATCATTCCATGCAGGTACAGCTTACTTATGTACAGGCGCACAGTGAAGACATTCGCCGATTTAGACGGGAGCTATCCTTTGCAGAGCTGGAATCCTTTGCACAGGAGATGATTGCTGGCTATGCACCCTATGCATTCCTGCTGAGAGCACATGCGAAGAAGCGGGATGCCAGCATTGGCACGTTGGACTTTCCCTTTGACACGTATCGTTCAGGCCAGCGAACGCTCGCGGGTTCGGTGTACAAAACGATTGCCGAAGGGGTTAGCCTGTTTGCCAAAGCGCCCACGGGTATCGGTAAAACAATATCCACCTTATTTCCTGCCATCAAGGCCATCGGTGAAGGGGTGGTGAGCCGGGTATATTATGTGACGGCTCGTACCACGACCCGCGCAGCAGCAGAAGAAGCGTATGCCAAAATGCAGACTCAAGGGCTGCATATGCACGTGGTGACCTTGACTGCAAAGGATAAAATTTGCTTTAAGGATGAAAATGATTGTGATGCCGGAGCATGCAGCATGTGCGAGGGCTATTATGACCGAATCAACGGTGCGGTGTCCGATATTTTAGCCAATGAGACATTAATGACTCGGGCGGTGATTGAGCATTATGCGCGCAAGCATAGGGTATGTCCCTTTGAATTTTCACTGGATGTAGCGTATGCCTCGGATGGTATAATCAGTGATTATAACTATGTTTTCGACCCGCGTATTTCTTTGAAGAGATTGCTGGAGGAGCAGAAACGAAAAGGCGTTGTATTGGTGGACGAGGCGCATAACCTGGTGGAACGCGGCCGGGAAATGTTTTCGGCGGAAATGCTGAAATCGTCTTTTCTGGAGCTGAAAAGGGAATTTAAACTGCTCAGCCCGGAGATTGCCGCGGCTGCGAGCGCAGTGAACGCGCATATGATTACGCTGCGTAAATTGCATGCGGATGCAGGAAAAGCATTGGAGGCGTCCGCACCGCAAGAGTTGCTGGAGCTGCTGGCGCCATTTGTGGAAGCAGCGGAACGTGAACTGGTAACGAGGGGCAGCGTGAGCAGTACCCAGCATGCGAGCAGTACAGGTGCAGCTTATGCGATGCTTCTGGATACATACTTTGCCGCTCAAAATATGCTGCGAATTGCCGCTTTGTACGATGAACGCTACGTTACCTACATTAGAGCGGGTATTGAAGCGGGACGCAGTGAAGTGCGGGTCAAGCTATTCTGCCTTGATCCTTCGCATTTGCTCGGACAGGCTATCAAGGGCTATCGCTCAACTATATATTTCTCCGCAACGTTGACGCCGCTTGCTTATTACCGAAACATGCTGGGGGCGAAGGAGGAGGATTATACGCTGCAAGTGCCCTCTCCCTTCCATCAGGAGCAATGGGATGTACGTCTATTGCCGCTCTCTATCCGTTATCGGGACCGCGAGCGCTCAAAGGGAGCGATTGTGAATATGCTGGCCGGACTGGCAGAGGAACGTAAAGGGAACATCCTCGTGTTTTTCCCGTCCTATCCGTATCTGCGTGAGGTATACGAGGAGTTTATGATTCGGGATGTGCCGGCAGATACGTTGGTGCAAAGTCCGGGTATGACCGAACCGGAGCGCGATCGCTTTCTGGAGGCATTCCAGCCTGGACAGGAGCGTACCTTGCTCGGCTTTGCCGTGCTGGGTGGTGTATTTGCCGAAGGGGTCGACTTACCGGGAGATCGCTTGAACGGGGTCGTGGTTGTCGGTGTTGGATTGCCACAAATCGGTGCAGAGCGGGATGTGCTGCGCGAATACTTTGCGGAGCAAGGACGGAACGGCTTTAACTATGCGTATGTATACCCTGGGATGAATAAAGTCCTTCAGGCAGGAGGCAGACTTATCCGTACAGAGCAGGACGAAGGCCTGCTGGTTCTGGTAGATGATCGATTTGCCAAGGAGCCGTATGCTTCTTTGCTGCCGGAGGAATGGAGGAGCTATCGTTTGGTGGAACAAGCGGGATTAGGGAAGGAATGGACAGACTATGAATTTTAATTTTCATAATGACTCCATACGCGGGGTGCTGCGCCGTTTTGGTCAAGAGGAGGCCGAAGTGGACAATATGGAGACTTTCGTGACTTTTGCGCGCTTGGCTAGCAGTATTTTCAGAGAAATGGATACGGATCTTACCAGGCTGGGGGCCTCACAGGGTCGGGTCATTGTCCTGAGCCTGCTACATTTTTATGCACCGCATCGAATGACGCCATCGGAGCTGGCTGAAAAGGCTGATGTCACACGGGGAACCATGACAGGGCTGATTGATGGGCTGGAGCGGGATGATATGATCGAGCGCGTGGCTCACGAGAGTGACGGACGGATGGTGACCATCGGATTAAAGGAGGCTGGACGAGAACTGCTGAGAACGGTAGGTCCTTATTACACCAAGCTGATCCGGTCATGTATGACGGAGTTTACAGCACAGGATCATGAGACCATGAAGGCCTTGCTTGGGAAAATGAAAAGCGGCTTTGAGCGATCCTTTCCGAAAAGCTGAGCGCCCGATTTTGAGACAGGGAATAGGGGAGATGAACATGTTCTTTTATGCAAATGAGGTCTATGAAAACCGTGATTTTGGCTCGATGGATGCCAGGGAAGGCGAGTGGACGAATTGTGAGTTTACCCGATGCCGTTTTCGGGGAGCGGAGATGAATGAGTCGCTCATGGAAGGCTGTACTTTTGTGGACTGTGATTTTACCGGAGCCATTCTGAATGCATCTCATTACAAGGAGTCTGCTTTTACAAATTGTCTATTCACCAGTGCCAATCTGTTTGTAGCTCGGTTTGACAACTGCAAGCTGGTGGGCTCAGATTTTGCGGGGGCCAATATGGATGGGATCACGATTACGGGTGGAGACTGGTCTTATACGAACCTGCGTCATGCGGATTTAAGGAAGCAGGATTTGCGAAAAATACGCTTCAAAGAAGCAGACCTGTCCGAATGTAATTTGGAAAAGGCAGATTTGCGCGAAGCGGATCTTACTCACGCAAGATTGCATAAAGCACATCTTCAGGGAACAGACCTGCGTGGCGCGAAGATGGATGGTGTGAATTTTAAAGATTTGAATATCACCGGAGCCAAGCTGGATATGCAGCAGGCCGTAGCCGTGGCTCGATCCTATGGAGCGAAGGTGGAAGGGTAAACAAACACGAGGACATCACTGAATCTGCCTCCCTCTGTGATGTCCTGCGCTGGTGGAATGGACATATGACCAGAATTTTCCCTATCCGTCCCTGAACCGCAGAAGCGGCTCAGGGACGGATAGGGAAACAGGCATTTTATATGTAAAATAAGGCCCTGAGAGGGGATTCTGTAGCGGAGAGAAAGGAGGCATTAGTTGTAGTTGCCCTTTTTTTTCAGTTGAGCAAGGACTACATAATGATCCAGACGTTGGCTTAACTCTATAATGGAAGGGTCGGTAAATGAGGTGTACTGTGCCTTTGTAATAAGCTCTCTGCGCAATTTTTCAATGATGGCATGTAAACTATCTCCGGGTTCGTTCAGATTGGACACCATAGGCTGCACCTTCTTCTCTGCTATTCATTAGATTATAAAAGTAATTGCATAAAATTTGAAGCATACATAACTGATCACCAGCACATTTACTCCTGTGCAGCGATCAGGCATAATGAAGAATGATGCCGATAAGAACAAGCCTGTTTTACGGGGATAAAGGAAGGAAGAGACAGATGAGTCAGACAAACGTTTATTTTAATCATGATGGTGGAGTAGATGATCTGGTATCCCTGTTTATGCTGCTTCAGATGGAGCAGGTTCATTTGACCGGAGTATCTGTTATTCCAGCGGATGGCTACCTGGAGCCCGCAACGGATGCCAGCCGTAAAATTATTGATCGTTTTGGACAAAATAAAGGGCCTGTGGAAGTTGCTAAATCCAATTCACGCGGTAAGAATCCATTTCCTGCTGCTTGGCGTATACATTCCTTTTATGTGGATGCATTACCGGTGCTGAATGAATCGGGGCGCATGGAAGCGCCGCTTTCATCCCTGCCGGCTCATCAGCATCTGATCGAAAAGGTGCGCGGAGCCGAGGGTAAAACGCTGCTGCTGTTTACCGGACCGCTAACCGATCTGGCACGTGCGCTGGATGAGGCACCGGACATTGAAGCCAAGATTGAAAAGCTGGTATGGATGGGCGGCACCTTTGAAAAAGGGAATGTAGAGGAGCCAGAGCATGACGGCACAGCAGAGTGGAATGTGTTCTGGGACCCTGAAGCGGCTTACCGTGTATGGCAAAGCGGCATTACCATTGATCTGGTGGCGCTGGAAAGCACAAGCAAAGTGCCATTGACGCCAGCCGTACGCAACCGTTGGGCTGCCGAACGCCGCTATGAGGGCGTGGATTTCCTGGGCAACTGCTACGCAGGCTGTCCGCCGCTCGTTTATAGTGAAACGAATTCAACATACTTTCTATGGGATGTTCTGACCACTGCATCTGTCGGACGACCAGACATTGTCAAGAAAAAGACGGTGCATTGCAGCGTCATCGCTGAAGGTCCAAGCCAGGGCAGAACGGTGGAGCAGGCGGAAGGTCGTCCTGTAAACCTGGTATATGATACAGACCCGGAAGCCTTTTTTACGTATATGACAGATTTAGCCAAGCAGGCTGCTCCCAAACGTTACTAAGCCTCGCCATGCCTATGTGTGCGGCTTGGAATGAAAATGCAATCTATCTGCAAAGCTCTATATATCAAAACCCGTAACCCGTGACGTTATCCGTCACGGGTTTTTTGTTTCCAGGCAGCCCGAGCCTTCTACTTCGATTTACCTATTCGCTTGCGCAAACCTCCATGTTGTAGGTCTAGTGAGCAGGCTATTTTGGGAGGTATCGGGCATATGAATACACATTCATGAAAATAATTAGTGATTTTCAAAGTTTTTCACGCCTTCATTTAAAATTTCATCATATGAAAAAAGTGTAATAAAATAGGAGGATAGTACCAGTAATATCATGTAAATATTCTATATAATAGGTTTAGAGGTGGGATTATGAATAGACTGGAAGCACTAGAACACTTTTGTGAGACCTACGCAAAAGAGGTGCTGAATCAGAAAAAACTCCAATAACTTATTCCATGCGGCGTACCCGTAGATGCACCTCTTACTTTTAGAATACCCGTATATAAGAATATGCCTGCAACGGCTTGTCCTGAACCTACACAGACTGATCAAGGTAATCAAGTTATTATAAAATAGGCATTTTGAAAGAAGGGAAAGCGTGACTAATAAGAAGTTATTTGTACTTGTTTTAGCTGTTTTAATTTTTAGTGGTTGTGGTGTGAATGAAGAGGCCGAGGTAAAAAGTATCGCTCCTAAATCGTCTACACCAACTATTGTTAGTCCTGAGAAAGTGAAAGATTCTGCAAAACACACTGTGCAAGATTCTGACACATTAGATCAGTTTATAAAGAAAATCCAACCCCAAAATGAGCAGCTTCAAAAAGTATTAAAAGAAGATTTGGACCGTGATGGAAAGCCGGAATACGTGCTTGCTTTTGGATTAGAAAAAGAGGAGATTTACAACATATTTGTAGTCCGGGAGGATGATGATGGCTATCACATTATTGATAAATTAGAGGACCCTGTTATAGTTGTGCATCTAAATACTGATGTGAAAATCATGAAGCTGGATCAAACGGATCAAAAGTTTATCGTTGTATACTCTATAGGCGATGGAGGTGCTTACTCAGAGGGATTCTCCATATATGCCTTGGAAAATAATCATATCAAAAGTATAAATTCTGATTTTCCTAATGCTACTGGACAAGGGATTCGGACGTTGAAAGATGCTAATCATGACGGTGTCTTTGAAAGTGTAGATTATTACGAGTTTAGCGATACTCAGGAGCATACCATCGTGGCCTATCAGAAATATGATGGGACTGGCCCGCAGAAGTTGGAGCTTTTGTTTAAAAACAAAAGTGGAAAATTTGTGTATCCAAGCGATCCTAAGGCTGTGATATTGAACTACTTGGAAGTTGATTATCTTATGAAGTGGTTTGATTTACCTTTTCCTGAAATGGACCAGCTCACCGATCCGGCAGCAAGGCAAACATATGATTTTGAGGATGCCATCGATTTATCCAGCTTAGCATATTTATCTTACCCGGTGTTGGAACTGAGTATTGATGAGGTTAGTAGCGATGATAACCGAAAAATATTTTTGGTAAAAGATGATTCATTAGAAGAAAGAGCGAAAAAGGAAATTACGTTTATGTTGGAAAAACAGTCAGATAAATGGAAGATTATGAGTATAGAGATAAACGATAAATTGTAGAGAGCGTGATATCCAGCATGAATCACTTAAAGGGCGGTCGTATATGTTGCGTCCTGTTACTACTAATTTCCTGTGTAGTAATGAACGGATGTACGAAGGGACAGGATTCTCCAACAACAGAAACTAATCATACGCTTTCTCTCCAAAATGACGCTAAAACGATTTCTTATTCGAAAAAGTTGGATGCGTTAGTGCAAAAACTTCATATAGTCAACGATGAGAATGTGGAATCTGATGCCAGACAAAAAAAGATTGAGGAGTTCACACGGGATATTAATTTTTTGTTAAACGAACCAGAAAGTATAGAGATGAAGGACGTAGAATTTGCAGAAAAGTTTGATAACAAACTTACTGTGATAACGAAGTCGTTCCAGTTAAAAAATCAAAGACTAAATGTTAGAGTTGTGAATTATAGAGCACCCACTACGGTGACAGGTACAATCGGAGGAAAATACACATTTATTCAGTGGTGGAGTACGAAGGAACTTGTGCATGTCCAGATGCTTGAGGATGACGGGCCAAAATTGACTACAGATTTTGTGATTCGAGACTCAGACCAAGGAATACAGTTGTTGTTGGGGGGATATGTTTCAATATATCATCCAGACCCCGTATTTGTTGATTTGTGGGAATTATCCGGGCAAAAGTGGATACAGAAGAGCATAGATGTAGGTAAGATGAAGCTCCCGGATGCGTGGGAATTGAACAAGGATGTGGATGAGTTTATTTTAGAAAATCGCCAACATGATAGCATGAGTATCGGAGTTTTAGAGCACGGCGATGGTTTCTTAATAAACAATGATGATTCTGAACAGAACATTATCATTGAGTTCTCCAAAAGTGGAGAAGTCCATATTGATTCTGCACATAACAACAGCTCAAATACTCATATTGATCAGCAAAGCTATGAACTCATTCAAGAGAAATATTCGAAAAACGGAATCGATATTAAATATCCTCAAATTACGAAACTTGAAGATGCTGCTAAGCAGAAGTCTTTAAACCAAATTCTTAAGAACGAAGCTTTAAAAGGATTACACGAATACGGAGATTCTGATTCTGGAGTTCATCTCAAAATTGATTATGAGATTAAACGGCAAAGTGAACGGTTCTTGAGTATTCAATATACGGGTATTCGTTATGTGAAGAAGGCAGCCTATCCTAATCATATTTTTTATACGACCAACTTGGATATAAAGCAGGCTTTAAGATTAAGATTGAGTGATCTCATAAAGATCGAAAAACCTTTTATTGAGCTTTTAAAAAGCGGGAAATTCACAGCTGTAGAGCCAGAGCAAAAAGATTTACTCGGTAATTTTACTCAAGACGAGTTATATCAATCGTTAACAAACGCAGATGTACTCGAAGATTCAGCCGAGGGATCAGAATCAGATGCGTTTAGTTATCTCACAAGTGGTTCACTGGGAATTAGTATTCCTGTAGCTCATGCAGCAGGGGATCATGCAGAGTATGAAATTCGTCTTCAACAAATTCCAGATGACATGAAGAAAAATAAGGAGTTATGGAGTGAACTAAGTCCTGTTGTTGATCAGTCCGCTACCGTTGTTAACGGGGGAAGATTGGATACCAATCAATATGAAGTTGAAGAATCACAGTCTTTTCAGACCACTTTCGAAGGCTCGGGGAAAGTACGGTTTGTATCCACATATGGATATCCGGAAGGTCTCCGTAAATACTTTTTCTTTCTACTAGATGATCAAGGACATATTGTATATTCATTTCCTGAGTTCTACGGAAATCATGAGTGGGTTGCACGTTACGGAGGTGTAGAAGCGGTGGCCTTCAAGGATGTAAATAAGGATGGATTGAAGGATGTTATCATCATTGCCAGTGTAGATAACGGGATTCATGGACCTGGTAGAGTTGATGAATTCCCTATGGCAGGTATTTACTTTCAGAAGAAAAATAAAACCTTTACCACGCTGCCTGCACTGGATCAGGCCATCAATGATAAGGGACATAATCAAACCATCAAGGATGTCATTCAATATGTAAGCAAACAACGGATAAACGTAGACTAACCGACCAAAGGAGCAGAAACATGGGATATAACCTCAGTTTTATTTTGGATTGCCCGACGGTATAACAAAAGGTGAGCTCAAACAGTATAACTACTCCATGACCAGAAAAACCAAACCAGGGGCAAGCAAGGACGAGGATTTGTTGTATTATAAAGTGCAAACGACAGGGGCCAAAGATGTCCTGCTACAAATCGGGGCAGAGGTTAAATTCAAAGGGAAAAACTTGTGCGTTTTGCAGTCTGTTGCGTTTATACGGCACAATACCTTGTGGCATGAATATGTGCTGACGACAGCCGATGGAATGAAGCAGGAATTGATTTTAAATGAGAATATTCGCGGCATCTCGTTAAAGTCCAAGGTCATTGGAATCGAACAGGATCATGTGAAGGTTTTCTTTTATGAAATGGATAAGGTAAAGCCGAACGTCAAGGAAACCTGCGCTTTTCCAACGGCTACATTTTATACATCGGAAGGGAATACGGGATGGTACTGCATGCCGGAGCTGTCTGGTGTTCAATGCGGGTAACACAATACAAGTCACAGCGAAAGATGCCATCGGTTTAAAATGTAAAACGAGTCTGGTAGAAATGGATGGCAACATCAAAATGACTGGAGAAATGATAAAGACGCAATAATTAAATCCATCGTGAGAGGTAAATAATAGTCATGGCTAAAGTAACTACTGGAGCAATCGTGAATGAGCAGCCGCCAACCCAGGAAGATATGATTCAGGAATGGAAACGTAAAATAAGCAGAGGCGAATATCCTTTTATTCATGTAAATCAGGATAGTACTAAAAGTGAAGAAGGTAAATGTGTCTTGTGACGACTGGAAGAGGCTCCTCAGGAGCCTTTTCTTATCATTTGATGCAGCTTTTTAGGGAGTAGATGCTTCTATTTTGGGATTTCGGCTGTCAATGAACCAATCTGGTCCGCTTACATCAAGCACTTCTTTCTTTTTATAATCGTAGGCAATAGATATGACTTGGTCTTCGTGTCCTTTTATATAGCCACGAAGATAAACTGTAGAGTTAACGTAACTGCCAATAAATTCGTTATTTTTGTATATAAATTCTGCATTGTAGTATTTTCTAATATAGTCTTGCCCGATAGGTATACCAGCTTGTACGATTTCTTCTTTTTCTACCTTCGAAGTGTACTGCATGTAATAAAAAACACCTACAAGGATGGAGAGCGAGACAAGAATAGTAATCCAAAATTTTTTCTTCTTCAATAGATTTTCCCCTTCTGGCAAAGTGAACATACGAAAATCTGTCTTTAAAACTGTACAACAATTAAAGATTATGTTCATCTGTGCAATCTTCTACTAACATACGGTTACAAAGACCTATTTTACGGAAACTATGTACTATGACCAGATATACTGTCTCCAATGACTTTATACTTATTTTTCCTCTTGACTATATCCCTCGTAAATAGGATGCACTATAATAATACTACTTCTTAATCTGGGAAAAATTAGACGTTAACATTGGCAGCAAGCTATTCTGACCTAGGAAAATAAAAGGTTTGTGGAGGGCCCTTCTCAGGAAGAAGGGGACTTGTACTTGGGAACCTCACTGTCGATAAACCAATCCGGCCCGGAGACATCGATGACTTCTTTCGTTTTATAGTTATAGTAAATCGTAATTTTGCTGTCTTCGTGACCTTTAATGTATCCATACAGATATATCCTTGAGTGGACGGCCGGATCATCTACAGCATAATCCTTTAATATGAAATCGGCGTTGTAGTGTTCTTTGATAAATTTCACACCGATAGGAGTAGCGACATCTACTAATTCTTTTTTTTCGTTGTTAGACAAGTTGGAACAGCCTCCTAAGTACATAACCATTAAAATAAGTGCCAGAATTAGTGGTTTTTTTCTGTTCAAGTTACAATTCTCCTTTTCTGGTAATCACCTTTTTTCATAACTCTATAATATATTTACATAATAGACAAGGTGGGAATGATTTGACTTTCATTAGCGATAAAACATATTGGACCATTGCGGATAGAATATATGACCGGGAGTTGACTGCTAAAGACTCAAAAAGCAGGGTTGTTCCCGACTGGAAGATTGTTGAACCTGAAGGGGCCATGTTGCATGACACTAATGGCTCAGGTTTTGATGCGACGGTTTTTTATAATGAAAAAACCGATCAGGTGATTATAGGTTATAGAGGTACTGAGCCGCCTGATCGTCCAAAGTGGAGTGTGGCGATGGACTGGGGGACCGATATTAACGATGTCGTGGGTGGTCGTGCTAAAACGTTGGAGGAAGTCCATCAATATTATGAAAATAACAAGGGAAAGGTGGACAAACTCCCGCCACAAGTGCAAAGTGCATTTCATCAATATGAGGCACAGTACCAGAATAATCAATTTACACAAGCTCAAAATCTGTATGATGTAGTGAAGAAGCAGTATCCCTCTGCTGAAATATCTACCACAGGCCATTCTCTGGGAGGAGCGGAGGCAGAATACGTTGCGGTACGGAACGGGCTGTCCTCGGTCAGTTATAATGCACCAAGCATTGTACATTTGTTACCGGATGATCTTCAAAAGAAGGTGGAAAACGGAGATTTTCAAAAGACGAATGTCGCTTATGTCAATCCGAAAGATACCATCGGTTCGGGAGCTAAGGATGCAAAGCCGCATGTGGGTACAACCTACTTTATAAATAATGATTATAAAACCGCTAATGAAGCAAAATTTACTATTCCTGTTTCGTTACCGATCAAAAGAGAAAATAAGTGGGCCGACTTTTTTTGGGGACCCAAATGGTCTCCCATTGTTTACGTCCCGATTACGCTGCCTATGATGCAACAAGACCCCATTACGAAGTTCTATAATTCGATAATGGGAGAAACAACACATAGCATGGATTATTTTTCATTTAATGCAGATGGAAATATCAGCAATCCATTGTACACGATGGACGGACAACTGGTAGAGGGCAACCCGCGATTACAGGCATACGAGGAAAGGCTTGCGGCCGAGGCAAAATTCAAGGAAGTGATGGGCGATTTGGTTGAACGCTACGGTGGTCAAATGGGTGCTTTCGGGCAGCTTGCTGCTACTGCATTGGGAGTGAATATCATGGGAGCAGGGCAACGCGGGGCTTATTTTGTGGGCAACAAAAATGGAGGCACAATTCAATTAACACCCGAGGAGCTAAAGCACGCAGCTAATCAGATGCGTTCCAGCTTGCATGGGTTTTCCAGCGATACCCGAGCATCCATCCAGTTATTTCAGGCTCATATCGGCACCAGTGAGAGTCAGTCTTTGACCCCGATTGCACATAGTGCAACGGCGACGTTGGATCGGATTAATCGCTGGTATCAGGAATCAATTACGGAGATCGCGGAGTATATAGATCGCAAGGGTCAGGAATTTAAGGTGGTGGATCAGTAAATAGATCATCAACTGGAAGAACACAACAGGAGGCACAAGAGATGAGCAGAATATCTTTGAGCCTGGGGGATCTGCGGAGGGCTGTACAGCAGTGCGAGCAGCTCAAGCAAAGACTTCAGCATCAAGAGCAGCAGATGAGAAATATATATGGTCGTCTGCAAGATTGGCGGGGTGAATCGGCTGCTGAATTAACACGTAAAATGGAGGCATTTCTCCAGGGAACAACTGTACGAATACAAGAATTGGACGAGCATAAAGAGCAGTTGAAACGTTATATTCGCAAAATGGAAGAAGCTGATCGACGGGAAGAGAAACGTAAACGTGCTGCTCAATGGTGATAGGTAACCGCAATAGCTGTATTTTCCTTTGATGCACCGACAGCCGGTGATCACCTGATCAGTTATATTTTTGTCTATATCCTGATGAGCTACCCGTTAGGAGTATTTATTTCATGGAGCTGTTGGTATTTTTATCATCGTTATGCTTTTAAGAAGGCGTATATTATAGCGAATTTTATGCTGCTGTGGCCGGCTGCCCTTGTAGTATCCTCATTGATTCAATCAGCTTTTTCATAAAGAGTCTCCAGTCCAGCGCAGTTAGTTACACATTATAAAATAAACCGTACACCATGGGGATTCCAGCGGAGTACGGTTAAATGTGCTTGGAAGAAATGACGTATTCAAACTACATATATAGTAGAAGAGAAAAATTATTCTCCCGGAATGGAGACGAAAAAGGTGGCTATGATATCTCAGACCAAAAAACGCGAAAATATTCTAAACCTCTACAAAGTTCGACATATTGTTCGCTTTTTCGCATCATATGTTATTGAATCAGGGATTATGATTGCTATTTATCCTATATTTATGTATAATCTATCGTGTTGAAAGATTGATTGTACGTAATATGCTGATGAGGGTGGGTTCATGACGCTGCTCGACAGTAACGAAAGCAAGAAGCGGATGTGCCAGATTTACAATGAAGTTTCAAAGGAACTGTTCGGCTTCGGGACCACGCTGTTGCGGGCCACCGTTGAGAACAACATAGTTTCCTTTGTGGCGAAGCACCGGCGTTCTCCACGCTCGGCGGCATTGGAAGTGGAAGCCCCCGGCTTGAAGCTGGAAGTGGATTTCCGAATGTCCATGCTGTATAAAAAAAGACTTCGCGAAAAGCTGGTTGAGGATATGGGGCTCGATATTGAAGCTCTGCTGCGCGATTATGATTCAGCAACGCAGTGGGCAATCACGAACATCATACTGAAGGAATCCTAATACAATTGGATATTCGGCTTTTCGCTTCGGATCTATCTGAGGGGAGAACCTGTTATAACGCGCAGCGGGATCAACTTATTCTTTGTTTACGAAGAAAAGTATTCTTGTTTTACAAGAGTACTTTTCTTTTTTGTGTCATTAGGTGTGAGAAATTAATAAACAGGGGGAGTTTCTAATGAAAAAATGGTTTAAAGGATTCGTGGCTGTGACCTTGGCATCTGTGGTACTGGCAGGTTGCGGCAGCAATGCTACTGGCGGTCAGACAGATGGAAAAAACAGCTCAGCTGATGGGAAAAAGAAGCTGGTCATTTCCACGTGGGGCTTTTCCGAAGACTTTTTCAATAAAGAAGTGTACGAGCCCTTTGAAAAAGAACATAACGTGGATATAGTCGTGGAAATTGGAAATAACGCAGAGCGGTTGAATAAAATCAGTCAAGGAAGTACGGATGTCGATCTGATCTATCTGTCTGATTATTATGCTCAACAAGGGATTCAACAGGGGCTGTTTGAAAAGCTGGATCGCAGCAAGGTGTCAAACTTGAATCAAATCTATGATATTGCAAAAGCACCGCTGGGCGAGGATTATGGCCCTGCTTATACGGTGGGCCGTCTCGGTATTGCCTACAACCCGGAATTGGTGAAAAAGAATGTAACCTCTTGGGCTGATCTGTGGGGCAGTGAGTTCAAAGGAAACGTGACTTTGCCGAACATCACAGCAACAGCTGGACCGATGATGGTAGATGCAGCCTCCAAGGTAGCGGGTAGTAAGGAGTTTAATGAAGATCAAGCTTTCGGGAAGCTGAAAGAGTTGAGCCCGAATATCGTTAAGTTTTATAGTAAAACATCCGAGTTCGTCAACATGTTCAGCCAGCAGGAAATCGCAGGTGGACCGATTATGGAAATGTACTTCAAAGATTTGCAGGCGGCTGTGCCAGGAGCGAAATTTGTAGCTCCAAGTGAAGGTGCTTATGCAGTAATGAACACGATTAATGTAGTGAAAGGCTCCGACCAAAAGGAGCTGGCTGAGGAATTTATCAACTGGCAGCTGAGTAAGGAAGTTCAAGAAAAGTCTGCCAAGGCGAAAGTGGATTCTCCGGTGAACACGCAGGTGGTACTGTCCGGTGCTGATACAGAAGGAATTACGTACGGTACAGATGTGGTGAACAAGCTGACCAAGCTGGATATGAAATTCGTTAACGACCATATGAAGGCTTGGACAGACCGCTGGAACCGGGAAGTTGCACAATAATGAAAAAAGTCATATTAGATGTAGATACAGGTATTGATGATGCGTTAGGTATTTTACTGGCAGCTAAAAGTGGTCAGCTGGATATCCAGGCGATTACTACGGTGTGTGGCAATGTTTCGCTGAAACAAGCAACATTGAACACATGCAAAATCCTCGACCTTTTGGATAGACCGGATATTCCGGTTTATCGGGGGGCCGAGGCACCGTTAATACGTAAAGGGCTGCATGAGCACCGTGTACATGGAGAAGACGGGATCGGGGGCGCATTGAGTAAAGTGATCCCGGCCATATCGGAGTCCGAAGGTTTTGCTCCGGATATCATCATTGATACGGTGATGGCTCTTCCGGGAGAAGTGACGCTCATTTGCACCGGTCCGCTCACCAATCTGGCGCTGGCGTTGCTGAAGTGCCCCGAGCTGACGGAACGCGTCGATCAAGTTGTTTTTATGGGCGGTGTTATTCACGGCTGCGGCAATATTACGCCTGTGGCCGAATACAACATGTATGCCGACCCTGAAGCGGCGCGGATCGTATTTCATGCCGGTTTTAAACGGCTGGTACAGGTTGGACTGGATGTAACACGGAAAGCGCTGCTGACAGCGGATCATATTGCCCGTCTGACCGATCCGGCCATTCGCAACTATGTGGCTGAAAGCACAGCTGTCTACACCAAACGATATGAGGAACGCAACGGGGTAAAAGCATGTGCGCTTCATGATCCGCTTGCCGTGGGCGTTGCGCTGGATTCGAGGCTGGTAGAAACCTCGCTGCTGTATGTCGACGTGGAAACCTCCAGCCGCTTGTGTGATGGACAAACAGTGGGCGATGTGCAGAATCGTCTCAATCATAGACCCAACATGAATGTGTGCGAGCAGGTGGATAGCGAAGCTTTTCTGGAATTATTTATCCAGGTGCTGAACAAGGAATAACATTTTGATAACCGCAAGGAGCTACCCATGAAGAAAACATACTTGTATTGGCTGCTGCTGCCAGGTCTGCTCTTTCTGGCGGTGTTCATGGTCATTCCGATTGTGCTGACGATCGGTTCGACCTTCGTACAGAACAGCTCTTTCACCCTAGAAGGCTATCTCCATTTCTTCAAGGACCCTTATTTTCTGAAAATATTGCTGACTACGCTGGAAGTTAGTGTTGTTACGACACTTGTGTGTGTATTGATGGGCTTCCCAACAGCTTATTATATCTCGCAAAAGGCTCCGCGTCGTAAAGGAATTTTACTGGCGCTGGCTATCTTTCCCTTGTTGACGAGCCCAGTGGTGAGGTCATTCAGCTGGATGGTCATTTTGGGCCGCAAAGGTTTGTTAAATAACGTGCTCCTCGGTTTGGGAATCGTGGACGAGCCATTGAATATTTTGTACACCCCGGCGGCGATGATTATTGGTCTGGTTCATTTGTTTTTGCCGCTGATGATTATTTCACTGATCGGTGTACTTGAAAATATCGACGGTGATCTCGTTCATGCTGCTCAGAGCCTCGGAGCTTCAAGGTTCAGCGCATTTCGTAAAATTGTATTTCCGCTGTCAGTGCCGGGTCTGATCATCGGGAGCATTCTTGTTTTCGTTGGCAGCCTGACTGCCTATACGACACCAGCATTGCTTGGTGGCAAGCAGCGGGTTATCGCTACATTTTTGTATCAGAACGCGATGACGCTGAACGACTGGTTTTTAGCCTCCGTTATTGCAACTATTATGATTGTCATTACATTTATCGTGGTCGGTCTCTTAAATAAGACGGCCCATAAACTCAATCCGAAGGGGTAGGTGGATATGCGGGAGAAACATTACGGACTAGGCTTCTTTAGCCTGCTGGTCTTCATCTTTCTGCTCGGTCCGCTGTTGATCATATCGGTCACTTCTTTCGAGCCGGGCACGGTATTAAAATTTCCGCCGCAGGGCTTCTCCTTGCGCTGGTATGAGAACATTTTTGAGGTGGACTTGTTCATGTCCACGTTCAAAACGTCGATTGTCGTCTCTTTGTTGGGTAACATCATGGCGTTGCTGATTGGTATGCCTGCTGCTTATGCGCTTAGTCGTTTTTCATTTCGCGGGAAGGATGCGCTGAATGCTCTATTCCTATCCCCGCTGCTCATACCGGGCATTGTTCTTGGCTTTACCCTACTGCGCTATCTGATCATTGTGTATCATTTGCCGGTATACGCCGGACTTTTAATCGGACATACAGTGATTATGCTGCCGTTCATTATACGGGTCATTGCCTCCAGCTTGTCTAACTTTGATTTTGCGATTGAGGAAGCAGCGCTCAGTTTGGGAGCTGGACGGCTAGAAACCTTTTTCAAGGTGGTTCTGCCTAACATCCGTTCAGGTATTATTGCGGCTATCCTGATTGCCTTTCTGGAATCATTCAACAATGTCGACATTTCCGTCTTCATGACAGGACCGGGCTTCAGCACTCTGCCTATTCAAATGCTGACCTACGTCGAAAATTATTTTGACCCGACGATTGCAGCCATTTCAGTTATGCTGATGATTTTGACCGGTATCCTTATGTTCTTGATCGAACGATTGATGGGATTGTCTTACTTCACTAAAAGGTAATGGAGGCTTTAACCTAATGGCACTGCTTACTCTGGATCGCGTATCGGTCGCTTATGACAACCAACTGATCTTGCAGGATTTCGATTTACAGCTCGAACGGGGGCAACTGCTTTCGTTGCTCGGACCGAGTGGTTGTGGCAAAACGACTACGCTGCGTCTCATTGCAGGATTTCTCGAAGCCAAACAAGGAACATTTTTGTTTGGGGATAAGGATTATACCCGGGTTCCGGTCAACAAACGGAATTTCGGTTTTGTATTCCAAAGCTATGCACTCTTTCCGCATTTATCTGTTTTTGATAATGTTGCCTTTGGACTGCGCTTGCGCAAGGTAAAGGAAGATGATGTAAAACGCCGTGTGATGAATATGCTGGAAACGGTCAGTCTGGGGGGCTTCGAAAAGCGCTTCCCCGGTGAATTGTCAGGAGGGCAACGTCAACGTGTCGCGATTGCTCGGGCACTTGTGATTGAACCCGACCTGCTGCTGTTTGACGAACCGCTGAGCAACCTGGATGCTAACCTGCGTGTGAATATGCGTGTAGAAATCCGCCGTATTCAACAGGAATTGGGGATTACTACCGTATATGTATCGCACGATCAGGAGGAATGTTTTTCGATCTCTGACCAGGTTGCGATTATGAATAAGGGGAATATCGAGCAACTGGATGCGCCGTCGACCATTTTTAAATATCCAACGACCGAATTTGTTGCCCGTTTTATCGGATTTAATAATTTTCTGGCCTTTGACGAACGTATTGAAGAAGGAGATCATATTCGACTCCATACAGGAGATCTATCGTTCAGCGTTGCTCGTAATCAGGGTACAGCTCAACCGGGTGCTCGTCAGGGTGCTATTCGCCCGGATGATTTGGTCATTCGTACAGAAGGCAATGAGACGGGGGAAAATGAGCTTCCGGGCATCATTAAGGTGAGTACGTACCTGGGACGCAGCTATCAATA
Source organism: Paenibacillus sp. Aloe-11 (assembly GCF_000245715.1). Lineage (NCBI taxonomy): Bacteria > Bacillati > Bacillota > Bacilli > Caryophanales > Paenibacillaceae > Paenibacillus > Paenibacillus sp. Aloe-11. The sequence continues at coordinate 50,236 of NZ_JH601080.1, read as the reverse complement.
TGTGGTAGAAACGGCGAAGGGAAGCTTTACCGCCAATCAGGAAATGGATACGCCTTACCTCAGTGGTCAACGGGTTACCCTGCATTTTCCGGCAGATAAAATGGTGCTGGTCCAATAATCAGCGGGTTCCATGAAGGAGATACATCATGCGTGCAGACAAAATGATTTTACAAGTTAAGGTGTATAACAGTTATTATAAGACGTTTGAAGTAGGCAACGTTGCTATACTTGACGGCAAGTTTATGTATATTGGTCAGCGTGGTCTGGAGTCTTTCGAGGTTGCTGAAATTGTGGAGGGGCACGGGAAATATATGATTCCCGGCTTGATCGACATTCATTTGCACATTGAAAGTACGATGGTGACACCAGCCACTTTTTCCTATGGACTCATTCGCAACGGTGTGACGACGATTGTACCGGAGCCACACGAAATGGCGAATGTTTTTGGACTGGAAGGAATTCGGGAAATGATGGAAGCCAGCAAGGATTGCGTGGCTGATATGTTTTACAGTATTCCAAGCTCTGTCCCGGCAACGCCGCTCGAAACCTCAGGGGGCGAAATAGATATTCCTGAGATTGATGCGCTGCTGAAAACCGGCGAGATGATTTGCCTGGGTGAGATTATGAACTATGTGGATGTGATCCGTAACCCGGACAGCAAAACGAATCGCATCTTACGCCATGTTCGTAAGCATTACCCGGAGCTGATTATTGAGGGTCATACTCCGAAGCTGTTGGATTTGGACCTGCATCAGTTGATCTATGCGGGAATTGGTTCGGACCATACGCATCAAAGCATTGAAGGCATGAAGGCACGGATGGCCGCAGGGATGTTTATTGAGATTCAGGAAAAATCCATGACTCCTGAGGTGATGGATTACCTGATCCAGGAAGATGTGGCACAGCATTTTTGCTTCGTAACGGATGATGTGATGCCGGACTCCTTCGTGGAGCGAGGACATCTGAATCATATTGTAGCTAAAGCGATCCGGATGGGAATGAAGCCTGAGGACGCCATTTATGCAGCCACCTATACTCCGGCGGGACGGATGCGCATGCATGACCGTGGAACGATTGCACCGGGAAAAATAGCTGATTTTGTGTTGCTGTCCGATCTTGGCCAGTTTGATGTAGACCAAGTCTATAAGGACGGGAACAAGGTATTTGATAAATTCGAGGAATACCATCAGGGATTGATGCAACACCGCTTCCCTGACCATTTTTATCAAAGTGTCAAGCTGGAGCCGCTCACGGAGCAGGATTTTACTGTAGAGATGGATGTAGCTGATGGAACGCATCAATGCCGTATCATGATGGTCGAGGATGGATCGACCTTTACAAGCGAGCAGATTGCACCTATGCAAGTGGAGCAGCGTGAGTTGATATGGGAACATGGTGAGCACGGACTTATCGCTACGTTTGAACGGTATGGCAAAAACGGCAACCGTGCCTACGGTTTGATCGGGGGAGATACGATTAAACGGGGCGCGGTGGCAACCACCTATTCGCACGATAATCATAACCTGTTGGTTGTAGGGCATAACAAGCAGGATATGGTATTGGCCGCGAATACGGTTCTTTCCAGCCAAGGCGGCTTTTGTGTAGTTGAAAATGGCAAGGTGCTTTCCCATTTGCCGTTAACCGTAGGCGGGATTTTAACAGAAGGGCCGCTGGAAATGGTTGCGGCCCAAGTGAAGGAGCTGCGTTCAGCCATGCTGTCACTGGGCTACCGCCATTACAATCCAATCATGTCGCTGAGCACGCATTCTCTGCCGGTCAGCCCGGCCTTGAAAATTACCGATCACGGCCTGATTGATGTCAACGCAGGCAAGGTTGTACCTTTAATCGTGGAACCTTCCAAAATACAAGAATAATAGTTGAGCCGACCCCCATGTGGGTCGGCTCTCCAGCTTGTCGAGAAACCCGGTCTTTGTGAAGGCCAGGGTTTCTCTTTTTTAGTTTTCTAGGCGATCCAGGTGAAGATGTACCGGATTTTCTTAGTCTAGACGTTTATGTTCAAAAACGAATTTCAAAATATCGCTCGCTGGTTTGTTGCCCGTCAAAAATTGAGTGAAAAGAGCTCTTGTTGCTTCAGCTTCCGTCCAATAGTTCGCTTCCATTAGAGTGAGGACGGCTTTGTTGATATTCTTGTGAAAAGCACTCTGCATCTCATGCGCTGCTTTTCGTTCTTCGTCATTAAGATTGATGGCTTTGAATTCACGACTGCGTTCTTTAGTCGCTTGGGATAGAGCTTTATGCATGCCTGGCACATCAAGATCGACGCAATAGGCAGGCGTTCCGGGCTGTTGACGCCATGATTCATCCAAGCCGCCAGCATCGACTGCATCAAACCCTATTTCCTCCACCAGTTTTAATACGATAGCCTTAGTAGCCGGGTCATCGCCAGCCACAGGCATGGCTAGGCGACCTGGGGTTTCCGCAGGCAGCCCTCGTGTCAAGTTATACCAAGGTGTTGCATTGAATGCTTTAATGACCGGGTGTTTGATTTGTTGCTCCACCCAACGACTTTCAGGCAGCCCTATTTCAACAGGCTCAATGAGAATATCGAAAAGTAACGGATAATAGTTGGCCGTATCAATGACTACCCCGCCTGGAGCGATCTTATCGAGAAACCCTGGTGGCAGGTCGGGAATACTTTTTGGGGGAATTGAGATAATCACTACCTCGGCCCCTTGGGCAACATCGTTAATCGTTGTTGGCCTTGCGCCAGTTTCCTCGGCTAGCTCTTGCAGCGCTTTAGCATTTCTCGAATTTGTGATCGAGACATCATGCCCCAGTTTGGTCATGACTCTGGTGAGGTTGCCTCCAACATATCCCGTTCCGATCATGGCGATCTTCAATCTGTACAACCCTCTCTCCGTATGGTTTGATGTGTTTTTCATCGTCATTTATAAATAAAAGTGACTGCAGTCAGTATACTTCGGTCATTTTTATTTTGTCAAACCTTCCGACCAAGTCGTATTCTTTGACTTACTAAAAACACATGCATTATAGTTGTAGTTGTTAAATAGATAAACCGGCGTTTGACCTCGACGCATCACAGGAGGGATGGCATGAAGGCAACAGAAACGAATCGACAGCTCAAGGGGAAGGCGACAAAGAAAAAAATATTTACAGTGGCTAAAGAGCTTATCCTAACTAAAGGCTATAGCCATGTTACGGTTGACGAAATTTGCGAGAAATGCAGCCTTTCTAAAGGCGCGTTTTATATTCACTATAAGTCCAAAGAGGATATCATCAGAAAATTGTACCGTGACGATATTTCTGAATATATGGATGAAAATTTCAAGAAGTATTTGCTAGAGAACAAAGATGCTTCTGCAATCGACAAGCTTAAAACTTTTATGATGGTTGCCCTAGGCTTTCCATTAGTCATTGGAGAAGAATTGACTAAGCTTGCTTTTATCGTCAATCTAACATTAAAATCGCCCGAAAGTTCCTCATTCTTATCCGATTGTTTAGAGACGGAGCTTCTCTTAGAAATCGTTGACGAAGGAATTTCCGACTCACTATTCAGAAGTGATTTATCCAGAGAAGAGATCGTTAATGCTGTATACTCTTATTTAACAGGGGTCTTGGTTACCTGGTGTCTTTCAAACTTCGCCTACGATATTGTCAAAACGGGTGAGAAATCAGTTGAAGTTCTAATAAAAGGTCTCCAATGACCGTGTGATGCAGTTGAGTAATAGGGGCGACTCCCATGTGAGTCGCCTCTTTTTTGTCATGATTCAGCAGACAAAATTAGCATCTTCCATACTCTTATTGATGTGACCTATCTATAACGCGTTGACGGCTTGCTGGATAAAGACTACATTTAGGCTAAATCGATATTATAAATTTTTACCAGGGGAGGACTTCGCTCTCTATAATCAGCAGAATTCCTGGCGTATTCGGTTTTATTGGAATAAGCACGCCTGGCCGACAGCCTTCTTATCCACTGTACCATCCCCGATTTGATATAGACGAACGATCCTTGATTTTAGGAACCCGAATGCATGTAGTGTTTGCTTTAAGCGAATTGGCAACTTCATATAATCTTCATGATTAAACACGAATAAAGTCTTGAAAAACATAGATACCGTGTTATAATTAAAACAGGATTTAGATTAAGTCTAAATTAATTGATGAATATTTATTGGATTCACGCATGGGATTTAGAAGAAAATCAGACACTACTGTTAACGAGTATCCAAGCTTTACACCAACTATATTTTGAATGATAACGAGAGGGGATTTTAACATGAGTACACTAAATCATACGAACGCACAACCTACACAAGAGGCTATTCAAGAATTGCATAAGGCTTTGAACCGTCAGGTAGCTACCTGGTCCGTGTTGTACACGAAGCTGCATTATTTCCACTGGTACGTAAAAGGTCCTAACTTCTTCACATTGCATGCTAAATTTGAGGAGCTTTATAATGAAGCAACCACCAGCCAATCTGGATACGATTGCTGAACGTCTGCTGGCCATTGGCGGCCGTCCGGCTGCTACCTTGAAGGAGCACTTGCAATTGTCGGCTATTCAGGAGTCTACAGGTGAGCAAACAGCCGAGGATATGGTAAAGTCCGTTGTTGCCGATTTCAAAACCATTACTGGTGAACTGGCTAACAGTATGGAAGCGGCGGATATGGCACATGATAAAGCGACTGAGGATCTTCTTAATGGTTTGAGAGAAGCGGTAGATAAACATATCTGGATGCTCAGTGCGTATTTGGGATAAGGGATTGGGATAAATTTCCACGAATGTGGAGATCAGGTGAACAAGCACACATCCCGTTGGTTCCAGTCTGCCACTGGAGTATAATGACGAGAAGACGTGGAAGACCACAGGCTCATGAATCATAGAGCTACCGGGATGGGGTGTATGCTATGGAAGTGAACCAACAGCTTTTGCATGAAGCGGAGCAGTTTATATATACATGTTATGAGGAGCTGGGCCGAAGCTGCGATGAAGCGGAAGCCCGGCTTCTTAGTATTCGTCAAGATATAGAGACTACTGGAACGTATGATCACACGTTTGAAGAGCTGGAGCACGGGGCACTCATGGCTTGGCGCAATAGCAATCGTTGCATCGGGCGCTTGTTTTGGGACAAGCTTTTGGTGAGGGATGCTCGTAACGCGTCAGATGCAGAGGAAGTGGCAAACGAGTTGTTGGAGCATATACGCATAGGGACGAATGGCGGTAAAATCAAGCCGACGCTGACGGTATTTCGCGCCTCCAAGCCAGGATTGCCGAATATTCGCATCTGGAATCATCAGCTTATCCGTTATGCCGGCTATGAAACCGAAGAAGGGGTGATCGGGGACCCGATCTCGCTGGATTTTACCAAGGCTTGTAGAGATATGGGATGGCAGGGAGCCATGACTCCTTTTGATATTTTGCCACTGGTTGTGGAAGCGGGTGGACAGCCTCCCAAGCTATTTGAGATTCCCAAGCATCTGGTGCTAGAGGTAGCCATTGAGCATCCGGAGCTTTCGGATTTGGCCTCACTAGGGTTGCGTTGGTATGCGGTACCTATGATTGCGGACATGACGCTGGAGATTGGCGGTATCGTCTATACTGCGGCTCCGTTTAACGGCTGGTATATGGGAACAGAAATCGGTGCCCGTAATTTTGCGGATCCCTTCCGCTATAACATGCTGCCACAGGTGGCTGAGCTGATGGGGCTGGATACTACCAGCGAAACAACGCTGTGGCGCGATCGGGCGCTGGTGGAATTGAATATTGCTGTGCTGCATTCTTTTAAAAAAGCAGGAGTCAGCATTGTGGACCACCATACCGCAGCGGCACAATTCCGGCTGTTTGAGGAACGGGAAGCCAAGGCTGGGCGTGAGCTGACAGGTGATTGGACATGGCTGATCCCGCCGTTATCCCCGGCGACAACGCATATTTTTCACAGCTCTTACGATAATCGGCATGTGAAGCCGAATTTTGGAGTTCAAGCGAAGCCGCAAGGCTGCCCTTTTCACTCCGGATAACGGAATAGCTGCAAATAAACCCGGACTAGGGCTCCAGTTTATCCCATACAACGATAAATAGTGTGGCCAGCGGGCCGATTAACAGCGAGAGCAGGAACCAATTTAGCCTACTCCGATTTTTGGACTGTGCCAAGCCAGCATTAATGAGGGCGAGCGTTCCCCAGCCTACGTAAAAATCCTCTGACATGGTATCCTCCTTTGTAACAATGTATTTCCTGGTTTGAGGAGCGAAGCAAAGTTGGAGAGAGAGTATTTTACGGTTATGCTTGCCCATGAGATAGGACACGCTGCTGATGCTGTGCTCGTGAATCTCCCCGATGTGCTGGAGCAAGAGAGTGAGATAGGGACCCGGCAACGGCTTGTACTGCATATTGAAGAAAATGCATGGAACTATGCGCTTAGACTGATGCCTGAAATCGAAGCAGCGTTTATATCTGCCGTTATAGACGAGTCCTTGCTGGCCTATCGGGTCCCGGTTATAGAACAATCTGTCATTGCATGAGAATGATCACCCCTAGAGCTCGCAGCTCTTTTTTTGTGTGGCAGGACCAAACAGGGGGCGATAAGAGCGATTCAAGGCAGAAGCTTTTTAAGCTGTGATACACGTCCCTGAGACAGTTCGAGCATTTCAGCTAATTCTTTTTGAGATACATCAGGGTGCTCCTCTATGAGCTGTTTTAATTTATTCAGGAGTTCATTCTGATTTCTGTAATTCCTTCTCTTCTTGGGAGGGGCAGGATGGGCTTCATGCGAATGACTGGAAGGATTGTCGCTTTTCAGGGCTTCAATACAGCTATGACATATGAGGTGGTCTCTGAAATAGCTCAAGTTATCTACGGCACTACAAAAATAACAAGAAACCCCCGTATACTTGCGAATCATCAAGCCCTCCGGAGTAATAAAAAAATCGAGGGCATCACCGATATTAATATTCATGGAATTGCGTAGCTCCTTGGGTAGCACAATACGGCCCAAATGGTCTAAAGGTCGTGTCATTCCAGTGTTTTTCATCATTTTTTTCCCCTTTCATGAAATGCGCTTATGGTTGCGAAAATGGTATGTTATGTATGCTGGAAGTACAAAGCGCTTATATTACAGTTTGTTTTGGTGGACTATGCCTAAAAAAAGCTCCGGCATGACGTACAGTTACGCCTACTACCGGAGCATGATACAGCCAATGAATCTAAGATGTCGTGTCGAATTACTGTGGGTTGGTTGTCCAAATACCGGCTACTTTTAATTGAACCCGCGAAGGCAGCTTCAATGCGGCCAATGTCAAATCGGCCAAATCCTGCGGCTGAAGCATGCGGTCTTCGTCGCCAATAGGCAAGCCTGCGTTTGCCGCCAATTCTGTATTGACGGTGCTTGGGGTCAGCGCGGTAACGCGAATGTTGGATTTGCGAACTTCCTGCATCAGTGCTTCCGTGAAGCCCATCAAAGCGAACTTGGATGCACAATACGCCGAGCCTGTTGCAAAGCCCCGTTCTCCTGCTGTAGAGGAAATGTTGATAATATTTCCGCTCTGTTGTGCCAGCATGCTTGGGAGAGCCGCGTGTGTAACATAATAGGTCCCTAACAAATTGACGCGAATAATACGCTCCCACTCTTCAGGGTCCATATCCGCGACTGTACCGAAGGTAGCGATTCCTGCGTTGTTGATCAAAATATCGACAGCGCCCAGCTCGTGCTCCAGCGAAGCTACAGCAGCAGCAGCCTGTGCGCGATCCGATATATCTGCAGCAGCGCTTACCACCTTCACGCCGTATGTACTACTCAGCGAATCCTGCAATTTTTGCAGATCAGCCAATGTGCGTGAAATTAAACCCAGATTAACGCCTTCCTTGGCCAAGGTTTCGGCAATTGCTTTGCCAATTCCTTTGCTGGCCCCCGTAATAATAGCTGTTTTATTTTTAAGTTCCATCCAGTCTCCTCCTTAATAGAATACATAACGGTTTGTGCATTTGAGTACATGGTTACATTATACAAGTATAAGTTCCTTGAACCAAACCTCGCCCCCAATGAGGAAGCCTGCTTAACCTGATTGGCTGTAAAATTGCCGGATGTTTATTTTGCGACAGGTGGGTACTTTGAAGGTTAGTAATTTCGGCATTGCCTGAACTAGCGGTGATGGATGTATTTTGTGCGAAGGCATTTTGAAGTGTTACATTACCCGAGTGTATATCTACCGTGGTCCATTTCTTGTTAATAGCTGTTGTTTCCTTCCTCCAGTAGGCTTGCGACATGATGGACAAAATCATTCCATTCCCGTGTAAGTATTGTCGTATAGTGGTTGCCTGTATCGGTCAGACGATAATATTTACGGGGGGGTCCTTCAGTCGATGCCTGTAAATAGGTTGTGCAGTACCCCTCTGATACCAGACGGCGAAGCAGTGGATATAAAGCCCCTTCGGCTACTTCGATATGACGGGAAACGGCTTGAGCCAATTCGTAGCCATATCGGTCCTTGCGACCAATTAGGACCAGAACGCACAGTTCAAGCACCCCTTTTTTGAATTGGATGTTCACATTCACGAGCGGTGCTCCCTTCCTGGATGTTATTGATGATTCATAGATGTCGTTCGGAGTAAGGGGAAGAAACGTGTGTGTTTGTCTTAATTTTTCAAGGTACTAATCATGGAATAGTAGTCAGGTATAATTTAACATCATGTACTGATTAATGCAAGGTATTAAATTTTTATTAAGTAAATCTTTCGTGAAAAATGACTGGTTTTCGCCCTTCCAGGGCTCAATAATTAGCGAATGTTGTAGAAGAAAGTAGTTCTATTTAGAAATATCTCGAATGTTGCTTAAATGTGCAAATAGAACGTTGCTTTAATTTCATTTATTAAAATATAGATTGTGAAGTATTCGACAGAGTTAAAGATCTCTTTTTATGAGAGGGTGGGCAAAGGCAGGATTGGGAACCCTTCCCCTTCCGGCCTTAGCTGAAAGGACCGGAGAGGGGAAGAGAATATTGTGAGAATAATAGCGGTGGTACGAGGATGTACAGAAATCAATTGGATACAGCCAACGCATCCCGGGCGGCTTGAGCGGCCTGCACCATTTGCCGTAATGCGGCAATAGATTCCTCCTTGGTGCGGGTTTTCAGGCCACAGTCCGGATTAACCCAGAACAAATCTGATGGCAGGACGCGCAGAGCACGCTGGATCATACTTAGCATTTCGGCCACATCGGGAATGCGCGGGCTATGGATATCGTACACCCCTAGACCGATGCCTTTGTCGTATACCTGATCCTCAAAGCTGATAATCAGTTCTCCGTGGCTTCGCGAGGTTTCAATAGATATAACGTCGGCATCCATATCGGAGATGGACTGGATCATATGCTGAAATTCGGAATAGCACATGTGTGTATGGATTTGGGTCGCAGGCTCGACGGTGGCTGTGGTCACAAGGAAAGCTTGAACCGCCCAGTCCAGATACGCTTGTTGTTGCTCTTTTTTCAGCGGAAGTCCTTCGCGAATTGCGGGCTCATCGACCTGAATCATGCCTATGCCCGCTTGTTCCAGTGCTTCTACCTCTGCCCGCAATGCCAGCGCCAACTGCAAAGCAACCTGACTGCGCGGAATATCATTACGCTCGAAGGACCAGTTTAAAATGGTCACAGGGCCTGTAAGCATCCCTTTAACAGGTCTGGAAGTCAAGGATTGAGCGAAGGCTGTTTCTTCCACAGTCATGGGTTGATCGAACAAAACGTCCCCGTATATAATCGGCGGTTTGACGCAGCGGGAGCCGTAGGATTGCACCCATCCGTTTTGCGTAAAAGCAAAGCCTTTTAGCTTCTCGCCAAAAAATTCAACCATGTCTGTTCGTTCAAATTCCCCGTGTACAAGCACGTCAATGCCAATTTCCTCTTGAATATCAATCCATTCCTTGATTTGCTGCTGGATGAATGTCCGGTACTGCTCGGCAGACCATTCTCCTTTGCGATATTGCAGACGAGCTTTGCGAATCTCGGCGGTTTGCGGGAAGCTGCCGATGGTCGTTGTAGGCAGTGGAGGCAGCTTCAGCTTATCCTGCTGAATCACACGACGCTGGGCGAAAGGAACGCTGCGTGACTGAGGCTCTTTGGCCAGCAGTGCGGCCATATCGGCAGCCGTCTGTACACGTGCCGCCGAGCTGTTGAAGCGGGCTACCGCATCCGCGCTTTGTTCAACCTGCGCAAGAGCGGATGGATTGCGCTCGCCAAGTGCAGCCGTCAGAGCAGCAATTTCCTCGAGCTTTTCATCGGCAAAAGCCAGCGCATGCACCAGCTCTATGTTCAGCTTTTGCTCTGCTTCCAGACTGACCGGCACGTGCAGCAGGCTGCATGACGGCTGTACGATCAGCTGTGCGGCGCTTGTCTGTTCCGCCAGCTGACTGAGCAGCGCAGCTACGGCCTTCAGATCACTACGCCATATGTTGCGTCCGTCAACGACTCCAGCGCCCAGCGTTTTCCCTGCAGGAAAGCCATGCTGCAGTACATGCTGAAGATTTTCCCCATCATCATGCACAAAATCAAGACCCAAGCCCTGTACCGGAAGGGTGGACAGACGCTTATAATGCTCCAGGCTGCCAAAGTAGGTTTGCAGCATAATATTTAAGGCTGGTGCCGCTTGTGCCAAAGTCTCATAGGCTTCCTGAATAATGTCCAGATCCTCTGCCGGGAATGACGTGGTCAGGACAGGCTCATCGATCTGAACCCACTGAACACCTTCCGCTGCTAACTCAGACAGGACACGGGTATACAACGGCAGGAAGCTTCGTACAATAGTGGCTAGATCTTTACGGTCATAGCCCTTGGACAGGGCCACGAATGAATAAGGACCGATGAGGACCGGCTTGCCTTCAATGCCCAGTTCCTGCTTGGCCTCACGATAAGCCTGCAAGGGTTTGTTTTCGGTGAGTACCGGGGCTGCATTTGCCAATTCGGGCACGATGTAGTGGTAATTGGTATTCAGCCATTTGGTCATTTCACTGGCGGTAGCCCCCTTTTGCCCACGAGCGATCTCGAAATAAACAGATAGAGGAACAGGGCCTGCCGGCCAATAGTTGAAACGTTCTGGCACCAGGCCAAACATTACGGATGTATCAAGCATGTGATCGTAATAGGAGAAATCTCCGACAGGAATGAGGTCAATTCCCTTGTCCTGCTGCTTGCTCAGATGCTTCAGACGCAATCTTTTCATCTCACTATGCAGTTCGCTTTCGTCAATACTGCCGTTCCAGAAGCGTTCCAATGCTTTCTTCCATTCCCGGTTTCCGCCGATACGGGGATAACCCAGATTACTGCTAATCAAGCCGGACAATGCGGACCGTTCGTTAATAGACATGTGCTTTTCCTCCTAGCTGGCAACCAGTTTATTTTTACGTACCAAAAAAGGCATTCCATCCCCCAGGCTTAAAAATGAGTAGGGGAAAGAATGCCTCCGTGATTAAAAAACAAAAATACGGTGACTGCTCTTAACACCTCCCTATCTCCCGTAGGTACTTGCGATGTTGTTGAAATAGGCAGGTCTCCTGACTCACGGATCATGACTTTCAGCATCCTTCCCGGTCTGTGTGTGAACCAGTGGATATATGAATAGCTGAAAATTCCCCGTATACAGTGGCGGGACCGTGCCGGATTTACACCGGCTTCCCTTTTAAGTCTGAACTGAATAGAACAGACACCTATCTCCAAGCTATGCAATTAAGGTATGACGAATATTTATGCACTCGTATACTTGTTCATCATCATAAGTGAAACTGACGGGATGTGCAATAGAAAAAAGACAAGCCTTCCCTATAGTGGGGGACTTGTCTTAGGGTATAACATCTGGCAGAGCATAAGATGATCTCAAGCTAATGAAACGGCATGACCTGCCTGAATACTGGCTTTTACATCCACCAGACGCTGATTGCGACTGCCCCGGAAGCGGAGGGTCAGGTCCTTTTGTTGCTCTACAAAAGGTCCATCCACAATTACATCGCATAGCAGCGCCAGCTCCCGTCGAGCCTGATCTGCGAGCAAATCCTCATAGACAAAACCGGTATAAGCCCACACGTTTCGATCAGGACAGGCTGCGCGGAAGTCACGTACAAATTGCGAGCATTCCTGCGCGGAGAAAAACGGGTCTCCTCCGCAGAGAGTCAGTCCGTCCAACAGCGGATTGTCCATGATGTCACGGATGACTTCCTGTTGTCGTTCGGGCGTGAATGGCTCACCTGCGCGGAAGTTCCACGACGCCGGATTGAAGCAGCCGGGACAGGCATGGCGGCAGCC
>NZ_JH601080.1:33278-37958 GCF_000245715.1 Paenibacillus sp. Aloe-11 | reverse complement strand
TAATGAACACGACGGTGCGCAGGCCGTACCCTTCGTTCAGAGATTCCGGAATATAGCCACACAAATTCACTTATGCTTCACCCGGTCGCGAACTTCGGCTTGCTTGGCAGCATTGAAGCGAACGGTATAATCACCTGTCAGATATCCGGTTACCCGACGCAAGCGTTGAAAGTGCGTGTGTTCCTCGTCTGTGCCACATTGGGGACAGCTTGTCCCGATAATTCCCTCATAGCCGCAGTCCGTGCAGCGGTCTACCGGATGGTTGATGGAGAAGTAGCCGATGTTCTGACCAAGTGCGTACTGCACAATTTTAAGAAACGCATCCGGGTTATTCCGCGCATTGCCGTCCAGTTCGATGTACGAAATCGCGCCGGCGTTGCACAGATTATGGAACGGAGCCTCCAAACTGATTTTACGGGCAGCCGGCAGCGTGTAATACACAGGAATATGGAAAGAATTCGTGTAGTATTCTCGATCATTCACCTCGGGAATAATTCCAAAATCACGTTGGTCCAGTAGTGTAAACTTGCCGGACAAGCCTTCGGCAGGTGTAGCGAACAATGTAATGTTCAGGTTGTAATGTTCACTCATCCGGTCACAATACACGCGCATGGAAGTGATGACTCGCTGAGCCTCACGGTATACAGCGTCATCCTCTCCGTGGTGCTTGCCATACAGTGCCTTCATGCATTCGGCTAACCCGATAAACCCGAGCGACAGCGTACCGTGTTTTAATATGCTTCCCACCTTTTCATTCGGCTCCAGCTTTTCTCCACCTTCCCATACGCCTTCGCGCATCATAAAGTCTGACGCTTTGGCAGGCTGGCTGGTTTGGATATGATAGCGGTGCAGGAGTCCATCCACAGCAATGCGCATAACCTCTTCCAGTTTGGCATCAAAGCCATCCCGGTCAGGCAGCTTGCGCTTGCCTGTGCAAATGCCATATTCAATGCCGAGACGCACCAGATTAATGGTATTAAACGAGAGATTCCCCTTGCCGCTTTGACGGTTTCTGCCGAAACGGTCAGCAATGGTGCGGGTACGGCAGCCCATCGTTGCAATGATGGTATCCGGGTCATCTGCGCGGTAATATGGCAGATTAAAGGTAGCATCCACATTCACAAAATTGGGATACATCCGTTTGCTGGAGCATTCTACAGCCTTTAAGAACAGATCGTAGTTGATATCGCCCTCTGCTTGATTGACTCCTTTTTTACATTGGAAAATATGCTGTGGAAAAATAGGAGTTTCCCCGCTGCCCAGGCCGCGAATCGTGGCTTCCAGCAGCGATTGCGAGACAAGCCGTCCCTCAGCAGAAGTACACATCCCGTAATTCAGTGAAGTGAACGGAATTTGTCCCCCCGCCCGACTGCTCATGGTGTTCAGGTTATGAATGAGCGATTCAGCGGCCTGCCGGGTCTCTGTCTCCGTTTCTTCGCATGCAAATGCATAGGAACGAGGGCAGATTGCCTGCAATTGGGTATTGGCTATATGTAGTTCATCCTCAGACAGCGCAGGCATAATCTCTTCCTCAAACAGCCGGAGTCCCTTACGCAAGTGCTTGCGGAAGGACCGGGCAACATAAGGAGCAAGGTCCCAATCTATTTTATTGGCGGAGACCCCCCCGAATTGGCTGTTTTGCTGGGACTGGAATATGATAGCGACCAGTGCCATAGCGGACATGATCGTTTGCGGTGTGCGCACAGAGCCATTGCCTGTATTAAAGCCGTCTTGCAGCAAACGACCAAAAGGGATAAAGATACAATTCGTAGTTCCGAGCGCATATTGGTCCAAATCGTGAACATATACATATCCGTGGTCAATGGCGTTCGTCAGTTCAGGCGGAAGCACACGCAGGCGCGCATACCATTTGGCATACTCGGAGCCGAGCTTGCTCATTTTGCCGCTGAATGATTCTCCGTTCAGGTTTGCATTCTCGCGCAGCATGTCCAGATCTTGTGCCCCTATGACCCGCTCGCCGATATCGTATAATTGATGTTCCTCCAGCACTTTCATCGTAAAACCCTCCATATAGTAAAATATATATTATTTCCACAAAAACAACATATTGATGATATTGTGTTCTAAGTAATTGTTTCGATCTATATATTGTATATAGGGATGTTACGAGAGTATGTGACTATTGTCACATCCATGCGGAGGCGCGGAGCACAAAAAAAGTCAGGTATAGAGTAAAGAACACATCTGTAGATACGCTCTTTACTCTATACCTGACTATGGAATACGTGATGAAAAAAAATATAGAATTGTGGGTCTAGAGCAACTTTTTTAACTGAGACACCCGGCCCTGGGAAATATCGAGCATTTCGGCATAAACTTTTTGTGGCAGGTTTGGATGTTCCTGAATCAGCTTGCGGAGCTTTTTTACCATTTCACCCTGTTGCACTCTAGATTGCTTAGGTCGCCAGGTTGTATTGGTTTGGATCGGTTTGACATGTTCTTGAGCATGGATGGCATCGGTGCTGGTGGCATGTACATTTTCCTCTGTCTTTAATACCTGGATGCAGTCTGCGCAAATAAAGCTGTCTCGAAAATAAGTTAAATGATCAACTGTGCCGCAAAATTTGCAGGAGACTCCGGTATACTTTCTTAACACAAATCCTTCTTCATTTACGAAAAACTCAAGCGAATCACCAATATTGATATCCATCGTGGTGCGCATTTCCTTAGGAAGTACAATTCGCCCCAATTGATCCAGAGGCCGTGTCATTCCGGTATTTTTCATCCTTACTTCCTCCTTTCGTGATATATCCTGATTATACCAAAAAATATCATTTTTTGCTTTGAATATTGCAGGGAAAAATAACTTTTTTTGTTTTTTTGCTATGGCTTCTCTTTCATCCAATATTAGGAGGATTTCGGAATTGTTGCCGGGCTTCTCCTTTTTCGCTATGATAGATTAAAACGCTTTCATGTAGACCTTTTCATCATATTTTGAATGGGATAAGGAGATGACGGATATGAGTCATGAAACAACGGATATCGAATATTTATTTCAAGATCCGAAGATTCATCTGGATGAGCGTGTACGAGATTTAGTGTCCCGGCTAACCTTGGAGGAAAAGATTGAATCCATGCTGCAATATCAGCCTGCCATTGATCGTTTGGGAGTCGCGGCGTACAAGCACGGTACGGAAGCGGCACACGGTATAGCCTGGCTGGGTGAGGCGACTTCATTTCCTCAGCCCGTGGGATTGGCGTGTACATGGGATACGGAATTGATGCGGCAGATTGGCTCTGTGATCGGAGATGAGGCGCGTGTCTATTACCGCCGTGATCCGAAATTAAACGGCCTGACCCTGTGGGCACCTACGGTGGATATGGAGCGTGACCCAAGATGGGGACGGAACGAGGAAGCCTATGGCGAGGACCCGTATTTGACAGGGGAGCTATCGAAAGAGCTAGTTAAGGGAATACAGGGCGATCATCCGGTCTATTTGAAGGCGGTTGCGACGTTAAAGCATTTCCTGGGCAACAATAATGAAGTGGATCGGGGAAGCGGCTCTTCCAGTATAGATCCGCGGAACCTGAGAGAATATTATCTGCGGGCCTTCGAGAAGCCTTTTACGGAAGGTGGAGCCCAGTCCATGATGACCTCCTATAACCTGATTAATGGAACGCCTGCGACGTTATATCATGGGGTTAACGATATTGTCAGGGGCGAATGGGGGATGGATGGCTTTGTCGTTAGTGATGCGGGTGACGTCATGGGGATTGCCAACGACCACCAGTATTATGACTCTCATACGCCGGGTGTGGCCGAATCCATTCGAGTGGGAATTGACAGCATAACGGATGATGCGGAGCTTTCCAAGCAGGCAATCCGTGAGGCGTTGGCGCAAGGAACGCTAGAGGAGGCAGATCTGGATCGGGCACTATTCCATACGTTCCGTGTCCGGTTCCGTTTGGGAGAGTTTGATCCGGCGGCAGACAATCCCTATGCGTTGATCGGGGAAGAGCATCTAATGACGGAGCAAGCCCGTGAATTGTCGCTGCGCGCGGCAAGGGAGCAGGTCGTGCTGCTCAAAAATGAGCGCGGGCTTTTGCCGCTGGACCCTGCGCAGTGTGGCAAGGTAGCCGTGATCGGTACGCTCGGAAATGAGGTGTACCGCGACTGGTATTCCGGTACATTGCCTTATCGGGTGACACCTCTGGAAGCGATTTGCGCCAAGCTGGAAAGCGAGGACACGAAGGAACGCGTCATGTACCGCGATGCCAAGGATCGTGTGGTCCTAACGGCGGCGGCCGACGGGGCGAAGCTTACAGTCGATCCTTCCGGTGAAATGCGGTTGTCCCATGAAGGCGAGCCGACGGTATTAACCATGACAGATTGGGGCTATGGAAGCGTGACGTTAGCCGATGAGCATCTGGGTGCTTATATGACGAGCGATGAAGAAACGCTTCGTGTGACAGCTGAAGAGGCCTATGGCTGGTATGTTAAAGAAGTGTTCGGACTGACTCCTGTTGAAAAAGGGAAGTGTGTGTGGACGACATGGAACGGCAAGCCTGTGGTATCTGGGGCGGAGGGCTCATTAAAGGTAGTGGAGACCACAAGCTCCGTTCCCAACGCTGTAGCAGGTAACGCTTCGACAGTCTCAACGGCCTCAGGGCAGGGCCATGCGACGTTCCAGGTAGAAACGGTGTCGGATGGTTTAGCGG
>NZ_JH601080.1:31355-33268 GCF_000245715.1 Paenibacillus sp. Aloe-11 | reverse complement strand
ATAGCCGCTGCGCAAGCGGCAGATACAGCGATTGTATTTGTTGGCAATCACCCGCTCATTAACGGCAAAGAAGAGAATGACCGCCCAGGCTTGGAGCTGGCAGCTTCCCAGCAGCGGCTTATCGAGGAGGTGTACCGTGTCAATCCGAATACGATTGTGGTTTTGACAGGCAGCTACCCGTTTGCCATTCCCTGGGTTCAGGAGCATATCCCTGCGATCGTATACACGTCTCATGCGGGTCAAGAGCATGGCACGGCAGTAGCCGATGTCCTATTCGGTGATTATGCGCCCGCGGGTCGGTTGAACATGACATGGTATCAGAGCGAGGAGCAATTGGGCGACATCAAAGATTATGATATTATTCGTGGCGGCCGTACCTATCAGTATTATGAAGGTGAACCCCTGTACGCGTTCGGTCACGGGCTGACATACTCGCCATTTGAATATAGCGAGCTTCGCACAGATGCCCAAGCGTCTGGTGCAAGCGAATGGGCGGCTACAGAGGATGGGGCGGGCAATGTAAGCTCCATTGCTGCACTGGATGCCACGGATACTCTTCAGGTGTGGGTGGATGTGACCCATCGGGGCGTAGCTGTCGGCGAGGAGGTTGTACAGCTATATGTACGGCCTGGAGCTTCGCGGGTCAAGCGGCCGTTGAAGACCTTGTGCGGATTTCAACGTGTCCGCTTAGAGCCGGGGGAGACGCGAACGATTGCTTTTACGATTCAAGTGAAGGATTGGGCAATCTGGGATGTTACACGGGATCGCTATTGCGTTGAAGCTGGCGAATACACCCTGCTGGCAGGCGCTTCTTCAACGGATATCCGGCTGGAGCATCCTGTGAACGTTCGAGGTGAAGTCATTCCACCCCGTCAAGCCGGACGGAGCATTCGCGCTGAGAACTTTGATGATTGTGCCAATATCCTGCTGGATGAAAGCAAGGAGCAAAAGGAGGCCTGTGTACGTCCGTATTCACCTCAGCATCCTGGCTGGATCGCTTTTCACGGCGCGGAATGGGGGGCGGCGAGCACGGCTGAATTTCAATGCCGCGTGTCAGGCAATAGCAGCGACGCAGTTATTGAGCTGCGTTTGGATACGCCGGATAGCGAAGCAGTGGCCCGTATGAACGTGGGCAATACAGGAGGAGCGCAAGCATGGATGACGCTCGCCGAAGCGCTGTGTCCAATCTCGGGCGTACATGATGTGTACCTATGGTTGAGTGGGGAGGTGCGGTTAAGTCATTTTATTTTGGGCGCTTGCTGTTCTACAGGAGATTCTGGTCCACAGGCTTGAACTTACTTCTGACTTCACGTACAATGCATTCATCGAAGTTTCTACAGCTTAGGGGTGTCATTTCATTTGAATAGTGAAAAAAGACTACGCACCGCAACGCCCAGATGGCTTGGGGTGGCGGTAAAGGCGCTTGTCTATTTGGAAAAGCATGGAGAGCTCTGTGCCAGCGGATCGATTGCCCGCTCCATTGACTGTGAAGTAACCCTGGTACGCAGGGTGCTGACGCGACTTGTACAGGCAGAATTAATCGCAGCACGCGAGGGCCGTGAGGGAGGCTATGTGCTGACCCGTTCGGCAGACCATATTACACTTGCGGATATATATCACGCCATTGAAATAGGTGATCCGATTTTCCCGGGTATGATGCATGAACCGGAGACGAACCCTTTTTGTGGGGAGCTGGCGATCGCTGTATCTGAAATATTAGCCGAGAGCGAACGCCGTATGCTGGAGGTATGGGAGTCTCATACACTGGCTTCGCTCGCCAAGCGTACAACACTTGCAGTGGGCAACTGCAGCCATAATGAAGGCAAGGATAACGAGGCATCTTCCAAAAGGGAATAGCACATTTTTATTCAAAATGATAATAGCCGATACAACTCTCCAAAAGAGGATTGTAT
>NZ_JH601080.1:9706-31345 GCF_000245715.1 Paenibacillus sp. Aloe-11 | reverse complement strand
CGGCTATTCTATATTTCATACGAGCAAATCCGGTTACGCCCTGCATGTTTAGCTTCGTATAATGCTTTATCCGCCTGCTCCAGCAGAGCCGCCCCGGATATATCTCCCCCGGTATCAGGAAAGGTTGTCACGCCGATCGATACGGTGACTTTAAGAATAGGCCTGTCCGCCAGAACAAACTCGTACTGATTTACGCCGCTAAGAATCTGATTCGCTATGCGCAGTGCTTGCTGAAAAGTACAATTCGGTAAAAGCACGGTGAATTCCTCTCCCCCACTGCGGGTGACTATGTCATTAGAGCGACATTTGTCAATCAAAATCTGTCCAAGCTGGCGCAGCACGGCATCTCCCGCAGCATGACCATAGGTATCGTTCACTTCCTTGAAGTGATCAATATCCAGCACCAGTACAGATAGGTGCTCGTGACGTTGACGAGCCCGGGGAAGCTGTTCTTCCAGTGAAGATTCAAGCTGCCTTCTGTTGCTTAAATTGGTGAGATGGTCTGTATAGGAGGTGTGCTCCAGACGAAGCAATAGCTCATTAGAGGTATTGATTGACTCAGCAATGAGATATAGAAGAAATCCACCTGCCATAGAAATCACAAAATGGAGCGGATAAACGTGCAGGACAGCATCTATATTATTATTCAAATTAATCATGAAAGGGCAAAAGATAACACCCAAAGCGAAAATATTCATAATGACCAGCTTAGGCAAACGGGACCAGGACAGATGTGACAGCAAAGCGCAGCCTATGCCCACGAGCATCATAAAAAAGGCGCCTACAATGGCCTGTGTGGTAACACCAAACAGCAATAATCTGCCTAAGCACACAAAAAGGGTAGCCATGAGCGCAGCTGGACCGCCAATGTAAGTCGCGGTAGCTATAATGGCCAGATGACGAAGATCGGCAATCGTATTAAAACCAACGTGGAACGAATAGTACATCAAGACAATGCCATAGCATCCAAAAAGAGCGCCCCCGATCCAATGTACCTTGCGCTTTAAGGTGTGTAGGCGGATTTTATATCTTTGTGATATGAGGCCGGTTATGTACAAAAAGGTAACGAGGATACAGATATTTACAAAAAAAGTACTGAACAAGATGCTAAACCCTCCCGAGAGGCATATTCCTTCATTTTATCAAAAAAAACTGACATTAGGCTTCAAAATGAAGAATTTATTAAATTTATTACGCCAGTGTGGGTTATAATGTTTCGCCCTTATATCTAGTACATAACTGGGAATGGATTGAGCATACTTCCAAAATACAAGCAGCTCAATTTATCCGACCCCATTGACTTGGAATAAATTAAGATTTATACTTATTCTAAATTAAATGTTATTGTGATTACTAGTTAAGAATAAATATAATCTGGATTAGTTAAGGGAGATGCGGTATGAGAACCTTAAATTTAACCTCGCAACGCCAAGCGGTGTACGATGTGGTTCGTGAGGCCCATGATCATCCTACTGCGGCTGATGTTATGAATCGGTTAATGGAGCGTGGATATAATCTAGCCTATGGTACGGTATATAATTCGCTGCGCTATTTAACAGATAAGGAATTAATCCGTGAGTTGAAGCTGGGGGAAGCTGCCAGTCGTTATGACGGACGGATGGACGATCATCAGCATATTATTTGTCAGGTATGCGGACGAGTAGATGAAGTGATGAGCGAGGTTCCAGACGATTGGACCGAGACGGTTGCGCATGAAACGGGATATGCCATTGCCCATGCCCATGTTGTATTCGGAGGAGTGTGTAAGGAATGCCAAAGCAAGCGAATCAAATAACGAATCGTTTCAAAGCAGCTGAGATGCCCAGACGGGTAAAGGGGAACTGGACAACGATGTTATCGACTCCCTCTGCTCCTGTGTTGCGGACGGTTCCTTCCAATGAGCCGTTGTACTGCCCAACCACACGTCGCCTCGTTCTGATCAGCTCGGTTCCGGGTGTAGTTCATGACTTGGTACGTACATTGTCAGACGCATGCTTTGATGTGATGGCGTTCCATCGCTGGGAGCCGGAAGTGCAGCGCCATTTGGGAAGTGATCTGTTGATTTACGATTTGACTGCTGCCGATACACGTAGTGAGTTGCTGGATTTCCGCAATCGTCTTGCGGCAGAGCATATGAAAGACACCCCTGTCATGTATGTGGTTCAGGATCGGTCGGCTGTACAAGCGCATGAACTGCTTCCTTCCGAAGAGGTTCTGGTATGGCCGCTGGCTTCCAATCACATGGTGCATGATATCGAACGGATGATTGTACGTCATCCGGCAGCTTCCCGTCAGGCAGGGCAGGCCAGCCGTCGCACGATGTTCAAGGATATTTGGATTGACCGTGATAAAATGCTAGTATACAAAGAAGAAAAACAATTGAGCTTGACCAAAACAGAATACGATTTGCTGTTGAAGCTGATTGATGCGCAAGGCAAAGTGATCTCCCGTGAGCAAATGATGCACGATATCTGGGAGACGGATTTTGTAGGTGGCAGCAACGTTGTAGACGTGCATGTCAAAAGTTTGCGTAAGAAGCTGGATGACCGACCTGCCAAACCTGAATATATTGCGACGGTAAGAGGCGTAGGCTACAGATTGGCAGATTGAACTGAAGGTCATCAAAGCTGACGAATTTCCGCCGGATGAAGACATTCGGCGGAGATATATGAATTCCTTGAGGAAACGGACACAAGGTGAGACAGTTGACTTTATCAGGGTACATACACTACAATCGGTAGTGTGAGGTGCTTCTTATGAAACGACTGAATTTTAAAGCTGGCGAAACCGGACTTAACCGTTTTTTCGGACCTCTGGAAGCCAAAATCATGGATATTTTATGGTCCACTTCGGATCGGAGTATCAAAGAAGTGCAGACCGCGTTGAAGGGGGACCGTGACTTTAACTTCAATACGGTGATGACCGTTATGAATCGTTTGGTGGAAAAGGGCATACTGAGTAAGAGTATTCACGGAAGAACGTCTTTATATCGCCCGGTTCTAAGCAGGGAAGAGTTCATGGATGAACAATCCAAGGAACTGAGTCACGAATTGGTGGATGAATTTGGTCCACTCGCTGTCAATCATATGATTGATGCTCTGGAGATGGCCGATCCCGTGCTGATCGAACGTCTGGAGCAAAAAATTAAACAATGGAAAAAGGATATGTAGACGATGTGGAAAACACGTTCTAAATTACTGTTTACAGCAGGCGCCTTGATTTCGGGTTTCGCCCTTATACAGATGGGTATGTACGCCGGGCAGCATGTTTTCGGCTGGAAATTGAATTTTAACGTGTTTCAAATTTGCAGAAGTCTGTTGCAAAATTACGGAATCGGCTACATGGTGGATGCGCTTAGCGGGCTCGTCTTTCTTACCTTCGGCATCGCCGGGTGCGAAGCGGTCCGACAGTGTATGGCCACGAGGGCGGCTTTCCGCAGACTGCACCGAATGCGTGACCTGCCGCTGACGGAGGCACTGGGTGAACGATATCGTGAACTCGGAGCTGACCGGATTTGGGTCATAGATTATGCCAAGCCTGCTGCCTTCACCATGGGATTATGGAAGCCGCGCATTGTATTATCCTCCGCATTGTTGTCCGTACTGGACAAACACGAGGAGGAGGCTGTCATATACCATGAAGCGCATCATATGAAACATTATGATCCATTGAAGACATGGCTGCTGCAAATGTGTGCCACCCTGCTGTTCTACTTGCCGGTGCTGCGTCATATTACCAACCAATATAAGATAGCCCGTGAAATTTTAGCCGACAATGAAGCAATTAATCGAGCCGGTTCGCCGGTTGGGATTGGAAGCGCGCTGCTCAAGCTTCTGAGTATGATGCCTGCCAAGACCCGCCTGGTAAACTCCGCCGCTTGTTCCTCTTTTGCAGAAACGTCTATTAACTACCGAATCTCACGTATTCTAGACCCGCAGCTGGAGCCGATCATTCCAATGCCCTGGCGTTCGATTATGTTTTCCAGCTATGTGCTAGTAATGCTGACGCTTATGTTTGCACTGGCGTTAATGTAGTATGGCAAGATATATCCTAATGGGTGGCGCTTTATGCGCTACCGATTATTGATATGTAATACACTACACATTGTAGTGTTGATTACCTAATCTGTATACAACCTAAAGGAGATGAGCATATGAATCAAACACTTACGAATATTGGATTACTGTTGGTACGAATCTTTACAGGGGTCATTTTCATTGTTCACGGTTCACAAAAATTTCAGGGACTGGACGGAACCTCCGGCTTCTTCCAAAGTATCGGACTTCCTGGCTGGTTGGCTCCTGTGGTCGCTACGGTTGAGCTGGTTGGCGGTATTGCACTAGTTCTGGGCATCGGAACACGAATTGCCGGAGCAGCATTGACCATCGTGATGATCGGTGTATTGCTGACGGCTAAAAAGGGACAGCCTTTCGGCTCGATTGAATTTGATCTGCTGGTTCTGTTCACCAGCCTTCAGCAAGCACTTGTTGGTGGACGTTTTCTGGCGGTGGATCAGTTGTTTGGTCGTAAAAAGTCTGGAAGCAGCAACGTGCAGGTCTAAAGTTCAGGTCTAAATTATCATATGAACCGCGCCCTTGGTCTCAGGGCGCGGTTTTTTATTTTGCCCATTTGTGAAATATTGCTGTAAATCATTTGCTGCATTTAACCGATATAACTTCCATGAGTGTAATTAAAACATAGCTTTTCAAGTAAAGGGGAAAAACACATGGGAAAAATGCGAAAGAGAACGACCATTTGGACACTCAGAAACAAGCTTGTTTTAGGTTTTCTGCTTATTTTGTTGGTTCCGAGCTTAAGTATATCTATCGCGACTTATAATTCATCGTTTAATGCTATAGAGAAGCAGCTCTACAGCAGTGCAAATCAGGGAGTAGTGACAGCTAGTTCGGTAATCGAATATTCACTTTCCAGTAAAATCAAAGATGTGGGTTATTTGGCTAAGGGACTCGATGGCTCCATGATTGATGGTCGAAATAGCCCGTTGATTCAGCCCAAACTGATTCAATACATAGGTCTGCACGAGGATGCGACCGATATTTTTGTCGGTACTCCAGAGGGTTTGATGATTCGGGGGGTGTCTAAAGAGGACGAAGGTACATATGATCCCCGCAAGCGGGACTGGTATATCGAAGCGATGAAGCAGCCTGGTAAAGTGGCAATTACCCCTGTCGTAATAAATTCATCCGGCATTCCTGTTGTCGTGGTATCTCAAACGCTCTCCGACCAGTCCGGAGTTATCGGGATTTCTCTGAATCTGGAAAGTGTACGTAAACTGGCTTCCATCAAAGTGGGGCAAGAGGGATATATCATTATTTTGGATCATACGAAAAAATTTGTGGTCCACCCTACGATTAAGCCGGGTACAACTCTTGATGCAAGCTTTATTAATGATATGTATGCTGCGCAGAGTGGGCAGTATACATATGTGTATGAAGGCCAAGAGAAGTACCTGAACTATGTTACGAATAAGGAAACCGGCTGGAAAATTGCAGGAACCTTCTATCAATCCGAAATTAGCGATGCCACCGCCGCCATGCGTTACGTAACTATTTTCGTGCTGGCAGCCTCGTTAGTGCTTGCACTTATTGCGATTTTCCTGATTACCCGTTCCGTTCTGGTGCCGATCCGTAAACTGCAAAAATCAGCAGAGCAGATCAGTGAGGGAGATTTGACAGGCGACTTGGAAACAGGAAAAACCGATGAGGTGGGTCAGTTGTCTTCCCACTTCCAATCGATGGTGGATAGCTTGCGCGCGATGATTCGAAGTGTACACGAAACCACTGATCGGGTAAGCTCTTCGGCAGAGGAATTGGCTTCGGGGGCCGATCAGACGACCCAAGCCATTGAGCATGTCACCATAGCTATTCAGGAAGTAGCAGTGGGCAGTGAGCGTCAGGCTCAGAGTGTCAAACATGGCTCTGTAAGCATGGAGGAGCTTGCTCAGCAGGTAACGAACGTATCCGAGCGTATGATGGGCGTATCTGAACAGGTAAAGAGTAACGCAGAGTCCGCACAAGCAGGCAGCAAGGCAGCTACGCGAGCTGTACAGAAGATGCATGATATCGACGAGACTGTTAACGATCTCGGACATGCGATGGATTCCCTGAGTGAACGCTCTGGCGAAATTGAGAATATTATCGGCGTCATATCCGGTATTGCCAAACAAACGAACCTGCTGGCGCTGAATGCATCCATTGAGGCGGCACGCGCTGGCGATCATGGCAAAGGCTTTGCTGTGGTTGCTACGGAGGTACGCAAGCTGGCTGAAGAATCTGCCAAATCAGCGACCTTGATTTCAGAGCGTATTGAGGCCATGCAATTGGATATGGAACATGCTTTGACGGCTATGCGCCAAGCACGAACACGGGTTACAGAAGGCATTGATTCAGTAAGCACGTCTGAGCAGTCTTTTGCGGAAATCAGTCAGGCTGTGGAACTAGCGACGGAGCATATCAATGATATTACCGGAGTGACACAGGAAATGGCCCGGGGTGCCGCAGGTGTCGTGAGTATTATGAGCGATATTTCCCATATTTCGAACGAGGCAGCGGGCAACACTGAGTCGATCTCAGCGGCAGCTGAACAGCAGCTTGCTTCTATCGAGGAAATTGCTTCTTCCTCAGCGGATCTGAGCCAAATGGCTGAGGAACTGCGTGAGCTGGTTGGACGCTTCCGGGTCGGAGAAAAATAATAAACGATAAAAGCGCACGGATACAGGAGTTTATTCTCCTTGTCCATGCGCTTTTATGCTTTTTGCCACAATGTATGGCTCATTATAGATTAGGTACTATCTTTGGAATAATTTGCGTCGATCCAAGCGGAAACGGATACGGCTTGAAGTGCTGGAGGTGCGTAGAGTATTTCTTTGAACCATATTGTTCAGCACTAGTGCAAAGATGACCAGCAATGTCCCGTACAGCTCGAATTGGCTGATGGCATAGCCTTGGAAGTACATGAGCACGAGCGTAGTAATCGGTACAAAGTTAATAAATAGAATTCCGTTCAGCGGAGACAGCTTGCGGATTCCGGCATTCCAGCTCAGCAAGGCTGCAAGTCCTGGAAGCAGAATCATAAAGCTCATTTCGTATTTGACTGACCATACATCCTGCCAGTCCGGCACTGCAATCCAATGGAAGGCAGAGGAAACGATCACGACGACGAAGGAAACAAGGGTTCCGAGCAGGCAGGTTAAGGTCGAATAGCGGAGAGTGGACCAGCCTGCAAAGTGGCTGCCTCCCATGGAATACACGACCCACCCGACGACCCCTGCAAAAATGAGCAGCAGCGGCAGCAAATGCTGCCCGGCAAGCGTGAAGAAGGTCCATTTTCCGTTCGTAATCACAAGTATTGCCCCAGCCAATGCGATCACCATACTGATCAGCGTATATTTCGGAGGCATTTTACGAGTCAGCGTCCATATCATCGCAATCGAGATCATCGGCATCAGGACTTCCATAATAGAAGCTACAATGGTGCCTGCTGCCCCCATCCAGTGTTGTCCCTGGAAAACGGCCATATTATAAATGGTAAATCCCATCGTACCGAAGAAAAGCAATTTCTTGCCCCCGCCCTCAAAGCGAAAGGCAGCCCGTCCCTCTTTGAGCCACAGCAGCACGATCAGAATGAGCGCAACGACAAAATAACGTAAAAACGAAAAATACAGCGGATTGACTTGTTGTAAGGCAATGTGCGAAACCGGAAACATGGCGCCCCAGGACATGCTGGCGATCAGACACAATAAAGATCCGGTCATGATTTGTTTATTCATGGTGAAAAAAAGCTCCTCCTTGCCGGCCTCAGCGGACATATCTTATGGACACATCATAAAGGATGGGAAGCTGACGGTAAAATGATTGAAAATAAACATTATGATCATTTAAAATGATCATAAGTGACAAGGCACGTTAATTTTGGCGGTCTTGCCCTTCACATTAAGGGGGAGCAGTAGTGGATTTGAACGATTTGAACATTTTCCAGACCGTAGCTGCTCATGGCAGTGTCAGCAAGGCGGCAGCCGAGCTTAGCTATGTTCAGTCCAATGTGACGGCCAGAATCAAGCTGCTGGAAAAGGAGCTGCAAACGCCTTTATTTTATAGACATAAGCGGGGCATGATCCTCAATGCGGAGGGAAAGCGTCTGCTGCAATATACGAAAAGCATTCTATCGCAATTTGAGGAGATGAAGCATGCGTTTCAGAGTACTTCGGCACCTTCGGGAGTGCTGGAGATTGGCATTGTAGAGACGGTGGTTGCATTACCTTCGATTTTACATGCTTACTACAGCCACTACCCGGATGTTGAGCTGTCGCTCAAGGCCGGGGTTACAGAGCATCTGGTGCAGGAGGTTGCAGAAATGAGGCTGGATGGAGCCTTTGTGACCGGACCTGTGAAGCATCCCCTCATCGAACAGTTTGATGTCTTTCAGGAAAAGCTGGTCCTCGTTTCCCAGGGAGATGACTTTTCCGTAGAGGATATTACAACCCGTCCGCTCCTTTTATATAAAAAAGGGTGCGGGTACCGGGAGCGGCTGGAAACCTGGCTCAAGATGGAGGGAATTATCCCCAAGCAGATTATGGAGTTTGGGACGTTTGAGACGATTGTCGGCAGCGTGGCGGCTGGTATCGGAATGACCGTGTTCCCCGAGTCTTCGATCAGCGGGCTGAGGGCCCAGGGACATGTGCATTGTCATGCGCTGCCGGAGCCGTACAATGAAGTGACAACGGTGTTTATCCGCCGCAAGGAAGCCTATGTTACCAGTACCTTGCAGTCCTTTATCGATGAAATTATCGCTCAGATTCAGGCGTAGCTTTATCGCTTGGGCTCGGGTACAATTGAGAAGGATTCGATCTCATTTTTTCTTCTTGAAGGAGGGCTATTATGTTCACAATATATCCGGCTGCATCGCGATTCAGCTTCGATAAGGGCTGGCTGCGGGGGAGTCACAGCTTTTCATTCGCGGAGTATCAGGATGAGAATAATACGGCGTTTGGCCCTATGCGCGTCTGTAATGACGATGTCATCGCACCTGGAAGAGGTTTTGGGGCGCATCCGCACAGTGACATGGAGATTGTCTCCATCGTACTCTATGGAGAGCTGCGTCATGAGGACAACCGTGGACATGAGGCGGTGACCCGTTTTGGAGGCATTCAGCGGATGTCGGCGGGCCGCGGCATCGTCCATACGGAGCACAACGCTTCGCAAACGGAGGATGTCTGTTTGCTGCAATTGTGGTTTAGCCCGCACACGAGAGGGCTGGAGCCATCATATGAGGCTACAGCGTTTAACCCTGAGCGATTGCACGGCCAGCTTTTGCCTGTCGTTGCCGGGAATCGTGTTCCAGGCACGGAGGGTGAAATCGCTGCCATCCATCAGGATTTGACGATTTATTTAAGCAAGCTTCAGGCTGGAGAGCGTCTGGAATTCACACAGGCTGAGGGAAGACGTGTGTTCTTGTTCATCATCGAAGGCTCACTTCGTGTGAACGGTCAACATATTCTGCAAGAGCGTGATTCGGCCCGGATTGAGCAGGAGCCGAAGCTGTTGCTAGAGGCACAGGAGCCTGTATTTTACATGCTGATAGATTTACCTTAAAAGGGAGGTGCGCGCCATGGCGCAGCAGGAAACTTGGCTGATCAAGCATGCCGTCACAGGTCGTAGCTTTGCTGACAGCCGCAAGCAGGTATTCGATTGCCGTCTGGAAACGACGGATGGCCTCTTTTGCTTCACACTTCAAGAGCTGCCGCGTGAGACGGCCGAGGCAATTGTACGTTATAGCGGAGAGCTGAACGTATTTCGTTTTGTAACGCCGGAGGATAAATCCATCGTGAAGCATTGGTATTACGTAACCCCGGAAAGCGTGAAATATAATGATCAGACAGGTGAGCTTACGCTCGAAGCTGATTCTAAGATTGAATATCATCCCGAGGAGTATTGGGGAGATTAACACTATTTTATATTGAGTTTTTGAAGTGGCTGTCCAAGTAAGGTGCGAATGTGAAGCTCACATAAAAACCCCGGGTCCTTCGCACCTCGAAATTTGTCGAAAAGGCTTGGAGATGGTGTTGGCGATAAAAGTCAACGCTTGATCCAGCCCTTTTCGGCATCGTTTATTACGAGAATGTGTGAGATTGATACCATTGGGGTATGAATCTCTCCATTTTCGGTGTCGCACTCTATATGAGTGCGTGGATTGAAATAGTTTCAATGTTTTACTCTGAGTAGCAGCTGCTGTAGTCGCACTCTATATGAGTGCGTGGATTGAAATCCAAATGACAAGAGCAATTGCCCCAGCCAGCAAAGGTCGCACTCTATACGAGTGCGTGGATTGAAATACCAATGTAATGAAATTGTAATAACTTATACAAAGTCGCACTCTATACGAGTGCGTGGATTGAAATTCGATCCCCATCGGAATCCCTTGACTGTTCGCAGGTCGCACTCTATACGAGTGCGTGGATTGAAATCTTTATGATGGAGTACGAGACAGCGGATGTCTGCAAAGTCGCACTCTATATGAGTGCGTGGATTGAAATCGGGACCCGGTCCCATGCAGAAGTCAAAAGGGCTTGGTCGCACTCTATATGAGTGCGTGGATTGAAATTCCGTCTCGCCGGATGAGTTTTTTGCATCAGCCAAGTCGCACTCTATACGAGTGCGTGGATTGAAATAGCACAGAATCTAATCCCCAACGAAACATGCGTTGATGGGTTGTCACAATGTATACAGCAACCCTCTTTGGCTACCTTCTTTTTCCTGTCTCCTGATCGTGGAACAAGATGTTCCCTCCCTAATAAATAAATTAAGCTACAAAGTGATTCAGGGAAAAAACAAAAACACAAGCACATGCGCTTGTGTTTTTGACTTGACTATCTTGTTATTCTTGAATTTTTCTTGCGATTTCCATCAATTTGTCAAGAGTGGAATTGAAAGAAGAAACAGTATAGAAGTGGTCTTTTGTAATCAGATGAACAACCTTTCTTTCTTGCCCGTCAACATAAACAGCAGTATGGTCGTTGATTTTAGTCGACTCAACCTTTTCCCCTTTATAGGAGTCTTTCAAACTATTAATAGTAACCTGTTCATCCATTTGGGACTCGGTTTGAATGACCATAATTTCAGTACCATCATTTCCACGATATGACTGTCTGATGATCAGTCCATTCTCGCCTTTTAAAGCTGTTGTGTTTAATGGTTTCAATCTTACGTCCCCAGCCGCTGCTGTTTTAAATGAGGCTTCCTGCGCTAGATTAGGAATATGGATATCTTCTGCTGGTACATCAGATATGTTTATGAGTCCTTCGATATCACCAGAGCTTTCAACTACTGTCTCTGCTGGTGTTTCAGTTGGCGCTTGTACTGTTGAAGCATCAATCGCTTCTGCTTTCGTCTCAACTGGAACCTGCGATGGAGCTTCCGATTCGGCAGCATATGAATTATATACAAATGCACCACTACCTATTACGAGTGCACCACCTAATGCTACGGCAACTAATTGTTTTTTCAAATTAAACCCCTCCTATTAATATACAGTACCTTCAGTGACGGTCCTATTATTGGATTTGTACAAAACAGAATATCTCATACCACTACCACTATCTCTTGTCCCATAAAACACGTAATAAGTCGAACTGTCAGGAGTAGATAAGTAGAAAGATCTTCCTGGAACTTCAACAGAGACATTATAGTTCATTCTATTCCAAGTCCCAGAACCAGCTATTCCATCTGCTGTTAGTCCTTTAGCTCTTTGAAAATTTTGGAGCCCCGATTTCACACCACTACCAAAACTTCCATCAATCGTTCCTACGGCTCCCTGTTGTCCATAGGCCCATAAATTTGCTTGCAGCGCTCTCACATATCCCCCACTGTCGCCTTGGCGCAAAGTAGGGAAACCACTAAAATCACTGGCGGCACTTGCTATGCTTGCAAGCCCGAGACTACCTACTAACGCCATAGATGCAACAGCTAGAGACATTACAGATTTCAGGTTTCTTTTCAACGCAATTCCCTCCATTTTGTAATTCTACGATTTTTAGCCCTGCTCATTTAGCTTCCTTGTTCTGATTAAATAGAGTGATCCCCTTCTTTCCAAGACAAGAGTGGACTTTATTAATCAGGATGGTTATGTAAGATTACTAGTATGTTCTTATGACTAATAAAGCATGTTCAAAAAACAGCTATTATAAATTAGTTAGCTATTTTTTACATTTGTTTGTCTTCTCTTACATTATAAGTTTATTATTGTAATTTTTCAATAAGACTATGGGCAATCCTACCAATATATTAGGGGTATGCTGTGGAATTGAACCGCGCCAGGGGTCCGACCAGGTTGTTAATGTTTCCGCCGGTTAACTGGTGCCTTGCTGCCTGTGCGTGCCGTATAGCCCGTTTTTCGATTTCTTTTTCGGTATATCCCATTTCGTTTAAAACCTCGTATTGTTGTTTCTCCGTCAAAGATTTTGCATTCTCAGTCGGCTCAATACGGCCATCAGAAAATTTTTTAACCGTTAGATTGTTGCCCAATTTTCAGTGGAGTATAGTTCATAACCTCAATTTCTGCCGCACTAGCCGCGCTAACTGAGCCTTGAAAAAATGCAAGGAGTCCAACTACCACAAGCAAGAGTAACCCTGTTTTCTTTTTTATTTTTACCTCGAGGTGGAATAATATTGTAAATTTATTACCAATATTATCATAGATATAGTATAATGAGTAATTATTGGAGGTTGTATTCTAATGTTAGCAACAAAAAATAAAATTTCAGCATTTATTTTAAAAATTGCATTTTTTTCTCTAATCATTGGTTGTATTTATTATTATTCAGGATCCCATTTAAGTGAAACTGCTAAATTAGTCGAAGTTAAAGATGATTACTTAGTCATCCAGAGCGATACCTCTAACGGAGGCAAGATTAAAAAATTATATATATCTTCAAAGTCCGTTATCCCTTCACTTGTGGTAGGAAAGGAATATTTTTTCGTGTCCGACCAAAGATATTTCCAACGTCCATATATCCGTTTTGTAGAAGACTAAAGTAGCAAAAAGTCGAAGAAAACTGATCTCGACTTTTGCTTTTATACAATTTGGATATCTATATATTTTCTGTTATAACGTTAAGATTCAATGCAGTCCTCAGTATGTTGATAGCTTTATACTTTAATCTACGAAATGTACTATCACTACCCCCCTCTCTTTGTAACTGATATAGTCAAACTCGCCCTCATCGTCCAGTTGCTATACATCAATCATAAAAAAGGCCAACCAGCAGATTCTGGCTAACCTGATAATACGAAATAGCATTCTATTAGGTATAAAGTAACAAATTGAATTAGTGAATTAAATTAAAATTTTAGATTTAATATGTTGGTATGGTGCAATTTATAAGGATTTTAGACTGGTTCTTTCTGACTATTTATATCCTTGTGCTTTTATTCCTCTTACTTCGACATGTGAATAATTATATAATAATAGACGTAAATACAATAAAAAGGAGAATTTGAAATGAGTGTAAATGCATTAACGAAAAAAATCATGTTAAGCTCTGCTACTGCTGCCCTGCTATTTTCTGTTGTGTCTCCATTTTCCGCTTCTGCTGCAAGTACATCTGTGACTTCTTCTACATATAACGAATCCGCCAATCAACCGGAAGGTGTTGTGCCACCAGTAATTAACGGTACTGATCCAAGTCTTAATGGAGATGTAACGACGCAAGGTAAAGTTTCCTGGACAATTAAAGGAATAAAGGCGGCCCTTAAATCACAGGCAAGCAAAATTGATAATGTTATAAAAACAACGATCGATTGGCTTCCCGTAAGTGATAGTGTCAAAAAGAATCTTATTAATGTTGTCAAAGTCGATGCGCTAATAAAGGCTTTAGATGTGGTCACAGATTTCAGTGGCAGTATTGAAGATGCGCTATCACAGGCTATGCAGTATTTAGGTGTAGCGGGATGGTTAGCTGATATTATCGCTAGAGCTATCGGAGCAATATTCCTTTAATAACTGTGATTAACAACGATGAATGACGGAGGAAGAATGGAAAAAAGAAAGTGGTATTTAAAGCCAATAGTCATAATTTTAATGATCATCATAGCCCCACCGATAGGCTATTTGAATGTATTCTTCAATAGGAAGAAATTTGAACCGTCTGAACGCTTAGGCTACTTAGCGATAGCTACAGTATTTGCCGCCCTATGGCTAACAAAATTTCTACCGAATTCATGGAGAATTCCCGCTATAATAGTTGTTGCACTTATTGGGATGTTCATATTCAGAAAGAAATAAATAGTCGAGTAATAAAGTAAAAAGCTCTGCTAACCTTAATTGGCCGGCAGAGCTTTTTTATTAGTGGCGCAAAAGTAACTTTTAAGCCCAAATTAAAAGAAGACTCCAAAACCACCTTGAAGTGGAACTGGAGTCTTCTTTTTGAGTTCATTGGATACATAATCCTTTGCAGGCTGGTACATCCTACAAGTCATATACCTGTTCGGCTTATTCGTAGAGGGGGATAACGATGAAGAAAGTACACTTTCCCAAGCTGCCGAGATTACCGTGGAGCCGGCGGACGATTCGGGCTGCGGATCGCAAGACACAAAATACTAATGCTCTTAAAGGATTGCCTGAACCACCCTGGCTGGAACAGCCGCTGCGGAGCAGTCTGGAAAACAATTTGACTGCTTTGCGTGATATTTTCAAGGATTGCTCTGATATCGTTTATCGAGAGCTGATGATTTCCCCTGAGCGCAAAGGGATGTTGGCTTATGTTGAAGGCACGGTGAAATCGGAGGATTTGCAGGATCATATCCTGCGGCCTTTCATTTTGGGCATGATGCTTAAGGACCCGGAAGTCAACGGTACATTGGACCCGCTGGATGAAACACGGATTTCTATGTCCCAGACCAAAACGATGGACCAATGGAAAATGGTATCGGCGGCAATACTGGACGGCAATGCGGCCTTGTTCGTAGACGGTACGCCTCGTGCGTATATCTTCAGTGCCAAGGGAGGCGTCCGCCGTGGCGTGGAGGAACCGCAGACCGAAGCGGTTATTCGCGGACCGCGTGAAGGCTTTACCGAGACCATCCGCGTTAATACGGCTTTGCTGCGTTTCAAGCTGAAAACCTCCAAGCTCAAGATGCAAAGTATGACCATCGGGAAAGAAACCCAAACGAGCATCGTCCTTACCTACATCGAGGGGATCATCGATCCGAAGCTGGTGGGTGATGTAAAAAAAAGGCTCAGCGATATCAAAATTGATGGTGTGCTGGATACAGGATACATTGAGGAACTGATTGAGGACCACCCGTTTTCCCCGTTTCCGCAAATGGAATACACAGAACGCCCCGATACGGTCACTGCGGAATTACTGGAAGGTCGCTTTGCCATTCTTGTAGACGGTACGCCCTTTGCCCTAATTGGTCCAACCACGATGTGGATGATGATGCAGGCGAGCGAAGACTATTACGAGCGTTTTTTCATCAGTAATATGATTCGCTGGATTCGCTTCCTTTTTCTCATCCTGGCTCTCTTTTTGCCTGCATTATATGTAGCGATCACGACCTACCATCATGATATGCTGCCGACGACACTCGTCTTGAGTATTGCGGCGGCACGTGAATCCATCCCTTTCCCTGCCCTGGTGGAAGCGTTGATGATGGAGATTTCCTTTGAGGCGTTACGGGAAGCAGGGATTCGCCTCCCCAAAACGGTAGGTCAGGCGGTCAGTATCCTTGGCGCGCTCGTGATCGGGCAGGCAGCTGTACAAGCAGGAATCGTATCGGCTCCCATCGTGATTGTTGTGTCTCTCACGGGGATTGCTTCGTTTACGATTCCGCGTTTTAACTTTGCCATTACGATCCGCCTGTTACGGTTTCCGATTATGCTGATGGCAGGTGTGTTTGGGCTGTTTGGAATCATTATCGCGACCACGCTGATTGCTACACATTTAACCAAGCTAACGTCGTTTGGCGTGCCTTACATGAGTGGATACAGTCCATATAACCATAACGACCAAAAGGATATTGTTGTGCGTGCACCTTGGTGGAAAATGATCAAACGTCCTTCATGGATTGGCAGTGACAATAATAAACGTGAAAAAGAAAAGATGAATGGATCACCTGGAACCGAGGAGGGATGGTAATGAAGCCCAAAGGCTCCAATGCAGGGAAAATACGCAAAACGGCTTTGCTGAGCTGTCTGCTGCTTTGTTCTGTTCTTTTGGGTGGATGCTGGGATCGTCGTGAAGTGAACGATGTGGCCTTTGTAATGGGTACCGGGCTGGATAAGGAAGGGGATCAATACCGTGTGACGATGCAAATTGCTCTTCCCGGACAGCTCGGATCTTCGGGAAGCACAGGAGGTGGAGGAGGTACAAGAGGGACCAAATCCTATTACCTGGAGTCCAAGGTAGGCCCGAGCTTTCGGGGAGCAAGCGCCGAGGAACAGCGGGGAGTTTCACGAACGTTGAATTTCTCCCATCGCCGGGTGCTGTTGTTTGGCGAGGCACTGGCACGGGAAGGAATCAGCAAAATGATGGACGTATTGGCGCGTATTCCGCAGAACCGTCTGTCTTCTCTGGTTGTCATAACGAAGGGAACATCCTTGGATGTGCTTCAGGCGGATGCCCCGATCGAGCTATATCCGGCAGAGATGGTGCGCGAGCTCAACTTTTCATATATGAAAAAACCTCGCTCCATCAAGCTGCTGATGAATTCAATCCTGATGGAAGGCATGGACCCGGCTGTGCCAGTGATGTCCCTGGTGAAGAATGGCCCTGCCACTATAAAAGACAAGAAGACGAATATCCAGGTGGATGGGTTGGCTGTATTTCGCAAAGACAGATTAACCGGAATGATTGATAACCATCTGAGCCGGTTTCTGCTATTGGGCATGGGGCAGGCCAAGGATACCGAAATATTCATCTCCCCCCCTAAAGGCTCTGGTTATCTGTCTGTGCGCCTTATCGAAAATACTGTGCAAATCAAGCCTTATATTCGAGGAAATGATATTCGAATGACCGTTCAATTGAACTGCAACGGGAATGTAAGGGAGAATGAGACAACCTTCGATATATCTCATGGAGAAAATGTGAAGTGGCTGGAGCAGCAGGCTGCCCAGGAGATCAAGAAGGAACTGGGTGAGGTTGTCCGGCTTATTCAACAAAAGTATCATTCAGACGTACTTGGATTGGGAAGGGCTATCATTATGAGTCGTCCGGATGAATGGAAACGGATTAAATCTCAATGGGAGCAACTGTACCCCAAGGTGGAGGTCGTCATAGACCCGATTGTGCATATAGAGAATATCGGTGCGGTCACCAAACCATTCGGGATCAAAAAGGAGCAAATCGAAAATGAATAAAGTATTTCTGTTCCCCTTAGTGCTGGTTATGCTGCTCATGTATCTGATTGACCGCAAAAGTTTGAATTCCGCACCTGCCGTCAATCGCTGGATCTCTCGCGTATTGTATGTCATTAGCATCGGCATCTGGCTTTACGGAACCTCGACGAAAAGTTCCGTTTATGTGGCCACATGGCTGAGCCGTTTCATTGATATGTGGCTCCCTCCTACGTTGTAACGAATCAGAATGCCTGTGGAAAAAGGAGGATCTCCTGTATGAAACAGTTCACAACCAGACAAATCGTGCTGCTTAGTATGTTGATGGAGGTCAGTATTACCGGTATGCATGCTCCGACGCAGGCGGCAGATTACGCGCATCAGCATGCCTATTGGACCTGCGCAATGGCCGCCATCGTAATATGCTTGCCGATCTGGGCAATGCTGAGGCTTAAGCGGCGTTTTCCGGATCAGGATCTGCTGCAGGCCATCGTTAGCTCTCACCCTGTGCTGGGGCGCATGCTGCTTGCGATGTATTTTATTTTATTTCTGATCCTTTTCGCCAGGGATTTGAGGATTATGACGGATCTGGTGGAGGTGACCCTTTTGCCGCTGACTCCGATTGTTGTGATATCCCTTATTTTGCTGCTGACCTTAACGTTCATGGCTAAGGGCGGTATAAGCACGATTGTGAATATGGCGGAATTTACCGTACCTGCGTTGATTATGACACTATTGACTATGCCGCTTTTTTTCGGACATAATATAGATTTTTCAGCAATGAGGCCGTATTTACACCCGGATATAGGCGGATTAGTCAAAGGCAGCTGGCGGATGCTTGGTTATATGGCAGACCTCATGATATTGCCCTTTATTATTTCTGGACGGAGCTACAATGCCCGCAACGCGTGGCTTGGACATTTAATCGGAACCGTTTTTATGATTATAATCGTGCTGCTGGAGGAGCTGGTTATTGGTGTTCCTATCATGTCGCGGCTGTTTTATCCAACGTATGAACTGGCGCGTCAGTTGCAGTTAACCGACTTTCTGGATCGGTTCGACTTGTTTGTGGGTGCACTGACCGTACCGACCTTGCTTACGAAAATCGGGGTTGATCTGTACGTTACCAGTTTGGCGGTAAAGCGCATGTTCGCCCATACACGGGGGGGCCTGATGGTTTGGCCCGTAGGTTTGTTGGGTTATGTCTGTTCCTTTATGCTGTTCTCTAATATCGTCCAAATTTATGATTTCAGCCGGGAATGGACCGTGGTGATGATTGTTTTCTTTGTTGTCATGCCCTTTGTGCTATGGCTGCTGCTCCGACCCAAGCCTAAAGAAGATAGCGGTGATTATAAGCCATCTGGAGAGAAGCAGGAAAGCACAGGCCGGCAGGAAGACCAGCAAGAAAGCCGGGAGGCAAGCAGGACAAGCTAGCTTATAAGTTTACTATATTCATTGGAAAAGTAATTTTTATTTGTCTTTCAGCCCTCTAATTGTATACTTGGTAGAAAGGATTATGACTTCGACTTCTACAAGGGAGGGAACAGGATGGCACAACGCATGGCAGGCAAGAGAGTTGCCCTTGCCGGTCCCCGTAAAGCAGATGAAATGGCATTGCTGGTGGCAAAAATGGGGGGAGAGCCAGTACTGCGTCCGGCCCAGGGCACGGTTTTTCTGGATGATATTGAGCTGCGCAACGCGGTGGTATCGTGGGTGAAGCAGCCGCCGGACTGGAACATTTTTACGACAGGTATGGGGCTGGACGCGTTGTTTGATATGGCGGAGGATATGGGCGTGGCGGAGCAGATTATGGAACTGCTGCATTCCTCGAAAATTGCGGCGCGCGGCTACAAGACGGTCAATGAACTCAAAAAGCGGGGCTTCACGCCGGATGTACGAGACGAGGATGGAAGCTTGACCGGGTTGACGCGGGCTTTTGCCCCGTATGATCTGAAGGGGAAGGAAGTGCTGCTGCAGCTGCACGGTGATCCGGCCCCGCGGCTGGTGAAATGGCTGGACGAGCAGGGGGCTGTAACTCGGCAGGTGCTTCCTTACAAGCATATTCCACCCGAGGAAGCGAATTTGCAAGCATTGCTGGCAGATGTCTTGAATCGCAAAGTTGATGCAGTTACGTTTACCAGTGGCCCGCAAATCCGCTTTTTGTGTCAATATGCCAGAGAACAGAACCGTATGGACGATTTGCTGGAGGCTTTCCGCCAGGATGTTATTGCCGTGTCGGTAGGCAAAGTGACCGCGCAGTCCATGCTGGAGGAAGGAATTGAACGAATCGTCTTTCCGGTAGAAGAGCGTATGGGCGCGATGATGGTCGAGCTGGGGAAATATTTTGAGCATAGCGCTTCGGCGCATGGCTTCGGTTTGGAAGTTGTGAATGGTCACTGATATGTGATCAAGCGTAAAAAAAAGATAAGGGTCTACGAGGCCTTTATCTTTTTTTGTTGAACATGCAGCGTCAGTATTTTTTGTTATAGCGAAAATATTTATCTCATATAATGAATACGTTTTCGATGCATGCTACTAGGACAGGAGCTGAGCGTTTATGAATTCTATTTGTGTATTTGCCGGGTCCAGGCCTGGACATTCATCGGTATATCTTGAGGCGGCAGGCAAGCTGGGAGAGGCTATGGCCCGACATCAGGTCCGCCTGGTCTACGGAGGCTCCAGCAGGGGACTGATGGGCGAGGTGGCAAATGGAATGCTGGCGGGCGGTGGCCAGGTCACCGGCATTATGCCAACTCTGTTATTTGATGCGGAAATTATTCATCGAGGGGTTACCGAATTTATTGAGGTTGCCAATATGCATGAACGCAAAGCGGCAATGAGCGACATGGCCGATGCGTTTATTGCCCTTCCGGGCGGTCTGGGGACCTTTGAGGAACTGTTCGAGGTGCTGTGCTGGGCGCAAATCGGCATTCATCGCAAGCCTATTGGTCTGCTGAATGTGAGCGGATATTTTGACCCGTTGGTGGAAATGGTGCGTCATAGTGTGCAGGAGGGTTTTACCGGGGCCGAGCATCCATCACTGCTGAGCATCTCTGCGGACCCGGATGAATTGCTGCATATGCTAAAAAATAAGGCGGAGAACTTGAAATAAAGCGTTTTTCGTGCTTGCACAACTGATTGAGGCAAGGTTATGATAAGACCCATAATCAAATAGCGGATAGACAAGGTGCCTTTGCGACTAAGCAAAGGGTAACAGGGAATCGGGTGCAAATCCCGAGCGGTCCCGCCACTGTAAGGAAGAGGATTTTTTCAAGTTGTCACTCGCGAAAAACGGGGAAGACGAAAAGATCTATTGATGCCAAGCCAGGAGACCTACCTTGATCTGTATGCACCGATAACCTTCGCGGAGAGGATGGGTGTACGAAATCAGGAACCAGGCACAGGTTGCTTTTCCATGTTAGTTGCAGCTTTACGTGGACATGAATGTTCAGAAGCGTTTGAAGCGTAAGCGGACGGATGGAAAACAACAGCAGGATGGAGGGAGACAAAAAATGTCTGCTTGCATCTGTTTGTCTGGTGAGAAGATGCGTACATGGGAACCCCATCCGGGCAGGATGGGGTTTTTTGAGTTGCTTAGATGCCTTGAAAAAATAAACAGGAGGAACACGATGAGCCCATTAGGAAAATTGCTGGTGATCGGATTTGGACCGGGAGATATGGAACATATCACAAAACGGGCATTGGATGCGCTGGCCGAGAGTGAGGTCATTATCGGCTATAACACTTACGTGGATCTGATCCGTCCGTTGTTGAACGGACAAGAGATTGTACGCACAGGGATGACAGAGGAAGTGAGCCGCGCGCAGGAGGCGGTTCGACAGGCAGAGATGGGCAAAAAGGTAGCCGTGATTTCCAGTGGAGACGCAGGTGTGTATGGTATGGCCGGGCTGGTGTATGAAGTGCTGATGCAAAAGGGCTGGCGTCGTGAGGACGGGGTTGAGGTAGAAGTCGTACCGGGAATCTCGGCCATTCAATCCTGCGCTTCATTGCTGGGTGCGCCAGTTATGCATGATGCCTGCACGATCAGCCTGAGTGATCATCTAACCCCGTGGGAAACGATTGTGAAGCGTGTGGAAGCCGCAGCTTCGGCGGATTTTGTCATCGCATTATACAATCCGCGCAGTGGTCGGCGTACACGCCAAATTGTTGAAACGCAGTCCATTCTGCTGCGCTATCGTGATCCGCAGACTCCGGTTGGACTGGTTAAGAGTGCTTACCGTGAACGTCA
Source organism: Paenibacillus sp. Aloe-11 (assembly GCF_000245715.1). Taxonomy (NCBI): domain Bacteria; kingdom Bacillati; phylum Bacillota; class Bacilli; order Caryophanales; family Paenibacillaceae; genus Paenibacillus; species Paenibacillus sp. Aloe-11. Next base: position 9,747 of record NZ_JH601080.1, on the reverse strand, counting down.
GCAGGTGATTGTGACGACACTGGAGGATATGCTGAACCATG
>NZ_JH601080.1:4719-9222 GCF_000245715.1 Paenibacillus sp. Aloe-11 | reverse complement strand
TTCGAGGTGGGTGTTTCCCCTGGCGTGGGAAACAAAAAGTTCACCGCTCGCCAGATGGCCTTGCTCGCGGAGATAGCAGGGGATGATGGCGAGCTGGAGTATACGCCGGATCATCAGATCGTGCTGCGCGTACCGTGCGCAGATCCTGAGGAACTGGTTGGACGGTTGCGGGATGAGCGATTAATCGTCATGCCCATTGGCGACGTATTTAAGGTGAAGGCGTGCGACTTCTGCAACATGGAGAAGGATGACGCTGTGCCTGTGGCTGAGCATCTGCAGGTTGTGCTTGGTGGATTGCAGGCACCCAAAGAAACCAGCATTGCTTTGAACGGCTGCGGTATGGCCTGCTATGGAGCGGTGCTGGAGGATATCGGCATCGTCTACCGCAAGGGCGGATACGATCTTTTCCTCGGCGGCAAAAAGTTCGGCCGCAATGCTCATGCCGCCCAGCCTGTAGCGGAAGGGATTTCGGGGGAACAGATTACAGACATCATCGAGAATATCATCGCTGAGTATAAGGAAAAAGGGCATCCGAACGAGCGTTTTCATAAATTTTTCAAACGTGTAGGCGTGGTTGCCGGATTCCGGCATGAGGATGCACCTGCAACCGTAGAAGTGAATGCGGTTTGTGGTGATTAGTGGACCAGAAGCCTAATGAGTCGGATACAAGCATATATATAAAATAGGGCGTCATGTAGGCTATCCCTATCGTGAGGAGGAAAAAACAGCAGTGAATGCAATATTGTTGGTTGGACATGGTAGCCGGGACCCGGAGGGGAACGAGGAGCTGTTGGAATTTGCGCAGGCGGTAGCAGCTCGCGTACCGGGGACGTGTGTAGAAACCTGTTTCCTGGAGCTGGCACGCCCCAGTATTGCCGAAGGGGTACAGGCATGCGTGGAGAAAGGAGCGACACGTGTCGTTCTTGTGCCGATTATTTTGTTCGCAGCAGTACACGCCAAAATTGATATTCCGATGGCAATTGACCGAGCGAAAGCGAAGTATCCGCAAGTGGAATTTGTATATGGACGTCCGATTGGCGTTCACGAAAAAATCGTTAGCATCCTGCTAAGCCGCTTGAAAGAAGCTCGTCCGGTTGCAGTTCCGGCGGGAATGAATAGTGCTGTAGAGGCATCCGGCGAGGCAACGGACGAAGAAACGGCGGTGCTCGTATTGGGACGCGGGAGCAGCGATCCCGATGCCAACAGCGATTTCTTCAAAATCTGCCGCATACTGTGGGAGAAGCTTTCTTATACCTGGGTCGAGAGCTGCTTTATCGGTGTGACGCAGCCTTCTTTCCCGGATGGCCTGGAACGCTGTGTACGATTGGGAGCCAAAAAAATTATCGTACTTCCATATTTTCTGTTCACGGGGGTGCTGATTAAACGCATCGGAGAAATGACCGAGGAATTCGCCGAGGCTCATCCTGAATTGCAGGTTGAAATCGGGGGGTATTTTGGTTTCCATCCGCAACTGGTCGAGCTGGTGCTGGAGCGGGCGAATGAAGGCTTGTTCGGCAAGGTTGCTGCGAATTGCGACAACTGCCAGTTCCGCTTGGAGGCGCAGGAGCATCACCACCACCATCACGATCATGACCATGATCACGGACATGATCACCATCACCACCATGATCATCATGGACATAACCACGATCATGATCATCATGGACATGACCATAGGCACGATCACCACCATGAGGGACACTCGCATGACCACGGGCACGAGCATGATCATGCACATGATCATGCTCACAGCCATAATGACCATGATCATGAACACCACCACGATCATTCACATACGCCGTCTGTGGTGGGCAGCAGCGAAATTGCTGGCAGCGGGCAGGTGAAGGGCTCATGATTTTCATGCTTTGTGGAACGAGCGATGCGCGGGAATTAGCGCTGCAAATCCGTGCTAACGGCTTCAAGGTGCTGACCTCTGTCGTAACGGAAAGTGCAGCAGCCAGCTTGTCTGAAGTGGGTCTGGACGTACGTACAGGTCGAATAACGGCCAATGAAATGGCAGCAGTGGTTCGGGAACTGGGCATGCAAGCTATCGTAGATGCCAGTCATCCTTTTGCAGAAGAAGCACATGCGAACGCCATGGCAGCCGCTCGCGAGTCTGGAGTGCCTTATATTCGCTACGAGCGGGCGGGGCTGGTGTACGACAATCATCCGTTGCTTCACATTGTACCGTCCTATGAGGAAGCTGCACTGGAAGCGAAGCGGCTCAAAGGCTCCATCATGCTAACAACAGGCGGCAAGACGCTCGGCACATTCACCAGGCATTTGCTTGGAGAACCGGATATTCGTCTGGTTGCACGTATGCTGCCGCGCGTGGACAATATGGAGAAATGCAGCGAGCTCGGGCTGGAGCAAAAAAATATTATCGCCATGCAGGGACCTTTCTCCCGCGAGATGAACGAGGCATTGTACAAGCACTTTGGTACAACGGTGATGGTGACCAAGGAAAGTGGCCGTACAGGGGCTGTAGATGAAAAGGTGCAATCTGCATTGGAACTCGGCATTCATGTCATTTTGATTTCCAGACCGGAAGTGGAATTTGGCACGGTATTTGATGATTTCGACGGAGTGATTGACGCCCTGCGTACAGTCCAGTAGGAGTTGGCACTCTGAATCATGAGGCTACGACTCTATGAGAAGCTGGTCGATCTCAGTTAATCCGATGAACCCGGGATTATTTCTGGCGTGTATTTAAAATATAGCTATCTTAAAATACGCAGTTTTTTGCAGCATCATCCGACTGCGTAGTGGAACAATAGGTAACTTTAATGTTCTAAGCTAATTTAATTTTCTAATCTTTCATAAGGAGCGGTAGAGACGATGGATTTTAAAACCGATTTTAAACCGTTAACGGTACAACCGCAGGAGATTGAGGGCAAAAGCTTCGAGATGATCACGGAAGAGCTGGGCGAGCATCCTTTTACAGCCGAGCAATATCCGGTCGTACAGCGCGTTATTCACGCATCCGCTGATTTTGAGCTGGGCCGTAGCATGGTGTTTCATCCGAAAGCGATTGAAGCCGGAATTGCAGCGATTCGTGCAGGCCAGCAGGTCGTGGCCGATGTGCAAATGATTCAGGCGGGGGTCAGCAAGGATCGTATCCGTCAGTTCGGCGGGGACGTGCATGTGTATATTTCCGACCCCGATGTGATTGAAGAAGCGAAAAGGCTGAATACGACACGTGCCATTATTTCGATGCGCAAAGCGATTCAGGCTGGCGAAGGCGGCATCTATGCGATTGGTAATGCGCCGACCGCGCTGCTGGAGCTGATCCGTTTGGTCAAGGAAGGAGCGGCCAAGCCTGGTCTGGTGATCGGGATGCCCGTTGGCTTCGTGTCTGCAGCAGAGTCGAAGGATGAGCTGCGCAAGCTCGATATTCCGTTCATTACGAATATTGGGCGCAAGGGCGGCAGTACGATTGTTGTAGCGGCACTGAATGCGATCTCCTTAATGGCTGTCCGCTAGCTGCGGTTGTCCGTTTGCTGTATCATGAAATGAATTGGAACATGATCATGATCAGTAGAAGAGGTTAAGGAGGAATGGGTATGGAAAAGGAAGCGGCGTCCGCCGACAGACCCAAACGGATGAAAAGCGGTGAAGCTCCCGCGCCGGACAAGCCGATGCGGTCAGGCTTTACGACTGGAGCCTGTGCAGCCGCAGTGGCCAAAGGAGCGGTGCAAATGCTCATCACGGGCATTCCGTCGAAGGAAGCGGTGATATCGCTGCCAGCGGGCTTCGATCATGCGTTTGAGCTGATCGAGCCTGTGCTGAACGCGGACGAAGCTTCCTGCACGACGATCAAGGACGGTGGCGATGACCCGGATGCCACGCATCAGGCGCGAATTACCGCGTCTGTTAGCTGGCGCGAGGAGCCGGGCGTTGAGCTGGACGGCGGCATCGGCGTGGGGCGGGTAACGAAGCCCGGTCTGCCTGTACCCGTCGGGGAAGCAGCGATCAATCCTGTGCCGCGCCGGATGATTACGGAGGCTGTCGCAGGCGTGCTGGATGAGCACGGATCGGCCAAAGGCGTCCGTGTCGTCATCAGCGTACCGGACGGCGAAGAAATCGCCAAGAAAACGCTGAACGGGCGGCTTGGCATTCTGGGTGGTATTTCCATATTGGGTACACGCGGTGTGGTGGTTCCGTTTTCCACATCGGCTTATAAAGCCAGTGTCGTGCAGGCCATATCGGTTGCGCAAGCGATGAACTGCCAGGAAATTGTCCTGACCACAGGCGGCAGCAGTGAAAAATATGCCATGCAAATGTACGATGAGCTGACGGAAGAAGCCTTTATTCAGATGGGCGAATTTGTCGGCTTTGCAGTCAAGCATGGCAAACGACTGGGAATGAAGAAGATTATTCTCGTCGGCATGCCCGGCAAGCTGTCCAAGGTCGCTCAAGGCGTCATGATGGTTCACTCCAAGAGTGCCCCGGTGGACTTTGGCTTTCTAGCTAAGGTCGCTCGCGAAGCAGGTGTGGACGAGT
>NZ_JH601080.1:290-4702 GCF_000245715.1 Paenibacillus sp. Aloe-11 | reverse complement strand
CAGAAGCCAATACCGCGACGCAGGTGGCTGATATGATGACCGAGGCTAATGCGCTGAGCTTTTTTGAAAAGCTGTGCACCTATGGATGTCAGCATTGTCTGGAGCATGCAGGCGGTGGAATTGTCGTAGAAATGGTACTGGTAACGCTGAAAGGAAACGTGCTGGGGAGGGCGAGAGTCGGTGAGTAGAGTGATCCGTGTCATTGGCATCGGTGAAAATGGAGCGGCAGGTTTGTCGCAGGAGACGCTGGAGCGAATCGAGCGTGCGGACCTGCTGGTTGGCGGAGAGCGCCAGCTAGCCTTTTTCAAGGCAGCCACAGGGGAAAAACGAACCTTAAAGAGCGGCTTTTCCGCCGTGGTGGAAGAACTGGGACGCTTGCGTGAGGACAAGGATATTGTCGTGCTCGCGTCAGGCGATCCGCTTTTTTTTGGCATCGCAGGGTATTTATCTGCCAAGCTGGGGGCCGAGCATCTGGACATTATGCCGCATCTCAGCTCGGTTCAGCTTGCGTTTGCCCGTCTGGGAGAAAGCTGGCAGGATGCAGTGCTGGAAAGCGTACACGGTCGTCCGATGACCGGACTGGCGCAGCGGATCGACGGACAGAATAAGGTCGCTTTATTGACAGATGACCGCAATCATCCCGCCGCAGTTGCCGCTTATCTGTTGCATTTTGGCATGACAGAATATGATGCCTTTGTCGGCGAGCATTTGGGCGGACCGGACGAGACGTATCGGCATTATACGCTGGAGGAAATGGCGCAGGGCGTGTTCCAGCCGTTAAATGTGGTCATTTTGCGCCGTCGCAAGGACGCGGATGTACCAGCATCTCGTCGGGGCTTCGGCTTCGAGGATGCCGAATTTCATCAACGCAAGCCGGAAAAAGGGCTGATCACGAAACGCGAAGTACGCGTATTCAGCTTGTCCGAGCTGCGTCTGACCGAGCGAAGCATCGTATGGGACATCGGGGCAGGCTCCGGCTCTGTGGCTGTGGAGTGTGCACGGCTGGCCAAGTACGGGCAAGTATTTGCCATTGAGAAAAATGAAGGCGATTTGGCGAATGTGGAAGCGAACAAAATCAAATTCCGCACCGATTTTCCGGTTATTCATGCCAAAGCGCCTGCCGGACTGGACGAACTGCCGAACCCGGATGCGGTGTTTATCGGCGGGAGTGGGGGAGAACTGGCAGAGCTGATTCGGCTATGCGCTTCCCGTCTGCGTACGGATGGAAGAATCGTGGTCAATGCCGCCACTGTTGAGACATTGCATGATGGCATGAAGGCGATGCAGGCAGCAGGGCTGGAGACTTCGGTAACACTGCTGCAGACGGCACGCAGCAAGCCCATTTTAAATATGACGCGTTTTGACGGACTGAATCCGATATACGTCATTACCGGACAGCCTTCGGTGGACGAAACTGACGAAATAGCAGAGGGATAAAGCTGGTAAATCAAGAGGGGGAGAGAGACAGCATGAATACGGCGGCAACAGGAACACTTTACGGCGTAGGCGTGGGGCCGGGTGATCCCGAGCTGATTACAGTCAAGGCGTACCGCATGATTCAGGAATGTGCAGTTGTGGCTTATCCGAAGAAGCGCCGGGGAGGCAAGTCATACGCTCATGAGATCGTGGAATTGTACGTAAACCCGGAGGAAAAAGAAATGCTGGGACTGATTTTTCCAATGACCAAGGACCCGGTTGTACTGGAGCGGGAGTGGAACAAAACGGTGGTTGCTTGCTGGGAAGCGCTGCGTGAAGGCAAGGATGTAGCCTTTGTCACAGAGGGAGACCCCAATCTGTACAGTACCTTTATTCACTTGGCGCGGCTTATGAAGGATCTCCATCCCGAGGTGCCGATTGTATCTATTCCAGGGATTTCATCCGTGTTGGGAGCAGCGGCAGCGTTGGAAATGCCTTTGGCGGACGGAGATCAGCAGGTCGGCATTATACCGGCTACGGAGGATAGGGAAGCGATGAAGCGGGCGATTGAAAATCACGATACGGTCGTGTTTATCAAGGTTGCCAAGGTCCTGGATTTGATTCTGGATGTGCTGGATGAACTGAATCTTGGGGAGCGTGTGTCTGTGATCACCAAGGTTACGTCTCCATATGAAATGGTATGGCGCAACGCACGTGAGCTGCGCGGGCAGGAGCTTGAATATTTGAGTTTGATGGTGGTGAGCAAATGACGTTGGAGCCAAAAGTATATATCGTAGGAGCGGGGCCAGGTGATCCGGAGCTGATTACGGTAAAGGGCTCCCGAATTCTACGCACAGCCGATGTTGTATTGTACACGGATTCACTCGTGAACGACGAGTTGATTGCGACAGCCAAGCCGGAGGCGCAGGTACTGCAAAGCTCGGGCATGGATCTGGAGCGGCAGGTCGAGATTATGAGCGAGGCCGTGCAGGCTGGACGGAGTGTAGCCCGCGTACATACGGGTGATCCGGCAGTGTACGGTGCGATTCTGGAGCAAATGGTGCTGCTGAAGCAGCGCGGAGTAGCCTACGAAATCATACCAGGTGTCAGCTCGGTCTTCGCTTCTGCGGCCGTGCTGGGCGCAGAGCTGACCGTGCCTGACCTGACGCAGACGGTTATTCTGACGAGAGCCGAAGGCCGTACACCTGTACCGGACCGGGAAAAGCTGCGTGACCTGGCATCCCATCATTGTACAGTGGCCCTATTCCTCAGCGCAACGCTGGCGAAGAAGGTGGTTGCCGAGTTTCTGGCGGCAGGCTGGAGCGAGGATACTCCTGTAGCGGTTGTACAGCGCGCTACCTGGCCGGACCAAAAAATCGTACGCACGACGCTTGCTCAATTGCCGGCCGATCTACGTGCAGCGGGCATCACGATGCATGCCATGATTTTGGCAGGCTGGGCACTCGACCCGGGCCTGGTGGACAAGGATGCGCATCGTTCCAAGCTGTATGACAAGTCGTTCACCCATGGCTACCGAAAGGGAGTGAAGCCGGGTGGGTAATCCATTTGCCGCTGTGGCGATCACGAAGCATGGAGTGGAAATGGCACGTCATTTGGGAGCCAGCTTTCCCGGCACAGATGTGTACTACATGTCCAAGTTTGAGCGAGGGGATGAGCAGGAGCGCGGTATTCAATTGTTCGAAGGCTCGGTCAAGCTGATTTTGCCGGATTTATTTAAACAATATAACGGTATTATTTTAATTATTTCCCTCGGTGCGGTGGTTCGCATGATTGCGCCGATTTTGGTGGATAAAAAGGTAGACCCGGCTGTAGTCGTCATTGATGATCGCGGAGAGCATGTCATTAGCGTACTGTCTGGCCATTTGGGCGGCGCCAATGAGTTGACCCGCCATGTGGCTGCTGTACTGGGCGCACGTGCAGTGATTACAACTGCATCGGACGTACAGGGCACGATTCCGGTGGACATGTTGGGTCGGGAATTGGGCTGGGTGGTCGACAGCTTCGACAAGGCCACTCCAGTGAGTGCGGCTGTGGTGAACGAGGAGCCTGTCGCGCTCATACAAGAGACGGGTGAACGAAACTGGTGGCGTTATGACAAGCCTGTACCTGCGCATATCAAGGTATATTCTTCGATGGCAGAAGCAGCACGAGAGCCCTTTAACGCCGCGTTGGTCGTTAGCGACCGTTTGCTGGAGCCGGAAGAAGAGGAACGTTTCCTTTCGAACGGCGTGTTGTACCGTCCCAAAAGCCTGGTGCTTGGCATAGGCTGTAATCGGGGTACGGATGTGGAGGAGCTGGAGGCTGGCGTACTCGGCACCTTGCAAGAGCTGCGTTTGTCTGTAAAAAGCGTGCGGAATATTGCCACCATTGACCTGAAAAAGGATGAAGAGGGCTTGCTCGCCCTCTGCGCCAAATACGGCTGGAAACTGGTGACGTACACCCCGTCAGAGCTGAACACGGTGCAGCTTCCCAATCCATCTGAAACAGTCTTCAAATACACCGGCGCATATGGAGTTAGCGAGCCTTCAGCGCTGTTGTCTTCCGGTGCGGACCATTGGCTGCTGGAGAAGAAAAAAATCGGCAATATGACGCTGTCTATTGCCCGGGTTGCCTATGACTGACGTCATGAAGCAGGCTGTGCAGTCTGATCCGCCTGTCATAGCGCGCAGAAGCCGGATTGTTGTTGCCGGCACGGGCAGCGGCGCGGGCAAAACGACCGTCACTCTCGGGCTGATGAAGGCATTCGCCGACAGCGGCCTGCGAGTGCAGGGTTTTAAGTGCGGGCCGGATTATATTGATCCGACCTATCATACGGCCGCGACCGGAACGCCTTCCCGTAATCTCGATTCCTGGATGACCTCAGCGGATACGGTACGTGAAACCTTTATCCGTGCTTCCGAAGGTGCGGATATTTCCGTGATTGAAGGCGTCATGGGCTTGTATGACGGCAAGGACCCGCTCAACAACACCGGGTC
>NZ_JH601080.1:0-248 GCF_000245715.1 Paenibacillus sp. Aloe-11 | reverse complement strand
GTTGTCGACGTGCGCAGCATGGCACGCAGCGCAGCCGCTATTGTGCTCGGCTTCCAGCGCCTGGAGCCGAAGCTGCGCATTGCGGGCGTGATCGTGAATCGCTGCGGAAGCCAGGGACATTGCAGCATCGTCAGGAAGGCGATTGAGCAGGAGTGCGGTATCCCCGTGCTCGGCTGGTTGAAGCGCGATGACGGGCTGGACATACCCGAGCGTCATCTGGGCCTGGTGCCTGCCGTGGAACGCGGCGA
>NZ_JH601079.1:26260-26596 GCF_000245715.1 Paenibacillus sp. Aloe-11 | reverse complement strand
CCAGCGGAAGGATCGCAGGCCGTGACCGGGGAGCGCCCCGTCATCGCCGTCGCCAAAGATGCGGCGTTCAATTTCTACTACCCGGAGAATCTGGACTTGCTGCGTCAGTCGGGAGCAGAAATTGCCTATTTTAGTCCACTGGCGGGAGAGCGCGTTCCTCAGCACGCAAACGGCCTATATCTGGGCGGCGGCTTTCCTGAGGAGTTTGCCGCAGCTATCGCTGCCAATACAGGCTTTTTGGAGGATATCCGCAGTGCAGTACGCCAGGATATGCCCATATTTGCTGAATGTGGCGGTTACATGGTGCTGGCGCGGACACTTACGGATCGTGCTGGC
>NZ_JH601079.1:0-26244 GCF_000245715.1 Paenibacillus sp. Aloe-11 | reverse complement strand
TGGAGCCATTCCGTCCGATGTCCGAATGCAGGAGAAGCGGGCCGCATTGGGATATCGGGAAGCGACCGCATTGCAGGATTGCCTGTTGCTGGAGGCTGGAGAGACAATTCGGGGCCATGAATTTCATTATTCGGTGATGGCCTACGATGAATCGTCTACTCCCTACCCCTATGCCTATCAGACCAAGGGGATGCGTGGACTCCAGAGCGAGGGCTACGCGCAAGGGAACCTTTTGGCGGCCTACACCCATATACATCTGGCCTCTCTTCCTAAAGCGGCAGCACGGTGGGTGGAGAAATGCAGGGCTTACGGTCAGTGATTTGCAACCAACCCTTCACTGCAGCCGTAACGCAAACAAAAGCCGAGTCCCTTAGGGGACCCGGCTTTTTTAAACGTGGACAGGATATACCTTACATGTAACGGAAGCGTATTCATTACTTTTTTGACGACTTGTCTACATGAGCTTTTTCAGTTGGGAAATTCTTCCCTGGCTCACGCCAAGCATAGAGGCGAGTTGTTTTTGTGAAGATGCGGGATGCTCCTCCATCAGTTCTCTCATTTTCTCCAAAATAACGTCTGTGCGCTGATAAATTTTTTTGATATGCATATTTTGCTTCAGTGGAGTCGAATTGGTTTCAGCCGTCGTGACTGGAATCAAATCTTCCGTTTTCATCGAGGCTGCACATTCATCGCAAATAAACTGATCTTTAAAATAGGTGTTGGTATCAACCGAACCGCAAAAAATGCAATTGGTTGATTTGTACTTACGGAGCATGAGTGTCTGGTCTTCAATAAAAAACTCTAATGGATCGCCGATGTCAATCTCCATCGTCATGCGCAACTCTTTCGGAAGCACAATTCGTCCCAAGCTGTCCAAGGGCCGGGTCATTCCAGTCCTTTTCATTCATGCAACCTCCCCGGTTTTTAAAATTTATAGAACGTATAAGTTTGAAGCAAAGCTTATTAATTCTACAACCGCAAGCATACATTTTACAAAAAGTGCTTCATTTTTGAAAAGAATACAGCACTTTTTTTCTTACGAGTATACCATAAACGGGCCGAATCGCCATCGTTCATATTTATAAATTTAAAATAAGTTTATTCCGAGTGAACGTATATGTTATAATCCTCTGCTAAAGGATTTCATAGGCGGTCTGTAGAATTATTTATATATGCTGTAGCTTCGGACAATGATGGCGTTGTTATGTGAAATGGATGAAGGCCAACGCCTTAAGAGTCCTTATATACAAGCCCGGCAAGGAGGATTAGTATGGACAGAAGAAAAGCATTGCTATTAGGAGATTATTCGTACCCGGAGTTTCACCCGCTGCAAGGGGTGGACGAAGAGATTAGCCATATTTTACAGGATTGGATGACGGTACAATGCAGCGAAAATCGTAAGATGCTGCTCAAGGAAAATCTGGCCTCATTTGATCTATGTATTTCGTACTGCGATAGTCGCAAGGAGGTTTTGTCGCCTCAACAAACGGCAGGACTGCTGTCCTACGTCAGCGGTGGAGGCGGATTGCTTGTGCTGCATAATGGAATTACGCTGCAAGGACGGTATGAAATTGCACAGCTGATGGGAGCACGTTTCCAGCGGCATCCAGCTGCGGGGCCGCTTTCCTTCAAGGTAACCGAGCCAGATCACCCGATCATGGAAGGAATTGAACCGTTCGAGATCCAGGAGGAGCCGTATCGTTTTGATTTTGACCCATTCACAGAAAAAACACTGTTGATGGAATACGAGTATGAGGGCCAGTGGTGGCCAGCAGCATGGTCATTGTCCTATGGCTTGGGTCGGGTCGTCTACTTGATGCCTGGACATAATCAGCCCAGCTTCCAGCATGAGGGATACCGCAAGCTGCTGCTTCAGGCTGCCAAGTGGGCCGGACGTTTTCCGGGTTAAATATAACGAATACCGTTCTTAGGGGAAGGGGGGCTGCAAACTTTATGCGGCTCCCCTTTTCAGGTTATACTATAGGTAATCACAGGTAGGGGAGGATATATCATGAGCGATTTGTTCAAAAAAGCCATCTCATTGGGATGGGGCCTCACTATTGTCAGCAAAGAAAAGGTGGAGAAAGCCGTCGAGGATCTTGTAAGCCGGGGAGAACTTGCGCCCTCAGAATCGAAAGCTCTGATCGATCGTCTGATCGAACGGGGTGCAGAGGAACAGAGCCAATTCAAAACGCTGATCCGCGAGCAGATTAGCCGCATTTTGCAGGAGCTGGAAGTACCTACCCAAAATGATGTCGCAAGTTTGGAGCAACGTGTGGCATTATTGGAAAAACAGGTAGCAGAACTGGAAAAAGAAAAGGCTGCGCTTACGGGTTCGAGCGATGCCGAAGAAGCGAATCGGCTGGATTAAATGTCAGTTCGTATGAAGCATGCCGGTCGTTACCGGGAAATTGCCATGGCGCTGGCGCGTCATGGCTTTGGCTATATGGTGGAGGAAATGGGCCTGTTCCAGCTGTTGTCACTGCCACGCAAATGGCTGACGAGAGAAGCTCCCGAGTCCAAAACGCTGGGTGAACGGATACGACTGGTGCTGGAGGACCTGGGGCCTGCATTCATCAAGCTTGGACAGTTGGCAAGCACGCGTGCCGACCTGCTGCCGGAGACAATTATCCGTGAGCTGGTCAAGCTTCAGGATCAGGTGCCGCCTTTTTCGCCTGAAATGGCGCGAGGCATTTTGGAGCAGGAGCTGGGCACGTCATTGGAGGGCATACTGGCTCGTTTTGACGATGTTCCGCTGGCTGCTGCTTCGATTGGACAGGTGCATCTGGGCAAGCTGCACAGCGGTGAGATGGTCGCCATTAAAATCCAGCGTCCAGGCGTTAACCGCATCATCCGACGAGATTTGGACATTTTGCGGGAATTGACCGCAATGGCAGCCAAACGTTGGGAATGGGTGGAGCGTTACCAGCTTCGCCAAATGGTAGAGGAACTGGGGAAATCGCTCATTCAGGAGCTGGACTACAACCATGAGGCCCGTAATACAGAGAAGATCGCGCTCCAATTTGAGCAGGACCCACATATCTATATTCCGAAAATATATTGGGATCATACCTCTTCCCGCATACTGACCATGGAGTTTCTGGAAGGAACCCATTTGGGTAGTCGCGAAGAGTTGTTACGCCGTGGATATAACTTGAAAGAACTGGCGCAGCAGCTGGTGAACAGCATGCTGCATCAGATTTTTATAGAGGGCTTTTTTCATGCAGATCCTCATCCCGGGAATTTGCTTGTCCTGAAGAATGGCCGTCTCGCTTACCTCGACTTTGGCATGACCGGGCGACTAAGTGAAGAGATGAGGAATCATCTGGCCTCCCTCATTATTGCATTGATGCGCAAAAACACCGATGCCATGGTGCGGGCCATCGAACGGCTGGGCCTAGTCGAACCGGCCACCGATTTGAATGCGCTGCGTGCCGATCTGGACAAGATGCGCGAAGATTACGCGGATGTTCCTTTCTCACAGGTCAGCATTGGCGATGCTCTGAACGACCTGTTTGGTGCAGCACAGCGCCATCGAATCGGTCTGCCGTCAGATGTTCTGCTGCTGGGCAAGGCGTTGCTGACATTGGAGGGGGTCGTTGAATTGCTTGACCCCGATCTTAGCATCATCGCATTGGCGGAGCCTTTCGGCAACAAGCTGCTGAAGGAACGCTTCAGTGGTCGCCGCATTCGGGGCAAGCTGCTGGGCGGTGCGACCGAACTGGTGGAGACGCTCATGGAGCTGCCTGGACAGGCGCGGCATTTGGCCTCCATTATCAGCAAAGGCAAGCTCAAGCTGGAGGTCACCGTACCAGAGCTGGAAATGCTCCTGCGCAGGCTGGATCAGATCAGCAATCGCCTGTCATTCAGCATTGTACTGTTAGCGTTCAGCATTATTATGGTTGGCCTGATTATTGGTTCATCGTTGAACCACCAGGCGACGGTGCTGTGGAATGTGCCTGCTATTGAAATTGGTTTTGTCGTGGCGCTCTTGATGGTTGCCTTTTTATTGTATTCTATTTTTAAATCAGGGAGATTTTAGATACTTGTCGGAAAGGATGAGCCATGAGCCATGGATACCTATAAGATCAATACCACTCCAATCCATCATCTCCAAATATCAGATGTGCCGTGGCACCGCCTGACTACTCCTTATGGTAGGGGCGCGGAGTTGCCGCAATTGATATCCAATGGGGAGTATGCAGCAATCGCTAATCTGATTGAGCATCAAGGTACATTATGGCAAGTTACGCCGTGGGTGTTGCTTTTCTTATTGCGCAATATACAGACGAGAGGGCCGGAACGTATTACGCTGAATGAACTGGAATTGTATCATGCAGTTGTTGGGGCACTGGAGATGGTACAGGAACAAGCCGATTCACAGCAGTCTGTGGAAGCCCTGACCATGCTATTGGACGAAAAATATCTATGGCCTGAAAACAACGATCCCGAAGAAGATGAACTGGAGTGGGAAGAGGAGGAAGCGCGCGGCTATGATCCAGTGGCTTTTTGGAGCTACTATGATTATAGCTATCAGCTGTTAAAGCAGGCTCTCCCTAACTTTGAAAATATGCTCCGGCACAATTCCGAACCTGATATAAATGAAGCCTTATCTGAGCTAGTGCAGGAATTGCGAAAATTTTAAATATAAGAAAACGAAATATATGAAGAAAACAGGCGATATTTCAAGAAAATAAGTGGTTTCTTTGCGTAGACAGCCTTTTACCCAATTCGTTTCCGTGAATCCCTTACGTTATAATGATGGACTGAATATAACGGACGGGTTCGTTTGAGAGAGACGAGCTGAATGAAGGAGAGTCTTTGCGATTGGCCGCTGGACGGATGCCCGAATGACATCGGGTTGCGGGTCAATATGCTGCTCTCCGTGAATATAGGAGGCTGGAACGAGACGGTATGAAGCTTAGACAACAATGGTTCGGTAATATCCGGGCCGATATACTTGCGGGCATGACTGTTGCACTGGCGCTGATTCCGGAGGCCATTGCCTTCTCGATCATAGCGGGTGTCAATCCCATGGTCGGACTGTACGCCTCCATCTCCATGGCCATTGTCATTTCCTTTGCAGGCGGCCGCCCGGCGATGATCTCGGCAGCAACCGGGGCGGTAGCAGTACTGGTGGTCGGCTTGGTGAAGGATCATGGCGTGGAGTATTTGTTTGCAGCTACCATTTTGGCAGGGATTATTCAGGTGCTGCTGGGTGTTTCGAAAATAGGCCGTTTTATCAGCTTTATTTCGCAGCCGGTCATGACCGGGTTTGTGAATGCACTGGCGATCCTCGTCTTTATGGCCCAGCTTACCCATTTTCATGGAGCGAACTGGATCATGTATGTGATGGTAGCGGGTACGCTGCTCATTGTGTATATTTTACCAAAATTCACAAAAAGCATTCCTGCTCCATTGACGGCCATTATCATCATGACGATCATTACGTATGTATTTGGATTGAATGTGAAAACCGTAGGAGATATCGGTACGCTAACCAGCTCCTTGCCTTCATTCCATTTGCCTCAAATTGAGTGGTCGTGGCACACGTTATGGATTTTGCTGCCATATTCTTTTACGATGGCATTGGTCGGATTGCTGGAGTCGCTGCTGACAGCCAGTATTCTGGATGAAATGACCGAGACGAAAAGCGATAAAAACCAGGAAGCCCGCGGGCAAGGGATTGCCAACTTTATAAATGGCTTTTTTGGCGGTATGGGCGGTTGTGCGATGATCGGGCAATCGGTCATTAATGTCAGCTCGGGCGGCAGAGGACGTTTGTCCACTTTCACGGCTGGGGTGTTTTTGGCCTTTTTGCTGTTAGTGCTTGGTGGGGTTGTAAAAGAAGTGCCAATGGGCGCATTGGTGGGCGTCATGTTCATGGTATGTATCGGGACTGTGGACTGGAATGCACTCCGAAATATTGCCAAGGTACCCAAGGCAGACACGTTTATTATGGTTATGACGGTGATCATCGTGGTGGCCACGCATGATTTGTCCAAGGGTGTGATCGCGGGCGTACTGCTGAGTGCATTGCATTTTGGATGGAAAATGGCTAAAATCCGCATCAGTGTGACAGAGGATAGCGATGAAAAGGTGTACCATGTTGCGGGTCCGATGTTTTTCGCTTCAACCACTCATTTTGTCGATCATTTTGAACCTGCAGATGATCCAAAGCATGTTGTGGTGGACTTTAGCCATTCGCATATTTGGGATCACTCGGCGGTTACTGCCATTGGCAAGGTGCTGCAAAAATACACGAAATCCGGCAAATCCATCACCCTGCGGGGGCTGAATGAGGAGAGCCGTTTGATAGTAGAGAAGCTCGGCGGTCCCTTGGTTACAGAGCCGCTTGTGTGATGAATCGTATAGCATAAATCAAAGCCTACAATGGAATTTATCCATTTTGGGCTTTTTTATTTATTTATGAAATAAAACAACAACTTTTTTCCTAAATCATAGATAAATATGACAAATTTTCGTCGGAGTATTGACGTAATAATTGGGCAGGAATACAATCATTGTTGTTAAGCATAGCAAATACATAGGAATAATTGAAAATTGAAAGGTATACACATATGAACTTAGACTGGGAGTTTATCGTAAAGAGCCTGCCGTTATATGGAGAAGCCATGTGGCTGACGTTGAAGATCGCCTTTTTTGCCATTCTGTTTTCACTCGTCGTCGGTTTACTGTGCAGCATCGTACTGTATTACAAGGTGAGGGGAATCAGCGGAATCATCGCAGCTTATATTGAGCTTTCCCGAAATACACCGCTGCTTGTACAGTTGTATTTTCTGTATTACGGGTTTACGAAAATAGGTCTGCATATGAGCGAAATGACGTGTGCCATTGTGGGCATGACCTTTTTGGGTGGGGGTTATATGACCGAGGCGTTCCGTGGTGGAATTGAAGCGGTGAGCAAAACCCAGACGGAATCCGGGCTGAGTCTCGGACTGTCCAGGATACAACTGGCGAGATATGTTATTTTGCCACAGGCTTTTGCCATCAGTATTCCGTCCTTGGGAGCGAATGCGATTTTTCTGCTTAAGGAGACATCCATTGTTGGCGCCATTGCGTTATTAGATCTGATGAATGTGGCAAAAGACCTGATCGGCATGTACTACAAAACGGCAGAATCGCTGATTCTGCTGGTACTGGCATATCTCGTCCTGCTTTTACCTTTGTCGATGCTGCTGACGTGGGTGGAAAGGAAGGTGCGATATGCTGAGTTCGGGGATTGATGTGCTTTTTGAAGGTTCCAATTTGGAGCGTCTATTAGGGGGATTGCTCGTTACGCTGGAGATTGCCTTTATTTCAATTGTTATCGGTACTCTATTAGGCATCCTGATGGGGCTGCTGCGCACCTTAAAATCAAGGCCGATTCGGTTTGTGCTGAGATTCTATTTGGAGACATTTCGCATTATTCCGATTTTGGTGTGGTTGTATGTCGTGTATTTTGGATTTACTCCTTTGCTGAATGTGAATATCAGCGGGGAATTGACAGCCATTATCGTATTCAGCCTGTGGGGAGCAGCGGAGATTGGTGACATCGTTCGTGGTGCGCTGGAATCACTGCCCAATCATCAGGTGGAATCCGGGCAGGCATTGGGGCTGACCTATGGGCAATTATACCGTCACGTGCTCATTCCCCAGGCGGTGCGCCGAATGCTTCCGGGTTCTATTAATCTGGCGACACGGATGATCAAAACAACGTCATTAGTAGTGCTGATCGGTGTAGTGGAAGTGGTCAAGGTCGGGCAGCAGATTATTGAGCTTGGTGTAATCAAAGCGCCTTCGGCATCCTTTTGGGTGTACGGCTTTATTTTCATATTGTATTTTCTCGTATGCTATCCGTTATCCAGACTTTCCAAAAGATTTGAACGCAGATGGCAAAATTAGCAGGATGGGGTGGGTGTCATGGGAGAGGCTGTGGAGGTATTACTGGAAATTCGAGGGCTGCACAAAAGCTTCGGGGATCGAAAAGTGCTGCAACAGATTAATCTGGACGTAACGCAAGGGGAAGTCGTGGTTATTCTCGGTCCTTCGGGATGTGGAAAAAGCACACTTCTCCGATGTCTCAATGGTCTGGAGCCAGTCCAGAGCGGGGATATCCGCTATAGAGGACAGGACCTGACGGATAAAAAAGTGAATTGGCGTGAGGTGCGGCAGCATATCGGCATGGTGTTTCAGAACTATGAGCTTTTTCCGCATATGACGGTCTTGGAAAATATATTGCTCGGCCCGCTTAAAGTACAGCGGAGAAACAAGCAGGAGGCACTTGAGCAAGCGGAGCAGCTATTGGAGCGAGTAGGTCTGCTGGATCGCAAAGATGCGTATCCAAGGCAATTATCAGGCGGGCAAAAGCAACGGATTGCGATTGTGCGCGCCCTGTGTATGAACCCCGAGATTATGCTCTTTGACGAGGTCACCGCATCCTTGGACCCGGAAATGGTCAGAGAGGTGCTGGATGTCATGCGAGAGCTGGCCCAACAGGGAATGACCATGATTATCGTGACGCATGAAATGGGCTTTGCCAAGTCGGTAGGAGATCGTATCGTTTTTATGGATCAAGGACAAATATGTGAAATGACTACGCCACAGCAATTTTTTACCCAACCGCAAACAGAGCGTGCTCAGCACTTTCTGGATATATTTCAGTACGAAAAAGGATGATGGATTATGCAAAATGCCAATAAAACAGGGGGATGAATACAGATGAGAAAAGGAATGAAGCTCACGACGTTGTTACTGGCTTTGAGCTTGCTGCTCGTCGGTTTGACGGGATGTGCAGGAGGTGGCAATACCGACGGTAGTTCAGGCTCGGCTAAATTCGCTTCGATTGAGGACATTAAAAAGAATGGCAAGATTCGAATCGGTGTATTCGCGGATAAGCCGCCTTTTGGCTACGTGGATTCGGAAGGGAAGAATCAAGGCTTTGACGTCTACATTGCGAAGCGGTTTGCCAAAGATCTCTTGGGCGACGAGTCCAAGGTGGAATTTGTACTGGTGGATGCCGCCAGCCGGGTCGCCTATTTGGAATCCAACAAGGTAGATATCATCATGGCTAATTTTACTGTAACGGATGAGCGTAAAGAAAAAGTCGATTTTGCCAACCCGTATATGAAATTATCCTTTGGCATTGTATCACCCGACAGCGCTCCAATCACCACGATAGACCAATTGAAGAATTCAGATCAAAAGCTGATTGTTGCCAAGGGAACGACGGCTGAAACCTATTTTACGAAAAATTATCCCGACATCAAGCTGCTCAAATTCGATCAATACACAGAAATCTTCTCAGCCCTCAAAGACAAACGAGGCGTCGCCATTGCCAACGATAATACAGAGCTAATCGCTTGGGCAAAGGCCAACCCCGGCTTCACGGTAACCATCCCGTCCTTTGGTGGTCAAGATACGATTGCACCCGCAGTAGCGAAGGGAAATAAGGAGCTGTTGGATTGGATCAACAATGAGCTGGCTACACTGGGCAAGGAAAACTTCGTGCATCAAGCCTATAAGGATACACTGACCTCCGTTTACGGAGAAGGCTTTACGGATCAATTGGTCGTAGAGGGCGGCAAAGTGGATTAATTACGTCATTAAAGTGCAATTAAGTTCTAAGTGCTGTAAATCTATATATTTGCATAATGGATTCCTTTAAAGCAAAAAGACCCAGACTGCCAAACAGTTGGGTCTTTTTGCTTTGTATAGGCTGATTGAAAATAACGCTACTCTCTATGCAGAATTAATATTCATGGACCTCATCTTCAGGAATATACTCGAGAACATCGTGCAGGGTTAATGGGCGACCAGAAAGGCGAATTAGCGTTTCCATTACAGTATTAAACGTTTTAAATTCGATACGCTTGGATGTATTGTTACACATTTCGTAGATAGTATTGGGTCTGATTTTAGCCTCACGAGCGAGGGCATTTTTAGTAATCCCGATTTCTCGAAGTAATTCTTCAAGTTTGAAAGTAATTCCCTGTGCGTTTGACATTTTCATGTTGAACAGAACCCCCGTGTTCTAACGAATTACAAAAAATAATTGAGGTCATGCTTTGGTAGCCTCAATGTCCCTCAATTCCATCCTTTGGGATATATTCTACAATATCAGCAAGAGTAATAGTCCTTGTAAATCTACGCTGGCGGGCAAATCTATTCAAAGCATCAAGTATATGGACTAGTGTTTCTAGTTCAAGTCTTTTGGTTTTGCCATTTACCATATCTATTATGGTAGCCGGACGTATTTTTGCTTCTACGGCCAGTTTATTACGGGAAATATCAAGTTCTTCTAAAATATCACCAAGTTTAAAATGATATCTTTTTTGAATCTCCATAATTTAGATTCTCCTTTTGTTTCATAGTGCAAGAAAATCATAAAATCTATCGAAGTTTTACTCCAGTAGTAATAAAATAAAACTACACGAGTAATACTCGTGGTTTAAATTCCCGAATTTTTAAGTGAATAGCTGTTAGTTTTTTGCTGTGAATAATTAAAATCATAAGAGGGAGCTGAATTCTAATGAACAGAAGTAATTTTGAAAAAGTCAGCCTTATTCTTGGTCCCTGTGATCTTCCGCATATGTATGAGCTTTTTGAAGGCTATCTGATCAAGGACCGTTACGTCATGATGATCGACAATAGCGTGCTTACTCTTCGACATGTAAAAAAGGAAAGACATCATTCGCATCTATATGTTGACGGCGATACAGGCGGCATCACTCTTGCCAGACATGTACAACGTGAGGACATAGATGTGATTACCGAGTTGGTCGAACGTAAATTCTGTTTCGAATTTATGTTCTCGTCTTACTTATATAATGTAACACAGAAGCGTAAAAGGGTGAAATGAACACCGCCGTAATAAAGGCATATATTTCCCCAAAAACTATTGCATCCTAGTAGATTTAATTATATAATCTTAAATGATAATGAGAATCATAATCATTTAAGTCTTTAGGCACAGACTCCCAATATGAGCCTAAGTGAATAGGGCGAGTATGTACACATGGCGAAAGCAGATGTGGCAGCTGTCCGAAGACAACTCAGCAGTCCCAACAAAGTCATGCGTAGACGAGCTTTGAGAACAATCAAAGCTACGAAGCGCGCGAGTTAGAGCTTCCAAGTTAACTGCAAATGGCAATACCAGTGTCAAATTTTTAGTCTCCTCGTTTTGATTTTGCACTTGCTCTCCTGATGGTGGACACAGGAAGGCAGGTGCCTTTTTTTTGGATGCTATAAAAAAGCGCCAGACGGGTTTTGAACCAATCCCGGCGCTTTAATTTTAGTCGTTCAGCATTAACAGCGACATTTAATTCCATAATAGACTCCAACGCTCAGGAAGATTGTTCCTGAGCGTTGTTTTGTACTTCGGACTATGTCTCTAGCAAGATCTTTCCTGTCTCAGAAAGGTCATATCCTTGAATGGCTCCCAGTTCCCGCCGGAAGCTGTCCGAATGAAGAATCTGTAATATATGATCAATCAATTCCTGTCGCTCTGATGTGCGCAGCATGACGATATCGTATTGCTCCTGAATGAGTGGAATAAACTGCACGGACCCCACAATACTGGCGGCCTTCTCGATTCCGATACCGACATCGGCTTCGCCGGAGGCGACCTTGCCTGCCACAGCCATATGATGCGTCGATTCGTCTTCATATCCGAGCAAGGCAGTGCGGTCTATGTGATGAAGACGGAGCTGCTCGTCGAGCAGGATGCGTGCGCCGGAGCCTTTCTCGCGATTGGCCAAACGCAGCCCCGGAAGCGCCAAGTCCTTCCAGTCCTGCAAGCCATGAGGATTCCCTGTCTGAACATACAGCCCTGCTTGCCGGGATAACAGACGGATGACGAGGTACGAGAAGCCGCTCAGGATTTTGCGAATATAAGGCAAATTATACTCACCGCTGTCGCCGTCCCACAGATGCGTACTGACGATGTCTGCTTTGCCCTGGTACATAGAGATGAGGCTGTCCAGACTACCCGCATATGAGCGGAGTGGGCGAATGGACATCTGTTGGCTTTCCAGATGCTTGACGAGAATGTCGAGGCTGATGTCCTGGCCAGTAATGACTGCTGTACTGGAATTCTGCGTCGAACCGCCTGATAGCGAATGTGGCGGGATCGTCACGGATATGGGCGTGGGTGATGGATCGTGCTTCAGCAGTTGACTTTTGGAGCGCTGCTTGTAAGCTTCGAGATCACTGGCATCCACCCGCATTTGCTTACCTACCCGGTACGAGGGGATCTCTCCTTTTTTGATCAGATCATAGACGGTCAGCTTGGATATCTTCAGTAGCTTGGCTATTTCCTCAGTCGTATAGGATACAGGAGAATTCATAGTAGACCTCCATTAATAACAGTATGATTGGAATGTGACAATTTCTGTGATGTATTATGCACAGTGTCTCATCTATTGTACACCAAATCATCCGGCATAACAGAGGTGGCGAAAAAGTCAGGAACATCAAGCTTCTAAACAGTCATAAGTGATACTTGCCAACGGCTCTTTGGTGGTTTACAAGGATTACCTTCATAGCTATAATGAGATATGAATTTATATAAGTTATATCTAATTATAACTAAATATGATTGAACGGGGGATGGAATTTGAGAAGAATCAAGTCTACGATTGGAAGTCTAGTAGCAATATGGGCACTAGTGGTGTTAGTTGCTTGCGGTTCCCAGAGTGCTGCGCCCGCAGCTCCTGTAAAGGAGGCGGCACCAGCAGCACAAGCAACAACGGAGAATACAGCAGGCACGAAGGCACCGGACCAGCAGCAGGTGGAGTTGACGATCTCTGCAGCGGCAAGCCTGACAGACGCCCTGAATGAGATCAAGACCGGATATGAGCAGGAGCACCCGAATGTGAAGCTGAACTTTAACTTCGGCGCCTCCGGTGCACTTCAGCGTCAGATTGAGCAAGGAGCTCCTGCAGACGTCTTTATCTCTGCATCTACCTCCAGCATGAAGGCGCTTGAGGAGAAAGCCCTTGTCAAGAAGAGCAGCACGTTGCTCGCAAATGATCTGGTATTAGTCGTTCCTGCTAAAGATGGAGTGGCGATCAAGAAACTGGATGACCTGAAGGGAAAAGACATCAAGACCGTCGCGATTGGCATTCCGGACAGTGTGCCTGCAGGGAAATATGCACAGGAAGCGTTAACGAATCAAAAGCTGTGGGGTGAATTGGAGCCCAAGCTGGTACAAGCCAAGGATGTGCGACAGGTGCTGCAGTACGTAGCAACAGGTAACGCGGATGCGGGCTTCGTATATAAGACGGATGCACTCTCCACGAAGGATACAAGCATTGCGTTAACAGTGGACTCCAAGCTTCATTCTCCGATTACCTATCCGCTCGGTCTGGTAGCTGCCACCAGTCATCAGGAGGATGCACGTCAATTCTACGATTATTTGCAAACCGAGCCTGCTCTCCAGGTGATGGAAAAGTACGGTTTCCGTAAGGCGGAGTAGTCGTTGACTGCTGTGAACTGGGCGGAATTTTGGCCTCCGGTACAGTTATCCCTGCAGGTCGCTTCGCTGTCCTGTGTGATCGTACTGGTCCTGGGGGTACTGGCAGCCCGCTGGATAAAGCGAAGCCGCATACGTGGCAAGCTGGTGCTAGAGACCATCTTCATGCTTCCATTGGTGCTGCCTCCGACGGTAGTCGGGTTCCTGCTACTGGTCATTCTGGGACGCAGAAGCTGGTTAGGGCAATGGATCGAATGGCTGTTCCACGCGTCAGTCATCTTCTCCTGGTGGGCGGCGGTGCTGGCGTCTATCGTGGTGGCATTTCCGCTCGTGTATCAGACAATGAAGACGGCATTTGATGCGGTGGACCGCTCGCTGGAGGATTCGGCCAGATCGGCAGGGGCTGGCGAATGGCAGGTGTTTCGCTACATTACGCTGCCGCTATCCTATCCTTCACTGCTGACCGCCGCGATACTGGGCTTCGCCCGGTCGCTTGGCGAGTTTGGAGCGACGCTAATGATTGCCGGGAACATTCCGAATAAGACACAGACGGTGCCTACGGCAATCTATGTAGCTGTCGATGCGGGGAATCAGACGATGGCCTGGGCGTGGACGATTGCCATTGTCTTAATTTCATTCATTATGCTGCTTGTTGCGAGAAGGAAGACTTGAGCAAATGGAGTGTAATGATGTGTGTAATGCGGGGCAATAAAGACGCTGTAGGTCGATGAAAGCAGTAAAGGTAATATAGCCTGCAGGAAATATGAAGTGAAATTCTGTTAGCTTTCTAGAATTAAGTATTAGACTGACCATGCAAAATGAAGACAGCGGCAGACTAGGACTCGAAAACCAGCTAATAGTTGTCAAGCTACAGTGTGGAAAATATTTTAAAAACTGATATACTGTTTTTTGAGTACAACAAATAATCCTTCATTGGCGTGAAGGATTATGGATAATTATGGGAATTAAATGTGGTAGGGTT
This sequence comes from Paenibacillus sp. Aloe-11, assembly GCF_000245715.1. Taxonomy (NCBI): domain Bacteria; kingdom Bacillati; phylum Bacillota; class Bacilli; order Caryophanales; family Paenibacillaceae; genus Paenibacillus; species Paenibacillus sp. Aloe-11. The sequence continues at coordinate 11,788 of NZ_JH601079.1, read as the reverse complement.
GGTCTTTCTTAAGGATGGCGTAAACGTGATGGAGTAGCTTGTTGGCGCGAGCAATCACAACCACCTTGTAGGGCTTGCCCTCTTTTCTTTTCATATCATATTAAATCCCTTAATATGATATTTTTTCCACCATGTAGTCCGCATTGAACAGCTGAATATAGAGCTCTTCGAAGTCTTTTGGATCCTCGCTTCGTTATCCGATTTCTAGAAGCCGTATACTTACCTGAACTGTAGACACTTGCATCAAGACCTGCGTAGGCAACAAGCTGTTTAGCACTCCTAAATTGACGGGTATCTCCGTTAGTTGAATTGCTTAAACTGAAAGATCTATACTTCTCTAGTTAATCTTCAACCAGTTTACAAGGTTGCTGAGAATGTATTGCTTCTGATCCAGCATCAATAGCCGTTTGATAATACCATATTTTATAATCTATTTTTTCCATGTATTTATTGAGCTCAGAGATTTTATCATTAACCGTTTTTTTATGATTTTCAAATACTTCGAGCCTTTGTCGTAATGTAGCGTCCCCCTCCATACTCATATCAATAAACTGTCTGATTTTTTTTACCGGCATCCCACTGTTTTTTAGACAAGTGATAACAGCAAGCCATTCAAAATCACTTTCTTTAAAGTCCCTGTTCCCCGATTTATTTCGATCAACAAAGGGTAAAAGCCCCTCCTTATCATAAAAGCGTAATGTATAGGCTGATACCCCCATTTTATTGGCGACTTCACCGATTGTGTATCCCAAAGAATACTCCCCCTCTGCAATGAAGATATTAGTTAATAGTACACCTTAGAGTTATCTCTAAGTCAAAATGTTATACACATCATAATTCACATTGACTTAGAGTCTACTCTAAGTATTAATATTACACGACAGATGACTGATAGGAGGTATAAATTTGAAATCAGAAATGGAAAAGCTTCTTGCTGGTGAACCATTTTGTTTCCTTGACCCCGAGGTGGCTTCTAGAAAAGAGAATGCAACTCGATTATGTAATAAATTTAATGAGATAGATCCTTCAAATCTTGAAGAGCAGAAAAGAGCTATTAAAGAATTGTTTGGTTCTTGCAAAAACCATGTTTATATGCAAGCGCCATTCCGTTGTGATGTCGGAAAGAACATCCATGTGGGAGAGGACTTCCTTTCCAACTATAACGTTACGATTCTTGATGTTGGAGAAGTTGTAATTGGGGATTATTGTATGATTGGTCCGAACAGCACAATCTCTACTGTTAACCACCCTATGACTGTTAAAGGCAGAAGGGAAAAACTGTCGATAATAAAACCCGTGAAAATAGGTAATGACGTATGGATCGGGGCCAACTGTGTAATTCTTCCTGGAGTCACGATAGGAAACAATGTTGTTATTGCTGCCGGGGCAGTTGTTACAAAGGACATTCCTGATAACTGTGTTGTTGGAGGAATTCCTGCTAAATTAATAAAGGAATTAGAACCATAAAAATAAGTAGTTGACTTAGACATTACTCTAACATTCATAGTTCTCTTTGTAATCAAAAATTTAAAACAAGGAGAAAACAAAATGAACAAAAAAAACGTTTGGTTTATTACTGGATGCTCCACTGGTTTCGGCAGGGAGCTTGCGGAAGCAACCATCAAAGCCGGATATAGTGTAGTTGTAACTGCACGAAATATTAATTCTATCTCTGATCTTGTCGGCGATGCTCCAAATGCTTTAGCTCTTGAATTGGATGTCACTAAGAACGATCAGATTGAAAAAGCCCTCACTTCGGCAGTAGAAAAGTTTGGTGGAATTGACGTTCTGGTGAACAACGCGGGTATTGGGTATTTCGGCTCTGTTGAAGAATCGGTCGAAGAAGAAACTCGCAAAATGTTTGAAATCAACTTTTGGGGCCTCATGCATATGACGAATGCTGTTTTACCACAAATGCGAAGCCAACGTTCTGGGCATATTATCAATATTTCCTCCATCGGCGGGTTAGCTTCATTTCCTGGCGTTGGTTATTATAACGCATCCAAATATGCAGTTGAAGGTGTCTCTGAGGGGCTTGCTCAAGAAGTAGAGCCTTTCAATATCCGCGTTACTTTGATCGAACCAAGTGGTTTCCGTACGGATTGGTCGGGCCGTTCTGCAGCAAGAACAACATCTTCGATCGAGGAATATAAACCTCTCGTCTCCGACTTTGTAAATGGAGTAAATCATGGAAAAGAACCCGGAGACCCAAAAAAGCTGGCGAGTGCGATCATTAACGTTGTAGAATCCCCCAATCCTCCACAACGTTTACTACTCGGCTCTGACGCATATCATATTGCTGTCAATAAATTTACCAAGTTACTACAACAAATTGAGGATTCGAAATCAGTCTCCATAGGAGCTGACTTTTAAACCAGTAGAAGAAGCCTGAAACATAGTTCAGGCTTCTTTTTCTATAAGGCTAACTTTTCAAGTTTTAAATGCTGTTTTTAAACTAACCTGCCCGTTAGCTTAACACCAAGGTCAGTCTAACACTTTATTTTTCAGTCTAATTCTTTATTTTCTGCTGAACGACTCTTCTTCTACCATTTAGTGGTTAATCAACAGGCCTGTAAATTTATTTCTTTTGTGCAAACAGCCATTCAATCATATCCTGATTTTGCAAAGCGGGAACCCAGGAGAAGTGCCCCATAGGTTTGATAATTCCTGCTTCGTATTCAGTAAAATGAATGAGGTTTCCGTTTTGTGCTTTAATGGCAGCTACCATTTCCTGCGAGTTTTTAGGACTTACGCTAGTATCGTCTGCAGCATGGAAGGCCCAAATCGGGACGTTTTTCAGTACTTCGACGTGTTTAGGATCAACAGGCGCATACATGTTGACGGCTTTTTCATAGTTGGTCAAACCGGCAATCGGCACACCTGCAGCGAACAGATCAAGATCTTTTTCCAACAATCTCCACGTTCCCATAGCTCCTTGAGAAATACCAACGATATAGATTCGGTTCGTGTCGATCGGGTATTTTAACGCCGTTTCACGTACCAAATCGGCTACAACGCTGTTGCGCGGCTCATCCGCCCAAATGAATTTATGCTCCAGGTCAATCGGGCTTTGTGGAGCGATTACGAAGGATGGGTGTTTGGCTTGCTGCTCAGGAGAAGCCCAAGTGACAGCACCGGCATTCGCCAGCAGGTTGACTCCGTTTCCGTCACCGCGTTCGCCGTTTCCATGCAGGAATACAACCAGCGGGTAGGTTTTTCCAGGCTCTACTTTAGGCTCAAACGTAAAGTAGTTCAGCTTGTAGCCGTCTTTATTTTCAAAGGTGTTTTTTTGGAAATCGTCTACAATGGGTGTCACTTTATTAGTTGCTTTTACAGTTTGCACAGAAGCAGGAACGACTGTTTTCTTTTGAGTAGCAATATCTTTCTTTTGACTAATGTAATAATTCAACGGATTGATGCGGTTGACACCACTTGTTGCATCGTAAGTAAGGGTGCTTGCATTTTTATCCTGTGTATCCAGCTCGATCACGACATATTTGCCATGGGTACTGCGGTTGGTGATGGCACCGGTATCGTTGGTATATACACCGGTCACGGTTCTGTCTGTGTATACATCATTGAGTACGGATTGAACCTGAAAGCTGGAAGTGGACAAGGATGCTCCGTCAATATTGGTGCTGTATTTCAGTACAACGGCAGATACGACCTCACCCAGAGGCTGTACCTGAGTAAGCAGGGTAGCCTGTGGCGCTGGAACATCGGCTGCTGCTGCGGCAGAGCTGGAGGATGGGTAAAAGATCGTAAGCAGGAACACAAAAGATAGTAGAACAAGGGCGAAACGTCTTTTTTGCATGAGATTAATCTCCTTTGGTGTTATTTTTCGAAAGCGTTTACTACATGTTTGGGATGTTTGTCTGTATCTTGGTGCATGCATATAAAATGAAAAAAAGGCAAACTCCGGGTACACAATACTAATGTACTCGGGTTTTGCCTTTTCAGTAACAATCCCACTTGAAGGATAGCACCTTCATTGAAATCTGACAAGTGAAAGCGCTACAATTTTGGATGTTTTTTTAAAATAAATTCAACTTTTGCAAAGAAGGAGTGACAAAATCCTGACGATAAAAAGGAGCTAAAGCCTCTTCCCAAAAGGAATGTTGTGGTATATAATCCTCTCGAGTTAACGGTGTTAACTAAAATAACGATGTTAAAAAAAGGGGATGAAACCATGAGTGAATATGATGTTATCGTCATCGGTGCTGGATTAGGTGGCTTGTCCTGTGCAGCACGATTGTCCGTGCTCGGTTACCGGACCGCTGTTTTTGAAAGTCATACGCTGGCTGGCGGTTTTGCAACTGAATTTACAAGAAAGGGGTATACCTTTGATGTATCTCTGCATGGTGTAGGTGGACTTGAGGAAGGGAGCTTCGGACAGATGCTAAAGGGCTGCAATGCGGACCAGCGAATTGTGCCTCTCCGCAAAAAGCACCCTTACTCCATTCGTTGGGAAGGGCAGATCATTGGTATCCCATCCGATGTGCAAGACTATGTGCAGCTCCTCAAAGACATGTTCCCTGCTGAGCAGACAGCTATCGACAAGCTGTTTGCAGGCATTCGTCGTTTTGTGGCAGGCTTCTCCGCCTTTTCTTCCTCTTCCCCCGGTCGCTGGCGTAAAGCAGCGGGTCTGTTCAAAGCAGGAACCTTCTTCCGCTGGACGCAAATGACCACCTGGGAGGCTGTAAGCCAGTTTGGGCTATCTGACCGATTTACGGAATTTTTCACCGCACTTTGGCCCTATTATGGCTTGCCCCCGAAGCGGCTTTCGGCTTTGTACTTTTTTACTCCCTGGATCGGCTATCATCTGGAGGGAACGTATTATATTCAAGGAGGCGCACAGGCTTTATCCAATGCACTGGTGGCTGCGATTCAGTCAGCCGGTGGAGAGGTACACCTGCGTAGTCAGGTATCTGAAATTATGCTCGAAGGCGGTAAAGCAGTCGGTGTCCGTCTGAAAAAAGGGGATGCCTATGAAGCTAATTGGATTGTGTCCGGGATCAGTCCTCACCATACCTATGGTCGTCTGCTGGAGCACCATGCTGCTGCCCGTCGTGAGCTGGAGGCCGTCAGCAGGCTGGAGACCGGGACGTCTCTTACCCAGTTGTATCTCGGGCTATCATGTGAGCCTCACGAGCTTAGTATTACCGAAGAAGACTTAATTCTGAATGATGTACCGGATTCGGAGACCGATTATGGATTCATGATGAGCGGCCAGTATACCAAAGGCAACTGGATGCTTACCAATTATAACGCTATGGACCCCACACTTAATGAACCGGGTAAAGGCGTTATTGCAGTTACATTTTTGGATAGATTGGAGAACTGGCCTACAACACGTCCCGAATATAAAGCTAAAAAGGAAACCGTAACACGCCAGATATTGGAGCGCCTTGAACAGCTGTATCCGGGTTTTGGCAGCAAAGTGGTGGTGGCGGAGCTAGGCACACCGCGGACGATGCAGCGCTATACCGCCAATCCCGGCGGGGCTGTCTATGGTTACGCGCAAACGGTCCGACAGTCAGGCATAAAAAGGCTGAAGCATAAATCCGTTGTGGATCGTCTGTCATTGGTAGGAGCCTGGACACAGCCCGGGGGCGGGTTTCAAGGGTCTATGAGCTCGGGTATAATGGAAGCTGATCGTATCGCCGCCAAATTGGGGCAGGCAGAAAGGAACAACACATTTACTCATGAAACATATCAAACGCCGAGAACGTGAAAGCAATGAGATCCGCCGAAAAATAATCGAGGCTGCCCGGTCGCTGTTCCTGGACCAAGGGTACGCCGAAGTCTCTATGCGCAAGATTGCGGATCAAATCGAATATTCACCAACGACTATTTATCATTATTTTGCCAATAAGGAAGCTGTTGTGCGTGAACTGCTGCTAGAAGGAAATGCCTTGTTTCTGCAGGCTCTTCAGCAGCGCCTGGAAGAAGCAGAGGCAGCGGGGTTGAATGCCATGGATAGGCTGAAAACGGTATCTGATGCTTATGTTCGTTTTGGAATGGCTAACCCGGAATATTACAATATCCTGTTCATTAGCGACCTTGAGTCCGTAAGCCCGGTCAGCCTTATTGACAGTGGCCGCTTTAAAGGCTTTGAGTTGCTTGAAGCCGGACTCCAAGCCGCTATGGAGGAAGGCAGCATCATTCAGGGAGATGAGCGCCTGATCGCCAGATCCGTATGGAGTATGCTGCACGGATTGACTTCCTTGCTCCTGAATTTTGAGCTTCCTGTGACAAGATCGAATGATGAATTGATTGCCTTCACTATAGATACTTTTTTCCGGGGGCTAAGCCGCTGACGAAGCGGCTAACTCTCGTCTCCTTATATCACTGTACATGCGAGTCCTCATTTGTCGGTTCCACAAGTTTAACCGAACTCCAGATCTGCAAGCTGCTCAAGTACGGCCTCAATGCGGCGTTTATCTTTTTTGGGTACAACGTGCTGCAAGGAGGCTCCCAGCAGGTATCCAGCGAATACGCATCCTCTAGCTTCATCGTGCGAAACATGTTCAACGAAGAACAGTTTTCAACTGCGGATGCACCCCATCATCCTTTGACACATCTTTATGTAATATATTGAATATTAGAGAACGAAAAAATATAATGAGTAGGGTTTATATTTTTCGACTCCTGATTGATTATCTGCAAATTAGCGTGCATTTCAGCAATTACAGGAATGGATTATAACTAGGCCCTATTACATGTGATTTCATGGTTGGAGGATTTATTATGTCGAAAAACGTTTCTTTGTCTTTTATTATCATTATAGGATCAATGCTATTTGCCTTATTTTTTGGCGCAGGGAATCTAATCTTTCCATCTATGCTTGGTCAAATGGCCGGAAAGAATGTATGGATAGCCAATGCGGGTTTCCTGGTTACCGGAGTTGGCTTACCCTTGCTTGCCGTCGCAGCCTTTGCGTTTTCGGGTAAAAGCAATTTGCAATCTTTAGCGAGTCGTGTACATCCCGTATTCGGTAATGTCTTTACAACGATTCTTTATCTAGCCATCGGCCCTTTTTTCGCCATGCCCAGAACCGGTAGCGTGTCATTTGAAATCGGAGTAAAACCGTTTTTTTCAAACAATGCAAATCCTGTGGCACTTTTTGTATTTACGATCCTTTTTTTTGCGGTTGCATGCTTATTATCACTTAACCCCACAAAAATTATTGATGTAATCGGCAAGGTTTTAACGCCCATTAAATTGACATTCATTGGATTACTTGTGATTGTAGCTCTTATTCACCCGATTGGAAAATTTCAAGAACCTGTTGAGGGTTATACATCGCATGTCTTTTTCAAAGGCTTCCAGGAGGGTTATTTAACATTGGATGCTCTTGCAGCCTTTATTTTTGGGATTATTATTGTGGATGCCATTAAGGAAAGAGGAGTTACTACTAAAAAAGAGTTGATGATCATTTGTGCCAAGGCAATAACTGTTGCGGTTATACTCTTAGCTTTTATCTATACGTCTCTTTCATATATGGGAGCTTCCAGCGTTGAAAAATTGGGGGTTTTAGAAAATGGGGCTGAGGTGTTAGCTAAGGCTTCATCCTATTATTTTGGATCTTACGGTTCAATTCTATTAGGCTTAATGATTACAGTAGCGTGTTTAACGACAAGCGTGGGGCTTATTACTGCCTGCTCTACCTTTTTCCATGGATTGTTTCCAAACATCTCTTATAAAAGAATAGCTGTCACGTTATCTGTATTTAGTACCCTTGTAGCCAACATAGGTTTAACACAGCTCATTAAGGTTTCAATACCAGTATTAATGACAATATATCCCCTTGCTATTGCTCTAATATTTTTAACGTTTTTACATCCCGTATTTAAAGGAAAGTCAGAAGTATATCAAGGCAGTTTGATATTAACCTTTATCATTAGTCTGTTTGATGGTTTGAATGCTGCTGGAATAAAAATAAAAGTAATTAATGACTTTTTCACTCAGTTTCTTCCATTATATGATGTAGGTTTAGGGTGGTTAATTCCATCTGTTTTAGGAGGAGTAGGAGGCTACATATTTGTTATGTTACGGAAGAAAAAAGTAGCAGAAAGAGTGTAGAGATTTCTTTTGAACTGCCTTGTATGTCAAATCCAAATAAAAAAGCTGCATCTACTGAAGAATCGGTAGCTGCAGCTTTTTTTCGTCAGGCCAGTTCTTCCTGAAGGATCTCTGTTTTTAAACCTTTAGCGCTGGTAATCGTAATACTGATCGCATCAAAGCCGTTTCGCTTCGCCTCTTCAAAATCGCATCGTTCGCCGTTGATCAGCTCCAGCTGTCCATTCTCATCCACATCGTCTGAAAACTCGTCATCCCAATCAACATTATAAAAAGCGGTCACGCTTACCTCGAAGGTATCCTCGCCATCTTCGTCCAGATAAGGCAACAGGGGAGTACGATGGTTCTGCTGCTGCTCTGTATATGTTTCGCACAACAATGCATCGTAACCATGCCGGGTTCCATCAAAAATCACGATCTGTTCGCCTGTCGCTGCATCCTCTGCAATCACGAGCTGCGGTGCAAATTCGGTTACGGTGATCAGCTCGTCCATAAGCTCTCCATAATAAAAAATGTGAAATTTCGTTTGTCCAGCCTGTGAACGGAGTTTGCCTGTCCATACCTGTTCGGTCCATGCCTCCGGATTTTCGGGTACAACCCATCCTTCCAAATAAGCGGGTCCCCATTTAGGATCATGTGTTTCTGCCATCAGTAAGCCCTTCCTTTCTGCTCATTGAGTAATCTTCGTTAGAAGTCTCTTAATCGATCGAACTGCTCCATAAAATCTAAGTTTGTGAGATCATGTCATGGCCAGGGTGACGATTTTATTGTCCTCATCCACGTCTACCTTCACATGTACTCCCAGCTTGTCCTTGAATAGCTTGCTGATATTGATATAGTTATCCTCCACCGTACTACTTGATCTACCGGTGGTGCGAGTCATCCCTGCGGTGATGATGGAACGAACGTATGCCTTGTCGAGTTTGGCTTCAGGGTTGTAGGTGTAGATCATTTGCTCCTGTTGATTGTAAAAATGGGTTAACACCGTGTAGTCATTTGCGTTCTCATACTGCTTTTCCTCACGAACATATTCGGGATGATCCATGGTGTAGTGGACTTCTCCATCCAGAAAAGGATTTTCCTTGGAGGGTCTGAGTTCATATTGTCCATAGGCTAGCTGAAACAGGTACTCTATGCCAGGGTCCTCCACCCGATAGTAGAGCTGGCGATCGTCTCCTTTTTTATCTATAGCGGTAAAGCTGCTGATTAAAGGCCAGGCGTCGTACTTTTTACCCTTTACCTCAACGGCGAGCTTGTAATGTACAAGCACCTTCTCATCTTGAAATAACCCAAAGCTTCTCATAATGAAATAGGCAGGCACACATAAAATTCCGATAATAAATATGAATATAAATATTTTTACACGCATAAGTAGGGTGATTCTCCTTTGATGGTCGATTATGTGGACAGCTCCCGTTTGGCCGATACGCCGAATTCCTCATGTTGCAGCAATTGCTCCAGGGCATGTCGTGCAAAAGACTGATCTTTATGCGCGCACAGCAGTGCAAAGGCCGCTTCTTGATTAATATGTATACATCACTACGAAATTAGCTCCAAAAGCTAGCACCAGATCTGCTTCCGAACAAGCTCGTAGTCTTCATCAGGCGTGAGCAGCAGCTCGCGGGCCTCCTGTTTATTCATCGAGTTCCGTAATCTCCGCACGGATGCCTCTGCACAGAAAGCTGCCTGATAGTCCTGATAATGCATCAATATCGACGACCATATCTGCTTCTTCATAACGGAAATCAAGCTGCAAAATGATATTTTCTGCTTCTACTGGAGTTAATACATGCTCTTTGGTTTCCAGAAATGTAAAAGTTACTGCGTAACGGGGAATGTCCTTGGCAGGAGTCTCCGGGATGACAGGTGCCTCAGACGAAGGCTCCAGATCCGGAGATTTGGGGACCAGCACGGTAGCGGGGGATAGCTCAATCGTTAGTGTAATCTGGTCTTTCGTCATATTGGCAGCCGTAATTCGGTCATAATGAAAGGGAGGAAAGTAGCCCAGTTTTTCTACAATGCTATCCGCTCCCTGAATAGAAACCATTGGAGAGAAAGCCAGCTCCAGCCCGATGGAGCCTGTCAGCTGGTTTTCATATTGCGGATTGATACGTACAAGGGCCTGTTCCGGCTCCACCTTCAATATCGTGCCAATAAAATACTGTTTGCCATGAATCAGAACAATATCATGGGGAACGAACGGCAACGCTCCTCCGGCTTGATACTGAATAAGATAATCGTTATTTGTTTTTTTAACGCTTTGAACTTGAATACGCATATGCTGCAACCTCCTGAGGGTGTATTGGTGTAACCACGGACATCCATCCTTTATTCATGAATTGCCCGTTCTCTTACCATAATATATGACATGAAGATTGAATTCATCTTTTGCATTGACTTTGGGATGGTTCATTAAAATCGTTTGGAAACCTGTTCAACTTCGCGTATACTAGGAAAGTCATAAATGGAACGGCCTGAGCCGCCTTGCGGCCGTATGTTGGTTACAGGAACAGATTCAACGATAACGGATAAGCTCCCTTCCTGAAAAGGGGAGAATGGGCTCCGATACAAAAATGGGAATTCTGAACTATGGAACGATTGATGTCATATGGCACATGAAACCTATTTTACGTGACACATATTGAATACAGATAAGGGAAGTGAATACCACTTGAAGAATTTTGCAGCATTAGGCGTAGAGCAGCATTGGGTAGACGTCTTGAAAGAGCAGGGAATTACAGCGCCCACCCCGGTACAGCAGGAATCGATTCCGCTGTTGATGCAAGATCAGGATGTTATTGCCGAGGCACATACCGGAACAGGTAAAACGCTTGCGTTTTTACTGCCGATTTTACAGAAAATGAATTTGGAAAAGCGTTATCCGCAAGCACTTGTAATTGCGCCTACGCGTGAACTGGCGCTCCAGATTACGGAGGAAGCGAAACGATTGGCTGCGATTGAGCCGAACTTGTCATTACTGGCTGTTTACGGAGGACAGGATGTAGAGCGTCAGCTCCGTAAGCTGAAAGGCGGCGCACAACTGATTATTGGTACACCCGGGCGACTGCTGGATCATCTGAGACGTGGCACACTGGATTTGGGCGGCGTCAAAATGCTGGTGCTGGATGAAGCTGACCAAATGCTGCACATGGGCTTTTTGAACGATGTAGAGACGATTCTTCAGGAGGTCCCTTATCGGAGACAAACGATGCTCTTCTCCGCAACGATGCCAGCTGGTATCCGCAAGCTGGCCCGTGTCTATATGAATGAACCGATAGATGTCAAAGTGAAATCTGCTTCTTCCGTTCCGGTAAGCCAAATCCGTCAGGTAGTTGTGCAAACAACAGACCGGGGCAAGCAACGGGCATTGGTGGATATGCTGAATACGGACCGCCCGTATTTGGCGGTTATTTTTTGCCGTACGAAGCGCCGTGCCGCCAAGCTGAACGAGGAGCTGCAGGAGATGGGCTTCGCAAGCGGTGAGCTTCACGGAGATTTGTCCCAGAACAAGCGTGAGCAGGTGATGAAGGCGTTCCGTGAAGCGAAGCTTCAATTGCTCGTAGCGACCGATGTTGCTGCACGCGGCCTGGATGTAGAAGGCGTCACACATGTCTTCAACTATGATATGCCGCAGGATGCCGAAAGCTATATCCACCGCATCGGGCGTACCGGCCGTGCCGGAGGCAAAGGTGTGGCGGTGACGCTC
>NZ_JH601078.1:0-23280 GCF_000245715.1 Paenibacillus sp. Aloe-11 | reverse complement strand
TGGTGGTCAAGGACAGGGAGGCCGTCGTGGACGGTCCAGATAGATAATACAGGAGCGTTCTCATGGAATGCTCAGCTATGGTTATCATAATAGCCCCGGAGAGGCTCATCTTCCGGGGCTATTGTAATCTTCATTCATGCCATCTGAAGGGGCCGTATCATAAGATGGAATAAGCAGCGGAGCTGCTTTGAAATAACAGAAGCGCGTGCAATGAAGTACCTTGTTAAAGAAAATGATGGAGGGGTTATACATGATGCAGGAACAGGATATGGGCAAGCGCGCCATGTTCTCGGCATGGATCAGCCTGATTAGCAACATCCTATTAACCGGCATTAAAATCATTGCAGGACTCATGTTCAACAGTAAGGTGCTGGTGGCTGACGGTGTGCATAACGCCGGGGATGTGATTGCCTCTGCAACGGCGCTGGGAGCGATGCGCATATCTAGTCAGCCACCGGATGAGGATCATCCTTACGGTCACGGCAAGGCAGAAGTGATCGGTGCGAGTGTGGTGGCAGTCATCTTGTTCGGGGCCGGCATATTCATCGGCTATCATTCCATTGCGGCGCTGTTCGAGCCGATGCCGCAGGAGCATATATTGGCATTGGCGGCGGCAGTCATCTCCCTGCTATGGAAGCAGTGGTTGTATATCTACACGATTCGTATCGGGAGAGCGGCGAATAGTCAGGGTCTCATTGCGACAGCAAAGGATCATTTGGCTGATGTGTACGCCTCAGGGGCTGCTGTGCTGGGGATCGGCCTCGGTTTGATTGGTGAGCACTGGAGTATTCCGATTTTATCCTACGGTGATCCGATTGCGGGCTTTGTCGTGGCATTGCTGGTCCTGAAATTGGCGTGGGAAATGGGCCGTGAGTCCATAGACGTACTTATGGAGAAGGCCATTGCACCTGAGGAAATCGAAAGCTACGCCGCGGCCGCACTTGGTGTAGCCGAGGTTCAGCGTATCGACCGTATTCGTGCCCGTGAACACGGCCATTACATTATTGTGGATATCCGCGCTTCAGTGGATGCTACTTTGACGATTCAGCAGGGACACGATATTATCCGGCTGATCAAGCGGGCTGTCATGAAGCAGGAACCTAGAGTGTATGAGGTGCTTGTCCATTTGAATCCATGGTATCCGGACGACCTCAAAGCTGAGAACTTGACGCAGAAAGACTCTGGAAATAAGTCTTAACAGACACGAGCTACGACCACTTGACAGACCTCTCGGTAGGCTTGCACAGATAGGCTTAATTGACAGCCAACTTGCAGGAAGGGTATGCTTTTAAAAGTCGAACGATGATGAATAAAAGCGAGGTTACCCGAAAATATGCGAAAATTTTTAAAATGGTTAGGCCTTTCTGTGGCTGCGGTAGTTCTTATAGTGGGTGGATATTATGCTTACTCTATATATCATTTTACGAATCAAATTTCGGTCGCTTCCGGACAGGATTCAAAATTCAAACCGCAAACAGAAAGCCAAGCCAATGTACAACCTGTAGATGTGTCGCTCCCACCGGAGTGGGATGGAACAGAGAGAGTGAATATATTACTGCTGGGTGGCGATTCACGTGGGGAGGATTCAGGGCGCTCTGACTCCGTGATGGTCGCTTCTGTTGATCCAGTCACGAAGAAGGCTACGTTGATGTCGATTTTGCGTGATACGTACGTCGATATTCCCGGACATGGGAAAAGCCGATTGAATGCTGCCTTTTCCTACGGTGGTCCGGACTTGACCAGACAGACCGTAAGCAACCTGCTGGGCATACCGATTCAATACTATGTGTACACTGATTTTAATGGCTTTATTGCGCTGGTTGATGCTGTGGGCGGTATTGATCTGGATGTTGAAAAAGACATGCATTATACGTCCAAAGCGGATAAACACCAGTTCGATATTGATCTGAAAAAGGGAATGCAGCACATGGACGGCAAAACAGCCCTGCAATATGTTCGCTTCCGTCATGATGCAACCTCCGACTTTACGCGGACCGAACGGCAGCGTAAATTCATAACCGAGCTGGGCGGCAAAATCCAGTCGACCTCGTCATTGATTAAGCTACCGAGTATTTTAAATAGCATTTCTCCTTATATTGAAACGAATCTGAGTACTACGGAAATGCTGCAACTGGCCTCATTAGGTTTTAATATCGACGCAAAAACGATAGCCAAACAGCAAATCCCACCCAATGAGCTGGTGCGTGGGGAAACAATCAAGGGGGCGCAGGTACTGGGGGTGGACGAAAGCAAGCTCAAACGATTCATACAAAATCTTTTTGAACAGGAAAACAAGCTTGCGGCCACGCCGACAGATTCTGTCACCACGACAAATGATACTCCATAACCATCCAAAGCAAACGAGGTTCGTACGCTGTCGTACAACTTTGTTTGCTTTTGTGTTTATAGAGGTCAGGATTTTGCAAAATCCTCAGGTATAAACTTGTATATTTTGTTGCAAAGATATATCTTAACTATTAAGAAAATAGAACACTTATTTGCCTAAGAAAAGGAGAATGTCATGTGGAAACGACTCCGGCATGGAAAGACCGATTCAAAAAGTTCTTTCTGAACAACAAGTTTGTGTTATTCCTGCTGGTATTGCTGCTCATCGGCTTGAATATCCTGGTGCTCACCAAAATTTCATACATTTTTACCCCTGTCATGGTGCTGCTGAAAACGATCATTCTTCCCGTCATTTTGTCTGGCGTGCTGTACTATCTGTTCAATCCACTGATTGATGCACTGGAGCGCAATAAGGTAAAGCGAATCTACTCCATTATTGTGCTGTATTTGCTCATCATAGGGATTATTGCTGTTGTGATTACATCGGTGATCCCTGTGATCCGTGATCAAATACAGGGCCTTATCCAAAATGTGCCTGCATATAGCCAGCAAGTACAAGTGCAGTTTGAAAAATTAATTGGCAGTGACTTCGTGAACCAGTTCCTGAACACGGTTCAAATCAATCCGTCTGAACTGGCCTCCAAAGCTTCTGAAAAGTTATCTGCCTTCATTAATAATGCCTGGACAGGTGTAGGGAACTTTGTAGGAGTAGTCACGGAAACCGTGCTTGCGATTGCTACGGTTCCATTTATTTTGTTCTATTTGCTGAAAGATGGGCGCAAGCTGCCACAGTCGGTCCTGAAGATGTTCCCGCCAATGTTTCGTAAAGAGACAGATCGCATTATGACCGAAATGAACCATCAGGTCAGCTCGTACATTCGTGGACAAATTATTGTCAGCTTCTGTATTGGGGCGCTGCTGTATATCGGTTATCTGATCATTGGGCTGGACTACTCTCTGACGCTGGCAGTCATTGCATCCTTTACGAGCGTTGTTCCCTACTTGGGGCCTGTAATTGCCATTACGCCTGCATTAATTGTAGCTCTGGTCACTTCTCCGGTAATGCTGCTCAAGATGGTTATTGTATGGACGGTTGTTCAGCTCATTGAAGGTAAATTTATTTCTCCGCAAATTATGGGCAAATCTCTTCGAGTACATCCGATCACGATCATCTTTGTTATTTTGACAGCAGGCAATTTGTTTGGCATAGTAGGGATCATTCTGGCGGTTCCAGGCTATGCGGTCTTGAAAGTAATCGTTACACATCTGTTTAGTTTCTTTAAAAAGCGCTCGCATCTTTATGAAGCAGATCAAGTGAAGTCGAGTCTCTACGAAAAATAAAGATTTCCAAACTTATAGTATGAAATATATTTTGCGGTATGAAATTGATTGTAACCCCTCTTGGGTAACTGTGGCTTCGCATGCTATAATTAATGCCTATTCTATTCCACAACAGAAAGGTCAGACTTTTTATGATAAAACTCAGCATTCTTGACCAATCTCCGGTATCGGAAGGCATGACGCATGCGCAAGCATTACAAAAGACCGCTGAGCTTGCTATAGAGGCGGAGCGCTTGGGTTATCATCGCTTTTGGGTGTCAGAGCATCACGCTGCCTCTAATCTTGCTGGCTCCAGCCCGGAGGTATTGATCTCGCATCTGGCCGCTCGTACCCGGACGATTCGAGTGGGATCGGGCGGTGTGATGCTACCGCATTACAGTGCTTATAAAGTAGCGGAAAATTTTCGGGTACTGGAGGGCCTGTATCCGGGACGCATTGATTTGGGTCTCGGACGAGCGCCGGGAGGCATGCCGATTGCTACCAGAGCCTTGCAGGAAGGAAAAATGAGGGGCGGCGTTGATCTGTACCCTGAGCAGCTGGATGATCTGCTAGCCTATTTGCATGACAGCACAGGCAACCAGCATCGCTTTGGCTCTCTACAAGCGATGCCACTTGTAGAGACAGCACCGGAAATGTGGCTGCTTGGCTCCAGCGGTGATAGTGCAGGTCTGGCCGCCGAGCGTGGCGTGGGCTTTGCGTTTGCCCAGTTTATTAACGGGGAAGGCGGCACCGGAGCTATGAAGGGATATCAGGAGAGCTTCCAGCCTTCCCGGCATAGTGACCAACCGCGTTCACTTGTCGCTATATTTGCGATTTGTGCGGATACGGAAGAGGAAGCGAACCGTTTGGCTTCCAGCATGGACTTGTCCCTGGTGCTGCTGGAGCAGGGAATGCGCTCGACTGGAACACCTTCCGTCGAAAAGGCCTTGGCGTATCCATATACCCCATATGATCGGATGCGTATTCGCGAAAATCGCAAGCGTATGGTGGTTGGTTCGCCCGAACAGGTAAAGCGTCAAATTGAGCAATTAAGCAAGAACTATCATGCACAAGAGGTCATGGTCGCTAGCATCATTCACGATTTTGATGCCAAGCTGAAGTCGATACGTCTTATGGCTGAAGCATTTGGGCTGTCTTCTGTACAGTCTTGATGCCATTAGGCGGGAGCCAGAGAGAACTGGGGCTGCCTCATCAGTAGTTTGTAAACTACGATGAGGCAGTCTTTTTTCTTGTGCCTAACAAGGCTTGAATCTATTAACTCTTTTTCTTGATTAAAAAAACCAAAGAATACAATATACCGAAAATAAGGCTTGCCAGAAATGAGGTTGATAATGCACTAAAGATAAAATCGGGCGCAGGAAAAGTAAAAAACTGAGTCACACCATTCACAGTAGATGACTGTGCTGGGCCTTTTATAAAAGAATAATATAGACCCGCCATAAATCCGTAGGACAAATACTTCATTAGCTGCTTTTCAAATTTGTTCATAACGATAACCCACCCTAATTTTTTTGAGGAGACACCACTTTATCAATGCTACGGCGTTCTTGTTGTGCAAGTGACGTATCAAGTGCCGTTATCATATACAATACAATTTAATACAGGAAAGTGGAAGAAAACGGATGAAATATCTGCATGAGGCATCCTTTCTTGGTCTTTACTGGTGATGTAATCCAGGATTTAAGGGCATATTTAGTGATCTGAATCGTATGTTAAGGGGAATATGTCAGTTAATACTTGATAATGATTATCAATATCTTTATTATATAAAGATAGAATGAATTTTTGATGAATGTCGTGCGTTAAGCCCGTGACTATATATTGGATAAGGGAAAGGGATGATTCCAAATGTTTCGTCTGAAAACGGCAAATCTGGATATTGCTTATGAAGATCGGTTGATTGTAGAAGATCTGAACGTGGAAATACCGCAAGGGAAAATCACCGCATTGGTGGGCGCAAATGGCTCCGGCAAGTCCACTATTCTGAAAACGATGGCTCGCATCATGAATCCTAAAGGCGGTAGTGTTCTGCTTGACGGTAAATCCATTCATAAGCAATCCACCCGGGAGGTGGCTAAGCAGTTGGCTATTTTGCCACAAAATCCGACTGCACCGGAAGGATTGACCGTGACGGAACTGGTATCTTACGGACGTTTTCCCTATCAAAAAGGTTTTGGCTCCATGAAAGCCGACGACCGTAAAATGGTAGAGTGGGCAATCCAGGTAACTGGAATGAGCGAATTCCACGATCGCCCGATTGATCAGCTTTCCGGCGGTCAGCGTCAGCGTGCATGGATTGCTATGGCACTCGCGCAGGATACGGATATTTTATTTCTCGATGAGCCGACTACGTTTTTAGATATGGCGCACCAACTGGAAGTGCTGCATTTGCTAGAGTATTTGAATACTTCGGCAGAACGCACCATTGTTATGGTCGTTCATGATTTGAACCATGCGGCCCGGTATGCCCAGCATATGATTGCGATCAAAAAAGGGAAGGCTGAGGCGGTAGGAGCTCCAACCGAGGTTATGTCCCCAGATGTGCTGCGTGAGGTATTTGGCATTGAAGCGGATATCGTAACAGATCCCCGTACGGGCGTACCACTCTGTCTTCCGTATGCCCTGGCTGGACAGCCAACGGTAAACCAAGCTGTGAAGGACATGAATTTGGAAGAGGGGCAGTCGGCAGGTTCTGTTGGAGAGCGACGTGAAGCTAGACCACAAGTTGCAGCAAGAGGCTAAAGGGGACACAAGATGAGACCACTGGATTACGATCAGCTGGAGCAATTGGGGAAAATAGTGACAGACACACCGGCGGATGCAGTGTATTCCGGGCCAGTGGCAGAATGGCTTGAACCGGAGAAGGCTCGTTCAGTATTGGAGTATTATGGTGAGCTTCTGCAAGCTGAAGACCTTTTGACTGCAGCTGTGTATTTGGTGAATCAGTTGCGTGGTCTTGTGTTTGCCCAGCATTTTATGGTGTCCTTGTGTGAACGTAGGCTGGATCTGTCCATTTCCAATCTCAGATTCCATATTTGTTATGATGGAAAGTCCCCTTCTATTAGCATGCAGGCCATTGACCCAACAGAGCTGGACAATATGCGACAGGACGGAGAGAAACATTCATCCGAACAAGCGCAACAAGCGCTTCGTGACTTTTACAGCTTGCAGCTGCGGCCCATACTGGAGGCATTGGCTACGGTAGGCGGTGTATCCATGGGACAGATGTGGGGGCAGTTTCCGTTGACTTTGTTGTATTTTAAGGACAGAGTACAGCCAACGTTGACCGATCCACAGGACGCGAAGCGTTTTGAACAGGATTATGGTTATGTGACGCGGGAGCTGGAGGGAGAGGTGTTCGGGCGTACAAGAAACCCGTATACTATTCGTCTCCTTGAGCTGGACAATCCTTACCGCCCCGGTGAAAATACTTTCATGAAACCGTCCTGTTGCCAATATTATAAGACAGGTGGAGGCCAGCGGTATTGTTATGCATGTCCAAGAATGTCCGCTTCGGAGCGTGAGGAGCGTAGACGCGAAGTGTCGACAACGCGGTAAGCCCTATGAGGATAGGATGTTGGCATGTCCATATCGTTTTGGGTAAAATAGGTTATGAAACCTAAATCACACGATACGAAGGAGGATGCTGTATGTCTGTCTATTCTCATCATGCCGTTACACCAGCGAATCAGGAGGTTCCTTTGGACACCTACACTGGCAAGGTGCTGGTTATTGCGAATACTGCCAGCAAATGCGGACTTACTCCGCAATATGGGGAGCTGCAAAAGCTTTATGACGAATATAAAGATCAGGGCTTGGTTGTATTAGGCTTCCCTTGTAACCAATTTGGCGGTCAGGAGCCGGGCAGCAGCGAGGAAGCGGCTGAATTTTGCCAACTGAATTACGGAGTTACGTTTCCGGTATTCGCCAAAGTGGATGTCAACGGTCCAGATACAGCGTCTCTGTTTGAATATTTGAAGAAGCAGCAGCCTGGAGAGCAGGAAGATGGTACGATTCAATGGAATTTTACGAAATTCATAGTGAACCGTGAGGGCGTGCCTGTGGCCCGTTTTGAGCCTAAGGAATCACCAGAGGCCATGAAGACGGTCATTGAGCAATTGCTATGATAGCTTTGCTTTAATTCCAAAGTATATGTCTAAAAAAAGGGTCTGATTTCCGGCATTTCTCCGGGAAACGGGCCTTTTTTTGCTGTCTGTATATCACATTCGCTGGATGGCCGCTGCTTCTTTGAAAGTCTGGTTTAAGGGCATAATCAGAGTCATACAGGGAAAACTACATGAAGCAAAAGAGACGTTTATCAAATGACAGGCTTTGTCTATCCTTGTTTTTTAATTGTGGACAAATTGTGAATATCATAAAAAGCTATTGTAATGTGAAAAAGATCACATTATAATGAGTGCATGAAGTGAAATAAATCACAAAAGGCAACCTGATAACGTGAAACAATTCACAATAATTATACAATTATGCCCACACACCAAGGAGGAATTCAACATGAAAGTAGCAGTTATCGGATGTACACACGCAGGCACGGCAGCAATTGTCAACACAGCCAAATGTTATCCAGATGCCGAAATTACCGTTTACGAGCGCAATGATAATATTTCGTTTTTATCTTGTGGTATTGCACTGTATGTAGGTGGTGTCGTCAAGGATCCGCACGGATTGTTTTATTCATCCCCGGATCAGCTGGCTGACATGGGTGTAGTGACCAAGATGCTTCATGATGTGACGAGTGTAGATACAGCCGGCAAAACGCTGCGTGCACGTAATCTCCAAACAGGTGAAGAATTTACGGACACATTTGATAAATTGATTGTGACGACAGGCTCTTGGCCTATTATTCCGAAGCTGGAAGGCATTGAGCTTGATCATATTTTGCTCTGTAAAAACTATAATCATTCGAACGAAATTATTGAGAAAGCCAAGCACGTACAGAACATCACAGTGGTCGGAGCCGGATACATCGGTGTTGAGCTGGTGGAAGCTTTCCAAATGAACGGTAAAAACGTAACGCTGATCGACAGCGCTGATCGTATATTGAATAAGTATTTGGATCATGAGTATACAGACCGGATTGAAAATTCTCTGAAAGAACACGGCATCAAGCTGGTACTGGGTGAAACCGTGAGTCGATTTGAGGGAACGAATGGCAAGGTGAGCAAAGTCGTGACCTCCCAAGGAGAATACGAAACAGAGCTTGTTATACTTTGCATCGGCTTCCGTCCTCAAACAGACTTGCTCAAAGGTCAGGTGGATATGCTGCCAAACGGTGCAATCATCGTGGACAATTATATGCAAAGCAGCTGCCCGGACGTGTTTGCAGCAGGCGACAGCTGTGCAATTCGCTACAACCCAACAGGCAAAACGGCTTATATCCCACTGGCGACGAACGCGGTTCGTATGGGTACGCTGGTGGCACGCAATCTGGTACAGCCGACAATTGCCTACATGGGAACTCAAGGAACCTCGGGTATTAAAATTTATGAAGACAATATTGCAGGAACAGGTCTGACGGAAGCGGCGGCAATAGACGAAGGAATGAGTGTCGAGGCCGTAACCATTGAGGACAGCTATCGCCCTGAATTTATGCCAACCTCTGAAAAGGTGCTGCTGAAAGTTGTATATGAGCGGGAGACACGGAGAATTGTTGGGGCTCAAATTATGTCGAAGGTGGATTTGACACAATCCATTAACACTCTATCTGTGGCCATTCAAAATCATATGACCATTGACCAACTGGCCTTTGTCGATTTCTTCTTTCAGCCGCATTATAACAAGCCTTGGAATTTCCTGAATGCAGCCGGATTGCAAGCATTGCCTTCGCTAACTGAGCGAAAACCAGTTACCGTATAATTCGATTTGTCTGTGACATTGTTCATAAGTTTGTCAACAATCTGCGACGTATGAACGAATCCTTATAGTACAATATAGAGAGCATAAGGATTAGGGGGAGTAGATAATGGGTTTGTTTTATATCCTTTTTCTTGTAGTTGTGGCGGCAATCGGTCTCGGTGGAGTTCTTTGGTTCTTGGGAGCAGTTGAAAAGGAAGAATATAATTAATTATAAGTGCTTAGTGGCGCGGTAGACGCATTAATACACGAAAAACAGTCCTTGATCCAAGGGCTGTTTTTTTTAATAACTACAAAAGTGATTTTTTTCACAAACTTAATCACTGATTTTAAATAAAATATGAAAAGAAGAATATAAGAGTAAAAAGATGTTAAAGGAGCGGGAACATATGGCAAGCTATAAACCGGGGCAAATTGCCGAAAAGACGGTGGAAACAGGAGTAGCCAAAGCGAACAACCCGTGGACTGTGTCAGTGGTATTGGGATTTTTGGCAGGCGCATTCATTGCACTCGGGTTTTTGCTGGATATACGTGTTATTGCAAGCGCACCTAAGGAATGGGGGAGTATTGCTACCTTTATAGGAGCCGCTGTGTTCCCTGTAGGACTGGTATTAGTATTGATCGCCGGCGGAGAATTGCTGACCGGCAATATGATGGCTGTCCCTTTGGCGAGATGGGCAGGACGGATTAAGACTGGCGCCATGCTTCGTAATCTGGTCATTATTACGCTCAGTAATTTTGTTGGTGCGTTATTTGTTGCATTTTTCTTTGGCCATGTGCTGGGTCTGACAGAAGCGGGCCCTTATTTGGACAAAGTAGTGGATATGGCAGGTCATAAGCTGCATGATAGCTTTTTGCAATCGTTTATATCTGGTATCGGATGTAACTGGCTGGTAGCGCTGGCTGTATGGCTGGCGTATAGCACGGATTCAATAGGTGGAAAAATTATGGGGATTTGGTTCCCTACTATGGCCTTTGTTGCTATCGGCTTTCAGCACGTTGTGGCCAATATGTTTCTCATTCCGGCGGCTATCTTTGCAGGCCATTTTTCATGGGTAGATTATATCATGAATTTTATTCCGGTCTGGCTGGGGAATTTGGTTGGAGGAAGCCTGTTTGTGGCTGGGGCTTACTGGTTAGCCTATTTGAAAAAGCCGCATTCCGATGCACATCCAGTGAGCGGAACTCAGACTACTTCTTCGGTTACTCCCAATCCGTTGAGTGATCGCGCTTGATTAGTTACTGTTGACAGAATCGAACAAAGCAAATCCGCCATGACAGGTCCGGGGGAACGAAACCTGTCATGGCGGATTTTTTTGGGAGTGGTCCATGATTTGGCATGGAGGATGAGTGTGCTCTCGTCCATAATGCCTTGATCTCTTTTACCCCTGGTAAGCAATGATGAAACAGGCTAATTGTGATTTTTTCGAAAATCCGTTTTGCTCTATGCAGCAGGCGGATTTTTTGGCTCTTTCGGTCGGAAGCTGCTTGGCAAAATCCTTCTCTTGCCATAGTTCATAGCTGTAGATATGATAAGTACAGTGTAATTTTTGGAAACGGTAACGGAAAGGAGCATCAACATCATGGACTATCGCAACAGCGCGCCTTCTGAGGCTACGCTTCAACCAGACTTACAAAGGGGGCAGCAGATGACGGATCAGGCCGATGGTATTTTTCCGGCTGTGTGTCCGCTAGATTGCCCAGATACGTGCGGGCTCCTGCTTCACAAGGAAAATGGAAAAATTGTCAAGGTAACTGGCAACCCGGATCATCCTATTACAAAAGGGGCTATTTGTAATAAAGTTCGCAATATGACAGAGCGGGTATATGACCCTGAGCGGGTGCTCTATCCGCTGAAGCGTGTAGGCCCCAAAGGAGCAGGGAAATTTGAACGAATTAGCTGGGAAGAGGCAGTCGATACCATTACAGGTCGGTTCAAGGAGCTGATTCGTACGGACGGCCCGGAATCCATACTCCCCTACAGCTTTTATGGCAATATGGGCGTATTGAGTGTGGACGGAATGGATCGCCGTTTTTTCAATGCGCTGGGCTCTAGCCAGCTGGATCAGACGATTTGCAGCGTAGCCGGGAATGAAGGCTGGGCATCTGTCATGGGTTTTAAAGGGGGCACCAGCCCGGAGGACACAGAGGATGCAGACCTGATTATTGTATGGGGTGGAAATGTCATTAGCACGAACATGCATCAGGTAGTATTGGCCGAGAAGGCGCGTAAAAAAGGCGCCAAGGTGGTTGTTATTGATGTTCACCGTAACCGGACGGCGCAATGGGCGGATTGGTTCATTCCTTTATACCCGGGAACGGATACGGCGCTCGCGTTGGGAATAATGAACGTGCTGTTCGAGCAAGGGCTAACGGACGATGAATTTTTACGCCGCTACACGGTAGGCCATGAGGAACTACGCGAGCATGTTAAGGCGTACACCCCGGAGCGGGTTGCACGTATCACGGGTGTACCTGTAGCGGATATCATTCGCCTGGCGGAGATGTACGGGCAGGCGCGAGCGGCATATATCAATATCGGTAACGGGCTCCAGCATCATGATAACGGCGGCATGAATGTACGCGCGGTAACATGCCTGCCCGCGCTCACCGGACAATGGCTGAAGCACGGAGGAGGTGCATCGCGCTCCAATGGCGCTTATGCCAAATTTAACAGCGCCAATCTGGAGCGTCCGGATCTGCGCCGGAACCCGGATGCCCGGGTGATCAACATGAACCGGATCGGAGAAGCATTGCTGCAAAAGGATGAGCCAATCAAGGCGCTGTTTGTATATTGCAGCAATCCGGTGGTCGTAGCACCGAATACGGAACGGGTGATGCAGGGGTTTGAACGGGAGGATCTATTCACGGTCGTACATGACCTGTTCCTGACCGATACGGCCCGCTATGCGGATATTGTGCTGCCTGCGGCGTCTTCTTTTGAAGGTACAGACCTGTACAAATCCTACTGGCATCACTATGTCCAGATGCAGAGGCCAGTCATTGCTCCGCTCGGAGAAAGTAAAAGCAACTATGAGCTGTTTAGTCTGCTCGGACGAGCCATGGGCTTTGATGAAGCTGCATTTACGGAAAGTGAGGAAGACATGATCGTGGGCGCGCTGGATAACCCAACGAATCCTTATCTTAATGGTGTTACTTTAGAAGCTTTAAAAGAGTCGCCTTTTGTAAAGCTGGATATGACGCCCAAAGCTGCTTATCTGGATCGTCTAACCACGCCCTCGGGCAAGATTGAGCTGTATTCGGAACGGATGAAGCAAATGGGTCTGCCCGCGATGCCTACGTATGTGCCGCTGATCGAAGGCTATGACGGAGAGCAGCGACCGCTAGCGGATGAGCGGTTTCCACTGATGTTTGTTTCGCCGCCAAATCACAATTTTCTCAATTCCACCTTTGCCAATTTGCCCAAGCATCAGCGATTGGAGCGGGAGCCTTTGCTGCAGATTCACCCGGAGGATGCTCAGACCAGAGACATCGTGGATGGGGATCTGGTTACCGTATGGAATGATCGGGGAACGTATGAGCTGAAAGCCAAAGTTACCGATCTGATGCTGCCTGGTACAGTGATTAGCCAAGGGCTATGGTGGAAAGGCAAGGGGCGCAGACAGCGTGCGAATGCATTAACCTCTGATCGGCTGTCAGATATGGGACAGGGGGCAACTTTCTTTTCAACGGTGGTGAATGTGAAGCGTCAATGAGCTTATGCCTTTTATGGCGTCAGATGTTAAAGGAGAAATAAAAGATATGAAATGGTTGGAATCTTATCCGAGAGAAGTTAAAGTATTTCTCGTCGCCAGCCTGATTAATTCCGCCGGAAGCTCCCTGATGTGGCCGCTGGTCAGCATGTACGTGTTTGACGAGCTGAACCGAAGCATGGGAGATGCGGGGATTGCGATTTTAGTGCAGTCCCTGGGCGGGATTTTTGGTCAGGTGCTGGGAGGAGCCCTGTATCACCGTATTGGAGCCAAGAAACTGATCGTCGGTTCACTGGCTATGAACGCGCTGGGACTTCTCACGCTTCCATTTACCAGCGGACATTGGGTTGCGTTTGTCATCATGATGGGCTTTATCGGCTTTTTTAATGTGGTATCCGTGCCTGCCATTCAGGCCTTTGTAGGTTTTCGTTTTGCTGACCGTCGGGGTGAGCTGTTTAATATTATTTATGTCGCCAATAATATCGGAGTGGCCTTAGGGACGGGATTGAGCGGCGTTCTGGCGGATCTTTCCTATCAGCTCAGCTTTGTGATGAACGGGGTAACCTCGGCGGTATTTGCCGGATTTTTCTGGTCCTATCTTAGCAGGGTGGATCGGGAAGAGGGGGAAGTCCATCTCAGCAAGTCAGTGAGGAAAAGAGAGGAATCATCGGCGGGGCTGCTTTTTCGTGATACCAGATTGTATCTGTTTGTTGGCCTGGGGTCGCTTTTTTTATGGTTTGGCAATTCCATCTGGAATACGGGAGTATCTCCATTTATTATCGAGCAGGGCTTGCCTAAAACGATGTACGGGCTTCTGTGGACGTTGAATGGTATTCTTATTTTTGCTGCACAGCCGATCATTTTCTGGATAAAACGTCTGTATGCCCGGCATGCTTCAGCCCAAATGACATGGGCCGGAGGATTTTACCTGGCGGCTTATATCATCATGTTGGGTACGCAGAACTATGCGGGGATGATATTCGCTATGGTCCTGGCTACACTGGGAGAAATGCTGATTGCACCTGCAGTTCCGGCATTTCTGTCTGATCACGGAGGCCGAGGAGCGCCCTTTTACATCGGACTTGTGGGGGGCATTGGCGCAGCCGGACGGGTGCTGGGACCTTATATTATGGGAAGGCTGTATGATTTCGGTGGTTTACCGCCCGCACTTTGGCTGGCCATAGGCGTAGCGGTGTTGTCGATTTTGTTTTTTGTCCTGCATAGCTGGTTGAACCGTTCCCGGCATGATTTGGATGTTTTCGAAGCCGCTACCAAGGTGGATACTCCCAGTTCTTAAGTCCCAATAAAAGTTCAGTAATGAGCCGTGATTATGGTACAATAAGTGACGGATAGCTACAGTTATTGCTTCATGAAAGCCTTCACAGGAAGGATTGAAAGGAATTGTTTACAAGTCAACCCCTGACGATACGTCATTCGGAGATGAAGGATGCTCCTGATCTGATTGCCCTGGATGAATTAGTATGGAATGAACGAACGGCCCCCGCTTCACTGTCATGGAAGTCGCGCGGGGAGTTTTTACGCAATTCTCCTCCGGGTTCCCAACTGGTCGCCATTGAGCAGGGGGTGCTCTGCGGGTATGTCGGATTTCGTTCTCCAACACTGTTGGCTAGTAATCGCCATGTGCTGGAAATCAATATAGCCGTACATCCCGATTATCATCGTAAAGGTATTGGAACGGCGCTTATGAACTCCATGAAGGACATTGCTGCCGCTGAGGGCATACGCAAATTAAGTTTGCGGGTACTCTCCTGTAACACGGAAGCCCTTATGTTCTATGAAAAATGCGGTTTCGCGATCGAAGGGCGTCTGCATGAGGAGTTTTACATCGCAGGCCAATTTGTGGATGATGTGTTAATGGCCTATTTCTTAAAATAGGCCGGAGGCCGCGAGCAGCAACATTTGTTTTTCATGTCCTGCTCATAATAAACAGCGCCGCAGACTCTATAGACTGCGGCGCTGTTTGTATGGTGGAATGTTATCGAAGCTGTTTCCATTCCTTTTGGAGCATACCGTACACAGCGTGGTTCATGTAGCCGTCGGGCAGCAATTCTGCTTCACGTACAATGCCTTCGAGCACAAAGCCCAGACGTTCCGGAATACCGCGACTGCGGCGGTTCGTAGTTGCGCAGCGGATTTCGACCCGATGCAAATCCAGCTCCATCAACGCATATTCGACGAATACGCGGCAGGCGCTGGTCATGAGGCCTTGTCCTTCGTAACCGTGTCCAAGCCAGTATCCAATGCTGACCGAACGGTGAGTCCAATTCATCCCATGGTAGCTGATAATGCCAGCAAGCTCGTTGTCCATCCAGATGCCGGCGGTCAGGCTGCCATTCTCTGCGGCTTGTTTCAGGGCGCTCTGTACGAACTGCTCAGTGTGGCTGATTTCCGTGGTAGAGTCTACCCATGGAAGCCATTGACGCAAGCGGTCACGGGACATTTCGATCAGCTCAAACAGAGGCTGCACATGCTCCTTGGTGAGCGGCCGAAGGACTGTGCGTTCGTCCAATGCGTATGTAAACATGATTGATCCCCTCTTTCACTCGGAAAATCGCTAAACCAGCCAGTCTAGCATGTAATCTCATGCTACCTTATTCTGCGAAAGTCGTCAAAATGGAGAGGAAGCTTCAAATTCTATAGGTCCCACCTGAAAACGCCCATGCTCGTATACATACTTCAGCTTCAAATCACCTACAAATTCGGTAGGCGATACACTGCCCGATACGATGGCTCTTAGAGAGGACTGTTCGGCATCATACATCACGACAGAGCTGAAATCGAGCTGCTTCGTAAATTGGGAAGGATCATCGTAAAACGCTGACGCTTTTGGATTCATCTTGTATGTGGTGGCACCGTCAATCGTGACAGCGATATGCACCTGCTGGTTGTGGTCACGCAGCTCCACGACGCTCTGTACGCGACGGGACACGGCGTCTGCCGCTGATTCGACCACGTACTCCTCCATCGTCTGTGCGTTAACAATATGCAGTTCCTGCAATTCGATACCTGTTCCCGAGGCACGTGTAATGATTACGACGGCTTCACGGACACCATCCCCGTTAACATCCTTGTAATATAACTGTGGTGCGGTGGAGATATCTGCCAAACCTGACCATCCAAATGTGTGGCGTTGCTGACCGATTTCCAGCACGGCTGAATGGAAAAGTCCTTGTGACGGATTCACAGCGTATAAATTCACGGATGAGTCTTCCGGAGCGACAGCTAACGGACGAGATTGCACAGGACGGGTCATCGGGCTTGATGAAGGATGTGCAGGTGTCATCACGGAAGAGGACAACAACATAGACAGTAGGATTATGATAAGCAGCTTAAACACGGGTGGGTCTCCTTTTCCGGACAAATTAAAAGATATATACAATATAACGAATTTATTTACCGAAAATGTTAACTCTTTTTCATAACTTGCACCTTTTTTTGCTGTAGAGAGTATATGGATTTTCATTTTATTGAGTTATGTGTTGTGAAAGGGTATATTTAAGGGAACAGGTTTTGCACAGATTATACGGAAGAAAGGTTGATTAGCGTGGAGAAGCCGATCACTCCCCCCAATTTTATTAAAAGTGTCATTGAAGAGGACCTACGAACGGGTAAGGTAAAGGAGGTTGTTACACGCTTTCCGCCTGAACCAAACGGATATTTGCACATTGGACATGCCAAAGCCATCTGGATCAATTTCTCACTGGGAGATGAATTCGGAGGACGCACGAACCTGCGCTTCGACGATACCAATCCGGCGAAGGAAGACACGGAATACGTGAACTCCATTCAGGAGGACGTGAAGTGGCTTGGTTATGAATGGGAAGAAAAACATTATGCTTCCAATTATTTTGAAGAAATGTACAAACGCGCCATTCTGTTGATCCAAAAGGGGAAAGCCTATGTGGATGACCAAAGCGCCGACCAAATCCGCGAAACTCGCGGTACACTGACTGAGCCCGGACAAAACAGCCCTTATCGCGATCGTAGTGTGGAAGAGAATCTCAAGCTGTTTGAAGAGATGCGTGCAGGTAAATATCAGAATGGTGAAAAGGTGCTGCGCGCCAAGATTGATATGACCTCGCCAAACATCAATTTGCGTGATCCGGTTATTTATCGTATTTCACATACAGCACATCACAATACAGGCGACACATGGTGCATCTACCCGATGTATTCCTATGCGCATCCGCTGGAGGATGCGATTGAGGGCGTGACCCACTCGCTCTGTTCGCTGGAGTTTGAGGATCAACGGCCATTGTACGACTGGGTTGTGGCTGAATGTGAGATGGAAAAGGTGCCTCATCAATACGAATTTGGACGGCTGAATTTGGCCCAAACAGTAACCAGCAAACGCAAACTGAAGCTTCTGGTAGATGAGAAGCATGTAGATGGTTGGGATGATCCACGTATGCCGACGATTTCAGGCTTGCGTCGTCGCGGCTATACGCCGGAGGCCATCCGCAATTTCGTTTACGAGACAGGCATTTCCAAAGCCTACGGAGTCATCGATTTGCAGGTGCTGGAGCATTTTGCACGTGAGGATTTGAAGCTCAAGGCACCTCGTACCATGGCAGTCATTGATCCGTTGAAGGTGGTTATTACCAACTATCCTGAGGGACAGGTTGAAATGCTGGAGGCGGAAAACAACACAGAAAATCCGGAGCTTGGCACACGCCAAATTCCGTTCTCTCGTGAAATTTATATTGAGCGTGAGGACTTTATGGAAAATCCGCCGAGCAAATACTTCCGTTTGTTCCCTGGTAATGAAGTACGTCTCAAACATGCTTATTTCATTAAATGCAACGATGTGATTAAAGATGCTGACGGAAATGTAACGGAAATTCACTGTACTTATGATGTAGAAACGAAGAGTGGATCAGGCTTTACTGGACGTAAAGTGAAGGGCACGATCCACTGGGTAGAGGCTACTCAGGCTGTTCCGGCGGAATTCCGCTTGTACGAGCCTTTGATTAATGCAGAGGAGCCAGAGGCAATGGAAGAGGACGGATCGGAGAAAACATTCCTTGATCAATTGAATCCGAAATCTTTGGAAATTGCTCACGGCTACGTGGAGCCAAACATGAAAGAGGCTCAAGCGCAGGACAAGTTCCAATTTTTCCGTCATGGTTATTTCAGTGTCGATCCGAAGCTGTCCAAGCCGGGCGAGCCTGTATTTAACCGTGTTGTATCGCTGAAAAGCTCTTTCCAATTGCCTAAGCAATAGGTGGTTGGAAAGGGTGGAACTAAAGGTAGCTTCGTGCGCCAAGTTAATAAAGGAGTCTGCCCGTAGGCAGACTCCTTTATTTTATGTGTACTTGCTCTTGATAAGTGCTTGTTGACGATAGATATCCCGTATTCCACTGGTGTTGTTAAAGGGACTCTTTTAGTCGTTTATGCTCATCCGCGTGACAGGGCTGGTAGCCGTTCTTGTGCAGCATATACCACATGATGGCGAAACCCACAGAGCCAAGCAGGGCGAAGAAGACCCCTACATTGTACATCATTTCCCCACCGAAGTTCTGGAACAGCCAGCCTCCCGCAAAGCCTGCGACGATGCCGGAAATGCCGCTCCAGGTCAAGGTATATACAGCCTGCCCGGATGAACGGTAAGCAGTAGGAGTGAACAGGACGGTTAGCTGAGTACCTACATAAAAATATCCACCGAAGGTGATGCAGTGAAGTGTCTGAATGAATACGATCTGAATCGGATCTGTGGCCAGGGCCATCAGTTCCCATCGTAAGGCAAACAGCAAGCTGACGAGGGCCAGACAGCCAACCATTACGGTCATTTTTTTCTTCAAGAAGCGATCAAATAGCAAAAAGACAATAACTTCGAATACCGATGACATAAAGACGGCAAAGCCAAGCATCAGTTTGGACCCGCCCAGCTCGGTGATGTACAAGGACATAAAGGCACTGTTGATTGAATTCGGGATGGAGACAAGGATGCCCAATAAAATAAAGGATATAAAGTAACCGTTCATCAAAATGCTGCCAAAGCCACGCAAATGAATGGCTGCTGTCTCCACAGTGCTCTTCAGTGGCGGGATCGTCAAGGTGCAGATCAGTGCAGCCAGCAGCAGTACCGTAAAGATGCTGGATATGCTGGATATTCCCATCTGGTCAACGAGCATGCCGGCAACTGCCGCAGTCACAGCCCAGCCGAAGGAGCCCCATATGCGAAACGAGCCGAATTTTCGGTCCGTGCCCTCAATGTAGCTGAGAATAAGACTGTTGCTTTGGGCGAATAAAGGGCTTTGGAAAAAATAAAAACCAATCATCGATACATAGATCATGACATACGTATGGACATGAAATAAAGCTTGCAGCAATAATAATGTGCCAATAATCATAAATAGTAGTATGCGACGGAGGTTGCGGCTCCGGTCGCTTGTATATCCCCAAAAAGGGTTCGCGAATACGGATACAAAAGGTCCGATGGCCATCAGGCTCCCGATTTCAAGCTTGTCCATGCCGATATCCTGCAAATACAATGGGAAGAAGCTGGAGAAGATGACCATAGCTCCATATAGAAAAAAGTTATACAGCTTTAGGGAATATAGAGAACTCTCTTGAATTTCTCTCTTTTGCAAGACAAGCCATTCCTTTCTTAGCCCGATAGAGAACTGCGCATCGATGCCGATCAGTGGGGAGGTTCTTTATTCCAATGTATCATGTGTTGAAAGGGTTAACAAACCAATAAATTAACAATTATGTAATATTTATTCGAGGGTACTAATTCGATAATAGTGTAAGCAAACTTAATGACTATTGCGTTATTTTGTTGGTTTTTAATTTTGGTGCTCCAAGGGGCGACATGTAGATGAACTGCAGCGTTTGAGTCTATATATTGTTGTTCAAGCAGAAGCTTGGTTGGTTACAAAATCTTTATTTATAAATAGGTTCTTAAGACCTAAAGTTTATACATAGAAAAGCCGATACATAATCCATAATCAGGGTGATTTAGGATTATTTTTTTCTGATTTAAAATATAATGACGCAGATATTACATAAAATTAGAACATTATTCTCTATGAGGGAATATATGGGTAAATCTGACCTATACCGTTGGTTTTATGAGATATCGGGTGGAAAGGAATGAAAAATGGCATCGCAGCATCGTAGAGACAATTCCTTGTACCGCCGTTTTCCTCGGCTTCATCTGCTTCAGGCAGGAGAAGGATGTGAGTTGCTGGCTTCTAAAACCAACGAGCCCAACATAGCTCTGACTCGTGAGGGACGATCATATTATTTGCATGATTCTGAGCAGCCTGGGCGGGAAGCAGAGCTATTTGTTTCCGGTTTTAAAGAAGTTAAGCCTCAAGCGCACGTGATTTTTTTTGGAGTAGGACTAGGGTATCATATCCGCGAATTTTTGCGTAGACACCCAAATACCAGCTTCTCCATCGTCGAGCCGGATACGGGTGTGATGAATATTTTTTTGCAGCATCTGAATGAAAACGACTGGCTGGCTGATGAGATGATCGAAGAAGTTATGGTAGGAGCAATAACGGGGGAGACGCTCGGTACACTGCATAGGTTGATTGACCGTGTATCTGGAGTGCTGGTTGTTCCGTGGCTCCCGTATCGCTCCTTATTTACTGCGGAACTGAAGAAGTTTAATGAAATATTGTACAGGATGGTCTCTAACAAGAAGGACAAAATGGCTATCAATAACGTGTACGAAAAAAAATGGGCGTTAAACAGTATTCATAATTTCCCTTTTATTTTACATAGTTCAGATTTTCTGCACACGGGAGCAGAGCATATTGCGGGCAAGCCAGTCTTGATTATATCTGCCGGTCCTTCGCTTAACGACGAAATTGAGCACCTTCGTCATATTCGTGAGAATAATCTTGCGTACCTGTTTACGGTAGGGTCGGCAGTGAATACGCTGGTGGAGCATGGCATTTATCCGCACGGCACATTCAGTTATGACCCGAACGAATACAACGTAAATGTAATTCAAAAGGTGATCGACAAGGGAATTGATTCTATTCCACTCATTTTCGGCAGTACGGTCGGCAAACACACACTCGATGATTATCCAGGTCGTCTTATGCATATCATCATCTCTCAGGATGAGCTCTCCATGCACATATTGCGCACACCGGAGGGACATAAACCGATGATTATTAATGATGCTCCTTCTGTAGCAGTCATTGCACTCCAATGCATGATCCGGATGAAAGCAGACCCTATTGTGCTGGTGGGGCAAAATTTAGCTTATCGTGATGAACAATATTATGCTGAGGGGATTACCAATTCTCAAGGAATTCCGGTTAGTGTCAATTCACCGCGTGTTGAGGGTGTCCATGGCCAACAGGTTGTGACAAATCATTCTTTTATTAAAATGAAAACGGAAATGGAATTTTACATCAATATAGCGAGAGAGACTGAATTTATTAACACAACACGTGAGGGTGCTGTTATTAATGGAGCATCTTTTCAGAACTTGGAAGAGGTAATCCAGACGCGGTTAAAAGGTTCAATTGAGGATTCATGGCTGCAAACCAGCAGCAATCCGGAGTATGATCCTCATTTTCTGAAGTCACGCATTGAAAAGCTTCAGAGGGATGAAGAGGTCTTTCAAAAAAATATGGAACAGATTCACCACGCTCTGCTCGACATTAAACAAAAGCTCAGTTTGAAGCAGGCCAACATGCTGAACGTGTCCTTCGGGCAGTTTGACGAATTGTTTGCATCATTATTGAAAAATGATTTCTTCAAAATATATGTTCTGCCTCGCCATCGTATGCGGTATGAGTTTTTGTACAGTAAAATGGACGCCATTCGGAGCAGTAGGAATCCTCTGATCAGAGGGGAGCAAATTTTGCTGTACTTCGGGGATTTCATATGGAAATGCCAGCAAGATTATATGGAAATCATGAGTGAAATCCATGAATTTCACTGTTCCATTCATACTAAATAAAAGGAGCACATATATGAGCAAGAAAAAAAGAAATAAGAATCATGTAAACCGAATAATTAAGGCAAGTGTACTGACAACACAGGTATTTAACCTAGCCAACCCTTATATGACAGCGACGTTTGCGGCGGAGAGTCCTAACAGTGAAATCATAGAAAATGCAGATATGTCGGATGGATTCTCCACGAGTGTTTCTCCACTAAGTGTGGCTTCATCGGTCTATATGCAGGCGAAAATGGAAGAGCCTCCTCACTATACCTGGCTTTCACCTCAGGAAAGCGGCGTTTCTTTGTCCGCAAATCTGTCCATGTTGTTTAGCGAAGATGTAGAACTGGGCGCAGGCCATCTTATCGTGCATCAGTGGGGTGGAACCGAGGTAGGACGGATCGACGTGAGTGGAGGAACGGTTGCAGGAGGTACGATACAAATCAGTGGTCAGTCCGTGTCGATGAAGCTGGACCATCCGTTGTCGGACAATACCCGGTACTATGTAGAAGTCAGCTCCGGCATGTTTGTAGATCGTGGAGGCCAGGGATCGAACGGCATCTGGGATGAGAGTACCTGGAACTTCGTGACAGCGGATGAGACGGCACCGAAGCTGGTGTCGAAGTTACCGGAAGATCTTTATTTAAGTGGTGTGAGTCTAGGACAAGCGTACTTTGAGATGGAATTCAATGAGCCGGTGAGATGGGATCGCGGTTATGTAAGACTGCACGAAGCCTCGGGAGGAGCCGTGGTTCGTGAGCTGTGGATATCTGGACAAGGGAACTCGAACTGGACAGCGTCAGGAGAAAAGAATATAGCGTCCTTTACACTATCCGGTGGACTGGAAGAAGGGAAACCTTATTATGTAGAAATCACCTCGGGAACACTGACAGATATGGCGATGAATCCATATGGAGGAATTCATACTCCGCAGGAATGGACATTCCGCACGGGAGATATGCAGCCGTATTATACGGACCTGTATCCGCAGGGAAGCGGTCAGAGGGTGACGCCGAGCTTGACCATGGTCTTCAGCGAAGAGATGAGGCTGGGAACGGGCCAACTCACCGT
>NZ_JH601077.1:0-4131 GCF_000245715.1 Paenibacillus sp. Aloe-11 | reverse complement strand
GAAATCACCTCGGGAGCACTGACAGATATGGCGATGAATCCATATGCGGGGATGCATACTCCAGAGGAATGGACATTCCGTACGGGAGATGAGCGCCCACATCGTTCCAAGGATAAAGAAATGCCTGATCAAAATACCTCGTCTGCGGCTTCACAAACGGAGTCTAAGACTGGTGTCGTATTAACAGGCGCTAAGACCGTAGCCGATAAGAGCAGTGCTATTCAACTTATCGGTTTGAATGAGGGAGAAGCCAGTCAAACGCTGAATGTTACAAATGTTGACCAGAAAGAGCTGGTAGTTGATGCTTCGGGATACAATAAAGCTGCAAAAGTGAGTATACCTTTCGCCTTTTTACAACAATACGCGAAAGAAAACACAAATCTGCCGATCAGCATACGAACAGCAGTAGCCCAGTTTACTCTTTCTTCTGAACTGGTCAACAAATTAGTCTCATTATATCCAGAAGATAGTCTGACAGTTGAAATTTCATCGTTGACAGGCGAAAACGGTGCACAAGTAAGACAAGCTATTGCTGACACGGGCTTAGCGGGTGTTGTGGTAAACCCGGTTGATTTCAAGCTAATGGCCGGAAATCAAGAGATCACTGAATTTTTCGGGAACTACGTGGAACGGAAATTGATTCTGGATCATGAAGTTGATCCTGAGCACGTAGCGGCCGTATGGTTCGATCCTAAGACAAGTGCGTTATCGTCAGTTCCCGTGTTGATTCGGAAGGTGAACGGACATACGGAAGCAATCATCAAATCCAATCATAACAGCATTTATGCTGTAGTCTCAGCAGACAAAAAGTTTAAGGATCTGGAGAATCATTGGGCGCAAAAAGATATAGAAATGCTGGCAAACAAGCTAATTGTCAAAGGTGTTCAGCCTGATATTTTTGAGCCGAATCGGGCTGTAACAAGAGCTGAATTTGTGGCATTGCTTGTACGTGGGCTCGGGTTGCAGGAGAAGCCGTTAACAAAGCATTTTACAGATGTAAAAGAAAATGCCTGGTATGCCGGTAGTATTGGGGCTGCGATGGAAGCAGGTCTGATCCGTGGTTATGGAAATCAGTCATTTGGACCAGAAAAGGTAATTACGCGCGAGGAGATCGCAGTCATTACTGAAAAGGCTGCGCATTATGTTCAGGCTCTGAATGCCGGTCCTGCTAGTGAGAAATATAAAGAGCTGTACAGTGATGCTTCCACTGTTTCTCCTTGGGCCCAAGAGGCTATGGCGCAGGCTACAGAGCAAGGCTTAATCAAAGGTGTCTCTCCAGACTTACTTGCTCCCAAACAGCAGGCAAACCGGGTGGAAGCGACCTCGATATTAAAACGGTTTTTGCAACTTATTAAATTCACGAATTGAAAAAACAATGAATTAGACGAATAAGTACTCTTTTTTTGGCGATCCAGGTGGATCGCTATTTTTTTATGCTATATATAGATGCTATTATTAGAGCTATTCCTGTTTAAGTTTAAAGATGGATTTTGTCTAAGAAAAAGGAGGTGTGATGGTGATGGTGGAGGTGACTGGAATTATCGTGGCAGGCGGACGCTCTAGCAGAATGGGACAGGACAAGGCACTGCTCCAGCTCGGAGGAGTTACGGTGCTGGAGAGAATAGCTGAAGTGCTAGGACAAGTAGCGGGACGGGTTATTGCAGTGACCCGAGATACAGAGCAGTATAGGGGACTGGGGTTGGAAACGACGGCAGACCTGTATCCCGGCTTGGGTCCTTTGAGCGGCATTCATGCAGGACTTTCTGCTTCCAAAACGGAATGGGGGATCGTAGTAGCCTGTGATATGCCCTTTGTGCAGCCAGAGGTATTGCATGCTCTACTTGCTCATGCAACGAACTGGGCAGCGGCGCAAGAGGCAGCCAGTGAACAAAGGAAGCAACAAGTGCAAGGAGAGCAAGGATTACTGGCTGGAAATAACTTGTCACCCCAGCCAACGGAACCCGCATTACAGGCGGTGATCGCCTCTGTGGATGGACGTATACATCCGTTGCTGGGCTTATATCATCGAAGTGCGCTGCCGTCTGCCGAACAATGTCTGCGAAGTGGCCGTCTTCGTCTGATCGACTGGCTGAATTCCTTGAACGTTCGTTATGAGAGAGCGGGAGAATGGCCAGGGGCGAGCTTAGACATGTGGAAGCAAGCTGTGTTCAACATGAACTATCCCCAGGACTACCAGCTTACCGTGAAACAATTGGAGGGTATACAAGACGTACCAGCCATGCCAAAAACAGAAAATAGAGGGAACCCGGAAAACCGAGGGAATCCAGAACGATGATCTCACCAAGGACAGGAAGGGAATAGTGGAAGATGAGAGAGAAGATATATAATGATTTTTGGGGGAGTACATATGCTGGGGGCTATTATCCATGCCGTTTTATTGGCACTGGGGCTGATTTTGCCTTTGGGAGTGCAAAATGTATTTGTGTTTAATCAGGGGGCGTCACAGTCGCGGTTTCGAAATGCACTGCCTGCTGTCATTACGGCAGGTGTCTGTGATACAATCCTGATCGCGCTTGCGGTTGGGGGTGTTTCCCTTGTATTGCAGCGGTTTCTATGGCTCACGAATGTGCTCTATGCGGCAGGCTGTTTGTTTTTGCTATATATGGCCTGGACCCTTTGGAGATCAAAGGCAGCTTCTTCGGGAGAAAGCCAGCCTATGCTTCCAAAACGGCAGATGATTTTTGCCGCTTCGGTATCCTTACTGAATCCGCATGCCATACTCGACACCGTTGGCGTAATTGGAACCAGCTCACTTCAATATGACGGTGTGGAACGCTGGGCCTTCGGCCTGGCCGCCGTGTCGGTATCGTGGATATGGTTTATCGGTTTAGCCATGGCCGGGCGTCTCGTAGGACGTATGGATTCAGAAGGAAGGTTCGGCACGGTGCTCAATAAAATATCGGCACTGATTATTTTAGGACTGGCTATTTATATGGCGATCAATTTTATCATCGGTATGTGATCCAAACCTTGTCAGAAAAAAACTCTTAAACCATAACTACGTTGATTATTCCTTGTTCGATAAGGACATGTCAAAATTAACATCCTCGATAAATTCAATAACCTCACCATTGGGGCTGTGAACCAATGCATTTTTGACAACCAGAGGAGGTTCGCCAAGCGTGAGCTGACCAGGTTCCACAAAGACTCTTGCTCCGTGGTCGAGGGCCCGCTGATATATTTCATCCACGTTGTCTACGTAAAAGGCCAGATGTAATAAAGCGCCGTGAGCAATCTCTTCCTCGGAAGCAGCCTTTTTCCCTTGGGCAGGAATGACTGCGTCGTTGTCAAAAATTTCGAGGCAGGTTCTCTGGTCAGGTGAAATAAGCATAGAGGCCTCTTGGATTTGAAAGGCTGGCAGGCTCCAGGAATGCCCTCTTTTAAACCCTAATACTTCGGTATAAAACGCTATGGTTGTCTGGTAATCGATGGCTTGGATCGCCACATGCGCTAGTCCCATTACACTCATGTTGAAATCTCTCCTTATATGTAGGTTAACCTTAGTATATAGATGATATTTCATCTTTTACATATAAAAAGTGAGGAAATTAAGCTTGATTATTGATTAAATAAAAGGTGATATGGCTGAAAAATATTACTTTTCTAAAATCGGATCAGGAGGTGCTTGATATGCAGCATCATTTAGATGATATAGACCACAAAATAATGCAGTTGCTTCAGCATGATGCTCGGATATCTATTTCCCAGATCAGTAAAGAAATTTCCATGTCTCAACCGTCCGTTAAAGAAAGAATGGTCAAGCTTGAGGAGAAAGGGGTCATCTCCGGATATAGTGCTGTATTTAATCTACGGGAACTGGATCGAGGGACCACTACTTTTATCTTATTAAAGACAGAGCATTGCCAAGAGCTGGTTGATTTTTGTGAAGAAGCGAAGGAAGTTACCGATTTGTTTCGTATCAGTGGGGAGTTTAATTATCTCATCAAGATACAAACTGCGTCGGTAGAGGAAATTGCAGAGTTTCAGGATTCACTGGTCAAGCTGGGCCCTTCGAAATCACATATTTGCATGAAAAATATACTGGAAAACAGGGTTTTGCTGTAAGCTCGTCAGAGAACAGCACACTGGGGATAAAGTATATTCGAGCCG
>NZ_JH601076.1:13166-13474 GCF_000245715.1 Paenibacillus sp. Aloe-11 | reverse complement strand
CGTGCACAGCTTGGCGTACAGATCTGGCGGGCAGCCGGGAGGCAGGCTGCCCGAGAATACGACCCAAGCCGAGTCTGCGGCAAGGGTCGTGATTTTGCGCCGCAGCGCGGCGAGCTCCAGCGGTCCGATGGTCGGACCGCTCTCGA
This sequence comes from Paenibacillus sp. Aloe-11, assembly GCF_000245715.1. NCBI lineage: Bacteria > Bacillati > Bacillota > Bacilli > Caryophanales > Paenibacillaceae > Paenibacillus > Paenibacillus sp. Aloe-11. The sequence goes on along the minus strand of NZ_JH601076.1, from coordinate 13,328 downwards.
TGAGCTCGGTCTGCGTGTGCGCAGACGGGTCGAGCACAGTAATGGCGAGACGGGTTTCCCCGTGAGCCGCTTCGATGAAATCGACGCTCACGCCTTCCGCGCTCAGCCCGTCGGTGAGCAGCCGTCCGGTGTGTCCGGCGACAAACCCGGTCGCCCGCACAG
>NZ_JH601076.1:3323-13082 GCF_000245715.1 Paenibacillus sp. Aloe-11 | reverse complement strand
ATTCAAGCCGAAGCCTGCAACGGTGTAGATTTTGTCTACAGCTGCGTTCAGTGTTACAGTGGTGATCACAAGGCGTCACTCCTTTAGGAAATCAGCTTTAGTCCCAAAGCTGCGGCAAGAATCATGGCGATGAACAGGACACGCAATACGCTTTTTTGCTCACCGTACAAAAACATGCCTGTAATCGTGCTGCCTACCGTCCCGATGCCTGTCCATACCGCATAAGAAGTCCCCATAGGCAAGCTCTTCATCGCATAGCTGAGCAGCGAGAAGCTGAGGACGAAGGATAAGACCATCAGCATGAAAGCCTTCCATCCCTTGCCAACCGTAATTCCCTTCATGCCAATGACTCCGAATACTTCCGAACATCCCGCCATAACCAATGCAAGCCAAGCCACTATGCGTCACTTCCTTTCTGAGCATCGCGGTCAGTCACTAATTTCAGGCCAATGACACCTGCCAGCAAAAGTGCGATTAACAGCGTTTTGGACCATTGAAACGGTTCCCCGAATATCAGCATTTCACCTACAACGGTCCCGCCTGTGCCCAATCCGGTGAATACGGCATACACGGTGCCTACAGGCAGGCGGTTGGCAGCCTTTATAATCAAATAAAAGCTGGCCGCGATCGCCAGCACGGTTATCATCCAGGCGAGTACAGAATCCGCGTGCTTCAGACCCGATACCCATACGACCTCAATCAGGCCGCCGACAAAAACATAAATCCAACTGCGGTTCATGATGAACGTTCTCCTCTCTGCTTCTTCATGCTTCATGAGGTGGAATTAACGTAATCCCACGCCAAAAAATAGGCCACGCAGCGTTCAGTCTCCGGTGGTAGTTGATGCTTCCACTGTACAGCAGCTCCACCATGATTCCGTCCACCAATGTCATGTAGGCTAAAGCCATATCCACTGGCTCCATATGTCCAAAGGGTTCCCGATCCCGCGTATTCCGGATGCGGCGGGTCAATTTTCGCTCCATTTTGTCCAGAAAAGGATTAACAATATCCAGAACCTCGTTATACAAAGACACAGGCGGAAAGAAGGAAAAGCGAATCATAAACTTGGCGGTGTTGTTGTTCTCATATTCCTGTCCCATCCAAAACAGGAAGTCATGCAGTGTATGCTCCAGCGACTGATCCATGCGTTCCGTAAAGTATTCGAAAATACGTAAGTTCTGCTCTTGAAAAGCATATCTCGCCACCTGTAGAAACAGATCCTCTTTGCCTTGAAAATGCGCATATATAGACGGTTTTCGAATACCGACCTCACCGGCAATACTGCTCAAGGATGCTCCCTCATACCCAATGGTGGCGAATTGGAAAAGAGCAGCCTTTCGAATGTCTTCCATCCCCATTATTTTCACCTACCTAACGTTCGTTAGTTTATTCTTGCACGAAAAAAAATGAGTGTCAACCCCGTATCCTTTCATTTGTAAGGATTTTACAAGCTCTTCTTATGCTTTGCTTTTTTCCAGATTCATTTTTTATCATCAACTTTAATAAAAAAGTGGGAAGAAATAAGGGGCTCATGTACAATATAATGAAGAATACCTGTCAAATGCAGTCCACTGGAAGTGAGGTTGGCTATGAGGCGAAGTTTGCTGGCCGTGTTGATCGCGGTTTTAGTGTTTATTTTTTATTATTTTGGCTTGTTTAATTCCATCGGTACAAATGAAGGGACTGTCATCAGTATCTTTTCTACCCTGACGGTTATCTCTATCAGTCTGATTATTTTTTCGGAGAATCGCAATCCTTCCACTACGATGTCATGGATTTTGCTGCTGGCTTTGCTGCCAGTTGTTGGACTTCCTCTTTATTTTTTGTTTGGGCAAAATGTTTTCAAACGCCGCAAGTATGACAAAAAGGCATTGCGTGACCAGCAGGCTTACGAGCGGATTGAAAAGGATGCCATGCACGTCAAACGTGATCTGACCTGCTTTACAGATGAGCAGCAGCAGTTGATGCGTTTGACTCGCAGACTGGCCCGCTCCCCGATTTATTTTGCAACAGAAACTCAAATTCTGAACAATGGAGATGAAACCTTCTCCACTTTGCTGGAAGAGCTGCGTAAGGCGCAGCATCATATCCATATGGAATATTACATTTTCCGGTCGGATGATATCGGTACCAGCATTCAGAAAATTTTGATCGAAAAGGCGAAAACAGGCGTCAAGGTTCGGTTTATGTACGATGCGGTAGGCAGCATTCAGTTGTCGAAGGCATTTTTGAAGGAGATGAGAGATGCGGGAGTAGAGGTCGTTGCATACGGTGGCGCGCGGATTTTATTCTTCTCCAGCCGGGTAAATTACCGCAATCACCGTAAAATCGTGGTCATTGACGGCAATATCGGATTGATTGGCGGTCTGAATGTAGGGGATGAGTACCTTAGTCGCAATAAAGCCTACGGCTTCTGGCGTGACACGCACATGATTGTGAAGGGTGAGGCTGTGCGGACGCTGCAGCTTATATTTTTGCAGGACTGGCTTCATATGACAGGCGAATCGGTGCTGGATAAGGAATATCTGTCTCCCAATATTGAACCGATTACGGACGGAGGCGTGCAGATCATTGCCAGCGGCCCGGATAATGAGCGGAGAACGCTCAAAAATCTGTTTTTCTCCATGATCACGTCCGCTCGTAAGTCTGTCTGGATCGCCACTCCTTATTTCATCCCGGACGAGGATATTCTGACTGCACTGCGGATGGCTGCTCTATCCGGTCTGGATGTGCGCATTCTGTTTCCTGCGAAACCGGACAAGTGGCTGCCGTTTCTCGCGTCCCATTCATACTTCCAATCGCTGCTGGAGGTAGGGGTTAAGGTATATGAATATGAAAAAGGGTTTCTTCACTCCAAGCTGCTCATTGTTGACGGAGAGGTTGCGACCATTGGAACAGCCAATATGGATATGCGCAGCTTTCATTTGAACTTTGAAGTCAATGCCCTGTTGATCCAAACGCGCAGTGTACAGCAGATGGTGAAGGATTACGAACGGGACTTGAATTCTGCCAGCCTAATTGTGCGCGAGGAATTTATGAAAAAGCGTCTGTTCAAACGCTTGATGGAATCACTTGCCCGGTTGCTTTCACCACTCTTATAGGTGAGGGGAGCATGCCAGTATAAGATGTTTTTCCAAAAGGTTGAATGATCCTCGTAAGCCGCCAGATCCAGACTGTATTCTGCCCCTTGGTTATTCTATAGCTTATCAAAATAGGCCGCAACCTGTCGGGTCAGCTTGCTGTCCGCTGGAGCGGCCACCCACAATTCGTTTTCCAAATGATTGAGGACATATGTCCTTTATTGGAAGTCTGCCCTATACTTTAATATATAAAAACGTCATTTACATGGGGAGAATAACGATTGATGAGAGGAATTTTGTTTGCTTTTCTAGGAGGCGCTTGCATTACGCTGCAAGGGGTGGCGAATACACGAATTAGTCATGATATCGGTACATGGCAGGCAGCTACGGTTACTCAATTAACTGGCTTTATTTTGGCTGCCTTGGTCTGGATGGTTACACGGGACGGACGTGTGGCCGAAATGAAACAGGTAAAGCCGATGTATCTTTGGGGTGGCGCATTTGCAGCTATTATTATATTCAGTGAAGTTACGGCTATTCAGCATATCGGGGTAACGTTCACGATTTCGACTCTGTTGATTTCCCAGCTGTGTTTAACCTTCCTGGCAGATATCAGGGGATGGTTCGGTCTAGTGAAGCAAAAGATGAAGCTACCGCAATTTATAGGCATTGGTATGATGATCGCGGGTGTGATTATTTTGAAGCTCTAACTAGAACTTCATTCGTTATTCGTTGAAAAAGTCCAGAACGCAGAATTGAAGGTGAGCTTAGGAATGAGAGAAATTCAGGACCAGGAGCAACTGCAACATTTTTTGCACCTGCATCAGCTGGAATCCATACTCTATGAGCCACTGCGTCCTCATTTATCGTTGCATCGTTTGGAACAAGGGGAAAAGCTTTGTTCACAGGGGGATGCTATTGAATATCTGTACATATTGGTACAGGGCAAGGTCAAGATTTATACCAGCTCTACAGAAGGCAAGACACTGATCCTCTGCTTCAAAAAACCGATCGAAGTCATTGGAGATGTTGAATATATTCGCAGTAGTCACGTAATCAACACGGTAGAGGCAGTGTCTCCGATCTATGTGATCGGTATCCACCATCAATGGATGCATAAATACGGAAGAGACTATGCCCCTTTACTGCAATTTTTACTGGATGTTGTCACACGAAAGTTTTGCCTGGACTCCGACTTTTCCAATTTTAATCTCATGTACCCCGTCGAAGTCAGGCTGGCGAGCTACCTGCTATCCGTTTCTTTTGAGGAATCTGATTCCGCCTTTCATGAGGAATTACGGGTATCCAGTCTGGTAGATGTGGCCAATCTGATCGGAACCAGCTACAGGCATCTTAACCGAGTCATACGCAAGATGATTGAGGATGGATGGGTTGAGCGGACAAAAGGCTACATTGTCATTCGGGACAGACAAGGTTTAAGCGAGCTGGCAGGCCAGAATATTTACGAGTCTTTATAAACCAAAGGATTATCAGGGGAGAGTTGAAATCATGTTATTAGGGATTGTACTGGCGATCATTGCGGGTGCTTTGGTCAGTTTGCAAACGATATTCAACAACAAGGTGAATGAGCGGACAGGTTCATGGGCTACAACCACATTGGTACTGGGCACAGGCTTTCTGGCTTCCCTGCTCGGAAGTCTTATTTTTGAAGGGAAAAATACATTTACGTTGCAGCATATGCAGCTGTGGTACTGGTTCAGTGGAATGATTGGCGTCGGTGTCGTGTTCTGTCTGGTACAAGGGATGAAGCGGCTTGCCCCAACCTATGCAATCTCGGTTGTATTGACGGCACAATTAGGTACTGCTTTGTTGTGGGATTCGCTGGGGTGGCTGGGACTGGAAAAGATTCCGTTCACTTTCAACAAGCTGATCGGAGTACTGGTCATTATCGGTGGCATTCTGGTATTCAAGCTTGGCCAAGGTCGTACAAAGGAACAACCAGATAACATTACGCCTGTACCTGACTCACTGAAGGGATGAATTGAGGCAAGATGGCCTATATCTTGTGATGTATATATTTTTCCATCCATGATACAATGAAGATATCTTAAATTGACGTTTTTAAAGGCTCTGATATAGGAGACGATAAATAGATCGGTTACCGTGTTCGGGAACGGTCTTATTTGTGCTTCATGGCCCCGATACCGATAAACAGAGCGACTTGGATGAGGTGAAATATAGATGAGTAATGCAGAGCATAAAAAAGGACCACCTGACGGTTCCGGCAGGACTGGCTCCTTGTTGCCTGCCGCGCGGACAGGTGAACGGAAGATTGAGCACGTCCGTCTTTGTCTGCAAGAAGATGTGGCGGGGCAAGGCATCACCAGTGGACTGGAGCGGTATGCCTTTAAGCACTGCGCACTGCCTGAGCTGCATTTTGACGAGGTGTGTCTGAATACTGCCTTTCTGGGGCGCACTGTGCGCACACCGCTGCTCATAAGCTCCATGACAGGCGGCAGCGCTGAGACGGGAGCGATTAATGAGCGATTGGCAGAGACGGCTGAGAAGCGCGGCTGGGCGTTGGGCGTAGGTTCGGTACGGGCTGCGGTAGAAAGAGAAGAATTGGCTTCAACCTTTGCGGTTCGCCCTCTGGCGCCCAATATACCGATTTTCGCCAATCTGGGGGCGGTACAGCTAAACTACGGATTTGGTGTGGACGATTGTCGTCGTGCTGTGGAAATTGCCGGAGCTGACATGCTGGTATTGCATTTGAACGGATTGCAGGAGATTTTTCAACCCGAAGGGAATTTAGATTTCAGCGGTCTGCTTGGGCGTATTGAGGAGCTGTGTCGTCAGCTTTCAGTGCCTGTAGGAGTCAAGGAAGTAGGCTGGGGCATCGATGGCGAGACGGCCTCCAGACTATATGATGCGGGTGCAGCTTTTATTGATGTCGCTGGCGCGGGCGGGACAAGCTGGAGCCAGGTGGAAAAATTCCGCAATCCCGATCCTGTACGCCGTGCGGCGGCGGAAGCGTTTGCGGATTGGGGGAACTCCACCGCAGATTGCATCTTAGAAGTCAGAGCCGCTCAGCCCCATGGTGCTCTGATCGGCAGCGGTGGATTGAGAAACGGTGTCGATGCCGCCAAGGCCCTTGCTTTGGGCGCTGACATGGCAGGCTTCGGACGTTCCTTGCTCGGCTCGGCGGTCGCCTCCAGCGAGGCTTTGGAAGCCCGACTGGAGCAGGTGGAGCTGGAATTGCGTACAGTCATGTTTGGCATCGGAGCAGCTGGGATTGAAGGTCTTAAAGACACAACTCGACTAAGAAAGAAGGCGAACGGATGAGTGGATTTATCAGATTGGTTCCTATGAACGCAGAGCAGTATGAACGCTTTGAGCAGCGCTCGCTCGCGGATTACGCGGAGGAGAAAATCCAGGCAGGCACGTGGACGGTAGAAGAAGCGCCGGAACGGGCAAAGGAAAGCTTTGCAACATATTTGCCGCAAAGACTGGATACACCCCATGCTCACTTGTACATGCTTGAATATTCAGGTGGTACGGGTCAGAGCCCGGAGGAAGCGGGATATATCTGGTTCAACATTACAGAAGGTACGCAAGGCAAAGAAGCTTTTTTGCTGGATATTCTCGTTTACGATTCATATCAGGGGCGAGGTCTGGGTACGTTGACGATGGGGGCGTTGGAACAGGAAGCCCGCAAGCTGGGCGCGGTTCGCATCGGTCTGCACGTATTCGGGCATAACGAGCGAGCTTTGCATGTATATCGCAAGTCGGGTTATCGGGTTACGGATATCCAGATGAGCAAAGAAATTTAAACAGGGATGCAGCAAAATCCTAATTCCACAGCTGTATGCTTGCCCCATGTATAGGTTCTCCTATATAATGTGGGTTGGTAAACTAACAGATGGTATAACGCATATTTTATATAAACGGGAGTTGTTCTGATTATGGCTTTAAAAGCGGGGATCGTGGGCTTGCCGAACGTGGGCAAATCAACACTGTTTAACGCAATAACGCAAGCGGGGGCGGAATCCGCAAACTATCCATTTTGTACCATTGACCCTAATGTAGGGGTCGTTGAAGTACCGGACGAGCGGCTGGATAAGCTGACGGAGCTGGTTGTACCGAACAAAACGGTGCCGACGGCTTTTGAATTTGTTGATATTGCAGGACTTGTACGCGGCGCCAGCAAGGGCGAGGGTCTGGGTAACAAGTTTCTGGCCCATATTCGTGAAGTGGATGCAATTGTTCATGTGGTGCGTTGCTTTGAAGATGAGAACATTACCCATGTGGACGGCAAAATTGACCCGATCAGCGATATTCAGACCATTAATCTGGAGCTGATTCTGGCGGATATCGAAAGTGTAGACAAGCGCATTGAACGTTCCCGCAAAAACATGAAGGGCGGCAACAAGCAGTACGCCCAAGAGGTTGAAGTACTGGAACGGATCAAGGAATCGCTGTATGCTGACAAACCTGCGCGCAGCGTGGAACTGTCGGACGAAGATCGTCTCATTGTACGCGATCTCCATTTGCTTACGATGAAGCCTGTACTGTACGCGGCTAATGTAAGTGAAGACGGTGTAACAGAAGCTGACAGCAATCCATATGTGCAAAAGGTACGTGAATTTGCAGTCGCAGAAAATGCTGAAGTGGTACCGATCAGTGCCAAAGTAGAGTCTGAAATTGCCGAGCTGGAAGGCGAAGACAAGGCGATGTTCCTGGAGGAGCTGGGACTGGCTGAATCCGGTCTGAACCGTCTGATCAAAGCAGCTTACCGCTTGTTGGGACTGTATACGTACTTCACAGCAGGTGTGCAGGAAGTACGCGCATGGACTATTCACAAAGGAACAAAAGCACCAGGCGCTGCGGGCGTCATCCACTCGGATTTTGAACGCGGATTTATTCGCGCCGAGGTTGTATCCTACGATGATTTGGTCGCTGCTGGTTCTATGAACGGGGCCAAGGAACGTGGTCAGCTTCGTTTGGAAGGCAAGGAATATGTGGTGCAGGACGGAGACGTTATGCATTTCCGCTTTAATGTTTAGTATGCTTTTCAGCGTATAGTACTAGGTGTTGATATGCGAACATTTAGGTGATTGTACATGTCTTTCCTGCATGTACTTAATTAACTTGGTCGCTGCCTGTTCAGGGCGGCGGCTTTTTATTTGATTCGCATTTCTTTTCTTGGTTGAAAATTTGCCATTCAATTCATTCAGGATTTTGTGCATCCGACTCCAATGGATTTGCGGAATTTTGCAAAAATCCCAAATTAGCAAGTATTTATAGTAGCTAATTAACTGATTAGTTGTTATAATAAAGAGCTGTAGCCAGTGAATTTGATGCTGGTTCATATTAATTTAACTGAAGAGGTGAATCGCTTGTTGGACCGATTGCAATCATTGGCGGACCGCTACGATAAACTGAGCGAACTGCTCTGCGATCCGGATGTGGCGAACGATAGCAAGAAACTTAGAGATTATTCCAAAGAACAGTCTGATTTACAGCCTGCTTATGAAGCATATACCGAATATAAAACTGTCGTTGAAGAGCTGGACGCTGCTAAAGTCATGCAGGGTGAAAAGCTGGACGACGAGATGCGTGAAATGGTCAAAATGGAGATTGAAGAGTTGAGTGCCCGCAAGCGGGAGTTGGACGAGAAAATCCGTATTTTGCTGCTGCCAAAGGACCCGAACGATGATAAGAACGTTATTATCGAAATTCGTGGTGCTGCGGGCGGTGACGAGGCCGCACTGTTTGCAGCGGACTTGTACCGGATGTATACCCGCTATGCAGATACCCAAGGCTGGCGTGTAGAGCTGATGGATGCGAACATGAATGACCTGGGGGGCTTTAAAGAGGTTATTTTCATGATTAACGGACGCGGTGCATACAGCAAAATGAAATTCGAAAGCGGCGCACACCGCGTACAGCGGATTCCGACGACGGAATCTGGCGGACGTATTCATACGTCTACCTCCACGGTGTCTGTGATGCCTGAGGCAGAGGAAGTGGATATCGAAATTTTAGACAAGGATATCCGTGTGGATACTTTCTGCTCCAGCGGTGCGGGCGGTCAGTCTGTCAATACGACAAAATCCGCCGTGCGTGTGACGCATATGCCAACAGGCATTGTGGCGACCTGCCAGGACGGCAAATCCCAGAACTCTAACAAGGAGAAGGCGTTGCAGGTTTTGCGCGCCCGCATTTCGGATATGATGCGTCAGGAAGAGGAAGCCAAATATGCAGGCGAGCGCAAGAGCAAAGTAGGTACTGGGGATCGCAGTGAGCGCATTCGTACCTACAACTTCCCGCAAAGCCGTGTAACAGATCACCGGATTGGCTTGACTATGCACAAGCTGGATCAGGTGATGAACGGAGAGATTGAAGAGATCGTATCGGCACTTACGATTGCTGAGCAGGCTGATTTGATGGAACAAGAGGTTTAAGCCTTGGGACACGAACGTGATCGTGCATATCGAATGTCGCCGGATCGGAGTATAAGTATCAGAGAAGCCTTAGTTGAGGCTTCTTCTTTTTTAGGAGGCTGTGGCGTATTGGAGCCACAGCATAACGCCCGCCTGTTGCTGGAGCATGTGCTTGGGCTGGAAGGCACGGCCTTTTATGCTGCGCTGGCTGATCCATTCCCTGTCTCTGGCAAAGAGACGTGGGAAGAGGCCATAGCCCGCAAAGCAGCGGGCGA
>NZ_JH601076.1:3079-3299 GCF_000245715.1 Paenibacillus sp. Aloe-11 | reverse complement strand
CAGGAGTTTTATGGCCGCCCGTTTGCGGTTTCGCCGTCGGTGCTGATCCCGCGCCCCGAGACCGAATTGCTCGTCGAGGCCATACTCCAGCACGGCGATCGTTTGTGGCCGAACGGCGCTCCGCAGGCGCTCGATATCGGCACGGGCAGCGGCGCGATCGCCGTGACACTGGCGGCTGAGCGCCCGCGCTGGCGCGTAGCAGCGGGGGATATTTCCGCTG
>NZ_JH601076.1:0-2872 GCF_000245715.1 Paenibacillus sp. Aloe-11 | reverse complement strand
CGGGCTTGGCCCGTATCGGGCGATGCTGGAGCAGCTAGGGCTCCTTCAAGCTCCGCCCCGGCTGATCGGCTTTGAACTGGGGATGGGGCAAGCCAGAGATGTGGCCGCGTTGCTGGAGCAGGCGGGTCATTGGAAGACAATTTTGATTGTTCCGGACCTTGCAGGGATTGAACGACATGTCCTAGGTGTCTCGGAGTAGTGCTGCATTTTCTTTTTGCGAGTCTTTCCTTTAGAATAAGAGGAGTATGACCGAGAAACGGCTCAGGGGGAAATCATGCTTCAGAAATTGAAAAAAATTGATGGTCCGGTTATCTTTATTCTGGTGTTGCTCATGGCGATTAGTATCATAACGGTATACAGCGCAGGTCGAGGTCCTACAAACCTGGCGGATCACGGCAACGATTACCAGAAGATGATCGGATATTATATATTGGGCTTTGTGGCGATCTTGGGTATAGCGGTGGTCGATTTTCGAATATTTATAAAAAAAGCACTGTATGTATATGGAGGCGGAATATTCCTGCTCGTGCTCGGTTTTTTTGGCGGGACGGTTAACAACTCCCAGGGCTTCTTGAAAATTGGTGGCTTGAACCTTCAGCCTGCTGAGGTATTCAAGCTGGTTCTTATCATCTTTCTGGCGTATATGCTGATCAAAAAGCGCAAGAGCAGGCTGTATTTTGTTCAGGACGTACTTCCAGTCGCTCTGGTGAGCTTTGTTCCTTTTGCTATGGTGATGGCGCAAAATGACTTGGGTAACGCGCTCGGATACATCGTCATCGTCATCGGGATGCTATGGATTGGGAATGTGAAGGCATCCCATGCGCTGATCGGATTTACCATATTTGCAGTCGCTGTTGGTGGCGGGCTCAAAGCCTATATCTCGTTTCACGATGAGATTGATTCGTTTATGAAGGGGATTGGGCGCAGTCACTGGGTAGAGCGTCTGGACCCTTGGCTGGTACCGGAAAAAGCGACTGCGAAGGCATCCTACCATACCAAAAACGCCAAGCTGGCGATTGCCTCTGGCGGGATGATGGGCAAGGGCTTTTTGCAGGGAACCTCGGTACAATCCGGGCGTGTTCCTTATACGTATGCGGATTCTATTTTTGTAGTGGTAGCGGAGGAATTTGGCTTTGTAGGCTCCTCGGTGCTACTCTTGTTATATTTTATTTTAATTCACCGAATGATCCTGATATCACTGGAATGCCGTGATCGAGCCGGACCGTATCTTATCGTGGGTATTGTGTCCATGCTGCTATACCAGATTTTTGAGAATATCGGCGCGTTTCTGGGTATCATGCCGCTCACGGGGATTACGCTCCCGTTCATCAGCTACGGGGGGACGTCGCTGCTCATTAACATGGCTAGTATCGGCTTGGTTATGAGTATTAAGGTGCATGGTCAGGAGCTGGAGGATGATCTGCCACAGCCTTCCAGAGCGAGCTTGACGAAGGCAAAAAAAGCCTAGTGTGCATGGGTTGTGGATGGAACGGTTAATGCGTAATATATGCTGTGCTTCCGAGCGTTGGGAATCAGATTATGCAAAATGCTGATAAAATAAAACGGTACAGCAAAAAAAGGTCCAGATTGCGAAATCTGGACCTTTTTCCTATCCGCAGATGATCATGGACCAGTCTTTGCTCTGACATTTTACATAGATTCATAGGTTTAGATTCTCCCGAACCGGACAGACTGATAGACATGATAGAGTTTGGGTTTGGGGGGACGAAGATGAAAAGCTGGGTAAAGCAAGCTGCCATGATCCTATTTTGTATTTCGATCTTAATGATGTCCTGGGAAGGTCAAAAAACGGATGCTGCCATGACCGCAGGAATCAGAGGTCCTATAACGTCAGGAATGACAACAACAGGGGCGAGAGTGATTCCGCATGAATCCATCCGGCTGCGCATTTTAGCCAATTCAGATCGCCCGGAGGATCAACTGGTCAAGCGTGATATACGGGACGCCATCGTGCAGGAAATGAATGCGTGGGTGGGTAAGCTGGAAAACCCGCAAAGCTTAAATCAGGCGAGAGCGTTGATTGCTGCCCACTTGCCTGAAATTGATCGTTTGGTAGGTGCCGAGCTGGCTCGGCGCGGCATTGCATATCAGCATCAGGTGGAGCTGGCAAGCGTTCCTTTTCCGACGAAAATGTATGGTGGTCTTGTCTATCCTGCTGGGAATTATGAGGCCCTTCGGGTCACACTGGGACAAGGCAAAGGGCAAAATTGGTGGTGCGTGCTGTTTCCACCGTTGTGTTTTATTGATGCAGGCAGTGGGGAGGCAACGGCACAAACGGCAGTGGCAAAAGCAAATCGCGGAGACAGTCAGACAACTGCGAATGGAAAGGAACCGGAAGTACGTTTCTTTCTGTGGGATGCTCTGATGGGGTTGTGGGGCTGGGTGAGCGGCTTATTCGTCTAATCTTGAGAGTAGCAAGTCTCCCATATGTTATAATGGGATGTACAGTATATATGCACATGGCAGAGCCGATTCAATTGAGTTTTCAAAGCAGGCTTTTTTGGAGACCAAGCGACATGGATCGGGCTGTATGACAATAAGATATGGGATGATCTGATATGACCGATAAATTGAATCCGATACAAGATTTGCACAGAGCGTTTGCACAGAAGGAGAAGCCCGAGCGGGAGCTGGATGAACAAGGGATTCACGAGCTAAAGCAGACATTGGAGGCTTCGCATACAAAATGGTGGGATGTAAGATGTTTGGTTCCCGAAGCGGACATGACTGCAACTGCCAAGAGGGCGTCTGCTGGCATGGAAGAAGCTGATACTACGGTTGCGGTTCGTGAGATTGAAGAGGATATCTCCGGCGAAATGGGGGTTGGACAGGCTCGGATTGCGGCGGAAAA
>NZ_JH601075.1:14580-16705 GCF_000245715.1 Paenibacillus sp. Aloe-11 | reverse complement strand
GGCGGGTCACCGAGTTGTTCGTCTTTAGCAAGACTCGCATTTTTGCTGGAGAACAAAAAGGGTTTCAGTCTAATCGTAACCGCTCTTAATAAAATTCTCATCTCTCCTCGTCCCGTACAGGCTCATCCGTAGTATGCTTGTACTGTTTTGCCCCTTGTCCGCATAACGTGTACAAGAAAGGACGGATAATGGAGGGATGGAGTATGCTGTCAGCCTCTGCCCATGTCGGGCAGGTTGTAACGATTCTGATCATGGCAGTAGCGCTGGGGATGGATGCGTTATCGCTGGGCGTAGGGATCGGCATGAAGGGGATACGCCTGCGGGATATGCTGCGCATCAGTACGGTTATTGGCTTTTTTCACATTCTGATGCCATTGCTGGGGATGTTCACAGGCCATTATATGAGTTCCTTACTGGGCTATGTGACGACCTATTTTGCAGGTGGGCTACTCATCCTTTTAGGCGGGCATATGGTATATAGTTCCTTCAAGGGGGACGGTGTACAAGTATTGGATCATCGTTCACCTTTGGGTCTTTTGTTGTTTGCACTTGGGGTAAGTGTCGACTCGTTTTCTGTAGGAGTTTCGCTGGGGATGTTCCAGAGTGATCTGGTGCTGAGTGTTCTGGCGTTTGGCTTTTGCGGAGGAGCGATGGCGATGCTGGGATTGCTGCTGGGTCGCAAGGTCAGCCGTAATCTAGGGGATTACGGAGAAGCCGTGGGCGGTGCTATTTTGCTGGCGTTTGGCTTTATGTTTATGTTTTGATTTTAGCGTGGAAAGTGTAAAATAATACAGGATGATAGTAAAGGCTTAGGATGATAGTGTCCTCTGTTTATATATTTTGAACATACGGGGGGTGAAAACGTTGAAGCATATCTTATTCGTATGCACAGGGAACACCTGTCGCAGTCCAATGGCTGAAGGAATGCTGCGCAAGCTGGCTGCTGAACACGGATTGGAGCTGGAGGTGCGCTCTGCGGGAGTGGCCGCGATGGAAGGCACACCGATATCTCGGCACGCAGAGGCGGTTCTACGGGACCAAGATATCTCGGATCGGATGACCTCGACCTCTTTGAGCGGCGGACTTGCCGAGTGGGCCCATCTGATTTTAACCTTGACGCAAGGTCATAAGCAGCATGTCATTCAGCGGTTTCCCCATGCGGCGGACAAAGTTTTTACGCTCAAGGAATATGTGGAAGATCGGGATGCGGTGCTGAATGATGTACAGGAATTAGATGGCTTATACGCTTCACAACAGTTGATGGCTTCACTCGGACAAGAGCTGTCGGCGCAGGAGCGTGAGCGAATGATTGAGCTGCACCAACGCATTCCGGGCTTTGATATTTCCGATCCATTCGGGGGTTCGCGGGAAGATTACGATGTCACAGCTGCGGAAATCCGCACGGCACTGCATAAGCTGCTCGACAAGTTAAAGGCTTCCTCCGAATAAAGTCGGTGTTGCTCATCTGATTTGTACGGAATCTGTTGATTTTCGGCGGTTAATCCGTTAAGATAAGGTGGAAAAATGAGAATCCGGTGTAACTGGCGACAACAGTGGGATTAACCACGATGGAGCATCGGATATACGGCCGGTCGCCTGGGCAAAAGAGCAATTCCACATTGGTGTGGACTGCTCTTTTTTCGTATATGAGCTATTCCGGATCTTCTGCTGCCTTCTTGTTCTTCCATTTTTTCTGCTCGAAATCCGAATCATCGGCTATAATATAGTCAGATTGTGATATCAGGAGAAAGTGTGTTGAACTTGAGGCATGAGACCATGCCTTGTCTCTGATGGACTGTTCAACCAAGGGAGGTTCCAATGGCAGGACAATTGGATCGTGAGATTTCACTTGAAGCACAGACCGCTTCTGTCGTGCGGGAACTCGCTGAAGCGGCCGGTCTGAAAGTTGGTCGCTTGCTGGTTGTTGGCGTAAGCACGAGTGAAGTGGCTGGAAGCCGGATTGGCACGGCTGGGGCGCTCGATGTGGCTCAGCAGTTGCTGGCTGGAGTAGAGTCCGTACGCCGGGCATATGGCTTTGACGTGGCGTTTCAATGCTGCGAGCATTTGAACCGTGCACTGGTCGTAGAGCGGGCTGTGCTGGAGCGGCTGGGATTCATGGAAGTTG
>NZ_JH601075.1:0-14547 GCF_000245715.1 Paenibacillus sp. Aloe-11 | reverse complement strand
GGCTGCCATTGCCTATCGGTCACTGGACGACGCGTGTTTGGCGATGAACGTGCAGGCGCATGCCGGGATAGACATTGGCGAGACACTGATCGGCATGCATCTGCGCCCCATAGCCGTTCCGTTTCGCCCAAGCCTTCGCTGGATTGGCGAAGCACGTGTGACTGCGGCATACACGCGCCCTCCACTGATTGGCGGACAACGGGCAGTGTACACTCTTGAACAAGAAGACGGCGGAAACTGTGACTAGCATTTGGCGTGGACTGTTTGTTTTGTACTTTAGCATACCCAACAATTGACTATGGAGAGGGAGTAATCAATCATGATGGAACATCTGCGTAATAGTGACCCGGCAGTGCTGGAAGCAATGGGACTTGAACTGAAACGGCAACGCCACAATATCGAGCTGATCGCATCCGAGAACATCGTCAGTGAAGCGGTTATGGAAGCGATGGGCTCCGTACTGACGAATAAATATGCTGAAGGTTATCCGGGCAAACGTTACTACGGTGGCTGTGAGCACGTAGATATCGTCGAGGACATTGCACGTGATCGCGCCAAAGAATTGTTCGGTGCCGAGCATGCCAACGTGCAGGCTCACTCTGGAGCACAAGCGAACATGGCGGTATATTTGGCAGCGCTCAAACCCGGTGATACCGTATTGGGTATGAATTTGGCGCATGGCGGCCATCTGACACACGGAAGTCCCGTTAACGCTTCCGGCTTGTTGTATAACTTCGTTGCTTACGGCGTACGTGAAGACGACTTCCGCATTGACTATGATGAAGTGCGCAAGGCGGCCTTCAAGCATCGCCCTCGTTTGATTGTAGCCGGAGCGAGCGCATATCCGCGTACCATTGATTTTGAAGCCTTTGCTTCCATTGCCAACGATGTAGGTGCGCTGTTCATGGTAGATATGGCGCATATTGCCGGTCTGGTGGCAGCGGGTATTCACCCTAACCCGGTTCCACATGCTCAATTTGTAACCACAACGACGCATAAAACGCTGCGTGGTCCGCGTGGCGGATTGATTCTGACTCGCAAAGCGTGGGCACAGGCGATTGACAAGGCGATTTTCCCAGGTACTCAGGGTGGTCCATTAATGCATGTGATCGCGTCCAAAGCGGTTGCCTTGGGTGAAGCGCTCCAGCCTTCTTTCAAAACCTATGCACAAAACGTGGTTCGCAATGCACAGGTGCTGGCTGAGACACTGCTGGCAGAGGGAATCAACATCGTATCGGGTGGTACAGATAATCACCTGATGCTGCTGGATACGCGTAATCTGAACATTACAGGTAAAGAAGCGGAGCATGTACTGGATTCCGTGGGCATTACGGTGAACAAAAACGCGATTCCTTTCGACCCGACCAGTCCGTTCGTTACCAGCGGAATTCGTATTGGTACTCCTGCTGCGACATCCCGTGGTATGGATGAAGAGGCTATGGTTAAAATCGGTAAAATCATTGCCGAAACGCTCAAAAATCCGAAGGATGATACGGTATTGTCCAAAGCAAGCCAAGCGGTTGGCGAGCTGACTGAAAAATTCCCGATCTATCCGGGTACTCAATACTAATTATATAGGCCACTTATCCAGGTTGAATAAGGCTGTTTTCCTTCTGTAGTCGGAGGAAGACAGCTCTTTTTGTTTCCTGGCGACTCGAAATGTATATTTTTGGGTAACAAGCGTTTATGGTAAGGCTCCATCTGGCAGTTTAAGGGTGCCTCCTTCAAGCTGACAGAGTCCATAGAGTTGGACATATATATAATGAAGCGTTTACAAAAAACATCAAGGTAGTACGAATTACGATGGCATCGATTTTAAAGCTCGACAGGCTTTGATGGTCAAGGGCCGTTAGGGCCTTTTTTGATGCTATTTTCTATGACAAAAGTCACTCACAAAGTGAAGGGCTAGGTATTTTACTTTACATATCTTTCTCTTGGCCAAAGGTTGCGGTGGCAGGTGTTAAATCAATCAAGGGAATGTTATAATAAACAGGATTTACAGGCACGCACTGCATCTGTGCTTATTTGGCTTGTACAAATAGGCTACATAGATCCCTTTCCATTCAGGATGTTCGATATTCTGGTGCGGAAGAACGTGACGATAATACCGGAGGGAATATATCATGGCAAAACTGGTGGTTTGTGATCACCCTTTGATCCAACACAAACTTACATTTATCCGCGATGTGCGGACCAACACCAAGGATTTCCGCGAGCTCGTGGATGAAGTAGCAACTTTGATGGCTTATGAAATTACGAGGGACATCCCGTTGGAAAGCATTACGGTGCAAACACCGGTTGCTGAGACAGAAGGTAAAGTGATTTCTGGACGTATGCTGGGCCTCATTCCGATTTTGCGTGCAGGCTTGGGTATGCTGGATGGCGTCGTAAAGCTGCTGCCAGCAGCCAAGGTAGGTCATGTGGGATTGTTCCGCGATCCTGAAACATTGCAGCCTGTGGAATACTACACGAAGTTGCCTACAGACGTGACTGAGCGTGAATTGATCGTTATTGATCCGATGCTTGCAACAGGCGGCTCGGCGATTGCTGCTATTGATGTGCTGAAAAAGAGAGGCTGCACTCAAATTAAAATGATGAATCTGATTGCCGCTCCTGAGGGAGTCAAAGCTGTGCAAGATGCGCATCCTGATGTAGACATTTATGTCGCTGCATTGGACGAGCGTCTGGACGAGCATGGCTATATCGTTCCGGGTCTTGGTGACGCGGGAGACCGCTTGTACGGAACCAAGTAAATCGCCTTTGACGGTTCGGCAAATTTATGGACGTTGCGGACAGGTCGTTTTCATATTAAAAAGATCTGTAAACCGGACGTTTATTATGAAAAGGGGTTCAACTCAAAATGTCTAAAATCAAAGTAATGACCATTTTTGGCGTGCGTCCGGAAGCGATTAAAATGGCTCCTCTCATTTTGGAGCTTCAGCGTCATCCGGAGCATATCGAGTCCGTGGTATGCGTTACAGCTCAGCATCGCCAAATGCTTGACCAGGTTCTGGAGGTCTTTAACATTCACCCTGACTATGATTTGGATGTGATGAAAGACCGTCAGACACTCAACGAAATTTCCATACGTGTACTTCAGGGGTTGGAGCCTGTATTGCGTGAGGCCAAGCCTGATATTGTCCTGGTTCACGGTGATACGCTGACGACTTTCCTCGCTAGCTACGCAGCCTTTATGCAGCAAATCGAAGTAGGGCATGTGGAAGCAGGCTTGCGGACATGGAACAAGCTTTCTCCATATCCGGAGGAAATGAACCGTCAGCTCACAGGCGTGCTGTCTGATCTTCATTTTTCGCCTACTTCTTTATCTGCTGGCAATTTGCGGAAGGAAAATAAACCTGAATCGCGAATATATGTAACAGGAAATACGGTGACTGACGTATTTCAGTATACCGTTCGCCAGGATTACGAGCACCCGGTACTCGATTGGGCTCAAGGCAAACGTTTGATTCTAATGACAGCTCACCGCCGGGAGTCACAAGGGGAGCCACATCGTCAAATTTTTAAGGCGGTAAAACGGATCCCGGACGAATTTGAGGATATCGCCATCGTGTATCCGGTTCACCCGAGTCCGGCTGTAAAGGAGCCTGCATTTGAGATTTTAGGCAACCATCCGCGTATTAAGCTGATTGATCCACTGGACGTTGTAGACCTGCACAATTTTTATCCGCACACGCATCTGATTCTTACGGATTCCGGCGGCCTTCAGGAAGAAGCCCCTTCGTTCGGAGTGCCTGTACTGGTACTGCGTGATACGACCGAAAGACCGGAGGGAATTGAGGCAGGCACATTGGAATTGGTCGGTACGAGTGAAGAGAATGTCTACAATCGAACCAAGGCACTTTTGACGGATTCCGCGTTGTATGAGTCTATGAGTCAGGCAGCGAATCCTTATGGTGACGGACAGGCTTCGGTAAGAATTGTCAATGCGATTTTGCACCATTATGGCGTTAAATCCGAACGTCCTGAGGAATTTCACACAATGTTCACAAAAGGTGTTCGCTCGTTATAATATTCCTTTACAAGGTAAGCATACAGTTAAACTGTACGGTTACCAAGGGATACAGCATTTTTAGATGCTTTGTCGACTGATTTTTATACTTTAGGGCACTAAAATATCTCAATTGACAAAGCATCTTATATTTAAGTAAAATGGACTGGAATTGCAGGGGTGACATGGAAAAGTGGTCAAACCTTCCAAGCAAAACAACAACCAAAAAAACACCGGAAATGCCTTCAAGGCAATTGGACTGGTGAGCGCTATCGGCATTGATCTGACGGTATGCACACTGGGTGGTTTCTATGCCGGAAAATGGCTTGATGCCAAACTTGGTGGCTCCGGAATTTGGATTGGCGTAAGCGTTCTCGCAGGCTTGGTTGTAGGCGCATTGAGTATTGCCCTTGTGATCGGAAAGGTATTGAGGGATAACCATGAATGAGATGACCCGTATGCAAAAAATGTTATGGATCGTAGCGCTTATGATTATGGCTCTGTGTTTCCTGGTCTCCGCTTTCATGCCCCAACATCGTGATATTGCTCACGGAATCATTCTGGGAACGGGAGTAAGCTGTCTAAATGTGCTGTATATGGCCTACAAAATTCGACAGGTTGCGAGTGCGGCCGCCGGTGAAAGAAAGAAGAGAGTGGTAGGTATTGGCTTTGGCGTTCGATTAGCGACCTCAATTTTGGCAGTGGTGCTGGCTGTAGAATTTCCGGCCTATTTCGATGAGATCGCTGTAATGGCAAGCCTTGTAACTGGGCAATTCCTTCTTTTAATTATAGGCATCATATTCGCGCTTCAGGAAAAATGATGGCTCAACTGAGAAAGGGGTGAGAAAACATGTTGCATGAATCACCGATTATCCAATTGGGCGGGTTTAGCATTGACTTGTCCGTCATTATTATGCTGGTTGTGACCTGCGCTATTGTGTTTGGACTGGCTTTTGCTGCAACGCGCAATTTGTCTGTGGACAATCCAGGAAAGCTGCAAAACTTTTTGGAATGGGTTGTCGAATTCGTTCAAGGACTCATTTCCAGTACGATGGATTTGAAAAAAGGGAAGCCATTCCTTTCTTTAGGGATGACGCTGATCATGTTCATTTTCGTCGGAAATATGCTGGGTCTGCCGTTCGGAATCGTGACTGAATTCGATAATGTGCAAAGCGCACAAGTATTCGGGCATGATATCGTTCCGGTCAAGGAAGCATTAGAACAAGCACAGGCGACTCATCCGGGCGAAGCTGCCCATGTAGGTGTCAACTGGTGGAAATCACCTACCGCAGATGCAGGGGTATCCATTGGACTGGCATTGATGATCTTTGTTCTGGTTCATTTCCTAGGAATCTTCCGTAACACCAAAGCTTACTTTAAGCACTACGTTCAGCCATTTCCTTTCTTTCTGCCAATTAACCTGATTGAGCAGTTCTCAAAACTACTGACACATGGTATGCGTCTATTCGGTAATATTTTTGCCGGCGAAGTTTTGATCAGTGTTCTGCTGAAAATGACAGCACTTGGCGTTGGAGGTATGGTTGCTTCCGTATTGGGACTCGTGGTCTGGCAAGGATTCAGTATTTTTGTCGGCAGTATCCAGGCGTTCGTCTTTACGATTCTGACGTTTGTATATATTTCACAGTCCATTGATACGCATGAAGAAGAGCATTAGACAGGCTCATTTTCCGGTTTTTAGTTAAGTTCAGGAGTGCGCTTCGCTCTTAACTGCAAATATATGTAAAATACAAATACACATTACTAAGGAGGATTTTTTAAAATGGGAGTTTGGGCATATATCGCAGCTGCAATCGCAGTAGGTTTGGGCGCTTTGGGCGCTGGTATCGGTAACGGTCTGATCGTAAGTAAAACAGTTGAAGGTATCGCTCGTCAGCCTGAAGCAAAAGCAACATTGCAAACAGTAATGTTTATCGGTGTAGGTCTGGTCGAAGCCCTGCCAATCATCGGGGTCGTTCTGGCATTCATTTTCTACGCAGGTGCTTAATTGAATGGAAGCAAGGTTTGGCGGGGAAGGCACAGCCATCCGCGCCTTCTTTGTTCGTTTGAATATGAAAGATCTAGGACTGACGTTCACCGGAAAGGAGTGACTTCAATTGCATTTAAATTGGACAAGTATCGTGTTTACTGTCATTGCATTTTTGATCTTGTACTGGTTGCTGACCCGTTATGCATTCGGCCCTCTCTTTTCAGTTATGGAGAAACGGCGTGAGCTTGTTTTGAAGCAAATGAGTGAAGCGGCACAAACGCGTGAACAGGCTGCTGCCTATGTTGAGGAGCAAAAACAGGCTCTCCAGCAAGCGCGCAAGGAAGCCTATGACATTATCGAGCAGTCGAAACAAACTGGCAACAAGCAAGCGGAGCAAATTATTATTCAGGCTAAAGACGAAGCGGTTCGCCTGAAAGACGAAGCTGTTCGTGAAATCACAAGCGAGCGCAATAAGGCGGTTGCCGAGCTGCGCAGCGAAGTGGGTAAAGCTTCGGTACAAATTGCTTCCAAATTGCTTCAAAAAGAAATCAAGGAAGACCAAGTCCAGGGAGAGCTTGTCGACCAGTACCTTAAAGAGGTAGGAGGCAAAGCATGAGCCGGGATACGGTAGTTGCCAAACGGTACGCGAAGGCTTTGTTTGAAGTGGCAGAGCAGGAGCAGACCATTATGGAGACCGAGCAGGAACTGCGTGCTTTTGTAGAGGCTGTATCGGGGGATGCCGAAATCCGTAAGTTCATTAATTCTCCTAACATTACGGAAGAGGTCAAGCTTCAGGTTCTGGCCAACAGCTTTGAAGGCAAGCTGTCTACCTCGCTGATTAACACGATTAAGCTGTTGATTCAGCGCAGCAGAGCCGATTTGTTTGAAGATCTCCTTGCCGGATACCTTGAGATTCAGGAGTACAAGCTGGGACTGGCCCATGCAAAGGTATATTCCACCTATGCGCTCAGTGAGCAGGAAATAGCAACGGTAGCCGAGGAATTCGGAACCCGTGAACATAAAACAATCCGTGTGGAAAATATAGTAGATCCGAGTCTGCTGGGCGGATTGAAAGTGGTTATCGGCGATACACTGTACGACGGCAGTCTGGCCGGCAAGCTGGATCGTCTTGAGAAATCCTTTAACAGACGAGTATAGAAGATAGGGGTGAACACACTTGAGTATCAAACCTGAAGAAATCAGTTCATTGATTAAAAGTCAGATTGAACAATATAAAAATGATATCGAGGTCGTTGAAGTCGGCACTGTTGTTGAAGTCGGCGACGGTATTGCCCGCGTCTACGGACTGGAAAAAGTCATGGCCGGGGAATTGGTTGAATTCGATAACGGCGTATTGGGCTTGGCGCTCAACGTGGAAGAGAGCAATGTCGGTGTCGTTATTCTTGGACCATTCTCTGACATTCGTGAAGGCGGTCAAGTTAAACGTACAGGCCAAATCATGCAGGTTCCTGTTGGGGACGCACTGATTGGACGCGTTGTTAATCCGTTGGGACAACCAGTCGATGGCAAAGGTCCAATTGCTACCACGGAATTCCGTCCGGTAGAAAGTCAGGCTCCAGGTGTTATGGCCCGTAAATCCGTACATGAGCCAATGCAAACAGGAATTAAAGCCATTGACGCTATGGTTCCGATTGGCCGCGGTCAACGTGAGCTGATCATCGGTGACCGTCAAACAGGTAAAACTTCTATTGCAATTGATGCGATTTTGAACCAAAAAGGCAACGGCATGAAATGTATCTATGTTGCTATTGGTCAAAAACAATCCACGGTAGCTCAAGTTGTTGAAACATTGCGTCGTCACGGTGCTTTGGAATATACGATTGTTGTTACGGCATCTGCTTCTGAGCCATCACCTTTGCTGTACATTGCTCCTTATTCCGGCTGTGCTATGGGTGAGTACTTTATGTACAAAGGCGAGCATGTCCTTGTCGTATATGATGACTTGACCAAACAAGCGTCTGCATACCGGGAGCTTTCCCTGTTGCTGCGTCGTCCACCGGGTCGTGAGGCTTATCCGGGTGACGTTTTCTATCTGCACTCTCGCTTGCTGGAACGTGCAGCGAAGCTGAATGATGAATTGGGTGGCGGCTCACTTACTGCGCTTCCGTTTATCGAGACACAGGCTTCCGACGTTTCTGCATACATTCCAACCAACGTAATTTCCATCACGGATGGACAAATCTTCCTGGAAGCTGACTTGTTCTATGCAGGCCAACGTCCGGCGATTAACGTAGGTATTTCTGTATCCCGTGTAGGGGGCTCCGCTCAGATTAAAGCGATGAAAAAGGTTGCAGGCTCCCTGCGTCTGGATCTCGCTCAATATCGTGAGCTTCAAGCGTTCTCTCAATTCGGTTCCGATTTGGATAAATCCACTAAAGCCCGTCTTGACCGTGGCGCGCGCATGATGGAAATCCTGAAACAGGGTGTACATCAGCCGCTGCCTGTTGAGCAGCAAGTCGTGAGCTTGTACACTGCTGTTAAAGGCTTTCTTGATGATATCCCGGTAGCGGACGTAAAACGTTTTGAAAAGGACTTCTTGTCTTTCATGGTGTCTGATTATCAGGATGTGCTCCAATCTATCCGTGATACCAAAGACTTGGTGGCTGATAACGAAGCAGCTTTGAAGGCAGCTATCGAGAAATTCAAAAAATCATTTGCCACGTCGGTTTAATACATGAATTTGCCTGTTTATGACGAAAAATGTTCTAAGGAAGCGTGCCCCTCGGGCTTTGGCTTCCTTGGCATGTTTTACCCTCAATAACAGGCCCTTTATCATATGTTCGGCTGGGCTTGAATCTTTACAAAGTGGCTTTGTTTTTCTCAAAGCTAACGATTGCTTACGAAGTTAGCTTTGGCCTTGCCAAAGCTTGAAGGTGGTGAAATCATGGCAAAAGGTATGCGCGAGATTAAACGTCAGATTAAAAGTGTGCAGAGTACAAAGCAGATTACGAAAGCGATGGAAATGGTCGCTGCATCCAAGCTGAGAAAGGCTCAGGAGAAAGCGGAGTCGGCTCGCCCTTACGCAGAGAAGCTTAAGGAAGTCGTCAGCAGTATTGCTTCTGGATCGAATAACGTCAAGCATCCAATGCTGGAGACGCGTCCGGTCAAGAAGACTGCTTATCTCATCATCACATCTGATCGTGGTCTGGCTGGTGGTTATAACGCCAATATTTTGCGGCAGGTTACGCAGACGATTGCGGAACGTCACCGTTCACAGGATGAATTTGTGATTTTCATCATCGGACGAAAAGGACGGGATTATTTCAGACGTCGTGAGTTCCCTATTGCAGAGTCAGTGACTGACTTGTCGGATACACCTGCTTTTTCAGATATCAAAACGATTGCAAACAAGGCTGTAAAAGGCTTTGAACTTAAAGAATTTGATGAGCTGTATCTATGCTATAACCGCTTTGTCAACGCACTGACTCAAATTCCGACCGTTGACCGTTTGTTACCAATGGCAACACCGGAATCGGCTACAGCTTCATCCTCGATAAATTACGAGTATGAGCCTTCACCAGAAGGAGTGCTGGAAGTATTGTTGCCGCGTTATGCAGAAACACTTATCTACGGCGCTTTGCTGGATGGTAAAGCTAGTGAGTTGGGAGCGAAGATGACGGCGATGGGTTCTGCTACCAAAAATGCTACCAAGCTGATTGGTGAACTGTCGTTGACCTATAACCGTGCCCGTCAAGCGGCTATTACCCAGGAAATTACGGAAATTGTGGCAGGGGCAAATGCTCAGTCTTAATGAGCTTTTGCAGACTGCTGTATAGCAGAGTCTATACTAATATGATCATTTGCGAGCGCAAAACAAATCAGTGATGTTCGGATTTGCGGCTGTGCAAGCTTGTAGGAGGGAAACCAAAAGATGAACAAAGGACGCGTAGTGAGCATCCAGGGTCCGGTTGTTGACGTTGAATTTGAACGTGGTCAGCTTCCGGAAATCCTTAATGCTATTCATATTGGGACTGTGCTGGAGACTGGAGTCAAACTGAATCTGACGCTTGAGGCATCAAAGCATCTTGGCGATAATCGTGTACGTTGTATTGCCATGTCTTCCACAGATGGTCTGGTTCGCGGAGCTGAAGCGGTAGACCTTGGGGCACCAATTTCGGTACCTGTTGGTGAGGCTACTCTGGGACGTGTATTTAACGTGCTGGGAGATCCAATTGATAATGGTGCTGATATTAGTGCAGCAGAAAAAAATCCAATTCACCGTCAGGCACCTTCTTTCGACGAATTGACGACTCAGGCAGAAATGCTCGAAACAGGCATTAAAGTTATCGACTTGCTGGCTCCTTATGCCAAAGGCGGTAAAGTTGGATTGTTCGGTGGTGCCGGTGTAGGTAAAACCGTAACGATCCAAGAACTGATTAACAATATCGCTCAAGAGCATGGCGGTATTTCTGTATTTGCGGGTGTAGGTGAACGCACACGTGAAGGAAATGACTTGTACCACGAAATGAGAGAGTCCGGCGTTATCAACAAAACAGCGATGGTGTTTGGACAAATGAACGAGCCGCCGGGTGCGCGTTTGCGTGTTGCCCTTACCGGTCTGACGATGGCGGAGTACTTCCGTGATCAAGAAGGCCGTGACGTGTTGCTCTTTATCGACAATATCTTCCGCTTTACCCAAGCAGGTTCTGAGGTTTCCGCCCTGCTGGGACGTATGCCTTCCGCGGTAGGTTACCAGCCTACGCTGGCAACTGAAATGGGTCAATTGCAAGAACGGATTACTTCGACTAAAAAAGGTTCTGTTACTTCCATTCAGGCGATCTATGTGCCTGCGGATGACTACACTGACCCGGCACCTGCTACAACGTTTGCCCACTTGGATGCAACGACGAACCTGGAACGTAAAATTTCCGAAATGGGTATTTACCCGGCGGTTGATCCACTCGCATCAAGCTCCCGGATCTTGTCTCCAGACGTTGTAGGTGAAGAGCATTACAATGTAGCACAAGGGGTAAAACAAATTTTGGCCCGTTACAACGAGCTTCAGGATATCATTGCCATCCTGGGTATGGACGAACTGAGTGAAGAAGACAAAATGCTGGTAGCACGTGCACGTAAAATCCAGCGTTTCCTGTCCCAACCTTTCCACGTTGCCGAAGCGTTTAACGGCTTCCCGGGTAAATATGTGCCGGTTAAAGAAACGGTACGAAGCTTCAAAGAAATTCTGGAAGGGAAGTATGATCATCTTCCAGAAGCAGCGTTCCTTTTTGTAGGAGCCATCGAAGAAGCAGTAGAAAAAGCCAAAACGCTGTAAGTACACAGGCAAAGAATAGCCGAGAGCCTTACGAAGTGAGCTGTCTGTGGACAGCTTTCAGGAGGGATTTAAGTGAGCACGTATTTATTAGAGATTGTGACGCCGGAGCGCCTGGTCTATGCAGAGCAGGTCAACAGCATCAGTGTTCGCGGCTCGGAAGGCGACCTTGGTATTTTACCCGGACACCTTCCCTTGGTCACTCCCTTGAAGATTGCACCGATACGTATTAAAGTCGGTGGTCAGACTGAGGTGATCGCAGTCAATGGGGGCTTTGTTGAAGTCCGCAAGGATAAAGTGGTCATTTTGGCTGAGAGTGCGGAACGCTCTGAAGATATTGATGTAGAGCGTGCCCGTGCGGCAAGGGAGCGGGCGGAACTGCGGCTCCAGAGCAAGCAGGAACAGATAGACCATCATCGGGCGGAAGTGGCTCTGCAACGGGCGCTTAACCGTTTGAATGCTACAAGCATCAGAACCAAGTAAGAATTAAATATTAGGTTTTAGTGGAATTATAAGAGGGTTCGGCATAGTATACGGATGGAATGACAGGGAGACCGCTTCATAACTTCTGCCAGAGAATGTCAGGCAGGAGGAGAGGAAAACCTTTCCTTCCTTCGATCACTGTGATCGGGCCCCTTTTTTAGGTATAATCACCAAATATGTAGTCCTATTTCTTGCTTGGCAGCTAGGTACATAGTACCTTTTAAATTCACGAAACAGAAGTAATTGTTCATATTTTGTCGAAATAAATGTTCTGAAAACAGAAATATGACTAGCATATTAGGCGTGCTCCGAGTATTATAAAGAAGTCTGTGAAGCAGATGGGAGGGATTACGGATGAACGGGAAGCAGCAGTTGGCTGAACAGTTAAGTCAATCGGCGAGTATGACCGCGTTGATCTCCATGATCGTGTCACTCATCTGTATAGCGCTAGCCTGGTGGGCTTTACAGAGCTTAAAGCTGGATTTGATCATCCGGCACCCCAAAGGACCGCAAGGCAGATTGTTGCACTTGTTTCTTGCTATTATCGTCGGGCAATTGGTTGCTGGTTTCCTGTTGAGTTACATCTCGTGGAGCCAGATGCTCTAGTGTATTGTTTTAACATGGAGTGAGCGGGTTATAGGGTTTTATAACTGTGTCCCTGCGGGAATTGTCGAATAACATCGTTCCATATTGTCAACAATGGTAAACAAAAGAACCATGCATGTATGGCCGACTGATTCAGTTGGAGTACAATGGACATCAAGTACAAAAAACGCTTGTATACTTGTTTTGAACAGTGGTATGATGGCAGTTAGGGTATTAATAAAATCTTGTTTTTTATGTAATGAAAAAGTAAGGTATGAAAATAGCGGAATATGTTCTTTTTTTCCATGAAGGAAAAGGGAAATGACGCGCGGAGGGAACCATAGATGAGCAAATTTATCGTCCGCGGTGGCAACAGATTGACCGGGAGTGTCAAAGTCAGCGGAGCCAAAAACTCAGTTCTGCCGATCATCGCCGCTTCTCTGCTAGGAGAAGAAGGAGAAAGTGTTATTATTGATGCACCTCCTCTAGACGATGTGATGACTATTAACAAAGTACTGGAGTCCTTAGGAGCAGGCGTTACATACCAAGATGAGGTCATTCGTGTTGACGCACGGAAGATAATTTCCTGTGAAGCCCCTTACGAGTGGGTTAGGAAAATGCGCGCATCATTTTTGGTTATGGGGCCGTTGCTTACACGTTTGGGACATACAAGAATTTCGCTTCCGGGCGGATGCGCAATTGGCACACGACCAATTGACCAGCATTTGAAGGGTTTTGAAGCATTGGGGGCCGAGATTAGCCTGGGCCAAGGTTTTATTGAAGCTAAAAGTAACGGGCGTCTGCGTGGAGCCAAAGTTTATTTGGATGTAGCCAGCGTAGGAGCAACCGAGAATATTATGATGGCCGCTACTCTTGCCGAGGGCGTAACTACTATTGAAAATGCTGCTAAGGAACCTGAGATTGTTGATCTTGCGAACTTCCTCAATGGTATGGGAGCCAAGGTACGCGGCGCAGGCACAGGCGTTATTCGTATTGAAGGCGTCGAAAAACTTCATGGTGTAAAGCATACGGTTATTCCCGACCGTGTAGAAGCAGGTACTTATATGGTTGCTGCTGCGATCACAGGCGGGAACGTATATGTAGAAGGTGCAATATCCGATCATTTGGGACCTGTTATCTCCAAAATGGAAGAAATGGGAGTAACCATTCAACCAGATGAAAACGGAATTCGTGTCATTGCGGATAAACCGTTAAAAGCCGTTGATGTTAAAACGCTGCCTTATCCAGGTTTCCCTACGGATATGCAGTCGCAGATGATGGCACTTCAACTTGCTGCTGAAGGAACGAGCATTATCACGGAAACCGTCTTTGAAAATCGCTTCATGCATGTGGATGAATTTCATCTCATGAATGCGGAGATTAAGGTCGAAGGTCGTTCTGCGATTGTAACCGGCAATGCGAAGCTGACAGGTGCGAAGGTGACCTCGACAGATTTGCGTGCAGGTGCTGCGTTAATTCTGACGGGACTTATTGCGGAAGGGACAACGGAAGTATCCGGTGTACATCACATCGATCGTGGCTACGTTCATTTGGCTGAGAAGCTGACTGGATTGGGTGCGGACATTTACAGAGTGACCGTAGAAGAGCCGAAGCTGGATCATTCGTCCAGTACAGAGCGTGTGATGCCGGAAGAGACTACAGGGAATCTGTTCAAAAAGATTCAGCCTTCTTTGGCTTAAGCTTTAACGTACGTAGCTTCATGCAACGTATGAGCATGTTTACAAACAACTAGGAACCAAGTCCGCAAGGGCTTGGTTTTTTTGTGTTTTCAGCTTGTCTTTTTTCATTCTTTCAGTTCTCTTAAAACGGTTCTATCAAAGTGGACGACCTCATATGATTGAACATATCTACTGGAACAGATCATTGCTTCCAGTCGGATATTCAGCCCTTAGATGGAGGTTTCAGCCTATGAAAGATTCACAGGTTCGCATTCGTATACCGATTCATCATGCCAACGAACATCGCCGGACTTTACCTGCAGAGGAAAGTCCCGGCTTTATAGCTGCTCCGCCCCAAACAAGCAAGCTTGCTCAGCAGCGGTCGGGCACACGCGGCACATTGCCCGCTGAAGCCGGGTACGCCCGGCGTGCAACGGCAGTGGCTCCCGCTTTGCACCCCGCAGGTGCGTCGCCGCTCACCTCCGGTGCAGGAGCTCGCGGCACACGCGGCACA
>NZ_JH601074.1:0-42039 GCF_000245715.1 Paenibacillus sp. Aloe-11 | reverse complement strand
GCTGATGACACCAGCGGCGCTCCGGCAGGAGCGGATGTGACGGATACCGTTAAGCATCAGGCTTACATTTCTAAAGCCAGGCTTACTAGAGAGTGGGGACATTCCGGCAAAGCTGCTGAGCTGGCTAAAATTCGGCAGGCTGTGCGCGATACCAAGGATACGATCATGGTATATGACGGCAAACCGATTACCGCTTCTTTTTTTTCTACCAGCAATGGCTATACCGAAAATTCGGAGGATGTATGGGCCAAAGCTGTGCCCTACTTACGGAGCGTATCGAGTCCATGGGACAAGCAGCTGGCACCTCGATATACAGAAACCATCACATTGAGCCGTCAGAGCGTGTTTGATAGATTGGGATTGAGCCGTGCTGCGATAGCCGCTTCTACTGGAGGAGAAAATATGCCCGAGATCCGGGTACTTTCCAAGACAGAAGGGCATCGCATCAAAAAGATTGAAGTAGGAGGAACAGTCTTTACAGGACCGGAAATGCGCAACAAACTGGGACTGCGTTCGGCTGAATTTACGTGGAGGACCGAAGGAGACAAGATTGCTATAACTACCTATGGCTACGGCCATGGTGTCGGCATGAGTCAGTGGGGAGCCAACGGAATGGCCAAGGAAGGGCACACTGCTACTCAAATTCTTCTTCACTACTATACTGGCATTTCCTTTGCACAGGCTTCTCGTATTCTAAGTTAGTAAATTTTTCAAAACTTTGAAGTATAAAAGAGTTGCACCCGGTAACACTGGTTACTGAGGTGATGAGCAAATGAGTGAACAAAATAAAAACCAGAACCAAAATCATGAAGAAACACCCAAAACCTTTCAGGGTGGAAGAGCTTCACAGCCGTCTTCGTGGAAAAAGCTGTTGTCCAAAAGGTGGGCATACCCGGCAGCCTACATTGCCGCAGCAGCCATTATACTAACCTTAGTGTGGGTCTATCAGGATGCTAGCCAGAAGTCTTTCAAACCTGACCCAGCTAGTCCATCGGTACAAAACACAAGCGCAGTCAATACCGATGTCAACGGACAACAGCCGGAAAGTATGGAAGTCGTTGCCCAGTCGGAAAATATCGCATGGCCGGTGGCAGATGCCGCCGCAGTAAAGGTTGTAAAGCCATTTTTTGACGAAAACGCGACAGCGGATGAACAGGCAGCAGCAATGGTAGAGTATGATAAAACCTTTACTGCTAACACCGGAATTGATCTTTCCCGGGCCGACGATCAGACGTTTGAAGTGAGAGCTGCCCTGAGTGGCAAGGTATCCCGTGTAGAACAGCATCCGCTGATGGGAAATGTCGTAGAAATCACGCATGATAACAATATCAAAACGGTGTATCAAAGCTTGAGCGATCTAAAGGTAAAAGAGGGCGATCAAGTTAAACAAAACGATGTAATTGCTTCAGCAGGTCGTAACGAGCTTGAAAAGGATTTGAAAACACATCTGCATTTTGAAGTGTATCAGGATGACAAGCCGGTGAATCCTACAGGTCTGCTTCCTAAAAAATAAATTCGGTCATGGCTTTGCATGCAAAGCGGGGAATCCATATTCCCTGCTTTTTTCTTGTTCATTTTTGTTCATGAGGTAAACAGATAAGCTGCTGCTGGCAAATAAATAGGCCTTCCGAAGCATGTCTTCCCGCCAAACCGCGAATATATAAGCACGCTCCTCATATAATGTACCAAACTATCCACAGTAGGGAGGCGGGAGCGTGCACGATTACATCAAGGAACGGACCATCAAAATCGGTCGCTGTATCGTGGAAACAAGGAATACGGTCCGTACGATTGCCAAAGAATTTGGTGTCTCCAAGAGCACGGTGCATAAAGATCTGACCGAACGGCTGCCTGAAATCAACCCGGATCTTGCCGATCAAGTGAAGCATATTCTCGAATACCATAAATCCATCCGCCATCTGCGAGGAGGGGAAGCGACGAAAATCAAGTACAAAAAAACGAGTGGGAAAAGAAGGGAGATTCTCGTTTCCGGCAAGTCTTAAAAATATATGGTGAATTGGCTGGCAAAGCCATTGAATCAACCCCCTGAAGTATGATATGTTAAAAGATGGTACAAGACGAAAAATGACATGTAACCGTAGGTTTATACATATATTTGCCGCTTCTTGTCGAATCTTAGCTTTTAAAATATCACTTTGGGGGCCTTTTTAATATGTTCAGTAATGATATCGGTATCGACCTCGGTACGGCCAACGTGCTT
Organism: Paenibacillus sp. Aloe-11; assembly: GCF_000245715.1. Taxonomy (NCBI): domain Bacteria; kingdom Bacillati; phylum Bacillota; class Bacilli; order Caryophanales; family Paenibacillaceae; genus Paenibacillus; species Paenibacillus sp. Aloe-11. Next base: position 39,818 of record NZ_JH601074.1, on the reverse strand, counting down.
ATCCACGTCAAAGGGAAGGGGGTTGTTCTTGACGAACCTTCCGTTGTCGCGATAGAAAGCGATACAAAGAAAGTATTGGCTGTCGGAGAGGAAGCACGTCGTATGGTTGGACGGACTCCTGGTAATATCATAGCTATTCGTCCATTGCGTGATGGCGTCATCGCCGATTTTGAAGTGACGGAGGCAATGTTAAAATATTTTATCAATCGCGTAGGGGGGAAAAGCTGGTACAGCCACCCTCGTATTTTGATTTGTGCGCCGACGAACATTACCTCAGTGGAACAAAAAGCGATTCGTGAAGCGGCGGAGCGCAGCGGGGCGAAAGAAGTCTTTTTGGAGGAAGAGCCAAAAGCAGCTGCCATCGGAGCAGGAATGGACATCTTTGAGCCCAGCGGCAACATGGTAGTGGATATTGGTGGCGGAACAACAGACGTTGCAGTCCTCTCTATGGGGGATGTGGTCACAGCTTCTTCCATTAAAATGGCAGGCGACAAGTTTGATTCAGCGATCATGAAATATGTGAAAACAAAATATAAGCTTCTCATTGGGGAACGTACAGCCGAGGATATCAAGATTGCCATCGGAACCGTAAATCCGAGTGGGCGACGTGCGGAGATGGACATCCGTGGACGGGATATGGTATCCGGATTGCCGAAAACATTAAGTATTTCCGCCGATGAAGTGCAGGAGGCGCTTAGAGACCCTGTGTCAGCGATTGTTGCCGCAGCCAAGTTTGTATTGGAGCAGACTCCACCGGAACTATCAGCCGATATTATTGATCGTGGTGTCATTCTAACTGGCGGCGGTGCGCTGCTTAGCGGACTGGACGAACTACTTGCAGAAGAATTGCGTGTTCCGGTATTGGTTGCCGAGGATCCGATGCATTGTGTCGTTAAAGGTACAGGAATTATGCTGGACAATTTGGATCATGTGGTTAAGAAAAAGTTCTAATCTGCCGATAGTGACTATATGAGACTCGTATGCGGTCGGGCAGGTTGCCTAGCATGTCGGCTTCCGCTCCTCCGTGCGAGCAGATGATGATGCATTAGCAGAGTACAGGATTGGGGTGCACGATACATGTTGAGAGGTTTATATACTGCGGCAGCCGGAATGACAACACAGCAACGACGCCATGACACCGTGACGCAAAATATTGCCAATATGAATACGCCGGGATACAAACAGGAGAACAGTGTTCAACGTTCTTTTCCCGAAATGCTTATTTCCATGACGGGCGGCAACCCGGATAATCCGGATCGTACGGTCGGCAAGCTCAATACTGGCGTTTTTGCCGAGGAAAGCCTCTCCCCTTACATTCAGGGGGCATTGAAGGACAGCGGACAAGCTACGGATTTCGCGATACAGTCCAACATTAGTGTGAACGACCCGGCAACTGGCCGGCCTATGGCTTTTGATCAGGCAGGGAAATTTGTTAATGCTAACGGTGAAGTCACCTATCGTCCAGAAGCGTTTTTTACGGTCCGTGACAATAACGGAAATGTACGCTATACACGTGACGGACATTTTCGGGTAAATGGAGCGGGAGCATTGCTTTCGTCGACTGGCTCAGCAGTTCTGGATACAAATGGTAATCCGATTCAATTGACGGGTGCTGTCTCAGCACTTAAAGTAAATGAGCGGGGCGAATTGGTGGATAGCCAGTCCAACCAGACATTGGGAACGACGCTCGGAATTAGTGTTATTGATCGGCCGTATCAGCTTGTCCGTGAGGGCAATGGGAATTTCCGCCTGAATGATACGGATGGTGCTACAGCCAGAATGATGACCGCTAACGATGCTGTGTCCGTTCGTCAGGGTTATCTGGAAGTATCTAATGTGGATGCTTCGCAATCGATGGTGGATATGATGGCTGCGTTAAGAGCTTATGAAGCGAATCAGAAGGTTATTCAATTTTATGATAAAAGCTTGGACAAGGCCGTTAACGAAGTAGGCCGTGTATAACGGGGGGTAAGTGATGAACAACTCCATGATTGGCGCAATGGTGTCTATGGCCAGTGTGCAACAGCGTCTGGATTTGATTGCCGATAATATCGCCAATATTAATACGACTGGTTATAAGAGTAAACAGGGTTCCTTTGAAGATGTGCTGGCTAATGTACAACAGCAGCCTTCAACGTATCTCCAAAATGGGCGGGCTATGCCGCTCGGCTATAATTTGGGCTACGGAGTTAAAATAGCCTCGATTATGAAAAATATGGAACAAGGTCCACTCAAGGAGACAGGACTTCCTACTGATCTGGCGATTCAGGGCAATGCCATGTTTGAGGTTCAGGGCAATGGACAAAAAGCTTGGACGCGTGACGGCAGCTTTCATTTTATTCCTGATCCGAATGATAGTGCAACGATGATGTTGACCACGGCTGAAGGCTATTCGGTGTTGGACAACAATGATGTTCCAGTGACTGCGCCAGCAGGTTCTAAGGTAGCCATTAATTCGGACGGTGAGTTGTTGATTCGTGCCAATGGGACGGGCGAACCAACAGTTGGCCAGCGGATCAAGCTGATGGATGTTCAGCGTCCAGAAGGACTGGAGCAGCGGGATGATAACCTGTTCGTATTGGCGAATGGAGTAACAGAAGCAAATGTGTTCGGTGCAGCAGGTGTAGCGGGTGCTGTTCCAACGGACGTATCCGTGCGTTCCGGTTACCTGGAACAGTCCAACGTGGATTTACCAGGTGAAATGACGGATATGATGCAAGTTCAGCGGATGTATCAAATGGCGGCGCGGGCGCTGACTTCTAGCGATACGATGATGAACCTGGCTAATAATCTGAGGGCATAGGGATTTGGTAATGAAAGAAGAACAATCCGATTCCCGTCCAGTTCCTGAAAAGACGAAGTCCCGCTGGCGTACTGCCCGTTATTTCGTAGTTCCGCTGCTTCTCCTTTTTTCGCTGTTAGGTGGTTTAATTGCAGGATACGTGATTGTAGGTAAGCAAGGACTGGCAGGCGTATTTGAATGGAAAACCTGGCAGCACGTCATTGATCTTATATTTGCGCCTTAGTTTACTTTAAAAGTGGCTGTGGCGAGAAAAGACCGCTCCGCGTGCAGATTGTTCTTCCGATTGCTGTTATCCCCGGATTCCTTTTTGATTTTAAAACATTGGAGGTTTGAATCCGGGGATAAAGGCAAACGCTGCGCTTCTCCAGAACAATTCTGCCCGCTCCGCTGCTACCCGCCATTAGGGCTACTCTTATTAAAATAAACCACCCGCAATTTGTGTGGGTAGTAATAAAACAACAGAACCCTGTGCCAGGCGGCGCAGGGTTTTGTTTTGCCTTTAACGGCAGGAGCCTCCAGGTGTAGCACGCCTGGATTGTGCCAATGAAGGCCATCGCAGAGGCCTTCGGTTTTGTTCCGCCCTTCACGAAAAGCGAGCATTATTGAAGCGAGGCTTTCTTTTTGAGCCAAAAGTAACTCGGCGGAGAGGTTTATTTGAATCTGGAGAAGCGATAGCGTTCGCCTTTGCCCCTAAATTTTAACCTTACAGGTTTTATAAAATGAAAAAATTAAGGGGCAACAGCGATCGGAAGATCAAATAAATCGCGCAGCCCGTCCCCCTTGACTCAAATTGAAACTCTGCTTCACCCCATAATAGGAGCAACCAATATGGTACTTCCGCGTAATTTTCTTTTTGCATCTGATAACTGTATAATGATGGGGAAGTTTATAGCACTGCGGGGTAAGATCAAACACGGGCAAAAGGGCCTCTTCGCGCCTCTGGTTGCGTAACCGGCGGAAAAAGCCCCTTATCTCAACCTTCACTTCTGCAGTAGGTGAAGGATATCTATCATTGTTGCCGCAATGAACTGTTTTTATGCAGCACCGATGGGGAATATTATGCTTGCAGAAATTCATGACCGATTCAGGACCGAATCTGCAAGCGGAAGGAGTTATTAAGGTAAATGGACAAATTGCAATTGGATGTTAATCAAATTCAGGAGATTATTCCGCATCGACCGCCATTTTTGTTGGTGGACCGCATTGTTGAGCTGGAGGAAGGGAAAAGAGCAGTAGGTATTAAAAATGTAACGATGACTGAGCCTCATTTCATCGGACATTTTCCGGGATATCCGGTCATGCCAGGTGTGCTGATCACCGAAGCCCTGGCTCAGGTTGGAGCTGTCGCATTGCTGCATCTAGAGGAAAATCGCGGTAAAATCGGCTTCTTGGCAGGGCTGGATGGCTTCCGTTTCCGCGGACAGGTGGTTCCTGGGGATACACTGACGCTTGAAGTGGAAATAACCCGTTCCAAAGGATCATTTGGCAAAGGGAAAGCTACGGCTAAAGTAGGCGATACGGTAGTAGCTGAGGGCGAGATTATGTTTGCTTTGTCCGATCCTTCCCAATAAGCAAGCTCTGCTGACATAAGCACGACGTTTGAACCGAGTGCATGTGTACATAGAAATCCTGTTTTGACAACCAAAAATGGAGAGGGGAAATAACGTATGACGCAGTTGAGTAAAAAAGCACTAGAAGGCATTGAGAGCTGGCTGCAAGACCCTTATATTGATGAAGAAACCAAACAGGAGTTGCGGGCATTGGAGGGCAACGAGCAGGAGCAGGAGGATCGCTTTTACAAAGAGCTGGAATTTGGTACAGGCGGTCTACGTGGAGTAATCGGGGCAGGCAGCAATCGAATGAACCGCTACGTCATTGGACGTGCGACTCAAGGACTGGCTCGCTACATTTTGGAGCAGCATGCTGGAAAAGAAGGCAAGCCTTCGGTGGTCATTGCACATGATTCGCGCCATTTCTCGCCAGAGTTTGCCCTGGATGCAGCTTTGGTACTGGCCGGCAACGGTATCGTGGCTAAGTTGTTCCCGTCCCTGCGCCCGACGCCGCAGCTTTCATTTAGCGTACGTCATTTGGGAGCCAGTGGAGGGATTGTCGTAACTGCGAGCCATAACCCGCCTGAATATAACGGATACAAGGTATACAATGATGAAGGCGGTCAGCTTGTTCCTGATCAGGCTGAACAGGTGATTGGTTATATCCGTGAGGTTCCTTCTTTTGCTGATATTCACCGTCTGACCCGTGAAGAAGCAGAGGCGCAGGGACTGTTGGTTTGGCTTGGAGAAGAGGAAGATGAAGCGTTTGTAGATACGGTAGCCAATGTAAGTGTGAACCGTGAGCTGATTGCAGCTGGACCAGGCAAAAACTTCAAGGTCGTGTTTACACCTCTCCATGGCACTGGAAATATACCGGTTCGCCGTGTGCTGGAGAAAATCGGCTTTGAGCAGGTGCATATTGTACCTGAGCAAGAGCTGCCGGATGCTGAGTTTTCCACCGTCAAATCGCCGAACCCGGAAGAACGGGATGCATTCAAGCTGGCGATTGCACTGGGCGAGAAGATTGGTGCGGATTTGTTGATCGGAACAGACCCTGATGCTGACCGCATGGGGGCGGTTGTAAAGAACCGTGACGGCGAATATGTGGTGTTGTCCGGGAATCAGTCCGGCGCGATTATGGTGTACTACTTGTTGAATCAGTTGAAGGAAACAGGCAAGCTCCCGAATAACGGAGCAGTCATCAAAACCATCGTCACCAGCGAAATGGGCGCAGTTATTGCCGAACATTTTGGTGCAACTGTGTTTAATACGCTAACTGGCTTCAAATATATTGGTGAGAAAATGAACCAGTTTGACCAAACGGGAGATTATACCTACCTATTCGGTTATGAAGAGAGCTATGGCTATTTGGCAGGCAATTACGCTCGTGATAAGGACGCCGTTCTGGCGGCCATGCTGATTGCTGAAGCTGCTGCTTATTACAGCACCCAAGGCAAGACGCTGTATGATGTTTTACAAGAGCTGTACGAGCAGTTTGGATACTTCCTTGAGAAGCTGGAGTCTCGTACACTGAAGGGCAAGGACGGAGTGGCACAGATTCAGGGCAAAATGACGGATTGGCGCAGCAACGCTCCTCAAGAGATTGCAGGCGTGAAGGTAGACAAGGTGCTGGACTACTCGCAAGGGCTCGACGGACTTCCTAAGGAAAATGTACTCAAATTTTTACTGGAGGATGGTTCATGGTTCTGTCTGCGTCCTTCCGGTACTGAGCCAAAAATCAAAGTATACTTCGCGGTACGCGGTTCTTCGCTGGCAGATGCGGAGCAAAGAATCAGCCGTTTGGTGGATGCTGTTATGGCGCGCGTAGACGCTTGAGACAAATCCATTTATAATAGAATAGGTTAAGACAAATTGGATACGTAATAAGTAATCGGTGACCTCTCACGGCAAAGGGCAGTACGCCGTGGGGGTCATTTCTATGTTGCAGAATAATCTAGAATAGGCTTTGGGAAAATAGGCTTATTGCGGCAACGGATATTAAGGAGGTTCTTTGGTGTATCAGAAATGGCAGTATTGGAATACGGTTTCTCGAAAATGGTTGTGGGCTCTGGTCGCGCTCGGTTTGTTGGCCTCCATTCCAGTCATCGCCGATCGTGTGAAGACAGAATCCTCGAGTAAAAAAGTAGAGATTGTATTTGATTATCGGGATTTGACAGAGGCAGCTTCGTATCAGGCTCACCCGCAGGATTATTTGAACGAGCAGCTTGACCGCTTAAAGCAGGCGGGTGTGAACAGTATGGCAATGTATGAAAGTACGTTGGACGATTTCCGCAAAGCGGGCCGGGTCGTAACCTATACGACTCAGAACGTTGCAGATATGGAAAGACGCCTTTCACCTGCAAATGAGAATTTTACGTACGTTGTTTTTTCTAACAAAGAAAATGCTGAGGCACTAAAGCCGTTAATTGAACGTACGTTTACAAGCCTGGGCATTAACGTAAAGCCTTGGAGCTATCAGGGACAGGAAGGGGTCGTTGTGGAAACATCCCCAGAGGATGCGTACCTTAAGCCGATGCAGCCTGACCCGATTGCGATGAAGCAGCTTCGGAGCAAAGGATTTTTTATTGTTCCGCGGATGAGTGACAGTCTTCCTTATAACGAGGAACTGACAGAAGAAATGCTGGCCTCCTTTCAGCAGAATGGTGTGAAACGCATTTTGTTTGAAGGAGATTCAGTCAAAGGCTTTACAGATAACGAAAAAAAGCATAGCCTGGCGGCGTTTGCTAAATTGCTTAATAAATATGATATTGGCCTGGCTGCTATTGAAAACTTGAAAAAACCACAAGCCGGCTTCAACAGGCTTGCTTACGATATACACTATAACGTTGTCCGGTTGTATTCTCTGAGCGACAAGGATTCAATGCTTGATGTCGAGACCTTGGCCGATCGTTTTGCATTGGCAACCAAGGATCGCAATATTCGCATGCTGTATCTTAATACTGCCCCTACGCGAAGTGTAGCTGAGGCTAAAGTAAAGGATTCGGTAGATAATCTGATTCACAGCCTGGACGAGCCAGGGAATGCAGTTCAACGGATGGAGAAAAAGGGATTTGAGCTCGGACAGGCTGAGCCATTCCAGGTGGTTGATTCTTCATTTCAACGTTATCTGAAAATGGTCGTCGTACTGGGCGCACTTGCATTCTTCTCCATTATGGTGTCCTATTTTGTACCGGCATTAACCCTGCTGGCGTTTGCACTCGGTTTGGTTGGCTCTGCAGGTCTTTATGTCCTGAGCTCCAGCTTGATGGAGCAAGGCTTGGCGCTGCTCGCAGCAATTAGTGGTCCTACGGTTGCAATGGTCATTGCCGTACGTACGATTAGAATTAAACGTGAACAGGAGCTCTCTCCAGGTCAGCGTTTGGTTCAAACGCTTATTTTGTACGTTCAAACAGCAATCCTGTCGCTGGCTGCGGTGCCCTTTGTCATTGCGCTGCTGAACAGTATTGCTTACAGCCTTGTGCTGAACCAATTTAGAGGTGTAAGCTTGCTTCACATTCTGCCAATCTTTTTGGCTGCGGTATATATTTTCTTTTATCGTGGCGTTTCTATACGTGAGGAAATTTCCAAGTTGCTGCGCACACCGATTACCGTACTATGGGTAGTTGTATTGGCTGTTATCGGAGTCGCGGGAATGTACTACTTGAGCCGTACAGGGAATGCGGGAACCGTGTCGAACACGGAGCTGGTTTTCCGGAATTTCCTTGAGAATGCATTTGGCGTACGTCCGCGTAATAAGGAATTTTTGATGGCACACCCCCTGTTTATTGCAGGTGCGTTCTTGGCCTTGAAATACCGCAAAGCGATCTATGTACTGATCATAGCTGCTATAGGTCAAGCCTCTATGGTGGATACATTTGCTCACATTCACTCTCCAGCGGCACTCTCGCTTAGTCGTGGACTATTAGGATTGGGATTGGGTCTGGTTCTGGGAATTATTGCAATTGTCGCGTGGCAAGTGCTGGAAGGATGTTGGAAGAAATGGTCACCACAGCTCAAACGATAATCATCTCGGGTTATTACGGCTTTCGCAATAGTGGAGACGAGGCGGTACTCAAGTCCATTTTGACTGCATTAGAGGTGGAAAGCCGTCAAGCCGGGATTACGGTTAAGCCTGTTGTGCTATCTTCTGACCCTGCATGGACAGAGAAAATGTATGGGGTAGAAGCTGTCCCACGTATGAGTCTGGGGGAAGTTCGAAGAGCGATTAAAAACAGCGACGGGCTAATCAGTGGTGGTGGAAGCTTGCTTCAGGACGCGACAAGTCCCAAAAGCATTCCTTATTACCTCGCAATTCTCAAACTGGCTCAATGGGCTGGAAAGCCGACGTTTGTATATGCTCAGGGCATTGGTCCGGTGCAACGAAAGATATTTTATCCCATGATCCGGTCTGTGTTTCAACGCTGCGAATATGTATCTGTAAGAGATAAGCAATCCGCCGCATTGTTAGGTAGCATGAAGTTAAAGAGTCCGACTGTCGAGGTCGTTCCCGATCCGGTAATGGGACTCCCATTGCCCTCCGATTCCGGTCAGGCGCACAAAGCTGTTGCTGAGCTTAATCAGGATGAACTTCTGACTGTCGGTGTGTCTGTACGCTATTGGGACAAGGAGCATCGAGATTTGACCGCTATCGCAGACGGTCTGAAAAAATTAGCTGCTGGACGCCGCGTACACTTGCGTTTTTTTCCTTTCCATTTGCCTGACGATGAGCAGGCTTCAAGGATGGTAATGGATTTGTTAGGGGATATTAGGGGAACAGGTAGCCGTGTCAGCATATCTGATCAGGTTACCGATCCTCAGCAGATGCTTTTGGAAGTCAGTCGTTGCAGTTTGATGATCGGGATGAGATTGCACAGCTTGATCTATGCAGCATCCCATCAAGTGCCCCCTTTGGGGATATCCTACGATCCCAAAATTGATCATTTTCTCAGCCGCGTCGGCAGTCAGCCTGTAGGCACTGCAGAAGCACTAGATGGACAAAAGCTGGCTGTAGAGGCTATGCGGCTCCTAGATGAGCGAAATCAATGGATCGAGAGCCAGGGAGCGGCAATTGCTTTGTTGAAGAGCGAGGCACGTTTGCCGGCACAGCATATCATTAATTACTTGTGTCGCAAAGGATGATGGATACAGTGACAGTTGATAAGGTTACGAATGTGCCTACCGTCCCGATTTTCGGTGTTCGGGTATCAAGGCTTAATATGAAAGATACTTTAAATGTATTAATCCAGGCGGTGGAGTCTCGCAGACCCCATCAAGTGATCACTGCCAATCCAATTATGGTAATGGCTGCATTGGAAGATCCTGTGTACATGTCAGTGATGAAGCAGGCAGAGTTAATTGTTCCAGATGGGACTGGTGTGGTCTGGGCCGCAAATTATGTAGGACACCCTGTACCTGAGCGAGTAGCAGGTTTTGACTTATTACATGAATTGCTTAGAGCCGGAGAAAACTATCATTGGAAAGTTTATTTGCTCGGATCAACGTCCGAGGTGATTCAAGCGACTGCACAGCGGGTACATGAGCTTTATCCTGGAATTACGGTTTGTGGCCAGCGCGATGGATTTTTTGGATCTGAAGAGGATGAGGCAGTCATCGCAGCCATTCGCAAAGCGAATCCGGATCTGTTATTTGTAGCACGTGGTGCGGACACCCAGGAGCCGTGGATTGGTAAATACAAGGAGCAGCTGGGCGTACCGGTCATGATGGGGGTTGGCGGTAGTTTTGATGTTATATCTGGCAGAACAAAACGTGCGCCTAAATTGTTCCAGAAACTCAGAATTGAGTGGCTGTATAGGCTGCTTAAAGAGCCCAGCCGATACAAAAGAATGCTTGCGCTGCCGAAATTCGCCGTGAAAGTGATGCGTGAAAAAGAAAACGTCACAAAAGTGTGATAAATAGCTTGAATCTGCCTTCAAAACCCGCTAATTTGCCAGAATATGAAGCTTGGTATTTATTTTTGATCAGAGTATAATTCAATGCGGTTACATCTGAAAAGGGATTTGCTTTAAAATTGGGGGTCGAATGATCAAATGCTATTGATCTATATTATTGGTTTCATCATGGCACTGGGACTTGCGCTGTTATTGACACCGCTCGTCAAGAAATTCGCTGTTAAGGTTGGAGCCGTCGATGTACCGAATGCCCGAAAAGTACATACCCGGATTATGCCGCGACTTGGCGGACTGGGGATTTTCTTGGCGTTTCTGTTGTCCTTATTGGCGATTTTGCCTTTTGTACCCGACGGAATGCTGTCCTCACGGGATATTAACTTTATCGCGGCCTTTCTGATTGGCGGTACGATGATTACACTGATTGGTGCTCTCGATGATCGTTTTGATCTCAATGCAAAGTTGAAATTTTTGGCTCAAATTGCCGTTGCTTGTATGGTTGTGTTTGCCTTTGATATTCGTGTTGATTTTGTAAATGTACCTTTTCAGGATGCATACTCGTCTTTGGAAAGCTGGATTTCCGTCCCGCTTACGATTTTCTGGATTGTAGGTGTGACGAATGCCATCAATTTGATTGACGGTCTGGATGGACTGGCTGCGGGTGTTTCAGGGATTGCGATTGGAACCATCTTTGTGATGTCCCTCCTGATGGGCAACTACATGGTGGCTATGCTTTGTCTGGTGCTGCTGGGCAGCATTATCGGATTTTTATTTTTTAACTTTCATCCTGCGAAGATATTCATGGGTGATACAGGGTCGCTGTTTTTAGGTTTCAGTCTGGCTATGCTATCCATGCTTGGTTTCAAGCAGATTGCTATCGTATCATTTATTACACCATTAATTATTATCGGTGTACCTTTATCAGATACATTTTTTGCTATCATTCGTCGCAAGTTGCAGAAAAAACCGATTTTTTCACCGGATAAAGGTCATCTGCATCATTGCTTACGCGAACTAGGTTTCAGCCATAGACAGACGGTTTTGATTATTTACGGTATTGCTGCATTTTTCGGTGTATTAGCCGTCATTCAATCGTCTGCTGCGCTTAATGAAGCAAACTGGGTTACCTTTGTCGTGATATGTATTATGATGTTTTTCTTACAGATTGGCGCAGAGGTTATTGGTCTGGTGGGCAAAACCAAGCGTCCAGTTATTAACACACTTATTCGCCTGTTGGCTAAGCCGGATTCACAGACGCGATCGAAATTATAAATTTTTTATTTAAAATGTAAGTCTTCAAGCTTGGCGCTATGCCGCGGGTTTGAAGGCTTTTTTGTTGTTTGCTATAAAAAATCTCCCTCCTTTTTTGAGAATTTACTAATTTTTTGTATGTTCACTACCGATAAAAAAAGTATTGAATGATTACGTACCCCAAGGTGCGACAGAATCAAAGGAGGACAATGATTTGAAACGATTGCTATCCATGTTGCTGACGGTTGGTCTCATCATTGGCTTGGTGCCGGCGGCCCTGGTAGGTACGGCTCATGCTGCGACAGGAACTTATTTTATTTTTCCAAATGAAAAATATGATGTGGATTCGGCCAGATCGGTAAACACCGACCGCATTACAGTTAACGGAACGATTAACGGAGTGAACGGAAGCACGATATCGTATAGTGTATTCCAACTCTCTAAAAATGGAACGACTCTTAACGTGGTGAATAAAAATGAGAGTCAAAAAGGCGGAATTACGGTTAGTGGTTCTACGCTTAAAGTTACAGACATTAAACTGTTTCCTGGTTTGAACCGAATTACATTCCAAAGCAGCCAAAACTCGGCTGACATGAAGGATTCTATTTACGTAGAGTACCAGGATGGACCCAAGGTTTATGATCTGTCTGCCACGCTGAATGGTGCAACCGAGCAGCTGGTAGAGAACCAAACGGCTGTGTTGACGGACGCTAAAAATAGCGGCTCGGATGACGTTAAGGTGGTCATTCAAGGTACAGCGCCTAACGCCGACAGTGTAACGCTCACGTCTGCCAAAAGCAGTAATACGTATACCATTAGTTCTTTTAATAGCTATAGATTAACAGGTAGTGTTGTACTCAGTCCTGGTAAAAATATAGTGACTATTAAAGTGGGCAACGGAACTCAGGCTCTTACGGTGACGCGTGAAATTACAATCTATACAGGCAAACCTGAATTCTCCGATTTAAACTTGAGCAAGGATGGGAATGTGTCTGCTGACCTGACCACTTCACCTGACTTTACGGTTTCATCTACTAGTGGGATTGTTTTGAATGGTAAGGTTTTAGTTCCAGGTGGTGCAACCGATCCGGCAGTAGCTACGATCAATGCACGCTTCACAGATGTAAGTAATAATGGCAGTGCTGTAGGTAGCGCTACTGGGATTGATGCCACGATTGATACGGCTAATGTGGTTACATCTAATGGCTATAAGGTGTATCCATTCACGGTGACTGTACCATCAGAGGCTGTAATTGATCATTTGACCAGAGCATCCCTGGGTATAACCTATACTGATAGCAGTACACCTCCAGCTCCATCGGCTGTTCAATTTACATTGCGCAGCAGCACTCAGCCGTATATTGATGATGTAAACTATCTTCCTGATTTTAATAATCAGTTGTTGAACAGAATTAATGGAAGCGGGTCTGATCAGGCCACTGCCATAGATGAAGCCATGAAATTAACTGGAAGCTCTATGAAGAACAAGACCACAGATGCTCCATCTGTTCCTGTAGGTATGGAGTTCATCGTTGTTAACGGTGCACCTTCTTCAATCAGTGAACTTTCTGGAGTATCGGTTCATACTGTAGGGACACCTCAAGATGTGATTCGAACAATCAATGGCAAGGCAACACAAGTGAAGAAAATCGTTGCTTATGTAGACACTTTGCCTAAAGAAGGACAAAATGTACTGAATTTTTATCTGAATGGTGACTCGACCAAGTTAATTAAGGCAACGGTGAATCTGCTGCAGGGTCCGTTCATGAAGTACGATACGATTTATGATGGGCAACAAATTCCGTTGAATACATCCAGTTCAAACTTGAACACCTATAAACTGACGCAATTGGGTTACTTTAAAGGTAAATTGCTTGATGTAAGCAATACAGCAGATATTCATTACACTGGTGCTAACCGAAACGTATTCTTGTATGTCAACAATGTGCTGGTTGATCTGGATGGCTCAGGAGTGGACTTTAAGCTTGCTGCTTCCTCAGAAACAGCCGCAGCCAATGCACTGGCGAACGGGAATAATGAAATCAAGTTTGTGTACAAACCAGGTATTGAGTATAGCAATACGGTAAAAGTAAACTTTACACAGACGAATATTCCGGTAATTCCGGTGCCAAACACACAAGGGATTATTCCTTTTACACCAGTTAGCGGTTTAAGCAGTACGCCAAAATATAGCGAGATTGCACCAAAAGCAAAAGATGCTAATTTTACTAAGGTAGATGACACGAACTACAAAACATCTCTGAAAAATATCAATGTATTTGGTACTTTCAGTATTGCCGATTTGGGTAAAGCAGATCAGGTAAATGGTTCATTAAGTGATATTGCCAATAAAGATCAATATATTCTGGAGATTAAGGGCTCGGACGGCACTGAGATGAACTGGACGCTGAATAATGAGTTTTTCTCAGCAGAAGATGCCAAAACAACGTACAACTCCGGCGCTACTACAGATAAATTTACAAGCAAAGATTTAAAGGATCTGCTTGTGTACTATCATCCGGACAAAAAGTATTTCAGCTTTGTACTGAAAAACCAGACCGTTCCCCAAGATGGAACACCAGTAGCCTATAACATTACCTTGTACAACAGTGGCAAGAGCGGACCATTTGCTACTTTCCGACTGCAAGTATCCGGTCAATCCACAGCGTTTGATATTTTGCGTCCGCTCCCTGAAAAGAGAATCGTGAATCAAAACTTTGTACAAGTAATTGTGAATGCACCTAATGCAGATAGTGTTACAGTGGGTAAGGAAACAGCAGTTCAAGAGGGATTCGACTCTGATTATGACGGCACCGTTGATTACCCTTCAGCTTATAAAGCCATCTTTACAGGTCTAAAAGCCAACAAAGATACTAAGATTGACGTGGTAGTTACAGTAGGTAAGGAAAAACTGAAGCAGACTATCACTGTGAAATATGTGCCTACGAATATTCCTGGCGAGCAGTACATGGAAGCCATGAAAACATCACACAAAGTGTTTGATGGCAATCTGGCACTTTCCTTTGCAAAAGGAACCAGTCTGATCCGTCGGGATTACGATCAACCTCAACAGTTCAAAAATCAGGTGTTCTCTGGCCATACTTTGTACTTTGCAATAGCAAATAGTGAAGATGGTGTAGTAGACCGTCATGAATTTGAAACTGAAAAAGCATTATCGGATATGCAGAGCTTGATTGCAGATGGAAGCAGATACTTTAACAGAGAATTCCCAACTCGCTTTAACATGTCGAGTCCGGTATTCTGGATTGACCCAGGTGTAGCAGATGATATTAAAACAGATGCGTACGATCCGGTAACTTTTGGTGCCGATCCTTATCAACTGGCTAATAAATCGCAAAATGACGACAGTAAGATCAAAAATTTCTACTGGCGTGATCCGGCTAACGAATTGGTGCCTTCCAAGCGTGGTACATTAACGCTGACGTATGATGATAGTATCGCTCAGGATGCAGGGAAACAAATGACGGTGTTCTATTTTGATTCCGATCTTAAAGATTGGCAGAACATCGGTGGTGTCGTAGATCCGAAGAAACATACCATTAAAGTACCGTTCGATCGTTTCGGCTATTATGTAGTCGCTAAGGTTGGAGAAACGTATAGTGATGTCATTAAGCACAAGTACGCCAGAGATTACATTGAGGCTATTTTGGCTAAAGGTGTCATGAATCCGATGGATCCAATTAATAGCTTTGGACCTGACAGCTACATCAAGAGAGGCGAATTCACGGCCATGATTGTCAAAGGTCTGCAAATTCCTCTTAATTTCAGTGGAGCGAAGCATTTTGACGATGTATCCATTCCAAATACGATATCAGCAGATGCCCTCTATGATTATCGTTACATTGAAACGGCTGCACGTGCCGGCATTGTAAAAGGCTCACAACCGAGAATCTTCATGCCGGAAGATGTAATCACGCGTCAGGATGCAGCGGTCATGATTGCTAAGGCATTGAATTTGAAGCTGGAAACAGATCATGACAAGATCATGAAGAATCTGTCCAAAACCTTTAAAGATGCAGACAAGATTGATTATTATGCACAAGCATCTGTACTGGCTATTGCCAAGAAGGGCTTCATCACTGGTTCGCCTGTTGATGCAAGTGATCTGAAGCAAGGGTATATGTTTAACCCTACATCACTGACCTTGCGTGGCGATGCGGCTATTATTATTGGTAAAGTTATGGCTGATAAAAAGCTGCTTCCTAAAATTTAATCCTTAATAAGCCTGATTTATTGAAACATCCCTCCATGCGAAATTGGAATTCCCTTTCATATACATGGGAGGGATGTTTTTTATAAATCAGCTATTTGACTGGGATTAAGGGCCTATGCCATAATAGCAATGAGCAAATAACTAGTGGTAAAGTTTACAGTACTATTGTTCTTGTATTACCATGAATGCATTAAAATTAACTACTTTTTTTTAAGTATTTATCTCAAAATGTGTTTATTATTTGCTTATATATTTTTTTGCACATTTATCTGAAACTTTACGCCTATTTATTCGTAGTAGAGGATTAGTGTGTTTCAATATTACATAGAGAAATGAGTGGGGAGTGATGAGATGTCTCAGTTTTCAATACGCCGTCCTGTAACAGTATTTATGTTAATTATTGCTTTGTTAATCGGGGGCGGTATTTTTGCGTTAAGGCTTCCTGTCGAGCAGATGCCGGATATGAAGCTGCCTATTGCTGTGGTAGCGACCAGTATTCCGAACTCGACACCGACAGAAGTTGAGGAACTGGTGACCAAACCTATTGAAAAGGGTCTGGCTTCTATTGAGAATGTGGACACGATCCAGTCGCAGTCTTCAGAAGGATCATCCATGGTCATAGTTCAATTTAATTGGGGAGTAGATATAAATCAGGCAACCCTCGACATGCGAGATAAAATTGATGGGGTTCGAGGGTCTCTTCCAAAGGCGGCAAATTCACCGCGCGTACTTAAATTGGATATTAACGCAACGCCAGTTATTACCCTCGCTTTTACAGGGGATCAGGATGTTAACAAGCTGAAGCCTATTGCTGAAGATATTATACAGCCGCGGCTTGAAAGAATTGCGGGAGTAGCGTCAGTCAGCATGTCAGGTGGGCAAGAACGGCTTGTGAAGATTACTGTAGATCAGGCCAAGCTTCAAAGCTATGGCATTACGCTGGATCAAATCAACCAAGCACTATCGTCCAATAACATAGCTGGTTCTGCTGGTTCGGTGTACCGAGGTAATACAGAAATCCAACTTCGGGTTCAAGGTGAATATAAAGCTGTTTCAGAAATGGGTGAAACGCCAATTCCAGTAGGGAAGGGAAGCGTTAAGCTAAAGGACATTGCGACAGTTAAAGATTCTGTGGATGAAGTTACAACCATTTCTACCTATAATGGAAAGCCAAGTATCAATATTTCTGTTACTAAAGCTACAGGGGGAAATACCCTTTCAATCGCCAATTCTGTGAAGGATAGTTTAGATTCAATACGGAAGGAATTACCTCCGGGAACTCAATTGGAGATGGTAACAGATGCTTCCAAACCCATTAGCGACTCCGTAAACTCATTAGTAGAGCATGCTGTATTGGGACTTGTTATCGCAGCCATTGTGTTGCTGTTATTTTTGAATAGTGTACGTTCCACAATTATTGCTTCTATCGTTATTCCAATTTCTTTCGTAGCAACGTTTATGATGATGTATTTTAGCGGACAAACCATCAACGTCATTTCATTGAGTGGTTTGCTACTGGGATTGGGATCCTTTGTCGACTTTGCCGTTGTTATTATTGAGAATATTTTTAGGCAGCGACATGAAGGGAAGAGCATGCTACAAGGGGCTATTGATGGCTCCAAGCAGGTGGGTAATGCCGTTATGGCGTCTGCACTTGCGCAGATCGTAGTATTTTTACCAGTTGTTTTTGTTGACGGAATTGCGGGAGTTCTATTTAAACCGCTGGCATTAACTGTTATTTTTTCTCACGTTGCAGCTTTGGTGGTTTCTCTTCTGATTGTTCCAATGCTCAGCTCACGTTGGTTACCTACCGTACCAGATGAATCAATATACTCTTCAGGTACTTATAAAGGTATTAACCCGATTATGTGGTTTAATATTGGTTTCGAGAAGTTTAAGGGTGGCTATCGACGTATATTGAAGTGGGGAATTAACCACAGAAAATCGGTTTTGATCATTACATTATTAATGTTTGTTGCAGCTGGGACTCTGATTCCTATGGTTAAGGCTGAATTTATCCCGGAATCCGATACTGGGGAATTCACAATTAACGTAAAACTTCCTAATGGAACGGTCTTGGAAGAAACTGAAAAGGTTGTTCAAGGTATAGAAAAAGAAATTTTGAAAGTTCCTGATCTGGATAAAATGACCGTGACAGTTGGTTCTGGTGGCAATTCTGCCTTTTCAGGTGCAACTCCAACCAACTCGGCAGATCTAAGTGTTACGCTGAAGGATGGCCATCAACCAACAGATGTTGTTGTTGAGGGCCTTCGTAAGAAATTTGATAGTATTCCGGATGCAGAGATTACACTGACGTCTACAACAGGTTTTTCAAGTGGATCGGCTGTTAACATTAATCTAAAAGGTGACGATATTGACGTCCTGAGAGAACTCTCGGACAATCTCGTTGCGGACGTGAAAAACATACCGGGTACCGTTAATGTTAAAAGTAGCTTGAGTGCGGTTCGCGAAGAATATGAGATTACGGTTAATCGGGAGCTTGCTAGTCGATATGGCTTATCAGCGACCCAAATCTTATCTGCAGTGAATACTTCTTTTAATGGATCAGTCGCCACAAGCTATCGTACAGGTGAAGATCAGATTGATGTGAAGATATCGCTGCCAGAGCAAAACCGCCATGATTTGTCATATTTACAATCTTTACGGATTACCACTTCACAAGGCATCGATGTACCTTTGTCTTCAGTAGTAAGTATGGATAAACGGACTGTACCCGATACTGTTACTCGTGAAGACCAAACGCGTCAAGTGCAGATTACTGCTGATATTGATGGAACAGGGGACATTCTTACCATTAATCAAAAAATAGATGCTCTATTGAAGAGTACTCACTTCCCAGAAGGCTACAGTGCAGATACGGGTGGCGGTCAAAATGAGCAAATGATGGAGTCCTTTATAAATCTGGGAATAGCTATATTGCTTTCTGTAGTACTGATTTATATGGTTATGGCGGGTCAGTTTGAATCCTTGCTTACACCGTTTGTTATTATGTTTTCGGTTCCACCTACATTAATAGGTGTGCTTATTGGTTTGGTTGTCACAGGATCTAGTCTTAGCGTATCGGCCCTAACCGGTTATATTATGCTCGTCGGCTTGGTCGTGAATAACGCCATTGTTATGATTGATTTCATCATTCAGCTCCGTAAAGAAGGCCAAGATCGGGATGAAGCCATTATTCATGGAGCATCTGAGCGGCTACGTCCAATTTTGATGACTACACTTGCTACCGTACTTGCTTTGCTTCCAATGGCATTCGCTACAGGAGATGGTAATGAAACACAAGCACCTATGGCAGTTGTCGTTGTGTTCGGGTTGTCCTTTGCTGCTTTGATTACATTGATTCTTATTCCGGTTGTCTATGTTATTTTGGATAATATGATTGAAAAGCGTAAAAATCGTAAATTGAAAAGACAAGCAAAGAGACAACTCAAAGAAGAAGCAAAGCTGCAACAAAAGAGTGTTCACATTTAATAATGAGGTGAAGAGATATAATGAATAAAAAAAGTGCTCTGATTGCCACGACATTGCTTTTATCAGTTGCATTGGCAGGCTGCGGTGGGGGAGAGGCCCCCGCTGCTTCACCTGCTGCCCAAAAAGCAATTCCGATCCAGGTAGCGAAAGTAGCTAAGGGCAGTCTGGCGGATTCAACAGGGATTGTAGGCAGCTTCGCGCCTAAAGATACGGCTCAGGTTTCCCCGAAAATTAGCGGAAAAATACAGAACATTAATTTGACGGTAGGGCAAAAGGTTAACAAAGGCGATGTTTTGTTTACGATTGATCAGAAAGACATTCGGGATTCCATCACGCAGTCTCAAGAATCCTATCAGGTTGCACTGGCTAATTTGAAGCAGGCTGAGTCTGGAGCATCACAATCGGTGCAGCAGGGTGAAACGAGTGTAGACCAAGCTAAAAGTGCACTTGTTCAGCAAGACAATGCTATTACACAGGCTCAGAATGCTCTGGTAGATGCTCAGAATTCTGTGCGTGATGCCCAAAGTACACTAACTCGAAATCAGCAGTTGTTTAGTGCAGGTGCTGTTTCGCAATCTGAACTAGAGCAGTCTCAAATAGCGCATAGAAAAGCTCAAACAGCGCTGGAAAACGCTCAGCTTGCACTTCATAATGCGCAAACGTCCAAGGAAAGTGCTCAAACAACATACAGTAACGCTCAAAAATCTTTGCGCCTGGCACAGCAAAAAACAGGTATTGATGTAGCACGTGCTTCGGTAAATCAGGCCAAGGCTGCTTTGGATACGGCACGTAGTCAGCTTGTCGACGCTGTCGTCAGAGCCCCAATGTCAGGCACTATTTCGGTAGTCGCAGGTACAACAGGGCAAATGGTCAGCCCTCAGTCAGCTGTAGCTACAATTGCAAACACCAATCCGATCCTTGCCAAGGTAAATGTATCTGAAGAGGATCTGCTTAAGCTGAACGTAGGCTCCACTGTAACTGTAGGGATAGACTCGTTGGGCAAGCGAATTGAGGCTAAAGTGACGGCGATCAATCCGGTTATGGATAATGATCTTAAGGCATATCCTGTCGAAATATCAGTCCCCAATCCTTCTGGCGAGTTCAAATCTGGCATGGTAGTGACTGTTTACATGAAATCAGAAGCTGCACACAATATTCTCGTAACGCAGGATGCAATTACGGAGCAGGCGGGGAAAAAGTATGCGTATGTAGTTGAGGGATCCACGGCTAAGCGGGTAGAGGTGCAAACAGGCGAGGAAAGCGCCAAACAGGTTGAAGTAACCAAAGGGCTTACTGAAGGACAGACTATTGCCGTTAAAGGTATAAGTCTGCTTACAGATGGTGCGAAGGTTAACATAGTGAAGTAATTGTTTTTGTAATATTCAAAATAAATACTGTTACTCCGTCATTACCTACTGCTTAAAGTGTTTTAGAGTATTTGATTTCAAGGGAATCTATAGTTTTTATGTTCTTTATATATTCTATGGATATTTCTCGATGAATATACTCTAATAAAGCTGTTTTTAACGCATGGGGATAACCCTTGTACATTTAAGGCTGATAAGGTAAAAGTTGTAGGATGACGGAGGAACAGGTTTAATAGTATAATTATGACTGTGGAAAGCGGAATACATAATCAAAAAAAAATAAAATTTTTTTTGAAACTGACGCAACTTTTTAAACCTATGCTACGTCTAATTGGGTGAGTATGAAACAAAGGGGTACAAAAGCGTGTAAAGACAAAATTCGCTAAAAAAAATCTTTACTGCATTGTTATCACATTGTATAATACTGGAGTACGTCGTAAATGGACGCTTTCTTTCAACTAGATTCCAAGCTTCTGTGATATTGTCACAGATATCATTTTATAAGGGTTCTCATAAAGCTCGGAAAGGAGGTGTAACGACTGATGAGTGACAAGATCCGACAAAAAGACAAAAATAATATTTCTGTTTATATTCAAGGAGGAGAAAAAAAGGTTATGACAAAGTTTAATAAAAAAATGATCAACGTGCTGGCAACAGCAACATTGGTTGCTGGTGTAGCAGCTCCAATCGCAGCATTGACTGCACCAACTGCAATCCATGCAGCTTCTAGCTACCAATCTCTGAGCACTCCTAGCATTAGCTCCAGTGCACAATCCAATGCTACATTGGGTAGAGCAAAAGTTAGCATTAGCCAAGCTTCTATCGCTGCTGGCGCATCTTTCACAGTAACATTGCCAAAAGGCTTTGAATTCTCTGGTGCTAATAATGGTGTTGGTCGCGTAACCACTGCTACTGACTCTACTTATGGTTTGGGTGTATACCTGGATGCACAAGATAACGATGATGCAGAAAACATTCCATCTACTGGATATAATGACGCTAATGCAGTAGAAGTTACTAAGTTGACTAACAACTCTGCAAAAATAACTTTGAATTTCAGCAACTCCAAAGATAGTGCTGATCTTTACCTGAACTTCGGTAAAGTTAACGTTACTGGACCTAGCAACGGACCTGTGAAAGTTGCTATTGATGCAGCTTCCGCAAGCGGTTTGACTAGCGGCGAAGTAACAATTGCAAACGTAGTTTCTTCCGGTCAAGTATCTTTGTCTGTAGCTGATACTGTTTCCAGCGAAGAAAACTTCACTGCAACTTTGAAAGTTAAAGAAGAAACTGCTGGTTCTTTGGCTAACAACAACAACATTAAATTCAAATTGCCAAGTGGTTTCAAATGGAACACTGCTGGTAATGCAACCGTTCTTTATGGTGATATCGCTTCTGGTGATGTAATCACTAAAATTGACGGCGACACTTTGACTTTGTCCTTGAAGAACCCAAGCACTAAACAAACATCTTTCCAATTGCCTGTAGAATTCTATGTTGATGATGAAACTAGTGCTAAAGAAGGCGATGTTACAGCTAACATTTCCGGTAGCGCAACAACTGACGTTAGCTCCCTCGTAGTTGGTAGCTATGGTCAAATCGGTGGTGGCGTTACTGTTGCTACTCCAACAACTATCCTTGCAGGTCATGACGAACAAAAACTTGGCGACATCGTAATTAAAGAAACTGTTGCTAAATCTTTTGTTAATGGACGTACTGTAACTTTGCGTCTGCCTGAAGGTGCTCGTTGGCAGTCTACTTTCGAAAGCAACAGCCCAGGAAGTAACTTCGTAGGTTCTATGGAGAACACTAACGGATTGGGTGGAGCAGATGTTTCTTACACTGACTCTGACAAACGTACTTTGAAACTGACTTTCAAAAACGTTAACAGCACAACTGACGCTGGTACCCTGAAACTGAAAAACGTTGAAGTTGCTACACAACCAGGTTTCTCTGGCGATCTGAACGTTGAAGTTGGTGGTAGCCAAGGTCTGAGCGGTACTGTTAAGGTTGCAACTGTGAAACAAGCAGTTACTTTGGCTGCTGCTTCCAAACCAACCCTGACAATCGGTCTGGGCGACCAACAAGTTGGCGATATCACAATCACTGAAGCTGCTAAAGAAGCTTTCGTTAAGAAAGACGGTAGCCGTGAAGTAATCTTGGAATTGCCAACAGGCGTACGTTTTGCTTCTACTCCAGAAGTAAAAGTTACAGCTGGTGACGTTAAAGTGAAGAGCGTATCTACTGATACTTACGGCGAAAGCAACAAAGGCCGTCTGAGCTTCTACATCGACAGCGAAAGTGCTACTCCAAGTACAATCACAATCTCGGCTCCTAAGCTGACTGTTGACCGTACTGTAGCTCAAGGCGACGTCGTTGCTAAGCTGAAAGGTAGCGCAGTTTCTTACACTGCATACAAAGGCGCAACTGACAACACTCAAAACTGGAAAGACAACAACACTGCAGCTGCTGAAGTAGCAATCGCAACTGTTGGAACTCCAGCTCCAGGTGCTACTAGCACTAAAGCTGTCTTCACACTGGGAAGCACTTCTTACACTGTAGATGGTCAAACTAAAACAGCAGAAGTAGCTCCTTATGCTGAAAACGGACGCACTTACTTGCCAGTACGTTATGCTGCTGAAGCTCTGGGTGTATCCCCACAAAACATCCTGTTTGACAAAGCAACTTCCACAGTTACCCTGATCAAAGGTAGCACTGTTGCTCAAATCAAACTGAACACAAACCTGTTGACTGTTAACGGTTCTGTGATTCGTATGGACGTTAAAGCTGTAACTAACAAAAACCGTACTGTACTGCCAATCTCTTGGGTAGGTAGAGCGTTGGATGCATCCATCAACTACGATGCAACTGCAAAAACAGTTACTGTTGAAAACAACAAGTAATTTAAGAGTAGCTCTTTTGAGTTAACTGAATTAGATGAGAAGAGGGTTCCTTTTGGAGCCCTTTTCTTTTATTAGCCTTATTGACAAAGGAGAGAAATTATGAAACGTTTTGGAGTGGCACTACTGTCCACATTGGCTTTTACTTCTACGTTTGCCAGTCTTGCAGGTGCTCAATCAGGTGATATAAAGGTTATTATTAACGGTGTAACTCAGCAATATACACAGTCTCCAGTAGTTAGTCAAAATACAACCTTAGTGCCTCTTCGCGGCGTCTTTGAAAGCTTGGGAGCACAAGTGGAGTGGGATAGCAAAGCTAAAAAAGTAACTGCATCCAAAAATGATGACACGTTAGCTTTAAATGTTGGTTCAAAACTTGCTTATAAGAATAATGCGCCTGTACAACTGGATGCTGCAACTCAAATTCAAAAGGGTCAAGTATTCGTTCCTTTGCGTTTTGTCAGCCAATCATTAGGCGCCAAAGTAGATTGGAATCAGACTACACGAACAGTAACTATTTCAAATCAAGCTAATGGAAGCACTACTGGAGATAGTTTGTCCAGTAAACCTTTCACAGCTCCCGTGACTAAAGTTACTTATGACACATACTATAACGATTCTTTGACCTATGATGCTGCAGTTAAACTGGCTATAGCTGATAGTACCTCGGTTAAAACAGGAGAACTGAATATCGATCAAGCTGGAAAGATTATGAAGGAAACAGGTAAAAATATTGACTTTGTTCCTGCCGAAGCAGGTGATGAAGCACAAGATAAAGCTTTCAAAGGTTATGCTCAAACCAACCTTAATTATGAGGCTGCCAAAAAGAACCTGGATATGACCAAAGAAAGTATTGAATACAATGTAAAGGATCTTTATAACAAACTTCTTCAGAAGCAAAATGCCGTTAAACTGGCTGCTTTGAATATTGAGGATGCTGAGCGCAAGCTGAAAGTTGCACAAATTAAAAGAGATAATCAAATGTCGAGTGATTATGAGGTGACTCAAGCAACCAATCAACTCACTCAAAATCAAGCTGCTTTAGACAAGGCTAAAAAAGACTTGGATAGCGCCTATGTATCTTTGAATCAACTGATTGGTTACAAGCCAGAACAGCGTTACGAATTGAAGGATAAACCTGTTTATTCTGAATTCAAAGATAATGTGGAAACTAAGGTAAGCCAAGTACTTACCAGCAGCACGGCTATTTGGTTAAGTGAGCAAAAAGTGGATTTAGCTGAATTGAGCTTGAAGCTCTACAGTTTTAATACTCAAGGAACGACATACGAAGCTCAACAACTTGATGTTGAGAAAGCTCAGTATGCTACAGAGGGTACAAAGAGACAGCTTGAAGAAGCTGTAAGAACGCTCTACAACAACATCAAAGGATTGGAAAGTCAGTATTCTCAAATTCAAGCTGGTTTGGTGAGTGCTAGAAGCGCAGCAGATATGACTAAAAAGCAATTTGATGTAGGTTTGGCTACTGAGCTTCAGGTTTATGAGGCTAATCTGAAAGTAACCACTGCTGAACAGCAAGCTGAAGATATAGTTACGAGCATTGATACATTGAAGATGGCTTATAATAAACCGTGGGTTATGCAAGGCGCTTCTTCTTAAAGCAAGCTAACAACAATACTAATATATAATTATTTTTACAGAGGCATGAACCTGCTGTAGGAGGATCAGCATGAAATCACGCTACAAAGTATCGTTGGCTGCAGTTTTACTTGGAGGAGGAATTGTTGCAGGCTCCTTAATGAACAACTCAGTCAATGGGGCCTCCAGCTCTGGACAACCAGGTACAGCTGATGATCCAGTCGTAACCAAAAGCTATGTTGACCAGAAAATTGCTCAGGCAATCAAAGGTGGAGAATCGGCAAGTAGCACTAATAGTAAAACGACTACTTCTGTAGCTCCCACCCAAAATGCTACTTCTAATACAACAACTTCGGGAGCTTCTAGTACAGGCAAAGCTTCTACAACGGTGCAACAGACCGAGGAATTGAAGGTTGTTGATGTAAAGCCTGGCCAAAAGCTGATTGCCAAAGCTGGAGCGGAATTTATTTTACGTAATGGGTATGCTGTTGTGTATAGTATGGATGCCAGCGGTGCTATTGATATTACTTCTGGAACGGAAATTGTTCATAATCAGGCTGTTGAAAAAAATCATTTATTATCTTTTCCTAGAGAGGGAAGAGGTATTCAGGTAAAAGAAGGTCAGAAGTTTGGCCTGGTCGTTATGGTGCGAGGCGGTTATACAGTACAGTAAACTGCTCTTGTTCGTAAATACTGCTTGGGATAGCAAATTGTTCTTGGCTAATTGAACTCTAATCGCTGCACACTAACCTCATGAAAGACAATACGATGTAATGGAGGGTGTGTACGATGGCGTCAAGAGGTCAAAGACAATTAATTCCCGAAAGCCGTGCCAGGTTACATGATTTGAAGTATGAGATCGCTGCTGAGTTTGGACTTCCTGTCTATAACCCTCAATATGCACATATACATCCCAACGCTGACAGTGAATTCGCTGCGGAATTGGGGGAGTTTACGGGAACCGGGAATGTGGCCTGGCGAGATTTGACTTCAAGACAAAACGGTTTTGTGGGCGGTGAAATTACGAAGCGATTGGTACAATCTGCTGAGCGTAGCTTATCTGAATTTGGTGCCTTATAAATTACAATAATCTCTACAAATTCCATAAACGTAGTAACTTGTGAAGTGAAGCTGTTTGCATGTGAGTCAAAAATGATTCACATGCAAACTTATTCCGACTTCGAAGCTTGTAATTAAGCGATATGAATTGACACCTTGTTTTAAATAGGATATCATGACATTTGAGGCTTGTACGCAACCTTTTCCTACCGGAAAAGGTTCATTTTTTGTTAATCAGGTGAAAAGATATCTTCCTGTCATATGCTGGCTTGAAGGTGCCCTGAATAATACCATCATCATGTCAGGATTTCTATATAAATCCTCATGTATTTAAATTATGGGAGGTTGAAGTTCATGTCTGTAAAGGGCCGTCATTTGTTCACGTCCGAGTCTGTAACAGAAGGGCATCCAGATAAAATCTGCGATCAGATATCCGATGCTGTATTGGACGCCTTTTTGGCTAATGACCCTAATGCACGGGTAGCGTGTGAAGTATCGGTAGCTACTGGGCTCGTTCTCGTCATTGGTGAAATCAGCTCCAAATCGGAATACGTGGATATTCCATCCATTGTACGAAACACGATCAAGGAAATTGGCTATACACGTGCAAAGTATGGCTTTGACTACAATACTTGTGCTGTATTGACTTCTTTAAATGAACAATCTCCGGACATTGCTCAAGGTGTTAATGCCGCCTTGGAGAGCCGTGATCCTGCTGAAGTGGATAAAGAAACAGAAAACATTGGCGCAGGGGACCAAGGTTTAATGTTTGGTTTTGCTACGAATGAAACCCCTGAGCTGATGCCTTTGCCTATTGCTATGTCTCACCGTATTGCACGACGTTTGTCTGAAGTGCGTAAGGATGGAACACTCAATTACCTTCGCCCAGACGGTAAAACGCAAGTAACGGTTGAGTATGAGAATGGCAAACCTGTTCGTATTGATGCCATTGTGGTTTCTACACAGCATGCAGAGGATACGACGTTGGAGCAAATTCAAGCAGACATCAAGGAAAAGGTTATTTTGCCGGTTGTTCCTGCTGAATTGCTGGATGAGCAAACCAAATATTACATTAATCCGACGGGACGCTTTGTTATTGGTGGACCTCAAGGAGATGCAGGTCTGACAGGTCGTAAAATCATCGTTGATACATACGGTGGTTATGCTCGTCATGGCGGGGGAGCATTCTCCGGCAAGGATCCGACCAAAGTGGACCGCTCCGCTGCTTATGCTGCTCGTTATGTAGCAAAAAACCTTGTGGCTGCGGGATTGGCAGACAAGGTAGAAATTCAGCTTGCATATGCCATTGGTGTAGCTACGCCGGTTTCGATTAACGTGGATACATACGGTACGGGTAAAGTAAGCGATGAGAAACTGGTTGAACTGATCCGCAACAACTTTGATCTTCGTCCAGCAGGTATTATTCGCATGCTGGATCTGCGTCGTCCAATCTACAAGCAAACGGCTGCCTACGGTCACTTTGGCCGTACAGATCTGGATGTACCTTGGGAGAGTGTAGACAAGGCAGAAACATTGAAAGAACAAGCGGGTCTGTAGTTTCTCGTATGTTATAAATAAAAGCAATAAACTAAAAAAGACTGCTCATTTACATGAGACAGTCTTTTTTAGTTATGTTTCGCAGACTAACTATAGCAGATTCAGCAAAATTTACTTTATCGGCGTCTGAAAATCTGTTTTAACTGCACCGAATGGTTGGCTATTATTCCGATTCCGGTGCAAGGTCTAATAAATTTTTGAGTAAATGGCAAACCTTTTGCAGTTCCTTACGCTGCTCCAAATACGAAAAAAGAGCTTTTAAGAGCCCTTTCTGAGGGCTCGCTTTCAGAGCTTCTTCCTTTAGTAGAGTGGAAATTTGCTGGTACTCTTGCTTATCCTCCAAACTCCATGAAGACAGAAGTATGCTGTCTTCCAGAGAGTGAAGAAGGACATTGATCTGGCGACCCTGATCGAAGGGATTGCTTATAGTGCTTTCAGGTAACCAGCCTGGACTGCCCCACAAATGATAGACCGAATCAGTACTCTTCAGGCTGGCAACTAAAGAATTGGATAAGAAGATGATGAATTGCGTAAGATGCTCAATCGTTTCATCGTTCATCCGTTCAGCAAAGAAACGAATATATTCCAATACAATACTTTTGAGCACAAAAGTGATATCCCATGCAGAATCTTCAATCTCGGTTCCGAAAACATCAATCAAGCAGTCGTATACCCATTGATACAACTTGTATTCATGTTGTTCGAAGGCGGCATTGAGCTGTTCATTCTGAAAAATGAGCATGGATGGCTCAGGAAGATCCATCATAAGATATACTTTATTTTTAACAAGATTTCTTAAATAGAGTACAATAAAGTCGTGCAGCTTATCATGAGTAGTGAGATCAGGTTTACTGTAAAGTGCCCGGATATCCTGTTCAATATTTTTCTCCAGGATAATGCACATTTCCAGAGGCAGTTCTTCCTTTCTCTGAAAATATTTATAAAAGGATGCCTTTGCCATCCCGCTTTCTTTGGCGATTTCTTCAACAGATGTTGAATAATAGCCTTTTCTGGAGAACAGCCTAATGGCTGCCTGCAGAATATCATTTTTTTTGCTTTCCATACATACTACCCCCTAGGGGCCAATCCGAGAGCCCGCCGTCTTACTCCATATCTTCTACAAAGGTTGGTCGTGTGTGATAACCGTGTGTTGCTTTTTTTTGAGTTGACGGTGCATTTTGAACTTGGCCATAATCATATATAAGGACGGCACGACAAACAAGGTTAACAAGGTTGAAAATAGCAAACCGAAAATGACGGTAAAGGCCAGTGGCTTAAAGAGAAGACTTCCCAACAGCGCTAACGGGATCATTCCTACAATGGCCGCCAGAGAAGTCAATAAAATGGGTCTAAAGCGGGCAGTGGCTGCTTGTATCACAGCTTCTTTTAGCTCCATTCCTTCATGCCGGGCATCCTCGATAAATTCAATTAACACAATACCGTTCCGTACAACAATGCCTGCGAGTGCAATAATCCCCATGATACTCATAAAACCAATAGGCATGCCAGTTAAGAAAATACCAATAATGCCGCCGGCTGCTGCCAGGTATACGGTCGTCATAATGATAATAGGGATGGACAACGAATAGAACTGCATAGTGATCAAGAGCAAAATGAGCAGGACTACAACGATTGCCAGCTTCCCTAAATCCCCGAATATGGTGGACTGATCGGATGTTTCGCCGCCTACCTCCCATTTATAGCCTTCAGGGAATTTCATTTGTGCCAGTTTGCTTTCTACATCCACCATTGCTTCGCTTGCAGTTCGCCCGTTCAAGTCGGCTTCTACCGTAATCGTCCGCTCCATATTGTAATGCTTGATTTGCTGAATAGCAAATGAAGGCTTAATTTGTACGAGCTGGTTTAACGGAATCTGCGCACCGGCTGAATTGACTACACTTAATTGTTGGAAAAGCGTGCTAGGCTCCTCGTTGTCATGATTCAAATACAATTTAATATCCACCAGATCGTTTCCTGTATCAAATTGGCTGACTTTAGCCCCTTCTTTTAATAAAAGCAGGGTACGAGTCAGATCTGTATAGCTTACCAGGTATTGGTCCATGGCTTGCTTGTTAACCTGCAAATCCAGTGCATATCTTTCAATTCCTATATCATCCATGACACCGGTCGTACCCTCTACTGTGGCAATCTGCTCTTTTACTTTTTGGGCAAGGTTTTGTAGCTGATTCAGGTTCTGACCTGAAATCCGAATAGAGACGGGCTTACCCACCGGGATTCCAAGACGAGGAATATACATCGTCACATTAGCTTCAGGATAGGATCTTTTAGCATGCTGTTCCCAAGCATTGACTGTCTTATTGAGATCGAAAATATTTTTTTTGCCAACAATAGCAACTTGTCCTACAGTCTCATCATATCTAATATCACCGCCCGAACTGTTAATGTCGCTGAATAGTTGCGGTGCAGTTCCTCCGGCACTGTAAACGACCTTGGAGGTTTCGGGTTGCTTCTTTATCCAGCCTGCAATGTCTTTGACGACCTGGTCTGTTTCTATAACGGAGGTGCCTATAGGCATTTTTATTTTTAATACGACATGAGGGTCCTCTGCTTCTGGAAAGAGTTCAACTGAGGTGAAAGGAACCAATCCATAAGCAGCTGTTCCAAGCATGAGTCCTGCCATTGCAGTCAGCAAGGGACGCTTAATGACTTTGGGCATCAGCTTTTGTGAGTACAGCTTGTTTAAAGACTGAATCTGCCGGCCCAACAAGCCTGCAGGCTTCGTTTTACCTTGAGGCCGCCGAGTCTGCCTGCGTTTCTCATACCATTCCCGGAAAATTGGGATAATGGTGAGTGACATAACCATAGAAGCAAGCATGGTCAGAGAAACAATAGCGGGAATAGGCTTGATGAATGCCCCTACATTTCCGGGTAGAAACAACAGTGGAGCAAAGGCTGAGATGGTAGCCAGTGTGGCAACCAAAATCGAAAGCATCACCTCTTTGGTACCTTTAATAGCTGCATCTTTGGGTGACTCCCCTAATTCTGTAAGTCTCCGCTCAATATTATCATTGACCACTACGGCGTCATCAACAAGTATGCCCAGGACAATGATCAGACCAACAACGGAGATTTGATTCAGTGTAATACCGAACATAGGCAAAAAGATAATGGCAATCGCAACCGAAATCGGAATCGCCAGTGCGACAAAAGCAGAGGTAAGCAAATTCAAGCCCAGCATACAAACGAGAATCACAGCTGCAATTGCCAGAATCGTCTCGCGTTTCAAATCGCCGAAGATATGATCTACCTGATCCTTTTGTGCAAAAAGAGTTTCAAGACGAACACCTTCAGGAAGTGTTTTCTCCAGTTCTTTGAGCTTCGCATTGACCTTTTCGTTCATAGGCGGGACGTCTGTGCCCTTTTCTGCTCCAATACTTAGCGTAATGGCAGGCTTTCCTCCTACATAGGCAAAGTACTCCGTTTCGGCATGTGCCAGCTCGGTAGTGGCAACATCTCGCAAATAGACGGGCGCCCCTTCCTCAGTACGAGTCAAAATGGCCTGATTTAATTCCTCGGCTTTTTGGGTTTCCCGGACGATGAGTTGAAAGGTGCGTCCGTTGTATTCAATATCACCGGTCGGAATCCGATCGATTTGGGACTGGATCGCTTGTGCGACCTGTCCCCACGACAGATGGTACTGCTGAAGCTTTTGATTATCGATTTGGACACGCACTTCCTGGTCAGGGAGGCCGTTGAACTTGACACTGGATACACCTGGTATGGTGTTGAGCTGATCTTTCCACGTTGTGATCAAATCATTGAGCCGATACAGTGGTGCAGGGGAGTCAGCTACCAGGGCATAGGAGCCGATAAACGAACTGGTTAGCTTGTCATTCACAACAGGTACTTCAGCACCTTCGGGAAGATCCGCTTGCGCATCCTGTACTTTTTTACGCATATTATCCCATACCGTTTGTGGATCAACTCCATTTTTGGATTCAATTAAAATAGAGGAGAATCCGTTACCGGAAGTCGATGTAATCGTTTTAACACCTTCTACTTCCTTGATGCGCTTTTCCAGCTCCTTGGTTACGGTTTGTTCAACTTTTTGCGGTGAAGCACCAGGATAGACTGTTGTTACCATAGCATTTTGTATGGTGACATCTGGCATTTCCTGCTGTGGTAATTGGAAAAATCCAAAAGCTCCGACTAAAACAAGCATAACAAAAAACAATAATGTAATTTTTCGCTTTTTTACGAAATATTCAATCATGGGCGGCCGCCTTCTTCCGCTTTAATCGGATTCCCATCAAAAAGATTTTCTGCCCCTTTAATAACAATACGTTCGCCCTCACGAAGGCCTGATACGATTTGCAATTGGTTTTCTATAACCTGATCACCGAGCTTTACAGCTGTTTTAACAGCCTTTCCTTTAATATCTTTGAAAATAAAGGGCTCACTCCCCGTGTTAATGACCGCTTCAGCGGGAACAAGAATGCCGTTCTTGTCTGTCACCTGTCGAGCAGCTTTAATGACCTGGCCAGGCAGCCAGTCTTGCTGTGGATTGTTTATAACGATCTCTACGTTAACAATTCCTGTATTAGTGCTGGTTGAAGGATAGATGTTGGAAACCGTGCCTTGGCGGCTTTCTTCATATAGCATCACATTCACTGATTGTCCCTTTTTCCAATCTTTGATTTCACTGTCCGGTACCGGGAGCAGTACCTTGAGACGGTCAATGGACCCTATGCGATAGACGGTCTGGCCTGAAGCGACCAAGTCACCTGTATTCACACTCTTGCCTAAAATAACACCGTTCACAGGAGCAATTAGACGGGTGCGTGAAAGTGCAAGTTCTGCCTGCCCCTTGGCAACAAGGGCTTTTTCATAGTTGGCATGGGCTTGCTTTTTGGCAGCCGCAGCCTGTTCATTGGCAGCAAGAGCTTTGCTTTTACCTGCAAGTGCATCCTGAAAGGAAGCCTGGGCGGATTGATGATCTTCGGCTGTAGCCCCTTCCAGCAAAAGGGATAGGGATTCCTTAGCTTGCTCCAGATCTTTCAGGGCTGCGGTAGCATTCAGGCGAGCATTTTCATTATCCGATGCGGTAGCAGCACCTGCTTCAAACAGCTTCTGTGTACGCTCACTATCCGTCTTGGCTTTATTATAGGCACTTTGTGCCTTATCTACAGTAGCTTGCGCTTGCTGTTTCTCTTGAGCACGTGCCCCTTTATTGACCTTGTTGACATTCGCGCGAGCTCCTGTAATACCTGCATCGGCAGATTGAATCGCAGAGGCAGCAGCCTGTAGGTTAGCCTGTGCGTTATCAATACCAGCCTGCGCTTCCAGGATGGAGGCTGTCGCTTGTGCCACCTGAAGCTTGTAGTCAGCATCATCCAAACGAGCAATAACGGCGCCCTTCTGTACAGCAGTACCGACAGTGAGATATGCACTGGCTACGGTGCCTCCATTTTGAAAAGCCAGTGTGTTCTCCTCATAAGCCTGAAGAGTGCCTGACAAGTTATAGGCAGTATGGAGCGGAGAGGATTTGACAACTGCAGTACGCACAACGGTTGGCTGTGCAGCTGAGTCTAAAGCGGCATCTTTCTCCGCACTGGAACATCCAGCGACCGCTATGCTCAGGGATAAAGAGAGTACGGTAAGTAACCGGAGTTTATTCATGATTTCAAGCCTCCTGATAGGCCTATAAAAATAGACCTGAACTGATTAGTATATTTTGAACTTATTAGTTCAATCGTATTATATTGCGCCTATATCGTGTTCGTCAATTCGCTGTTTTCGATTTTGTGAATAAGTTGACGGGATTTTCGTAACTTTTGCCTTTATAATAAGTCTATTAATATAAGAAGACTTTTTTTGTTTATTGCTAGACACGTGCGGATCATTCCGTTTGAATACAATGAAGATGGGAGCTATTATCCAAATGTTTTTAAGTAATAGGAAACAGGGCAATGAGAAAGTGGATGGTAGAAGAATCGCTAAGAAATGGGCCGTTCTGACACTGGCAGGAGTATTGTGGGTAGGACCGGTTGCCGGAACGGGGGCACTAATCCCGTTAAATGGCTGGATGTCTGTGCCAATTGCAAGTGCAGCCTCCGGTTCAACTGTAAAGCTGGGCGAAGAAATCCTTACTTCTGGTGCAACTTTGATGAAATATCGTTTTAAAGGTTCCAAAGGAACAGCACTGGCTGATATTATTCGGGTGGACTTGCAAAATCCATACGTCAAGCTGGATGTCATGACCGGGAAGAACGGACAGTTCACAACCCGTCAGAGTACTGGTGGCATGGCAAAAGAAACCGGGGCGGTTGCTGGCGTAAACGGAGATTATTTTAATACCTCCAGCGAGGGAGCGCCGATTGGCGGACAAGTATCCAAGGGTGTGTTAATGTCTACTCCGTCTGATTTAACAGGCATGTATGCCTTTGCTGTAACCAAGGACGGTTCTCCGATGGTAGAGCAGTTTACTTTTGAAGGTACAGTAAAGGCCGGGGATGGGTCATCCTTTTCTTTGGCGGGGATGAACAAGGCTTCATATACGCCTGAAACGAGTGGAAGCAGCTACAGCCACTCCAATGCTATGTATATTTATACATCTGCTTGGAAGGCAGTGGAACGTCCAAAAAACAGCTCGACAACGCCTACCGAGGTGTTGGTACAAAATGGTGTGGTTACGCAAGTCTCCAGCAACGCTGGATTGAATATGACAGTCCCACAGGATGGCTATATTTTGCGTACTCATGGTAAAGCGGCTGAATATGCCAAAGAGCATCTGACAGTGGGACAGACAGTAGAAACGAGCTATCACCTTCGTGTGAAATCGACAGGGAGTGAAGTAGATCCTTCCAACCTTCAAATGATGATTGGTGGACATACCATATTAGTAAATGACGGTCAGAAAACCTCGTTTTCCCGAAGCACAACAAGCATAGGCGGGACCCGTGCGCGTACAGCTTTGGGATATTCCCGTGACAAGCGTTACGCTTATGTCATTGCCGTTGAGAAGAACGGGAACAGCGTTGGTGTCTCTCTGAGCGAGCTGCAAACGCTGATGCAAGATATTGGCGTCTGGAAGGGGATGAACCTTGACGGCGGCGGCTCTACCACTATGGTAACTCGTGATTTGGGAGATACGACTGCAGGGCTTACTTTTAATACGGAATACGGTACAGAGCAGCGCAGCGTCGTGAATGGAGTGGGTGTATATACCACTGCTCCCAAAGGAACGCTTAAAGGCTTCACGATTAAAGGCAATAAAACATTGCTGATCGGCCAGACCGGAAGCTATTCCTTCAAAGGATATGACAACTACTACAATCCATTCGATACTTCGAAGGTGCAGGTGACGTGGAAATCCAGCAACCCGGCTGTTGTGTCAGTGAGTGGCGGTGTTGTCAAGGGAGCCAAGCCGGGAACCGCGACACTAACAGCATCCAGTGGTTCAGCAAGCGCTACAACCAAGGTTACGGTGCTTGGAGCAGATGAAATTTCATCACTGACTGCAGGAAGTGGAACAGGCTCACTTGCCGCTGGAGCTAAAATTGCAGTACCTGTAACGGCAAAGACGAAAGATGGCCAGAGCGTCAGCATTACGTCAGATGCTCTCAAGTGGGAATCCATCGGCTTTAAGGGAAGCGTTAAGGACAGCGAGCTTACAGTCAACTCGGTGGACTCGGGTGTGAAAACGGGCTATGCCATCGGTCGCTATGATGGTTTCAGCGCGGTTGTCTTCCTGTCTGCAGGCGGGGAGAGCACAAGTGATTGGGAGAATTTTGAAAATGTTTCATATCCGATTGATTTTACTTCGAATGTAGCTGGTGTTACCGGGACAGCCGCCGTTGTGCAAGGAGATGGGGATCATGCCAACTCTAAGGTGCTGGAGCTGAACTACGACATGACGAGTGGCAGTGGCAAAATGTATGCTTATGCTCAACTGAACGGTACAACCGGAAAAACATTGGAACAAGCGGCCACATCCATTTCCGTTGATGTGAGAGGAGATAAGAGTCTGAATTGGCTGCGGGCGGAATTGGAGGATGCTCAAGGCAAAACGGCATATATTGATCTGGCCAAAGTGATTGACTGGAACGGCTGGAAAACGATAAACGCAGATATGAGCGGTTTGAATATTTCGTATCCGGCGAAGCTGAAGCGTCTTTATGTAGTCAATGTAGCCGAGGGTCAGGATGAGCGTGCTAAAACGGGCAATGTTGCTTTTGACAATATTTCTTTTAATACACCGGGAACGGTTGGCACTGAAGGACTCAAAAAAGGAACAGCTCAGATGACGATTGGACAGAAATCAATGAGCGTGAACGGAACAGCGACTGCGATTGATGCGGCTCCGATGACACGCGATGGATCAACGTATGTGCCGATCAAGTATGTACTTGATGCTTTTGGTGGGCAGGCCAAGTGGAATGCAGGCGATCAGCGGATCACGATTATGCGCGGCGGAGTACTGATGGATTTGACCGTGGGGAAAAAAGAAGCTGTTCTAAACGGAAAGCGTCAAAGCACTGATGTAGCACCTATCGTATTAGGTGGTAGGACTTTAGTCCCATTAAGACTCGTGTCTGAGCAGTTAGGGATGACTGTAAAATGGGAACAAGAAACGAAGACCATCACCCTCCAGTCATGATATGGTATGATATATACTTGAAATGCTAGGATTGGAGTAGAACACTTGTGGACTTTCAAGCCGATATCATAGACCGAGTCATTAAAAATGCCATCCAGGTGATGGAGAACAGCAAATATCAGATGTTCGAAATATTGGACACGGCCCGGACCGAGCTGGTCACGTTAAATCAGGAGCTTCAAATTGTCCTGAAGGAAACGGCGGAAACGATTGAAAAGGTGGACCAGCTGGAAATGAATTATCGGCGGTCCCGCATTCGGCTGACTGAGGTCAGCCGTGACTTTGTCCGCTATTCAGAAGAAGATATCAAGCAGGCTTACGAGAAGGCGACACAGCTTCAGCTCGATGTGATGATTTTTCGCGAGAAGGAAATGTATCTCAAAGCCAGAAGAGACGATCTGCAAAAGCGGGCCCAAAGTGTCGAGGCTTCTGTCGAGCGTGCTGAAACCATTGGTTCACAGATGGGGGTTGTGCTGGAATATTTGTCAGGTGAGCTGGGACAAGTGACGCGGATCATCGAATCGGCCAAAAATCGACAGTTTATTGGTCTCAAAATTATTTTGGCTCAAGAAGAGGAGCGTAAGCGCATATCTCGTGAAATTCACGATGGACCTGCGCAACTCCTTGCACATCTAGTGCTTAGGACGGAAATTGTGGAAAGAATGATCGCTAAGCAGGAATTTAAGATGGTTCAGGACGAAATAGTAGACTTGAAGAAACAAGTTCGCTCTAGTCTTGAGGAAATGCGAAAGGTCATTTTCAATCTGCGTCCTATGGCCCTGGATGACCTGGGACTTATTCCGACGCTCCGAAAATATGTGCAAGATTTTGAAGAAAAAACGAAGATTAGAGCGCTTTTTGAAACAAGGGGCAAGGAACACCGTCTCTCTTCCGCGATGGAAGCAGCCATTTACCGTCTGATTCAGGAAGCTTTGACCAACGCTGCCAAGCATGCTTATCCTACCTATGTACTTGTTGAGATTACCTATCAGGCGCAGCTTGTAAAAATCGTGGTACAGGATAATGGTCTGGGCTTCAAGCCAGAGCTCTTCCAACAAAAAAGCAAAGATCATGGGCATTTTGGCCTGATTGGTATGCGGGAAAGGGTTGAACTGCTCGAGGGGAGAATGGAGATCGAATCAGCTGAGAATCAGGGCACCAAGATAGTGATTCATATCCCAACCAACGTGGAAAAGGGAAAGGAGTAACAACATGGAAAATCAAGAAATCAGTAATGCACCCATTAAAGTTCTCTTGGCGGACGATCATCAGTTGTTCCGTGAAGGACTTAAACGTATTTTGAATATGGAGGATGACATTGAGGTCATCGGAGAATGCGGCGACGGCATCCAAGTGCTGGAATTTTGTAACGTAGAGAAACCGGATATTGTTCTGATGGACATTAATATGCCAATTGAAAATGGTGTAGAGGCAACTGAAAAGCTGCGCGAGATGTTCCCGGATGTCAAAGTGATCATCTTGTCCATCCATGATGATGAAAGCTACGTATTCGAAACGTTGCGCAAGGGGGCCAACGGATATCTGTTAAAAGATATGGAGGCCGAGTCCCTTATTAACGCAATTCGCTCGGTTCATGAAGGATATGCGTTTATTCATCCGAAGGTAACGGGTAAGCTTATTCAGCAGCTCCGCCGGATGACCTACCTGAATGAAACCGGGGCTATGGCTGAGGGTCATACCAAGGAAGCAGGCGTAAAGTTTGTCGCAGGCGAAAATAATCCGTTGACCCGCCGTGAGGCTGAAGTGCTGCGTTTGATGGCTGAAGGCAAGAGCAACAAAATGATCGGTGAATATTTATTCATTAGCGAAAAAACGGTCAAAAACCATGTCAGCAGCATTCTGCAAAAAATGGAGGTTGACGACCGAACACAAGCGGTTATTAACTCGATCAAATACGGATGGGTTACGCTGTAAAGTGTAGTCTTTGAAACCCAGTACATAACCGTGACACCTCTTCCTGTTATACGGCATATATTGTCGCTATAGGAGGAGGTGGAACCTTCGTGACGGCTCACTTGGTTTGGATATTGCTTATATACGGTCTAGGAGCCGCGGTCGTGCATCTCATGTATATACGACAGGCGGTTCAGGCTTATCGCAATGGTGAAGATGCGCACTCATTATCTCCGGAGCATCGTGCGACCCGCTATATTGTGATTACGTCCAATGACGGAGATCGTGTGGAATGGGTGATGCGTTCGTTAAGCATACTTGCTTGGCTACACCGGAGGCCGCTGCATGTGACGGTACTGGATGATGAGTCCATGGACGACACACTGCCGATTCTGACACGGATGGTGCGTTATAGCCATATGGAAATTTCAGTTATTTCACGTCGTTTCTCACCGGGGGGCCCGGTTTTACCGAAGTCAGGCGGTGAAAAGCAGGTTGTTATTGATCTTAGAACCGCCAACCCGTTGGCAGATACCCCACTTGTTCCTTAATGACAGGGAATTGTGGACACAAGGCTCGAAATCGGATATAAATATTTATAAGCAATTGCATATGCAAGATGGTACGGATCTTGTTGAGGTTCGATTGATGTGAAGCACACTTCAGGCTATAAGCCATAGGAGTGTGCTTTTTTGTTTTTATCTGGTGTGATAAGAGGCAGAAAAAATGATCGTGATAGGCGGGAGGGATATACGATGAAAATTGCAGTGTATGCGGTTAGGTATATGGGGCATTGGAATCTACGATTATCTATGGATATTCGAGTAGATATGTCATGGTGGATGCATCGAAATGAGGGACAAAAGAATATTGTCGAAAGATGGGTGTTATTAGGAGAAGGGCTTCCATTGTCTTGGGGAACAAAGCTGTGTGAAACATTCAAGGAACTAGCGGATATGAAGCGATGGGGGAATAAGCAATGGTGGGGATATATTCTTTCCAACCTAAAGAATGAGCTGTCTTTGGAACCTTTTGGTGGACAACGAATTTTAACTGGAGAAGCAGACCATATATGCATTTGGGATCATGTACAAGGCTGGATCTCAGGTGCAGAAAATGAGGAGGAAAGACGAGAAATACAAGGAACATTATGTTTTATTCAAGAAAAGGAACGCTGCAGTGGAATTGAAGAACTGGATATGCAGTGTGTGGCACGCCAAGCAGATGAGTTGGTTGAATTGCTAACAGGACGCCAGTTGCTCGTACCGGAACCCGAAGCGCTGTTGGCGGAGGCAGCGCCAGGTTTGGAGCGTGCTTGGCGCTCAGCTGCGCAACTAGCATATCTGCAAGGCCGGCTCAACTTTGCTGCTGGCCTCGCTCCCGCACTACGTGCACGCTGCTCTGCCGCGCGTGCACATGAACTCCGCTGCAACCGTTGTGGCAGCGGGGTGGTGCACCGCACGAGCTGCGCATCGTGCGGACGCAAGGCGTGCGCCTACTGCGAGACTTGTCTCGCACTTGGGCGCAGCCGTGAATGCTCGCTGCTGCTGCGCGGTGCAGCGAAACCCG